>NZ_MWWY01000025.1 GCF_002259755.1 Bifidobacterium hapali
GTGATCGACTGCTACGACGGCATGCCGGTCGCCTGGACGATCGGCACCAGCCCCAACGCCGCATTGGCCAACGGGATGCTCGAGGACGCGTGCGCCACGCTCCGACCCGGTCAGACGCCCGTCATCCACTCCGACCGGGGATGCCACTACCGGTGGCCTGAATGGATTCGCATCTGCACGGATCATGGATTGACGAGGTCGATGAGCGCGAAGGGCTGCAGTCCGGACAACGCCGCCGCCGAGGGGTTCTTCGGCCGGCTCAAGCAAGAGTTCTTCCACAAGAGGAGCTTCCAGGGCGTCACGATCGACGAGTTCATTGCGATGCTGGACGAGTACATGGTCTGGTACCGGGACAAGCGCATCAAACTCGAATACGGGATGAGCATCATGGACAAGCGCATCCAGCTCGGGCTCGTCGCCTGAACACATGTGATATCGTTCTGAACGACCATTCAGACAACGAAGTCCAACAAAACGTCACCACCCCCAACAGCCTACATCAACTTGACCAAACACATCACGCAATGGGCGAGAACTGCCGATCTCGTTGCTTGCGGTGTTTGATGAAAACGGGCATCGGGGGATGGACGTCATGCCCTTGTCAGGCATCCTCGCTCACCCCGGTTTTAAGGATGTCCTTCAGCAATTCCGATGCTCGTATCTTCAGGGGGCGTTTCCCAGATTGGATGACAAGGCCCATGTCCATGAGCTCTCCCACATACTTTCTCGCGCTTTGCTTGGATAGGCCGATATGATATGCGGCATCGTCCAGTGTCATGGACTTAGATGAGTCGAACATCTCCTCTTGGATTACGCCATATAGTATCGCGACCGCTTTTGTGGACAGACCATGCTTCCGTTCAAGCTGGTTGCAAACCGCTTCGCCTTTGTCGAGCTGGTCGACCCTGACCTCGAGTTCGTCGATCAGCTCGTTCTGAGCCCGTTGAATGAACTCGAGGACAGTGTTCACGAAGAGCGTGAGCTCGCCGCAGTTCAGCTTGTCCTCTGCTTCTATGAACGCCTTGTAGTAGGCGTTCTTGTTTTCCGCGATGGTACGGGACAGCGACAGCACGGTGGGCATGGTCAGGTCGTGGTTCAAGTACAGGGCCAAGAGATACCGACCTGTCCTGCCGTTGCCGTCGTAGAACGGGTGAACATATTCGAACAGGAAATGCGACATGATGACCGACTGGAGCCGGGGGATCTCGTCGGAGGTTGCGAGGTGGATCATGCTGGTGAGGAGTGCGCCGATGTTGCCTTCTCCTTTGACCCCGTTGTGGATCGCAATCCCGTGAGGGCCTTGTATCTCTACGTCGCCTTTGCGGAACAGTTCGCCGTCTGGCTTGTCGTTCTCGTCGATTTCGTCTAGTACGATCTTGTCGTAGATGTCGCGGATATCTGCTATTCCCGACGGCAGTGCTGAGTCCTTGTCTGTGAGGTTTAGGTACAGTTTGGCGAATTCACTGAACCTAGCCTTGGTGTCGTCGCCGCCCTTCTTGGCCTTTTCTGCCGTGGCCACGGCATTCTGGGTTTCTTTGCGGGTGCTGCGTACGCCTTCCATCTCGTTGGTGGCGAACAGTTCCTCGCTGATGGAATGTCGTATGTAGTCCCAGCGCATGACGCCGGGGATCTGGTTCCAAAGCCGGGACACCCGCCGTTCCGCAAGGAGTATCTTTTCTGTGAGCAGGGATGTCTCGCGTGGCGTGGCGGTGAACAGTTCGCCCAGAGGAGTGATGATTCCGGTTCTGAATGTGGAGTCTGCCTCGAGTCGTTGCCGGGCAAGCTGCGCATGGTTGTTGAAGGCGTCGTTCGTCCTGTCGGCGTGAAATGACCGCGCCAAACTCTTATACTTCATGCCCATCGTCCAAGTATTCTTTCTTGATTCGACCTTAAATTATAGAAACTATAAAATAGGAAGATAGATTAGTCAAACAAAACGTCTAATGATATAGACAATATTAATTTCAGATGATTGAAATTATTTCCGATTATGTTTGAGGTGAACGGCATAATGTGTGCGAAGGAGGATCAATGAGCGTACGGAAACCGGTGATTGGTATTACCCCATTGATGGATTATGCTCGCGACAGCTTATGGATGTTGCCCGGGTATATGGATGCGTTACTTCGCGCGGGTGGTATACCGGTTATGCTGCCATTAACTGACGATGATGCTGTCATTAAGCAATGCGCTGATCGATGCGATGCATTTCTCTTTACTGGTGGCCCTGATATCGGCCCTGTGTTGCTGAATAATAATGGTCAGGTTGATCGCAATGCCGAAAACAACGATGACAAGTCGACGTTTGTACAGTCCGATAGTGGTGTCGGGCGTAATGAGGCACTGAGTCCAGAACGCGATCGCATGGAAGCGGCGTTATTGAGTAACGTTATGCAGCGCGATAAGCCAATACTCGGTATTTGCCGTGGCATTCAACTCATCAACGTAGTGCTGGGCGGAACCTTATGGCAAGATTTGCCCAGTGAACATCCCAGCAATGTCGAGCATCATATGACTCCTCCCTATGACCAGTTTGGTCATGACGTGATACTTATGCCCGGCACTCCACTAGCTCAGTTATTCGCGGGTAAGACGACTATTGCGGTGAATAGTTATCATCATCAGGCTGTGCGAGAACTGGCTCCCGGACTTGAAGTTATGGCTGTGGCTGCAGATGGTGTTATCGAATCGCTGTGGCGACCAGCGAGCCGATTCTTGTGGGCTGTGCAATGGCACCCTGAGTTTTTATACCGCGTAGATTCACGCTCGCAAGCTATTTTCAATACATTCGTGTCTGCTGCTCGCGACGCAACTGAGCTGTCGAAAATGAAGGAGTAATGCTACATATGCGTATTGTAATTCAACGAGTATCGCAAGCCAGTGTCGATGTCGTCAATGAGCTAGGAACGCTTGATCCTACGTTTGACGCGCAGCAGATTGGGCTTGGCTACATGATTCTGGTTGGCGTAGCTGATACGGATGGTGAAACTGAGATCGCTTGGCTGGCGCATAAAGTATTGAATTTGCGCGTATTTGAGGATGCTCAAGGAAAAATGAGCCGCTCTATTCAAGATGTCGGCGGTGAAATCTTGTCGATTTCTCAATTCACGTTGTACGCCGATGTGCGCAAAGGTAACCGACCCAGTTTTGTGAAAGCTGGCAAACCTGAACATGCTGATCTGATGTGGATTAAGTTCAATGAAGCGTTGCGTTCTGGGGGAGTACCGGTGTATGAGGGACGGTTTGGTGCGCATATGCGTGTTGGATTAGTCAATGATGGGCCAGTGACTGTGGTGATTGATACAGATACGGATATGCCTCATCGCGAATAATTGCTGTGTGATGATACTTCATAGAGAGATGATGATGTTGTCGTTCATGGTTCACGACATGCAGATAGAACAAATGTTCGACCTTGTTGATATGGTGGATGCAAGCAACCGATAAGGACGGTGATGGTCATGAGTAATGACAATGAACAAGCTAGCAAGACGGCAGCTGCCGCCGCTCAACAAAACGAGCGCAAAACACAGCAGCTGCCGGAACCCTACGAGAAGACAACGCGTCATCAGATCGTACTTGACGGGGAGCGGATCGCTTATACCGCGACTGTGGGTACGCTCAATATTGACACGGCTAAAGTTAAGCCGGCAGCAAGTGTTTTCTTCGCCGCGTTTAATCTGATCGACAGTGACGGTAACGTTGACTCTTCCCGCCCGGTAACGTTCGTGTTCAATGGTGGTCCCGGTTCAGCTACCACCTTCCTTCTTATGGGATCTATCGCGCCCAAGCGCATCGATGTGCCTGACGCTGCGCCGGTACCGGCTGCCCCGTATCAATTGGTTGACAACGTGCATACACTGTTGCCATCTTCTGACCTCGTATTTATTGACGCGCCTGGTGCAGGCTTCTCTGAGATTCTCGACACTGCCAAACCTGAACTGTGGTCAGTAGATGGCGATGTTGCCGGATTCAGCGCGTTTATTCGTGCTTACCTATCAAAATATCATCGTTGGAATTCACCGAAATATATCCTTGGTGAGTCTTATGGCACCACACGCGGTGCTGCGCTCGCGTACCGACTGCAACAAGACGGTGTTGCTCCTAACGGTATCATTCTCATTTCCAATATTTTGGATTATGCGTTCACGCTTGACACGTCAGATCAGTTCTACATTGGCTATTTCCCGACGTTCGCTTCTGTAGCGAAATATCATGACCGTGCAGCCGCTGATACTGAAGTTGCTGAACATCTACAGGCTGCTCGTGAGTTTGCAAATGGGCCGTTGCGTCTTGCGCTCGCGGCAGGAGCTTCGCTTGACGATGATACAAAGCGCAAAGTTGCTGCACGATATGCTGAACTGACTGGATTGGATGCTCAGTACGTGTATGATTCTGATCTACGCGTTGTAGATATGCGTTTCCGCAAGGCTCTGCTCCATGATGAAGACAAGATTGTTGGACGGTATGACGGTCGCGTAGCAGGATACGATCTCGACCGCATGAATGATGAGGAAACGTTTGTTGTAGACGATGCGTTCCTAGACCCAGCATACTCTAGCCTGTGCAATGCTTATCTGCGTGATGAACTCGGCTGGGATCGCACACCAGAACGGCGTGGATTTGCTGATTTCGATTGGAATGCTACTGAACCTGGCAAGGGCTGGACATGGTGGCACACTCAGCCGTCTGGTACGAAGTCGTCGTGGGGCTCAAAGATTCCGTTCCCGAATGTTGTTCCTGATCTGGCAGCGGCAATTACGCATCAGCCAACGCTGAAGGTGCTCATTGGTAACGGTATTTATGATCTATGTACGCCTTTCTTCCAGACTGAATATGACATTGACCATCTTGGACTGCCAAAAGCATTGCGCGGTAACGTCGCATTCACTTATTATCCGGCTGGGCACATGTTGTATTCCTCCGAGAAAAGCCTTGCTAAGTTCTCTGCAGATCTTCAGCGGTTCTATGGTTTGCGCGCAGATGACCTATCTACATTGAACGAACGACCTGCTCTGCCAACAGCGCGTATTGATCTCTAAGAGATCTGATTACTGGGCTGTGACCAACTGTGTTACAGCCCAGTTCATCTCATCGAAAGGACCCTCCCGTGACTACTATCGCCGATTGGTCTGATCTGGACCTGAGTACTATCGACTTGTCTCATCTTGACCTTTCTTTTATCGACCGCATTGTGTTGTGGTATGGCACATTGCCGTCAGCAGCACAAACACTGATTACCGTCGCTATAGGTGCTGCTATTGCATATGTCGTGTTCAAGATTGTGATCAAACTTATTAAAGGCATTATTGCGTCAGTTATTGCTGCAGTCCTTGCTTTCTTACTCACCACTGTGCCGGGTAACTTACTGCTGTCACAGGCATTTGATCGTGTGGAACAGCAAATATCCACCAGTCTTGAAACGTCTGGGTTGAATAAGTAGAAAGAGATGGTCATGGATATTACACATGCAATAACCAGTTTCACCGCGGATAGTCATGAACCAGTATTTCTGCTGCTCCACGGGTGGGGATCAAACGAACATGATCTGCCGAGTCTGCTTGCCTATTGCGCCCAAGGCGCTGATTATGCATCATTGCGTGCGCCGATTGCTTACGGCATGGGTTACACATGGTTTGGCACATGGGACTATGACGGGGTACCCACTGGCAAGTCGCTTGACGATCAGGCGTTAGCGGCAGGCGAAGCTATTGATCGCTGGGTGGGCAATTCCATTGCTGTAGACCGTCCTGTTGTAGTCATGGGATTTTCACAAGGTGGTTTGCTCGCTGGACAGATGTTGCGTATCAATCCAAAACGGTATGCGGCAGCGGTCAGCTTCTCTGGATTCCTTGCACATGGTGCGTTGCCGGGGGATAACGAATTAGCGCAACAGCGGCCGCCTATGTTTTATGGTCACGGCTCGGCTGATGATATTTTCCCTGAGCAAGAAGTGCAAGACATGATTAGTTTCTATGCTGCACACACTACGCTCACACATAAGGTGTATCCGGGCATGACCCATAGCATTTGTATGGACGAGTTGAAAGACGTATCTACATTCCTCACTGATAACGGGTTCGTAAAGCCGCATATTTGGTAGATGCACAAATCTACGACATTGCCCGTTCAAAGCTCGATACATCAACAACGGTATAGTGAGAATATCGTTACCGCAGGGGATCGGAGTAGTTATGACGATGCAGACAACGGACGACAGTCAGCATATAGAGGCTCAACTCGTATCAGTAATAGTACCGGTATACAAGGTTGAACGGTACTTGGATGCCTGTGTAGCGAGCATCATTGCACAAACGTATCGTAATCTTGAAATTCTTCTCGTCGATGATGGTTCGCCTGATAACTGTCCGGCTATGTGCGATGCATGGGCAACGAAAGATAGTCGCATCCGTGTCATTCACAAAGTCAATGGTGGATTGTCTGATGCTCGTAATGCGGGATTAGAGCGTGCGACTGGAGACTGCATTTATTTCGTGGATTCCGATGACACTATCACGTCGAATCTTGTTGAACGGGCAATTGATTCCATGCGCGAATATAATGCTGATCTCGTTATGTTCCAGTTTGACACGATTTCTGACAACGGTGTGCCTTTGATCTCGGATTATAAGCATAATGATTTCGATACGGTCATGGTTATGACGCCAGAAGAAGGTATTAAAGCTCAAGTAAAAGCAGAGATTGATGGATATTTCTGGTCGTTCCTTGCAAAAACAGCAATCTACCGTGACCATAATTTCTCCTTCCCCGTTGGACGAAAAATTGAAGACATGGCGCGTATTTGCAATGTTATTGGCGAATCGCACCGCATTGTACGTATTCCTGAAGTGCTTTACCATTATCGGCTGCGTCAAGGGTCAATCACGAGTGGATTCAACGCACAGTTGTTAAAAGATTGGATGAAAGCAGCTGACGATCGAGAAACCTATATTCTCAATCGTTATCCGCAGCTCAAGGGTTTCATGCGCTTACAACAGCTGACTTTCTTTGCGAATCTCGATTATGAGACGATACGGCAAAGCGTTACCGCAAGCCTGCACATCGATCCAGAAGATGCAGATGAGTTACGCCGTCGTATCGACCGCTTACGCAAGGATGCTATGGATAACGGTGATCATGTGCCAGAATCTACAGATTCACTACTCGATCTGTTGAAAGATTCTGTCGGTGACGCGGTTGATGATTTCAAAGATAATTTTAAAGAAATGCGTGACGATTGGAAACGCATCGGTCGTGGATGGCGAGAATACATGCACGATAAAGAACTTGATAGAGAAAAGAACTGAATCGATGAGCTGCCAGCTGAGATGACGTCCAGCTGGCAACTCATCAAAGTCAGTTTATTTTCAAACGGTACGCTTTCCAAATATCGCCAAGTTTTTGCCCATTAGACGTGCGCTTCCACACATCCAATCCAGCGCTGCTGCCACCAGCAGCACGGGCTGCGGCCGTTGGCGACGTGTACTCTGACCCGTCTTCAAGACGGAATCGGCCATGTTCAGTAACGGTAGCCACATAGCGTTCGCCCTTGCGAGGCCGTTCCCACACCAATGTTTCACCGGGAATAAGCAATCCAGCTTTCACGACTTGCGCAATAGTGACTCGTCGTGAACCGTGACTTGTTCGAGTAATGGATGCAGAACCTGCCAAATCTTCAACAGGCTGCGCAGTCAAATCCGTATGCTGTTCATCGTAGCGAATATCCCAATATTCAGCGATAAGTCGAATAGTTTCTTCCTGACGATGCTTCAACATCGCTGGCGTGCATTCAGCGAAATCTGATAATTGTCGAGTCAATGGGAACCGACGTGAATCTGAACGCATGAGTATGCGTTCACGACGACGATCAAATTCAACCAACTTATCCATTTGATCTTCGCCACCCTGCACAAGCGTCATATTGCCTAAACGGTACATCCAATAGTCATGCTCATCTTGTGACCATTGCGCAAACGAAGCGGCTTTACTGATCTCTAACGGCATGATCGGAACCGCACTGAGCTTACGCGGCCGTGTGATGCGTCCTTTCTCCAGCTGCTCATTAGCACGCACTAGTAGCAATCGTACAAGCTCTTCATTCCCTTGCATTTCACCATGCAAACGAACCAATGCTCCCGCTCGATCCGCAGTAGTAATAGACAGACCACGCACTAAACGGACCGGATAACCCTTATCAAGATCACGAATTGCTGCTGTCGCATGACCACGCCGAGCCACTACGTCGGTACGGTTCAACGTGTCCACGCCAGTCACACGCTCTAATGCGGCGAATAATTCCTCTAACCGTTGACGGTCATGCATGCCAAGCGATGCTTCCGTTGATACTCCGCGCGTCGAATGAGAGCCACGTTGCACGAATGGTGAACATCCCGGCTCGCCAAGTTTACGGAACGAATTCACCAACGCCCACATAGCGACTGGCTTCCACTCATGATGGCGATAATCATTGAGTGATTCAATACGATCTCTCACCGTGCTGGAAAGCACCGTGTCATTCGGCCGTTCCAACATACGCCATGCCATCGCATAAGGCGCCAGCACACGGTCGATAAACGAAGACACCGTACCGGCAGCCACATAGGGTTGCAGCACATCTGTAAGAAAATCTTCAATGAGCTTACCAGTATCAGGCTTGTGCGTGAGAATGAGATGCAGATATGAGAAGAACTCTTCGGTTCGTGTCGGATCATCATCAAGCGGGTCCATGATGTCATCCCAGCGAGCCGCATATTCATCGAGCACGGCAGGCTTCAATCCCGACGTCGCGTGTGCCTTAAACACGTCGGACGGTGTGAGCGGAAGCCCACGCATATTCATCACGTCGAAAATACGGTGAGCACCATCCAAATCATCGGTGATTACCATCACCAGTGTCACACCGTTAACAAGATACGAAGCGAACGCATGCCGCTCATCATCGGTCATGTCATCGAACGCATCATAGGCTGCATGAGTATTACGCGCGATATTGCGTTGTGCTACCGACGCCCAATCTTCGTCAGTCAGATCAAACAATGCCTCAAGATTGCCTTCCTGCACATATTCACGGAAAAACGCAGCGTCACGCTCACGCAATGTTAAACGAGGTTCATTGGCAATACCACGCAGCTTGTCACCAGGCTCAACGATCAACGCGTCCAGCAAACGCATCCATTCCGTATCCTTCTCAAGATCACGCAGTGCCGCAATAATAATTGACAACGACACCAACCGCTGCTGACCATCAATCACCTCATAGTGCGTGCCACCATCCCGAACTAAAATCAATGACCCAAGGAAATACGGTACCTGAGGTGACTTTGAAGCCTCCTCAATATCATCAATCAGCTGTATCACATTCGACTGCTGCCAAATATATGCTCGCTGAAACGAGGGGATTGTGAACTGATAATCCGATGTAAAAACCTTGCTCAGTGGTTTCTCTGTTGCGTTGATCGCCATAACTACCCCTTCGTCACGTCTATCTGCAAACATCACCCAGCGTACCAGTGGATACCTATGAGTTACTCATCACTGTGTTCCGAGACCGGAAACCATACGACAAACGACTGCGTACCGACTACATACTGTCATCAAGATCAGCTCGTTCTACTAAGCGAGCCAGTTGCACGCGGCCCATACACAACTTGTCGGCTGCACTCGACAAATGTGCTTTTGCCGTACGTTCAGAGATGAACATACGCGCCGCAATCTGTGCGTTTGTATATCCTTCTGCCGCTAAGATGACAGTTTCACGTTCACGTTCAGGTAACGAGTCAAGCAAGCGTCGAGCTTCATCTCGTCTTGCAATTGGACGTTGTGTGCCGAGATCAGCAATCAACTGTCGTTGAGAAGCCACGTTAAATTGCGGCGCTCCCTGACACACATCAAGCACACGGCGAATAATCTCCTGCGGTGCGTCAGTTTTCGATACAAACCCTTCAGCACCAGCTTCCACTGAACGCTCTACAGTATGTGACGGATTAAGCGATGTGAGCATAAGCACATGGGGTGCACGGGGGAGCGCTCGCAATTGCCGAGCTGCTTCGATACCATCCATACCGGGCATTGCAATATCCATCAATATCACATCAGGAAGTTCTTTACTCGCACGTTCTACGGCGTCGCTTCCAGATGTTGACGTGAACACCACACGAATATCCCCGTTTGAATAGTCTGTCAAAATCAACTGCATAGCTTGACACACCATAGGATCATCGTCAACGATTGCAACAGTAACCGGCTGCGACAAGGTAACAGATTCCCCGCTAGTCGCGAGGTGCTGACGATTTGCAGAACGAGTATTCACAACTGCCATTGTATGCGTTAATAGACAAGAACTGGGCTTATGCAAGGGCATTAGCGTTGCGATGCCAAGGCAGCGTTACATCAAGATGGAATATTCGACGATTATCAAACCCATACCGGCATGTACCTCCAACTGCTTGGACACGCGCAGCGAGCGCAGACAAGCCGACACCAATACGCCGACTGTGCTCTGACGATGTCGATGCGGCAGATCGCGCGGGTGCAGGAATATTTGCCGCAGGAGCCTGAGAAGGTGGAGCAGCCACAGGATTGCTGACATGAATATGAATACCGTCACTCGGCTTAGCTTTGACTTCCAACGATACTGGCATACCCGGCGCGTGACGCAACGCGTTAGTCATTCCCTCCTGAATACTCCGGTACGCGATTTTGCCAGTGGCTTCATCCAACTCGTCTAATTGCCGAATATCAATCCACGTATTCACTGATACGCCAGTCTGTCTCGTATCAGTGATCAAGGCTTCCAATGAGTTTCTTGTTAACGATGTGTCGTCACTGGGAGCAAGCTGTTCCCACGCTTGCTGAGGATGACGCAACATGTCAATAATGGCATGAGCTTCATCCAACGCACCAGCAGACTGACGACGTAGTTCATCAGCCGTAGACACGATAGACGCAAGACTATCCGCAGTGGACGAATCCGCGTGAGAAGCGAGACGATTTGCTTCCGCCTGTAATGCGCTCGCATTCAACGCGATAAGTGATAGTGAATGTGCCAGCGTATCGTGTGCTTCCGCCGCAATGGCATCAACAAGTTTTTGACTATTAAGATCACTTTGTAAATGTTGCACATGATGTTGTGCTGCCTGCGTTTGGGCATCAGCTTGGCGCAGACGAGCTCGGGATCGGATATGCAATCCGAGCAGGACCGCAACGGCCACGCTTATTATGGCGACAACGGTTGCGGTAGCGATGATTGTCGGTTCTTCAGCTAACAGCATGATCGGTTCGCCGTTGACACCGGTGTTCGGCTTGGCAAAGAGCATGTGCCACAATGATGCGTCTGCCGGTTGCAGTGAGTCGCGTACTTGCGCCCAGACGGCTGCTGGTACGGCGCCGGCAATCGCGCGTACCGTTCTCGCTGTATCTGAGCGTCGGGCGACAAGCGCGGTTAAAGCCATGAGCATGAGTAACGGATCGTACGGGAATACGATTACGATTGCGAGACTGATCCAGAACACTGACTCTGGTCGCGTTGATCGCATAAGTAGTATGAACGGGAACGCGAAAGCAAGAAATGTAGCGAAGACATACCACACGTATATCGCCCCGTGTGGTGAATCCAGCTGTGGCTGAGCTGCTAACGATACCTGCAGTAGACACGCGAATATAGCGCATACGATCATTGGCACGGACAACCAGCGCCGTGTGCGCACGGGAACCTCGTCATCATCGTTCGTGGGAACAAGTAGGGAACGGATTGCAGGAAAGGTCATAGTTGTACTGTAACGACATTGCAGGGTTATACGCCATTGGACATGCGGGCGAATGTGAGCATTCGTATACTGTCCGAACGGGCAGCGAATTATGTCCATTCGTCCACTGATGGCGCGCTTCTTATTTCGATAACGTCATAGATACGTCGCGGATTTTGTCCCCCCCCCCTGACGTATCGTGCTTTTACGCACAGTAAGGAGAAAGATGATCATGGTTAATGCTAATACCTCGCAAACGGCACGTTCTACTGCGAGTAATCCTCAGCACATCACAGTGTGCGGTGTCATAGGTATTGTATTTGGCGCTCTTGGATTCGTGCTAAGTTTCATTCCGATTATTAATAACATTGCTGCGATATTAGGATTTGTAGGTATTATCCTTGCACTTATCGGTATTGTCGGCACATTTCGTGGCAAGAAGAGTGGTAAAGCTGTGGCGGTTATTGCCGCTATTCTATCCATTCTCGCTATCGTGATTACTCTTGCGATGCAATCTGCAGCTAGTAAGGCTATTGATAATGCACTAGGCCAGTCTACAACTACACAAAATACAACAAGCGATAAGGCCTCCGAGCCAAATACTTCGAACAAAAATTCTGATCAGACTGCAAAGGGCGAGCAAGATATGGAAGGTGATTTAAATAACCTACATGTCAAGATTGTTTCCGCGGTGAAAAGTAGTAATGATTACAACGGAAAACCTACTGTGCTTGTGACATATGAATGGAAGAATAACACAGATAAAAACAACTCTTTTGCTGCGCTATCACATCCACAAGTGTTTCAAAACGGACAGTCACTGGATACTGCAACGTACGTGGAACAACCGGAAGGGTATGACGTTAGATCATATTTAGCTGAAGTTCAACCCGGTGCAACAGGGACAGTCACACTTGGCTACGTGCTCAAAGATGATTCTGCGATCACCGTAGACGTGACTGATCTGGTTTCGTTCAATAGCAATGCCAAGATTACGCATACATTTGATCTGTAATGATTAGTAATGGCGGTACACGGGTACACACCTGTGTACCACACACCGTTATTTCGTGGGATTTCGGTGAAGCTGGGCATGCTTCGGGCTGAAATTCATGGAATTCCAAGGTTGATTCCCGTAGGATGAGGTCAGGTAATCAATTAAGGAGTTGATATGACATTTGGACAGCAGCCGCAAGGCGGCAATCAGTACAGTAATCCCAATATGCAGGGCCAGCCACAATACCAGTATGCGCAGCAAAATCCGTATGGCCAGCCACAGTATGGTTATGCGCCTAACGGTACTGCTGCGATGAACGCACAAGCCGCATATTCATATGAGCAAGTTCAGCAGGCGCAGCGTGTGTCGGTCACTCGCGCATATGGTGAAATGACCATCGGTCTACTTATCACGGCCGCGGTGGCTGTTATCGCACAAATGACGGGCGCGTACATCGGCTTCCTGCAAGCTACCGGTCTTATCGGTGTGTTCTTGTTTGCTGCGATTCAGATCGGTATGGCGGTCTATCTTGGCGCGCGTATTATGAAGATTACATCGGGCACTGCTCGTGTCATGTTCTACGTGTACGCAGCGCTTATGGGCTTTACGTTGAGCTCGATCTTCATGATCTATGACCTCGGCTCGATTGGCCTTGCGCTCGGTATGACCGCACTGTTCTTCTTCGTCCTGACCATGTTCGGTATGACTACGAAGATGAACATGCTCAAAGCTGGTCCGATTCTCATGGTTGCGCTTATCGTATTGATTATCTCCCAGCTCATTCTTGCGATTATCCCCGGTGTGAGCGGTATGACGCAGATTGTGTGCGCGCTCGGTTTGATTATTTTTGCTGGCATGACAATGTATGATGCGCAGCAGACGCGTGCTCTGTTCGCTGCATACGAGGCGCAGGGCCCGGAGATGATCAAGAAGATTTCGATCGTGTGTGCTCTGAATTTGTATCTTGATTTCGTGAACATGTTCCTGTACTTGTTGCAGTTGTTCGGTAACCGCGACTAGTTGTACTAGCGCGCAACATACAATGCATATCGCAAAGCTCGGCCGTGTTTTTACCGGCCGGGCTTTTTCGTATGCTGTATGCCGTCATGTGTCGCAGCTACGGTGGTACTTCATGACTCGACCACGACAAGAATTCGTAGGCATGGCTTGCTTGCTGTTGACTGCATTGATTTGGGGATTTGCATTCGTTTCCCAAGTGCAGGGCATGGATTCGATGACTCCATTGTTCTTCAATGCAACACGGTTTACGCTCGGTGCACTCTCACTCATACCGTTGCTGGTATGGCGTCGAATGAGGAGCGGGGGAGTTGCGGCGCGTGACGAAAAAACTCTGCTCGACAACCGTATGAATCGGATGAGTGATACGCTGAACCGGTCATTATCGACTGCGCTGTTATTGGCGAATCCAGTTATTGTTGGACTCATTTGTGGAATTGTTTTGTTTGCCGCAAGCACGTTACAGCAGTATGGCATTCTCTATGGGCGTTCCGCAGGACGTGCTGGTTTTATTACCGCACTGTATATCGTTATGGTGCCGTTGCTCGCGTTCGCGTTTTTTCGTCGCCGCGTGTCTGTGATGACGATTGTCGCAGTAATCGTATCGGTTGTCGGTTTTTATCTGTTGTGTATTACTGACGGATTTGGCTCGATTACCTTGGCTGATTTATTGCTGCTGTTCACGGCGGTATTGTTTGCAACGCATATTCTTGTGATTGACATGATCGGCGGTCGTGTTGAACCGTTAACGTTGTCGTTCGTCCAATTTATGACAACGAGCGTATTGAGTTGGATTGGCTCGCTAATTGAAGGATCGATTGATTGGACAGGGGTATTACAAGCGTGGCCTGCGGTACTGTATGCCGGTATTGGCTCAGTCGGTATCGCATATACGTTGCAAGCTGTGGGACAACAGTGGGTACCGCCGACAAGAGCGAGCTTGATTATGTCGCTTGAATCATTTTTCTCAGCTGTCGGCGGTGCGCTGTTGCTTGGTGAGGTCATGACTGTGCGCGGTTACATAGGTTGTGCTCTTATTTTTGCGGGCACACTTATTGCTCAGCTACCTGCTCGACTTAGTCAGCTTTCGGAGCCTCACCAACCTGAGGAGCACCATTAATATCGCGGTGAATATTCTGCATTTGCGTTTCGATATTCTGCAGTGATCGAGCGCAGTCAAGCAGTGTCTGTGAATGTTCGCTCAGTTTCGTATCCGGCAGATCAGTTTTATAACGCAACGCATGTTCGAGGCTTGCCCAATAATCCATTGCGATCGTGCGGAATTGGACTTCGACCGGTGTGTAGTGTGCGCCTGATGAGAGGAACACTGGCACTGCATAAATCACGTGCAGCGACCGGTAGCCGTTCTGCTTCGGATTTTTGATGTAGTCCTTGACTCGTAGCACGGAGATATCGTTTTGTGCCGACAGATAGTTTGATACGGAGTATACGTCGTCGCGGTAATTGCAGATCACGCGCACGCCAGCTACGTCAAAGAGATTATCTCGAATCGATGAAACTTCGAGTGACAATCCTTTGCGTTCCAACTTGCCGAGAATCGAGTTCACTGATTTCAAACGACGTTCCATGTGATGAATTGGATCGTGTGCGAACCGTACTTGGAATTCCGAGTCAAGAATCTCTAGTTTGGTGCTGATCTCGTACATCGCACCTTCATACACCTGCATGAGGTTGACGAATTCAGTGATCTCTTCAGCTGGGAATAGTGCGTTCTCATGGCCAATGGCCTTGAGTCGCGCCTTGAGATCGTTCGTATTGATGCGGCTTTGTCGGTCAAGTATCACGATCAATATCTTAGCGATATTCGTGCGAAGGAACTGAAAAAATCATGAGAATAGGTACTGGGGACGCGTGACACGAACTCTGGCGTGACCAATCGTTACGATGGACGATTATGAATGAAGACATGATGACCGAGGCGGAACGTACCTCGAAGTTAGCTGATCCTGTTGACGGATACGCCCATACAACAGGACGCGGGAAGGGCGTGTACTATGTGCATACCCTTGGATGCCAAATGAATGTACATGATTCCGAACGCATTGCGGGCGTGCTCGAGTCTAATGGTTATGTGCCTGCTACTGAAGAACAGGTGCTCGACAAGGACATTGATCTGATTGTTATGAATACATGCGCGGTGCGTGAAAATGCGGCTGAACGCATGTACGGCACAATCGGTCTGTGGGCGCAAATGAAGCGTGAACGGCCGAACTTGCAGATCGCAGTTGGCGGTTGCATGGCACAGCTTGACCGGCAGAAAATCGCCAAGAAAGCACCGTGGGTTGATGCAGTATTTGGTACGAAGAATATTGGTTCGCTGCCTCGTCTACTTGACCAAGCTCGCATGATTGGTGAGCCTCAAGTTGATGTGGTTGACAAGCTTGACTATTTCCCGAGCCAATTGCCGACCGCGCGTGCCTCGCGCGTGTCAAGCTGGGTGTCTATTTCGGTGGGTTGCAACAATACGTGCACGTTCTGTATTGTGCCGACTACGCGTGGACGTGAGCATGACCGCCGACCCGGCGATATTCTCGCCGAAATTCGTCAATGTGTCGATAATGGCGCTAAGGAAGTCACACTGCTCGGTCAGAACGTGAACTCGTTCGGATATGGTATTGGCGACCGTTACGCGTTCAGCAAGCTGCTGCGTGCATGCGGTGAGATCGACGGACTTGAACGTGTGCGATTCACCTCGCCTCATCCGGCTGCGTTTACGGATGATGTTATTGCTGCGATGGCTGAGACGCCGAATATTATGCACCAATTGCATTTTCCGCTTCAGTCTGGCTCTGACCGGATTTTGCGTGCCATGCGTCGATCATATCGATCTGCGAAGTTCCTTGACATTCTGGGCAAGATCCGTGAAGCAATGCCGGATGCGCAGATTTCTACGGATATTATTGTCGGTTTCCCTGGCGAAACAGACGAAGATTTTGAGCAAACCATGCAGGTGGTGCGTGAATCGCGCTTCTCCTCAGCGTTCACGTTCGAGTATTCGCCTCGACCTGGCACGCCAGCTGCCGCGATGGAACAAGTGCCGCATGATGTGGTTCAGGAGCGTTTTGAACGACTTGTTGCCTTGCAAGAACAGATTACCGCTGAGGAGCTTGCTAAGTTTGAAGGTCGCGATGTTGAAGTAATGATTACCGGCGCATCCGGTAAGAAGGATTCTGCAACGCACCGTGTAACTGGGCGTGAACGCACTGGCGTGCTCGTGCATATTGGCGTGCCTGAAGGCGAACCAATGCCACAAATTGGAGATTTCGTGACTGCGACGGTCACTCATGCTGGTCGTCATAATCTCATCGCTGATCCAGATCCAGCTAAGGGACAGACGTATCATGTGCGTCACTGAATCGGACACGGAATACTCAGCCGATCGTCGTGTCGTTTCGATTGTCGGGCCAACCGCATCCGGCAAAACAGGACTTGGTATTGCTATTGCCAAAGCGCTGAAGGATCGCGGCGAACAAGCCGAAATCGTCAACGCTGATGCATATCAAATGTATCGTGGCATGGATATTGGCACTGCCAAAGCTACGCCAGAGGAACAGGCTGAAGTTAAGCATCATCTCATCGATATCATCAACCCCGATGAGACAATGACGGTTGCTCGTTTCCAGCAGCTCGCGCGTGATTGCATTCGTGATTTACAATCACGCGGTATTAGACCGATTATGGTCGGAGGTTCTGGACTGTACGCGCGCGCAGCCATCGACGATATTTCGTTTCCTGGCACTGATCCTGATGTGCGAGCGAAACTAGAACAACGCGAGCAAACAGAGGGTGCCGGCGCACTGTTTGACGAGCTTAAGGCGAAAGATCCCGCCGCTGCCGCCCATATGGACCCACGCAATCCGCGACGTACCATTCGCGCACTGGAAGTTATCGAACTTACTGGCAAACCATATTCGGCAAGTCTGCCGCGTTACCAGTACGTGATTCCGACAGTACAAATTGGGCTTGATCTACCGCGCGAAGAACTCGATCGACGCATCGATATCCGTACTCAACACATGCTCACCAGTGGATTTATTGATGAGGTCGAACGGTTACGTCCGCATCTCGGTGCCACCGCATGTCGCGCACTCGGCTATCAGCAGATTGTTGACTATGTAGACGGTCTTGCTGATCTGGACGACACGTATATGGATATCGCGCAGAAAACCAAACGACTTGCCCGCAAACAAATGGGCTGGTTCGGCCGCGATCCGCGCATCCATTGGCTTCAAGCACTGAACCCTAAACTGCTGGATAATGCATTGGCAATTATCGCGCACGCTGACGCAGGCGACTACGATCCAATCGACGCGCACGCTGACGAATATGCTCAGCATCATCTCGGCGACATCGCATAACACAGCCGTTCACTATATCGGCTCCCCTGACATGGGGAGCCAACCATGATTTCTTCAGCTTCGCGACCAGCTCGTCAGTGCGCAGGCCCTTGACTCCACCCGGCGATCAGAAATATACGTGTCGGATTTGCCGGGCGCACAATCGCATCAAACATACGCTCAAACCCAGTCGTGTCACCGCGATACGCCGCATGCTTAGCAGCTTTATACCCGTCACGAGTCACCGGACCCCAATCCACATCCCAACCAGCATCATGCGCCAAACGTGACGCAAATATACGTAACGTCATCGCATTGCCACCCTTAAACGGATGCAAGTAGCCCAACTCATCATAAATATGCGCTAATTCACGTATAAACACATCACGATCAAGAGCAATGAGATTGCGCTTATCAGCTAATTCAGTCGCAATATTAAGCGCACCAGTCTCAATCAGTGCCGCAGGAAAGAAGATCTCCGGATTTTTCGCCAACACCCGATCTGCGGTCACTTCGCGAGTCGTATTCGACGTACGTAACTGTCCAGCATCAGTAAAAACCCCTTCAAACAGCGCACGATGAATAGCAACAAGCTCGTCTAAATTGCCTTGAGCAGCCCAACCACGTTCAACAAGCAATACAATACGCGCTGCAATACTGCCAGCATGATCTCTCGCATGATCATCAAGACTGCCATCTGCCAATCGTCCGCCTACAATCCCAGACGTTTCAGCATCAGCAGCATCAAGCAACGCGGCCACATCCATCTCGCCGCGTTCATATACACCGAGTGCACGCATCGTTGCATCACCAGGCGCCATCGCTTCTAACGCGCAGTTCTTCAGTGCAAATGCGACTGCGCTCGCACGTTCAGCTGGAGTCATAGGCTTATCCTAACTGATACTGGTCGAATATGATGACGTCGACACGGAAATGACCGGGTCTGGGTAGAATCGAAAACCGTTATGGCACGTACAGCATCCTCATCAGGTAAGAACAGTAATGGTACTTCGCGTCCGCCGCGCGACGATACTGACAGCATGAACGACGAATCGATCGGTAAGAAGATCGTACTCGCGATTCCTCGCGCGTTTGGGTCTGCGGTTCGTTCACTCACCGGCGTAGGGGAGTATGATCCCGCGTATCGGCGTGATGGCTTGTGTTTCGTGATGCTCGTATTGGCGATTTTTTTCTGCGCCTCTGAATGGTTCCGCGTCAACGGTGTACTCGGTCGTATCTTGCATGCGTTTGCTTCTGGACTTTTCGGCGTGATGAGCGTCATCGTGCCAGTATTGCTGGCGCTTGTTGCAATCCGTTTAATGCGTAACTCTGGCAAGCATTCCGACAATCCGCGCGTAGTAACCGGATGGGTATTACTGTTGTGGTCGATTTGCTCAGTAATTGATGTAGTTGTTGCAGCTGATTCGCCGGGATTTGATATTGCATTACTACAGCGTGCGGGTGGCTTATTTGGCTTTGTATTAGGCTCTCCACTAGCGTGGGGATTATCTGACGCGTTCGCGATTATCGTATTTGTGGTCGTTGGCTTGTTCTCGTTACTGATGATTACGCGCACGCATGTGACTGACTTGCCAGATAATGTACGGGCGTTACGTGAACGATTACAAAGTGATGGCAAGAAGAATGCTTCTCGTACGAATGCTGATAGTGACCAATTCCCCAACGAAGTTCGTGTGGGAGACGACACGCTAGCATTTGCTGAGGGAGTTCCTGCGCACGATGGTTCCGACGAACAAGGCGATGAATCAGCTGATAGTGCTCAGAATCTAGGAATATTCGGCTGGTTGTCGCATCTGTTTGACCGTAAACACCGTGGTGACGAAGATCGTTCGCTAGACCGGTATGCAGGTGATGATCCATTCGACCATGCAGCCGACCGTCACGGCGCTGCCGCTGAAACATCTTTGATCGATCCTACTGCCATGATGTCTGGAAGAACGATATCGTCTGTACCATCTGGCCAGTATTCCAGTGACAATAACCTGTCTACGCAATACGCGGGCACGACTGGTACTACGGCAATGCCTAATCGTGTGGTAAGTGGTACAGCCGCAACAACCGCTATGCCAACCGGTACATCGTACGAATCTTCCGCACCTCGTACGGTCACGTCATCTGGTACGACTGGATCTGTAGCTGCTTCTTCATCAGCTACAGATCCGTGGGCCGGCATCGGTAGTGATGGTACAGCAAGTGCCATGCCTGCTGTGTCGAATACTGCTGTGTCGAATACTGCTGTGTCGCATACGGGAGAACCGACGGTCAACCCAGATACTGGCGAAGTTGTAGAAGAGGATTCCAGCACTGCTGCTACTGATGATACGAACCGTCCTTACCAGCTACCTGATCTTGGCATTCTCGCTAAAGGACAGCCTCATGCTGCGCGCACTCCAGCCAACGATCATGTGATCGCGGCATTGACGAACACATTCCAACAGTTTAATGTTGACGCGCGGGTTGTTGGTTTCTTGCGTGGTCCGTCGGTCACCCAGTATGAAGTCGAGCTCGGTCCTGGTGTCAAGGTTGAAAAAGTCACCAATCTGCAGAAAAATATCGCGTACGCTGTCGCAAGCTCGGACGTGCGTATCCTTTCGCCTATTCCAGGTAAGTCGGCTATTGGTATTGAAATTCCGAACGTTGATCGCGAAATCGTGCATCTTGGCGATGTACTACGTTCAGACAAGGCTATAAACGACCCAGCTCCGATGCTCACTGGCGTTGGCAAGGACGTCGAAGGCCATTTTGTTACCGCTGATTTAACCAAGATGCCGCACCTGTTGGTTGCTGGTGCAACTGGTTCTGGTAAGTCGAGTTTTATTAACTCGATGCTTACGTCACTGATTATGCGTGCTACTCCTGAACAGGTGCGCATGATTATGGTTGATCCTAAACGTGTTGAACTAAGTGCGTATGCGGGTATTCCACATCTGTTGACGCCGATTATTACTGACCCGAAGAAGGCTGCACAGGCACTCGAATGGGTCGTCAAAGAGATGGACGCACGGTATTCCGATCTCGAATTCTTTGGATTCCGCCATATTAAAGACTTCAACAAGGCAGTGCGTGAGGGTAAAGTACATGCACCTGCTGGCTCGCAACGCAAAGTTGCTCCATACCCGTATATTCTCGTAGTTGTTGACGAGATGGCAGATCTGATGATGGTCGCGAAAAATGATGTGGAAAGCTCTATTCAGCGCATCACCCAGCTCGCGCGAGCAGCTGGCGTGCATCTTGTCCTTGCAACACAGCGTCCTTCTGTTGATGTGGTCACTGGTTTGATTAAGGCAAACATCCCGTCACGTCTCGCATTTGCAACCTCCTCGGCTACCGATTCTCGCGTTATTCTTGACACAACCGGTGCAGAAACGTTGATTGGACAAGGCGATGCGCTGTTCCTGCCAATGGGACAGGCTAAGCCATTGCGCGTGCAAGGTTCATGGGTGAGTGAATCTGAGATTCGCAAAGCTGTCGAATTCGTACGTACTCAGCGTAAGCCGCATTATCGCGAGGATATCGAAGAGATGGCTAAAGAGGCCGAGAAGTCGGCTATTGAACCAGATGAGGATATCGGCGACGATATGGATGTGTTATTACAGGCTGCCGAACTTGTGGTCACTACTCAGTTTGGTTCTACTTCTATGTTGCAGCGCAAGTTGCGTGTTGGCTTCGCTAAAGCCGGTCGCCTGATGGATTTGCTCGAATCACGTGGTGTGGTCGGCCCATCTGAAGGTTCCAAAGCACGTCAGGTGCTCGTTCAACCTCAGGATTTGCCGAGTGTACTCGCGTTCATTCGTGGAGAAACCAGTTCGATTCAATCCTCAGCATCACCCGCATCTTCGCCACAACAGGGCGAACTTGAGTAGCGGTGACAGTAGCGGTGGTTGTAACAGTAAACACTTATGGTATGTGGTTATGTTGTGGTGCGTATCAATCACGTGTCACACATCGTCAAGGTAGCAACGTGAGGGTATGGTGAACAGTATGGCTACAGACAATAAAGAACGTCAAGAATCCTCTGGATCATCACTGCTGGATGGATGGAATGCGCCGCCGAACCTCGTTACATACTCGCGTATTATGCTGGTGGTGATTTTCCTCGCCCTGTATATTGCTGCCGGTCCGTGGGGCGTCAATAACACAGCAATGCGCTGGGCTGCGGCCGTTCTATTTATCATCGCTGCTTCCACAGATAAGCTCGATGGTTGGATGGCACGCAAATACAATCAGGTCACTGAACTAGGCAAGCTCATGGACCCGATTGCCGATAAGCTACTGACTTGCGCCACCCTCCTTGTAGCTGCCGCGTTCGGTGAACTTGGCCCGACAATGCTTGGCTGGATTGTCGTTGCACTGTTTTTGCTACGCGAAATTGGTATTACGGTCATGCGTTTCTTCGTAATCGACACGGGCGGTAAGGTGATTGCCGCCGAATGGCCGGGTAAGCTCAAAACGCTATTCCAGTGCATTGGCCTGTCAATGCTGTTGCTGCCATTCTGGCAGTTCGCCGGTGG
The DNA here is from genome assembly GCF_002259755.1 of Bifidobacterium hapali. Classification (GTDB taxonomy): domain Bacteria; phylum Actinomycetota; class Actinomycetes; order Actinomycetales; family Bifidobacteriaceae; genus Bifidobacterium; species Bifidobacterium hapali. The sequence goes on from NZ_MWWY01000025.1 coordinate 22,649, forward strand.
CACTGGTGACAATCCAATGTGGTTGACCATATATCAGTTCGCCACCTATTTGGTGATCTACATTGCACTGGCATTGTGCTTGTACTCGGGTGGCATCTATCTGATCAATACATTTCACGGGCGCAAGGCGCAAAGCAAGTAGGCGCTAGAAGTTCATTGACGATGTTTGTGGCTCTCCTAACAAGGGGAGCCACAAAAGGATGAGTGCATGGAACAGGATATTACCGAGCGTTGCGATACATATGCGGCCCGCATTCTACAACGGTGCGAGCAACTGCATATGAAGATTGCTGCAGCTGAATCGTTGACAGGAGGATTGCTGGCGAATGCATTCGTCCGCATTCCCGGTGCTTCGAACGTTTTTCTTGGTTCTGCAGTAACGTATGACATTCACGCTAAGGCGTCGATATTGGGCGTGGATCATGATCTGTTGGAGCGCGAGGGTGCGGTCCATCCTGAGGTGGCACGACAAATGGCCGCTGCCACCGCACGTTTATATGATCAGCCTGAATATGCTGGCAAAGTGATTGGATTGTCTACTACGGGTGTTGCTGGCCCGGGGCCTGATGGCGATAAACCGGCCGGATTGGTATACATTGGCGTGTCTCTACCGTCTGCAGATGGTGTGCTGACGTCACGGCATACATGTGCGCGTGAATTACACCTTGATGGCGATCGGCCGCAAGTACGGCAACTGAGCGTGCTGCGCATTCTTGAGACACTCGACGATGAATTAGCAGCATTTCATCACTGTGCATAACAGTGATAACAACGTATGGTAAGTATTGTGCTTGTGCTGAACAGAGCAGCATCATCAGCGAAACTTGCGCGTATTGTCAGCAACTTTTCAGGAATAAACTGAGTTGGTTGATGTTGTACGTAGTGGAAACACTGACGAGCACCTTAAGGAGGGTCACGATGGAAATGATGACTCGCACCGCCGAAACGATGAATGTGGAGGAACTGAGCCCTGTGGCTGCGCGTCCGGGCAGTGCCCGTATGCGTGATCTGACGCCGGCGCAACGTCGTGCTGTGATGTTTGCGCAGCAGCAGGTGCTAGCAGCTCGTGCTGCAAAGAAAGCAAAAGATGAGCGTCAGGCGGCGCTTAGTCGTATGTGGCAGGAAGAGGATTCTTCTGACTCGCGTGCGTCGCGTAGCAGCGCTGAACAAGTTTCTCCAGTTGATGAGACTCGTGAGGTGTCATTACGGGAGGCTATCGGTCATGTACTGCGTGATTTGCGCACTCGTGATCGCAAGACACTGCGCGAGGTTAGCGAGAAGGCTGGCGTGTCGTTGGGATATTTATCTGAGGTAGAGCGTGGACAAAAGGAAGCAAGCTCTGAGTTGCTGAGTTCTATTGCTGAGTCTCTAGGCGTAAGCACTCCAAAGATGCTGCGTATGGTGGCAGATTATCTCGAGTCTTTAGCTGCATAACTAGTATTGAATAGTATTGTCGGGCGATCTTCCGTAAGGAAGGCCGCCCGATATTGCGTTATGGCGTGATGATAAGACTGGAGTGTTGTGCGAGAGCGAGAATTTTGGGAATTGGTTGAAGAAGTGTTTGGTCGCGGATATGGGCGTAGTTTGTCGCGCGATCAGCGACTCAGCAAGCTTGGTGGCATGACAGTCGTTGAAGCACTTGACGCTGGAGAGGAGCCTCGCGTGGTATGGAATGTGTTGTGTGATCAGATGGACATTCCCGATCGTGATCGGTGGGGTAAAGATCATGCTGCTCCTCCGATGCCTGCACGATTTGATGTGAAGTAGAAGTGAAGTAGGTGTGGGGTAAGTATCGGCGTGTCTTCACCCAGAAAATCGAACAAATGTTCGTGCTTTCGGATATAGTTATCCACAGCGAAAGAACATCAGTACAGGTGATGCATGTTGTGGATAACTCATGATATCCCTTACGGCAGTAGGGGAGTCACATAGTTCGACACGCCCGGAACATACCGTTCGACCACAATGGTGAGTTTGGGTTGCGCTGATATGTGTGAGTCACGTAGCGTGTATGCACCACAGCATCAAAAGTAAGGAGAAGTATCATGGCACAGCAGGCGAACGCTCCGGCGAAGCAGCCGGATAACGGCAGGCCCGGCATTGATCCACGACGTCAAGCAGCACTGGATACTGCGTTAGCACAGGTAGAAAAGAGCTTTGGCAAGGGATCTGCAATGCGCTTGGGAGACAGACCTGAGCAGAACGTTGAAGTGATTCCCACAGGTTCATTGGCTCTTGATATGGCTTTGGGTATCGGTGGTCTGCCTAAGGGACGTATCGTTGAGATTTACGGTCCTGAATCGTCAGGTAAGACCACGCTTGCGCTGCATGTCGTCGCTAATGCACAAAAAGCGGGCGGCGTGGCAGCGTTTATCGATGCCGAGCATGCACTTGACCCTGTATATGCTCGCAAACTTGGTGTTGACACTGACTCGTTAATCGTATCGCAGCCTGACAATGGCGAGCAGGCTCTTGAGATTGCTGACATGCTTATTCGTTCCGGTGCGCTTGATGTGATCGTCGTTGATTCCGTAGCTGCTCTCGTGCCTAAGGCTGAGATTGAAGGCGATATGGGTGATAGTCATGTTGGTCTACAAGCTCGACTTATGAGCCAAGCATTGCGCAAAATGACGGGAGCACTTGCGCAGGCTGGCACTACTGCAATCTTCATCAATCAGTTGCGTGAGAAAATCGGTGTGTTCTTCGGCAGCCCTGAGACTACGACTGGCGGTAAGGCGCTGAAATTCTATTCCTCTGTGCGTCTTGATATTCGTCGCATACAGACCATTAAAGTCGGTGATGAAGCAGTTGGTAATCGTACCAAGGTCAAGGTTGTGAAGAACAAGATGGCGCCGCCATTTAAGTCAGCTGAGTTTGATGTGCTCTATGGCGAGGGTATCTCCACTGAGGGCTCAGTACTTGACATGGCATTGCAGTGCAATGTGGTTAAAAAATCTGGTTCATGGTTTACCTACGAGGGCGATCAACTGGGACAGGGACGTGAGAACGTCCGTAAGTTCCTTAAGGATAATCCGGCTGTTACTGAGGAGATTGAGAATAAGGTTAAAGTTGCGTTTGGCCTGATTCCAGCGGAGGATCAGTTTGCTGAAGGCGAAGATAGCGATGTTACGGATGGTGGCCAATCGCCTGAATCTGCTACAAGTGCTCAGTCTTCCAAGGAAGTTGCATCTAAAGGCTGAATATGATCAGTGCTGAGGAGTTTCTCAGTCAGCATCCTGCCATTGAGCCAGCATGCGCGCAGAATGCGCCCGCTGGCAGTCTATATGGCAGTGATGCTGGTCGAGTAATTATTGAAGCCGAGCAGGAGACGTACCCGAGTAGTGTTCACGCACGACGTACAAAGGCGAGAGCTCGACATGGTAATTTGCCCAAGAATGAGCGTAGCTATTCAGGTAGCAATCGTGTAAATGCTAGACGCACGACACAATCGTGGAGCAGTTCTACTGGCACAACGGTAGATAATCCCAACGATATTGACGCCTGTCGCGAAGCTGCATTACGGCTATTAGATGCTGCGCCTCGCCCTTCAGGCGCGTTACGTGAACGTCTACTTGGCAAAGGGTATGACGAGACCACAGTCGATGCAGTTGTCGAACGATTACAGTGTGTGAATCTTATAGATGATGAGTCTTACGCACAATCGGCAGTTCGGTACTGTTGTGGTCGACTTTTAGGTGCTCGAGGCACACTTATGGACCTTATCCGGCGTGGTGTGGATCGAGAGACTGCCGAGCGTGCGGTTCATCAGGCCGATGAACAGGGCGCGTTTGAGGATGCTGCGTGGGAACTTGGACGGCAATATGCACGTAAAACTGCAGGCATGGACCCGGTCAAACGTCGTCAACGTTTTTGGTCAGCGGGAGGACGTAAAGGGCACAACCCTGAAACACTGCGGCGTGTTGCAGCCGAATTGCTATGAAATATGAAATGAGACCCCTTATACCCCGGGTTCTGTCACACTGCGTATGCAGTATGGACGACCATCCATCTCGACCTGACGTTACCGTCAAGCTCTAGCAGCCTACCCGAAGGCTCGGGCGAGCAGCCCTCAAACGCCTTCTGCTTGGCCTTGCTCCCGATGAGGCTTGCCATGCGGCCAGCTGTTGCCAGTGGCCCGGTGGTCTCTTACACCGCCGTTTCACCCTTACCAACCTTATGGCTGGCGGTCTATTCTCTGCTGCGCTATCTCTCAGGTCACCCTGGGCGGATGTTATCCGCCATCGTGCTCTATGGAGCCCGGAAGTTCCTCAACCCTTGTTCTATGTAGAACTTAAGTCGCGGCCGTCAAGGGGTCTCAGCCGAATCATCATACACGATGGTTAGAGCACGACGCTCCGAAAACACCATAATGAATAGGCACACATAGCATCAAGCATGCCACGACAGTGTTACCGACAGCAAGTGAGAGAAATGTATTATTCTCCGGGCGAGTCTCCCGCTGTTTACCGTTCGTTCGGCTACAATAAATCATACCGAAGGCGAAGTCGCCATTCGGCCCGTCAAATAGCGGGTGACACCGCTTGAGTCTAGGAGGTCCACATGGAAATCGTCGTTACCGGACGTCACACGCAGATCAAGCAGAGGTTTCGTGATGTCGTTGAAAGCAAGATGAATCGTGTGACCGCTATCGCCCCTGATGCGCAGCGTGCACAAATCGTGCTAACACATGAGGGCAATCCGCGTCAGGCAGATACTGCTAAGCGAGTTGAAATCACTGTCATTGCTGGTCGCACTGTAGTACGTGCTGAGGCATCGAGCACTGATGAATTTAGCGCGCTCGACATGGCACTTGATAAGTTGACGCTACGTCTGCGTCGTACTCGTGATCGTCGTAAGGACCATCGTCGTGGTTACACGAACCCGGTCCCGGTTGATATGGGCGTAATTGAACCTGAAGTTGAGGAGGTTGCTGAGGAAGAGCCAAACAACAGTCCGGCTGCAGCAGTTGCATCTGATCTTGGCCCAGGTGAGTCGGTTGAAGTACAAGTCGGAGACACGCCGATCGTCATCCGTCGCAAGCTACATATTGCTGAACCGATGACTATTGACGAAGCTCTGTACGAGATGGAACTCATCGGACACGATTTCTTCCTGTTTGTCAATAAAGAAACCGGTCGTCCGTCCGTTGTCTATCATCGCCACGGCTGGAGCTACGGCGTGTTTGAGATCGACACTCCCGAGAATGTCGCTAAGTAGACGGTACTTGGTGATCACATCACATGAGTATGTGGTGTGATTCTTAAGCTCTGATGTGACCGTCAAAACCCGTATGGAACTCATTCCATACGGGTTTTTCTTTGTATATCGTGAACAATGTGAGCAAAAATCGGCGTGTTCGCGTAGTATGGACGAAGTTTGTGCCCGATTTGATGCCAGATTGGGCTATGCTCGTTTACGGTAACCGACTCTATAGGGAGCGAAACGTGGTAGATATCGTCGATAAGGCCCTGCGCATGGGCGAAGGACGCCAGATCAAGAAGCTGGAAAATGTGGCCAAGGCCGTGAACGCGTTGGAGGATGAGATCTCGTCCCTCAGTGATGAGGAACTGAAGGGTCAAACCGCCAAGTTCAAGCAGCGTCTTGATAACGGTGAGAAACTGGATAGCCTGATGCCGGAAGCATTCGCTACAGTGCGTGAGGCGTCTAAGCGTATTCTCGGCCAGCGTCATTTTGATGTTCAGCTTATGGGTGGTGCTGCTCTGCACTGGGGCAACATTGCTGAAATGAAGACTGGTGAAGGTAAGACGTTGGTTGCAACGCTGCCAAGCTACCTTAATGCACTCGAAGGTAAGGGTGTTCACGTTGTTACGGTGAACGATTACCTTGCGAGCTACCAGAGCGAGCTCATGGGTCGTATCTACCGTTTCCTCGGCATGTCTGTTGGCTGCATTATCACTGAGCAGAAGCCGCCGGAACGTCGCAAGCAGTACAATGCCGACATCACGTACGGCACCAACAACGAGTTCGGCTTCGACTATCTGCGTGACAACATGGCATGGGAGAAGTCGGATCTCGTTCAGCGTGGTCATCACTTCGCCATCGTCGATGAGGTTGACTCCATCCTTATCGATGAAGCGCGTACCCCGCTTATCATTTCAGGTCCGGCCGAAGGCGATGTGACTCGTTGGTACATGCAGTTCGCTCGTCTTGTGCCGAAGCTGACTCGCGACGAAGACTACGAAGTTGATGAAAAGAAGAAGGTTGTTGGCATTCTCGACCCGGGTATCACTAAGGTCGAAGACTTCCTTGGCATCGATAACCTGTACGAGCCGAACAATACGGCTCTGATCGGCTACCTCAACAACGCTATTAAGGCGAAGGAACTGTTCCTCAAGGATCGTGACTATGTTGTGACCCACGGCGAAGTACTTATCGTCGACGAGCACACTGGTCGTATTCTGCCTGGCCGCCGTTACAACGAGGGTCTGCATCAGGCTATTGAGGCGAAGGAAGGCGTGGAAGTTAAGCCTGAAAACCAGACTTTTGCAACTATTACGTTGCAGAACTACTTCCGTATGTACGACAAGCTCGCTGGTATGACCGGTACTGCTGAAACTGAGGCGGCCGAGTTCATGGGTACGTACAAGCTTGGCGTGTTGCCAATTCCGACGAACAAGCCGATGATTCGTAAGGATCAGGAGGATCTTATCTTCCGCACGAAGAAGGAGAAGCTGGCTGCGATCATCAAGGATGTTGCGAAGCGTCATCATGCTGGTCAGCCTGTGCTGCTTGGTACTGCGTCAGTTGAGTCTTCTGAAATTGTGTCCTCCCTGCTTGATGTGGCGAAAATCCCACATCAGGTGTTGAACGCCAAGCAGCATGAGAAGGAAGCTGCTGTCGTGGCTGTCGCTGGTCGTAAGGGTGCAGTCACTGTTGCTACCAATATGGCCGGTCGTGGTACTGATATCATGCTTGGCGGTAACGTCGAATTCCTCGCTGATCAAAAGCTGAAGGCGGAAGGTTATTCGCCGGATGACACTCCGGATGAGTATGAGAAGCGTTGGCCGGGCGTGTTGGAACAGGTCAAGGCGCAAGTCAAGGATGAGCACGACGAAGTCGTGAATCTTGGTGGTTTGTACGTCCTTGGTACTGAGCGTCACGAGTCTCGCCGTATTGATAATCAGCTGCGTGGTCGTTCTGGACGTCAGGGTGATCCGGGTGAATCTCGCTTCTACCTGTCTCTGGAAGACGATCTGATGCGTCTGTTCAACACACAGCTTGTCGCTCGTGTGATGGCCAAGGGTATGCCTGAAGGCGAGCCGATCGAGTCGAAGAGTGTTTCCAAGGGCGTGCGTACTGCACAGAAGGCTGTGGAATCACGTAACTTCGAAATCCGTAAGAACGTGCTCAAGTATGACGATGTGATGAATAAACAGCGCACGGTCATCTACTCTGAACGTCAGGCAGTGTTGAAGGGCGAAGATATTCACGAAGATATCGAACGCTTCTTCGCAGATACAGTCGAGAGCTACATTAAGGGCGCCAACAACAGCTCCGAAAAGCCAAAGGACTGGGATTGGGACGGTCTGTTCAAGGCATTGCGTACGGTGTTCCCGATTACCTTCGATGTGGATGCTGCAAAGGATGCTGCTGGCAAGCTGAAGGGCGAAAAGGCTGTCGAAGCGGTGCGCGATGTGATCGTGGAGACAGTTAAGGCTGAATATGCCAAGCTTGAAGACAAGATTGGTTCCGATGGTCTGCGCCAGCTCGAACGTCGTGTGGTACTCGCCGTGCTCGACCGTAAGTGGCGCGAGCATCTGTATGAGATGGATTATCTCAAGGATGGTATTGGTCTGCGCGGTATGGGCCAGCGTGATCCGCTGGTTGAGTATCAGCGTGAAGGCTATCAGATGTACAACTCGATGATCGAAGCAATCAAGGAAGAGAGCGTACAGCTACTCTTCCATGTTGACGTCGAACAGGTTGCTCACACTGAAGATACGACGACTGAGTCTGATGAAGATGCAGCTGTAGATACAGCAGAATCCAAGCTTGGCCTCGACAAGGATGAGCAGGATGCTCAAGCTGCTGACGGTGAGTCGGAAGTTACTTCAGCACCGTCTGATAGTGAAAATGATGAGGTTGACGAGGAACAGGCAGCTGCTATTGCTGAGGCGGCAAAGTCGTCTGAAGCTGGCGAGGCATCTGCACCTGTCGTAGTCGGACCGGCTCCGATTAGCCATGCTGAAGGTAAGGTGCCTGCGAACAAGCGTCCTAAGAGTGTGGAGCTTAAGACGCCGTGGGCTGATGGTCGCACGTTCCCTGGCACGCCGAGGAACGCACAGTGCCCATGCGGTTCGGGGCGTAAGTACAAGATGTGCCACGGTCAGAACGAGCAATGATGTGTCACTAGACGCTGGGAGAATATCGACAGCGTAGCAAAATGAGGAGAGACTTCTGTGCGAGGAAGTCTCTCCTCATTTTGCTATATGGAAGACATTCAATGGCTGTAACGTATGCACCGTTACAATGAACCACGTATACACATATATGCGGCGCTGTTCGCGCCAAGGAGGGCATCATGGACGAGATCACATGGAAGTCGATTCTCACCAAGCTAGTTGGAGGAAATCATCTGAGCGCGGAAGAATCGGAGTGGTTCGTTGATGATCTGATGCAAGGTAACGCGAACCCGGCTGCTGTCGGAGCTGCTCTTGCTATGCAGCAGCAGTTGGGATTGACTGCGGATGAAGTTTCGGGTGCAGCTAAGGCAATGGTGGCACATGCTGTACCGCTGAATGTAAGCGGTGAGACGACCGATATCGTTGGTACTGGCGGTGACGGATTCGCTACAGTGAATCTGTCTACGATGGGTTCTGTTGCTGCTGCAGCTGCTGGCGTAAAAATTGTCAAGCACGGTAATCGTGCTGCTTCATCTAAGTGTGGCGCTGCTGATGTGCTTGAGGCGCTTGGTTTACCGCTGACGTTGAGCCCGCAAGCGGTAGCTGAAGTTGGCGACGAGGTTGGTATTACATTTGCGTTCGCGCGCACTTTCCATCCGGCGATGCGTTTTGTAGGCCCGATTCGCTCGGCACTTGGTATTCCATGCGTGTTCAATGTATTGGGACCGTTGACGAACCCGGCTAAGCCTGCTCATGTGGCTATTGGCTGCGCTAAGCGTGAGATGAGCCCGATTATGGCAGCAGTATATGCCGCTAACGGCCAGTCTGGTATGGTATACACTTCCCATGAGGGCATGGACGAACTTGCTCCTACAGGCCCTGTTTCCGTGTGGGAGATTCGCGATGGCAAGGTGAGCGAGACTGAATTTGATCCGACCGTAGAACTTGGTCTTGCAAAGATTGATGTCACTGAACTTAAAGGCGGCGAACCTGAAGTGAATGCAACTGCATTCCGTGACTTTATTGCGGGCAAGGATATCCCTGCGCGTACTACTGCGTTACTGAATGCTGCTTCTGCTATCGTAGCTGATGGTCATCTGGTAGGGGATGGCACTCTTGCTGATCGGTTCCGCACAGCGTACCAGATTGCTGAAGAGACTGTTGATTCCGGTAAGGCGCAGGCACTGCTTACTCACTGGATTGAGACGGCACAAGCCAAAGCATGATCTTTCAATGTATCACTGAATATCAGCGCTAGGCATAAGTAATAATGTGTGGGTTGGATTCTTCATGAGTAGACGAAGAATCCAACCCACATTCGATTTCACGCTATAACATTGTTGATGTTTGCTTACACTCGGGCACCATCGTCGGTATACCCGTTGCGAGTTTGCGTGTGACCTTTATGCTGGACGATGAGTCCTGCACCTCCAATCAGTGCGCACACACCAAATACCGTGCCAAGCACAGCAGCTAGTGCAGGTATAAACACAGAAGCAATGACGCCAAGAATGCCGGCGACAAGGAGCACCCAAAACACGAGTTTCGATGCTTGTATTGGTCCAATCTGTGGATTCGGCGGCACGAAATCATCACCATAGCGGTCCATCACGTCGTCGGTATCTAACCAACTCGATGATGTATGATCGCGTGGCCCACGCTGATGTAGTGGCACCATATCATCCACGAATGCACCATTATCTAAGTCTTTGACCGATAATAATGCTTCTTTTTCCTTGCGTTGAGCGTGTTTTTCAAAGCGTCGTGCACTGCGTGAATGCTCTACATCTTTGAGATCATCGGCGTGGGCTTGCTCGAACGAAGCCCACGCGCTGTCGAGATCATCACCTGCTCCATCGCCTGCGGTCGAGTCCGGGCGTTCACCGGCATTGCTATTGTTGAGATCAGTCATATCCACCACTGTAATCAGCGGCAAAGCCAAGTGGCTGAAAGGAGCGTCGCAGTGCTCTACTGGTTCTTCGTCAAAGTGTTTGGCCCCATCGCGCGCCATCATCTTGGACCGTCTGTATCTGGATTGAACAATATTCCGCGCGAAGGCGGTGCGATTATCGCCGCGAATCATCTCGCGGTTATTGATGACGCGCTTATCCCGATCACCTGCCCACGTATGGTGCATTTCATGGGTAAGGCTGAGTATTTTGAAGGCAAAGGTATTAAGGGTAAGTTCAAGAAGTGGTGGTTCACCTCTGTTGGTGTGTTCCCAGTGGATCGCTCCGGCGGCTCAAAATCGTTGGGAGCATTGGAACATGCACGAGAAATTATCGAAGATGGGCACCTGTTTGGTATTCATATCGAAGGCACGCGTAGTCCTGATGGCAAATTGTATAAGGGTCATACTGGCGTAGCGCGTCTCGCTTTTGAGACTGGATGCCCGATTGTGCCGACCGCGATTATTGGTTCTCGCGAGTTGCAGAAACCGGGCACGGTAATTCCGTCTAAAGGCAAGACGAAAGTGATTTACGGCAAGCCGATCCCGGTGCCGAAGCGTTTGGACGTAACTCATGACGAACTGCGTGAACTCACTGATCGTGTCACTCGTGAGATTCAGTCAATGAGTGGCCAAGAGTATGTTGATGAGTATGCGCAGAAAGTCAAAGCGCGACTCAAGCAAGAAGCAGCTGCTCATGCAGCAGATGAATCGCACTGAGTAATTGTGCGCTTTATACAAGCTATTACAACTGACCGCAGTAAACAACAAGGGGTGGTTGATCTTCCTCATACTTAGGAAAATCAACCACCCTTTGCGTTATGCAGCAAAACACGCACGCTGCTGAGTCGGATTATTATACGATAGTCAGTGTCAGAACCGTGGCCTTGCCGTTTTCGTCACGTAAACGTACTTCACCACCGTTCGACACATCGGTATCACCATTCTTGATCGAACGGACTGTGCCGAACAATCCGCCCAGTACACGGTCCGTTTTCACATCGAATCCCAACTCTTTAAGCGTCTTAGTAACATCGCTTTCCTGTTTACCGATCAATCCTGAGGGAATCGTCGCTTTTTGAGGTCCTTTGGAAACAACGATATCAACAGAATCTCCCCAGTGCAGTTGTGCTCCAGCGTTTTGTGATGCAGAGACAACTGAGCCGGCAGCCACTTTATCGTCGTATTCTTCCGTGACATTGAACTTCAGCTGCAGATCGGCAAGAGCACTTTGCGCTTCACTTTGTGTCGAGCCGATAATATTGGGCATGGTGACGGGCATTGGTCCTTTGGACAGTACGACGGTGATTTCATCGTTGTGACTGAGTGTTGCACCGGGCTGGATATCAGTGCCATTCGCATCTGTGATGCTGATTGCTGCGCCTGACGGTACGGTCAATGAGTACTGATCATTGCTATCGTCGTGCTTGATATGATCGAATCCGGCGTTTTGCAATGCGCTGAGCACGTTAGTCCCGTTCTCAGAACTGGTGTCAAGAATGTCAGATGGCACGGTAGCTGGTTTAATGCCTTTGGAAATAACGAGTGACATGGAACCTCCAGCGCGCTTAGAGACTCGGTCACCAACATTGCTTGGGGTCGATGAAATAATGGAGCCTTCGGGAACGGTATCGCTGTACTGTTCGCTCGTTGTGAAAGGAATGTTCGACACGCTGAGCGTGGTCTGATACTTACTCCACGATGCTCCTGTAACCTCGCATGCGCGTCCTTCAACGCAGGTAATGTCATCCGGTTTAGGCACGGTCCAATAACTGCCGGGTCCGAGGAAATACCACCAAGCAGCTCCGCCGCCTATTGCGACTGCCAAGAGTAGAGCAATAGCGCCAACGATAAATGGCGTTGCCGTTCGCCGTGATGCAGACGCGGTAGCACCATGTGACGATGGCTTTGCCGGTTCTGTTTGCTGATCTCCAGGTAGATCTGCAACTGTTGCCAACGGATTTGTGGGTAGCGTTTGCGTTGTTGCATCTTGTTGCGCAACGGTTGGCATGATTGTGGTCGCTGCTGATGATGGGGGAGCAGGTGGTAGGGCTGTCGTAGAAAGCGCTTCTGCATCAGCTCTGCTCTCTTGCTGATGTGTCGTAGTATTGGTGACCGGTTGCGCGGTGGATACCTGCAATGGTGATGTTGCGTCTACAGGAACCGTTGCATCAAGTGGTGCTGTCGCATCATCGTTGCCATGTGCATTCGTGGTTGGCTTGCGATACGTCCATGCAGCAATATCCAATTGTGCTGTCAACTGAGTAAGTTCTTGTGCGGCTTGCGCAGCGTCTGCAGGCCGTGCGGCAACATTCCGTGCGGTCAAATGCGCGATGAATGCGGCTACTCGAGGGTCAATCCCTGGGCACGATATCGATACGGATGGCACATCCTCATGCACATGTTTGAACACGAGCGTCACTGGATTATCCGATTTGAACGGTACTTCACCAGTCAACATTTCCCATGCCATAATACCTACGGAATACAGGTCACCTTGTGGCGTGGCTTGATTGAGCTCGATCATTTCCGGCGCAAGATATGCCGCAGTACCTAATAACATGCCGGTGGAGGAAAGTGTGGCTTGTGATGCTGCTTTTGCGAGGCCAAAATCTGTAATCTGGACATGGCCACGATCGTTGATCAAGATATTTTCCGGTTTAATGTCGCGATGGACTACGCCAGCTCGATGTGCTGAGGCTAAACCATCCAGCGTTTCAGCCACGATCCGCAATGTTTCGCGAACGGTAAACGTACCTTGTTCGTTCATTTCACGACGCAAATTCACGCCGTGCACATATTCCATAACCAAAAAATCGAGACCGTCTATTTCGCCGGTGTCGTAAACCTGCACGATGTGAGGATTCGCGATTGCTGCTGCTGACTTTGCTTCTCGACGGAATCGTTCGACGAATTGATCACGGTGGGGCCCTTGCGCCAGTTGCATGTGCATGACCTTAATCGCGACAGTACGGTCAAGTCGCGTGTCTAGTGCTTCATAAACACTCGCCATGCCTCCTTCAGCGATTTTATGGTCAACGCGGTATCGCTCTTCGACCATCCGCCCGATCAACGGGTCTTCGCGGCTGTATGCGGCTTCACTCATCTGTATATCCGGTCCCTTGATATCACTGGAATCTAACGCCAGTCTAGCGTGTGCCATGTCATGGGTCTGACATTATTGCTCATGCGTGCACGAGTCATACACGAGGCACGAACCGTGCACACGTCTCACGCAGTTGGTTACTTGCCTGCTCATTGAGATTTAACGCATGTATTGCTTCACTAGATTGTTTCCAAAGTGCCGCAATACGCGCGCGTGATGCATCTACAGCACCGGTTGATCGGAAGAGTTCAATCACATGCTGGACATCAGTCTCATCGCGGTGAGGCGCTTCGAAAAGAGTGATGAGTTCGCCACGTTCGGACGCTGATGCAGCAGCGAGCGCATCGGCGAGTAATACGGTTCGTTTGCCTTCTCGTATATCTCCGCCCACTGGCTTGCCAGTGTGCGCGCTTGATCCGACTACGTCTAATAGGTCATCGGTTAACTGGAATGCGAGGCCGAGTGGACGACCTACTGCTAATGCTTGGGAACGCGCATCGGTGGGGGAGAATCCAGCTGCGAGCATTGCCAGTTCAATCGGTGCGATTGTTGTGTAGCTTGCGGTTTTCCAACGGAATACGTTCAGCGATGCTTCAGCTAGTGTGTTTGGGTTATCTAACGCTGTCATTTCGACGGCTAGATCAAGTACTTGCCCGATTTCGACTTCGCGATGCATGGTGAGGAATGCTGCAACAAGTGCGTCAGATGACGGTAGGTGGTGGGCGGCTGTGTTGGCTATGTCTACGCTGGCGGTGGCGAGTAGATCGCCGAGCATGATGCCTAAGCCGTTACCGATTGGTTCAGAATGTGTGGCTGTGGTTAATGCGCGATGTGCTGATGGTTTGCCTCGACGTAAATCGGAATCGTCGATAATGTCGTCGTGTACGAGAGCTGCTGTTTGGAATACTTCGATCGCACAGGCGAGATCAAGCACATGATCGCGGATGCTCGGATCGTGTGTTGTTGATGAATTGGCAGTAACCGCATCAAATACGTCGAGTAGTAACAGTGCACGCAGTCGTTTGCCGCCTTCGCTCGAGGTAAGCGCTTGTGATTGTACTTCGTCAAGTACAGTGCGACATACGCCAATGGTTGCAGCATCTTCGTGGTCGTGTGCATCTGTTGTTTCACGTACAAGCTGTGCGATTCGTGTCTCGATGGAGACTTTCTGCAAGTCAAGATTCATGCTTCCAAGGTTATCCACAATGGTTGTCGAACACAAGAATGGCGGAATTGCAACGTTCGCGAGCGTTCGACCACATAGGTTGAAATTCGTGTTCTCAGCGGCGTTGATAGGGCATAGTAGTGACACGCGGTAACGCGAGACTGGACATCCTATCCGGTCGAACCAAAAACAAGTCAAGGAGGACAATATGACCACACATATTACGCGACGTGGAACTGCACGCTCGTTTGATCATCGTGAGCATCGTTCAACGTGTCGTCGCTCACTGGGCAGTCGCCGGTGCGATCATACGTATCCAATCGATAGAACAGAAAATCGATTGCATAGTAGCGCGTTGTTAGACGTGCCTATATCGGATGTGCCATGCGATATGCCATGTTCCGGTTTGGAAGACGCGTGCGACGTGATGCTTGAGGAGGATGAACTCGATCTGCTGACGCAACGGTTTCGCGATGATCGTAGGCAGTCTGGGCCTTCTGAAGCGGTTCGTTCATGGGTTGATGAGCCGTTTGCTGAGTGGATGCACGTACTTGATGACACGGTTGGCACAATATGTGACGAGTGCGAGTGCGGGTATACTGACGCGGATATAGACGTAGATACTGATGATGACGATATCGTTGTCGACGATTGTTCGTGCGCTGATAGAGACTGTGTTGCGCCAGATTGCATGATGTTGTGTCGAAAGAGTATGGCAGCGTTCGCTGTAGGCATGAACGAATTATTACCAGTGCGAGATGCGGTGATCGTCTCTTTAGTGAATCCGCGTGCCTGTGATCGTCATGGTATGGTCACGTTTGCTGCTCAACCTCATGCGAATCGTACCCAATGTGGCATGTCGCAGATCATGTCTGACGCATTTCATAATCCGCATGTACGACCAGACGCTCAGCGATGTGCGATTGGAGTAGCCATGCTCGATCAGATTGCAGATAGTGTGCCTCCTCGGTGGCGCGTGCAACCGATGGCGGCAGCCGCTTACGTGCTGTGGTGGTTGAACGATGATCTTGCTGTCCTGCGTGCAGCGGAATGTTTGACTATTGATGATCAATGCTCGTTGGGTGCGATCGTGTTGTCTATGCTTGATCGCGGAATTTGCCCAGCGTGGTGTGACAGATAGCAGACTGAAAAATGCATCGGCTTTTCTGATTCCATTGCTCATGGCATATGGAATCAGACAAAGCCGCAGCATGCGGTGAATAGCGTTCTGGAGACACGACAGCAAGTTTTGGGAATAATCGTCCTTGGAAGGTGGTTAACTCCAATAGTTGACGATTTGCCCTTGCCAGAAGTGCGCCTTATGTGGTATAAGCGCATGGTGGCAGGATCAGTAGGAGGATGAGCTTGGCCAAGAAGGATGCGACGGCAACCAAGGACAACGCCGAAGAAACCGAGAAGGTGACGTCCGCCCGGAAGACCACAGCCAAGGCGAAGAAGAAGTCCGCAGCACAAGGCGAGACTGAGGCGAAGCAGGCGAAAACGGTGAAGGATGAGTCAACCGAAGAACCTGATATTGCCGACGAGGACGAGCTTGACGAGGACGACGATCAAGCCGTTGACGCTGACCTTGATGATCTTGATGCTGATCTCGATGATGTTGCCGATGACGATGGCGACGATCTCGACGATGAGGATGAAGATGTAGAGTCTGATGACGAGGAAGAAGATCTCGAAGACGAAGAAGAATCCAAGCCTAAGGAGATCATCACTCCTAAGGAAAAGGGTGCGTTCGTTGTTCGTGATGACGATGACGATGATAATCTCACGCCATCAGGCAATCCGAAACGTCGCGTTATCGCTGCCGGCGCCACTGCAGATCCTGTCAAGGATTATTTGAAGCAGATTGGTCGTGTGAGCCTGCTGAATGCGGAACAGGAAGTTGACCTGTCAGAACGTATTGAGGCTGGCTTATATGCACAACATTTGTTGGATACTGAGTCCGACAAGATGGATTTCAAGCGTAAGCGTGAACTTAAGTGGGCTGCGAACGATGGTAAGAAGGCTAAGGACCATCTGCTTGAAGCTAACTTGCGACTTGTTGTGTCTCTCGCTAAGCGATATACCGGCCGTGGCATGCTCTTCCTTGATCTTATTCAGGAAGGTAATCTTGGCCTGATTCGAGCTGTAGAGAAGTTCGACTGGAAGAAGGGCTTTAAGTTCTCCACGTATGCTACATGGTGGATTCGTCAGGCTATTACTCGAGCTATGGCTGATCAGGCACGTACTATTCGCGTGCCCGTACACATGGTTGAAGTGATCAATAAACTCAGCCGTGTGCAGCGTCAGATGTTGCAAGATCTCGGTCGTGAACCTACACCAGATGAGTTGGCACGTGAACTCGATATGCCAGTCGAAAAGGTGCAGGAAGTGCAGAAGTATGGTCGCGAACCGATCTCGCTGCACACGCCGCTCGGTGAAGATGGTGATTCCGAATTTGGTGATCTCATCGAAGACACTGATGCTATTGCGCCATCGGATGCGGTTGCTTTCTCGCTGTTGCAGGAACAGTTTAAGCAGGTACTTGAGACGCTGTCTCCGCGTGAGGCGGGTGTTATTAAGATGCGGTATGGTCTTGAAGATGGCCAGCCGAAGACGCTTGATGACATCGGTCGTGTGTATGGCGTGACTCGTGAACGTATTCGTCAAATCGAGTCGAAGACTATGTCTAAACTGCGTCACCCATCGCGCTCGCAGACGCTGCGTGACTTCCTAGATCAGTGATCGCGCCGCTTGACAGCGCGATCACGCGAGGAGGGTGGAAGTCCAGTGGACTTCCACTCAACGAAGTCGTTTGCTTTCTATTGTTTCGCGTTACCAGACAGTGGGGAAGCGCGGCTTGTGTTGTATGTGGAGTGAATAAGGAGAGCTATGCCCGAATCCTACGGTGCCGATAGTCTTACCGTGCTCGAGGGTCTTGACGCGGTTCGCAAACGTCCTGGCATGTACATCGGTACAACTGACAGTCAAGGACTGATGCACTGCCTGTGGGAGATCATCGATAATTCCGTAGATGAGGCACTTGCTGGTGCGTGCGATCACATTACTGTCACGCTCCACGAGGATGGCTCAGTTGAAGTTGCCGATAACGGTCGAGGTATTCCTGTTGATGTCGAGCCAAAAACCAAGCTCACCGGTGTCGAGGTTGTCCTGACTAAACTTCACGCTGGTGCTAAATTCGGCAACGCTTCATATAACGCAGCTGGCGGTCTACATGGCGTCGGTTCATCAGTTGTTAACGCATTAAGTGCGCGTCTTGACGTTGAAGTTGACCGTGACGGCAAAACGCATCACATGGCATTCCATCAAGGTCATCCCGGTGTATACGCGGATGCTGATCCTGCGCATCCTTCACCAGATGCGCCATTTAAGCGTACGCGTAAGAACCGTCCAACAGAACTGGAAATCATCGGCAAGGTTTCGCCCAAGACCACTGGCACGCGCATTCGCTACTGGGCTGATCCTGAGATTTTCAACGACACTGCGCAGTTTAGCTACGAGCAGCTTATTAACCGTGTGCGTCAGACCAGTTTTCTTGTGCCCGGGCTCAAGATCACGGTTATTGATGAACACATTCCGGCAACCGGCGACGATACTGTCGATGAGTTACGTGAGATTGACGATAATATTCTGGACTCGTCTCAATCGTTAGATGTAACTAATCATGCGAACGAGCAGGCGGAAGCGGAACGTCATACTGACGTATTAGATGGGTTTGAAGAAGCTCCATCAGTGCACGTTGCATCAGACGCTGTTGCAGTAGCGAAAGCTGATGCAGCAAGCCATACGCATCGACGTGTTGAAGAATTCTGCCATACAGGTGGCGTTACAGATTTCGTTGATTTTCTCTCAAATGGTGAGCCAGTATCTGATATTTGGCGTATTACTGGCGAAGACACATACGTTGAAGAGACGCAAGCTGTTGGTGAAAACGGTGAGTTGCATGCACAACAGGTGACTCGTACTTGCGCTGTAGATATTGCGATGCGCTGGATTAACGGCTATGACACGGTGATGCGTAGTTTTGTCAATGTTGTAGAAACGCCTGGCGGTGGTATGCACGTTGACGGTTTCCTTGCCGGTATCACCAAGCAAATCCGCAAGACAGTTGAAGATAATGCGCGCAAGCTGAAGGTCAATCTTAAAGATCCTGCGCAAAAAATCGAACGCGACGATATTATGGCTGGACTCGTCGCTGTCGTTACAGTGCGCATTGCCGAACCTCAATTCCAAGGACAAACCAAGGACGTACTGGGAACTGCTCAAGTCAAGCCAATCGTCACCAAAATGACCGATCGTCAGTTTGGTGAGATGATCACTGGCTCTAAGCGTGGATACAAAGAACAATCTGGTCGTGTCCTCGATAAAATCGTTGGCGAAATGCATGCCCGTATTCAGGCGCGCAAAACTAAGGAAGTTACTCGACGTAAGAACGCGCTTGAATCTGCATCAATGCCACCGAAACTGTCCGACTGCCAACCGGGCAACGACGATGTAGCTGAACTGTTCATCGTCGAGGGTGACTCCGCACTTGGTACCGCTAAAGCTGCGCGCAACTCTGCATTCCAAGCGCTGCTACCGATTCGAGGCAAGATTCTCAACGTGCAGAAGGCTAGCCTCGCGCAAATGTTGTCCAACAAGGAGTGCGCGGCCATCATCCAAGTAGTCGGTGCTGGTTCTGGAGCGAGCTTCGATATTGAACAGGCACGATACAACAAAATCATTATGATGACCGATGCTGATGTGGACGGTGCGCACATTCGTATTTTGCTCCTCACCCTGTTTTACCGATATATGCGTCCGCTGATTGAACAAGGTCATGTGTATGCGGCAGTTCCGCCTCTGCATCGCATCGCCTTAGCTGGCTCACACAAAGGCGAGTATATTTACACGTACTCTGACGATGAGTTAGCGGGCAAGCTCGACGAGCTCAACCATAAAAAGATTGCATATAATCCGGATATTCAGCGATATAAGGGTCTTGGCGAGATGGATGCCGATCAGCTTGCTGATACAACAATGGACCCGCGTTCTCGCATGCTGCGTCGTATCCGTATGGAGGATGCTATTCAAGCGGCGAGTATTTTCAGTCTGTTGATGGGCGACGATGTGCCGCCGCGTAAAGCGTTCATTGTCGATAATGCCGATGATTTTGATCGCTCCAAGATCGACACCTGATACAAACTGTATATTGATTTTTTTAGTCAGAAATTGGCTCCCCTTGTCAGGACAGCACCGTTAAGCAAACAGCAGAGCTGTTTGTAGGTGCTGTGCGAGCCGACGGGCGAGCCAAAAAATGCGCGCGTAGGTAGAGTGTCTAAAATTGCTAGTTCGTTGCCGTTAATCGAACAGCATCAGCGGCTCCCCTTGCTAGGGGAGCTACAGACATCGTAAACGAACTTCTGATGCAAGATATTTCACTGATGTTCGCGGCACGTTTGTCCGAGTCGACGTGACAGTGCGATTGGATCAAGTAATGCATCGAGTTCGTCAGCTGGTAAATCAGTGCGTTCTGCAGCAACTTCGCGTACAGAACGTCCACTGGTTGCAGCTTCTTTCGCGATATCTGCCGCATGCTCATAGCCAATTTCAGCGTTCAGCGTCGCCGCAATCGACGGAGAATATTCGGCATATCGACGTCCTACAGCAGCGTTTACCGTTATGCCTTCGACACAGCGTTCACGGAACATTGCTAATGCGCGTGTCATAAGATCAATGCCACCCAGTAGCGCGTGAATCATCACAGGATCGAACGCATTGAGTTGCAGCTGGCCCTCAGAAGCTGCCCACGTTACGGTTGTATCCATACCAAACACCATGAAGCAGCATTGGTCAACGCATTCAGGGATTACCGGATTCACCTTGCCTGGCATAATACTACTGCCCGCCTGACGCGCTGGCACATTGAGATCATTGAACCCATCATGCGGACCGGAGTTCAAGAGGCGCAGATCATCAGCGGCTTTCTTCAGGTGAATGGCTAGATTTTTCACAGTCTGAGAGACTGCAATATACGAGCTCATATCAGTCATTGCGGCGACTGGATCTGGTGCTGCTGTAATTGGTAATCCTGTGATGCGTGCCAAATGCTCGGTAGCAGCTTTGCGGAATCGCAGATCTGCGCAAATGCCAGTGCCAATTGCTGTCGCACCAAGATTCAATGACATGAGCTGTGGCACCACGCGCTCCAACTCTCGCGTATCAGCTTTCATAAAGCTCGCAAACGCGTGAAATTCTTGACCATACGTCATAGGCACGGCATCTTGCAATTGCGTGCGCCCGATGGTGACATCATTGATATGCCGGTCAGCGAGATCATGGAACGCGTGAGCAAGTTTTGCTGTTTCTTGTGCGAGCGGTCCGATTGCGTCAATCAAGGCGAGTTTGCACGCAGCGGGATAGGTGTCGTTTGTAGATTGCGAATGGTTGACATCGTCATTGGGATGTATATATGTATAGTCGCCACGCTGATGACCGGCAATTTCGAGAGCGCGATTGGCAATAACCTCATTCATATTCATATTGGTCGAGGTGCCGGCTCCGCCTTGCAGTACATCTACTGGAAACTGATCAGCGAGTTTGCCAGCTTCTATCTCTAAACAAGCTGCAGTGATAGCACGCGCCTTGGCGCGATCAATCAAACCAAGTTCGGCATTGGCTTCAGCGCAGGCGCGTTTTACGGTAGCGTACGCCTTGACGAGCTGTGGATGTGCCGAATCGGGGATGCCAGACACGGTAAAATTGCCGATTGCTCGCTGCGTATGAATACCCCAGTAAACGTTGCTAGGCACTTCTAAAGTGCCGATACAATCGTGTTCGAGACGAGTCGTACGTGCTGCGGCGTTATCGCTCATTACATGCTCCTTGTGTCATAGCGTGTGATCGTATTCTGACACCATCATGACTGGTTTGTGTGCGACTCGCCATCGTTCGCCGTGCGCGAATGCTTGACAATTGTTGTCATATCTGTTGTGTGACGACACGCCAAATAACTACCGATTGGTAATCATTGTGTTGAACCGATATTGTATGTACGAACGTACATATCGAGATGCCTGTTGCTGTGTAGATCGACAACAGGCGCATAATATGATTGCAAAGGAGACACTGTGGTTAACCTGCTGCTTGCCGTGATCTACATCGCTTTCATCAGTTTGGGCTTGCCTGATGCGTTACTTGGCTCTGCATGGCCGACCATGAGTCAGGATTTAGGAGCACCTGTCTCGTGGGCTGGTGGCATTTCCATGACGATTTCGGCTGGCACGATTATTTCTGCACTACTCAGTGACCGCATGACTTTGCGATTTGGTGCCGGACGAGTCACTGCTGTATCGGTTGGTATGACTGCCGCCGCATTATTAGGATTTTCGATTGCGCCGAACTATTGGGTGCTCATTCTTATGGCTATACCATATGGACTTGGCGCTGGTGGCGTAGACGCGGCTCTCAATAACTACGTGGCCATTCACTATGAAAGCAAGCATATGAGTTGGCTACACTGCATGTGGGGTGTAGGTACGCTCGTAGGTCCTTATGTGATGGGCTATGCACTGTCCAACGGTCAGGGTTGGCCGTGGGGCTACCGATATATCGGTATCATCCAGATCGTACTCACCGTTATGCTTATTGCCAGCCTGCCATTATGGAAGTCACGCAAGGAAGTATCTGCTGCTACATCTGACAATGCTGCGGACAATATTGCGGCCAATACTGCAGAAGTGACGCAACCGCGCCGTCCGCTTGGTGTCAAGGGTGTACTTGCTATTCGAGGCGCAAAGGAAATCCTTGTGATGTTCCTGTGTTACTGCGCAATCGAACAGACGGCAATGCTGTGGGGTAGCAGTTATATGGTTCTTGCTGATGGTGTTGACAAGGTCACTGCTGCAAGTCGTATTGCTGTACTGTATTTCGGTATTACGATCGGTCGCGCGCTCAGTGGTTTCTTGACCATGCGATTTAGTGATCCTGTGATGATTCGTATTGGTCAAGCATTGATTCTCATTGGTATCGTGGTGATACTGTTGCCTCTGCCATATCATCTTGGTGTTTACGCTGGACTTGCAATACTTGGCCTTGGCTGTGCTCCGGTATATCCGTGCATCATTCACTCGACACCTGCGTATTTTGGTGAAGAGAATTCTCAAGCTATCGTCGGTGTACAGATGGCTTGCGCATATGTTGGTACTATGCTCATGCCGCCGCTGTTTGGTCTGCTTGCACAGTATGTCACCATACGACTATTCCCGTTCTACTTGCTAGTGTTCCTTGTACTCATGGTGGTTATGCATGAGTCCCTACGCCGCAAGCGCACTATCTGATCCGCTACTGTATCTTCCTGGTTTCCCTTGTCAGGACGTTGCCTATAAACAGTTCTGCTGTTTGCTTAACGGCAACGTCCTGACAACGGGTTGATCATGCCATATCGAAGCCGTGCATCAGGTTATAGTTTGTAACAATCGAGGCGACATTGCAGTATCCGAGCGCAATATACCAAGCCACAGCCAATATAAAACACACTGTGATCAGTGGCATGTGAGTCACGCCCATTCTTACGAGACACAGCACTAATATCACTGCAAGTAACGCGATAAACGACATCGAAGTGAATCGCAACCATGTTAAACCATACGCTCCAATATACAGTCCAAGACGCGTTGCTGCTGATGCCAGCATTACGCCAGTTGCTGCAATCAAACCAATAAGCATTATGGTGAGCATACGCGTACGCTGCACATAGGTAAGAACTATGCCGAAGAGCATGAGATTGACCGCTGCAATCAACAGTAGTTGAAAGAACCCACTACGAGCATACTCGGCATACGTTAATCCGCCCGGTAATCCCTCCTGCGCGAACAAAAAAGTAAATTGCACTGCGCAAAAGAATGCGTACACTACGAGCAGTGCGCCAAGCATGATCGACATAATCAGTGCATCGGGTTTCACTGTCACCGATCGTTTGTAGAGTGCTGCGATACTGCCGGTAGTGCGATCTTGCTGCTCAAGTAACGAGAACATCAATGGGAACGTGAGCAATACTAACAAGGCATGCATTATAAATGAGGTGAGATTAATATCGCCGATTATGCGTGTAATCGCATAAGAAAATACCATGTCAGCATTCATGAGTAGTGCTGTTATAACCATGAGCACAGGAATAGTGATAAGCAGTGCTATGCCAATCTTGCGTATAACTGGGCGACGTTGATCTTGTATTGAGATATGAGCTATATCTGCGGTACAGTGCGCGAAAGTATTGAGGTTAATGAATGGTTGTATAACCCAACCGGTTAGCCAGCGTAAGGCGATTCCGAAGGGGTGATGAATGTTGTAACGTCCGTTGACAAGCTGCACGTGCAACATGAGCAGCGATGGTATGGCAATGATGCCAGTCAACAGCCCATATTCGAGATTATCAGTGTATATACCGCCACCGTGTATCACCATCCAACAAGCTAGTGCGACAATCGCTGCTGTTATATACCAGACTAATGGGCGCATACGTGCAATACGCCAATGGAGAGCGGTTGTAATAGTGACACATACCAGCCAAAACATTGCAAACAGTAAGTTCATGCGATCGGGGTACCCATACGTGTATGGCAGTCCACCTAGTATCAAGCGATCAAAGAGTAACGGTATTGCGAACGATGCTGCCAACAATTGGATTGTGCGTACGCTGATGGGCCGGCGTGATACGGGACGATCTGGCGTGGTGATATCGGTTGTTGCTGTCTTTTGAAGAGCGTCATCAATAGGGGAATGTGATGAGTTGGAAGAGAAATCATGTTGGTTACTCATAGCGCCCAGTGTAGGTATTGCTTATGGTTACTTCGATGATATTCGTTGTTTCTTTCACATATTCGACATATCGAATCTCGATAGCTTGCTATCGAGATTCAGTTGATATAAGTTGTTTGTCGATATATTATTCGTATTGGCAGTAAGCGAGCTTGTGTATTGGTTCTCTTGTGGAAAGGTTGTGATTGTCATGAGTTTAGACAGATTGTGTGAGCGTAGCGTATCCAGCGAACCGCATGGGGACGAATCGACTATATGGCATGAATTTCATCCAAAAGCGATCACGGCGCTCAAGGTGATGATTGTGCTGTTCGAAGTGATCTGCATATGGGGACAGGTTGTCATATATGTTGCAGCCGGCGATTTTGTGACTGCGTATCCTGAATTCACTGCTGCCCGATGGCCATATACCATTGCCGGACTACTTGCTGTTGCCTGCTTTGAAGTCGCTCTAGTCCCGCTGTGGAATCTGCTAACGTTGGTCAGAATAAGGGACGTGTTTTCAGGCAAGGCGATTATGTGGGATGATGTCATCATCGGATGCGCCGGAGTTGAAGGCATTCTGGTACTGTTCGTATTACTGTATAATTCGTTTGCTCATGACAGTTATTACGATGCGTATTTGCACACAACGACGGATGTTGCTATGGGTGCGTTCGCGCTGAGTGCTGCATGCATGGTCGCGTTGTTGCTTATTATTGCGTTTATCCTGCTCATGCTGGTTATGCGCTCATTGTTGAAAGCCGCGATCGCGCAGCGCAACGAGCTTGAGGCGGTAATCTGATGGCAATTCTTGTCAACCTTGACGTTATGCTCGCCAAACGTAAGATGAGCGTTAATGAACTTGCTGATCGCGTTGGTATTACACCGGTTAATGTTTCGGTACTGAAAAATGGCCGAGCCAAAGCTATAAGATTTTCAACACTTGATCAGATCTGTAAAGCTCTTGACTGTCAGCCGGGCGATATTCTCTCGTATGATGACGACGATATGGCTCAATAACTGATCAATGTCGATTAACGAGGCGTTGGTTGCACGGACATAGCGGCCCGCACAACCAACGCCTTATGCAAACTGGCTATTATATAAAGCGGCGTAGCGCCCCTGTTGTGCTAGTAACTCATGGTGGTTACCAGACTCAATGATGTCGCCATGCTCCATATAGAGAATTAAATCTGCATCACGAATAGTCGATAGACGATGCGCAATGACAAAGCTAGTGCGCCCAGCCATCAGTTTCGCCATTGCTTTGCCAATCTGAGCTTCGGTACGCGTGTCTACTGAGCTGGTTGCTTCATCGAGAATCAACATTGCAGGATCGACGAGAAACACTCGCGCAATGGTGAGCAACTGTCGCTGCCCGACTGACAAATTACCTGCTTCATTATCTAACATAGTGTCATAGCCTTGAGGCAAGGTGCGAATGAAATAATCCGCATGAGCTGCTTTGGCTGCTTCCACGATGTCATCACGCGTCGCCTCCGGTTTGCCATAGGCGAGATTCTCAGCCACCGTGCCACTAAACAACCAAGTATCTTGCAGCACCATACCAAACTGGTGACGCAGCTCACTACGAGTTATCGACGATGTTGACACACCGTCGAGCATGATACGTCCTGCATCGATTTCATAAAACCGCATCAACAAATTGATCAGCGTTGTTTTGCCAGCACCCGTTGAACCGACAATTGCAATCTTACGTCCCGGCTCGGCGGCAAAACTCACGTCTTTCATCAAAGGCTTGTTGGGATCATATCCGAATCGTACATGATCGAACACAATTTGGCCGTGCACTGGCTCAGCAACGTGCATCGCTTTATCGGGTGATGGATCAGGACGTTCCTCATCTTCGTCAAGCAACTCGAACATGCGCTCAGCCGAAGCAAGTGCCGACTGTAGAGAGTTAATCATATAGCTTGCCTCGGTAAGTGGTTCCGACACTTGATTGATGTACTGATAAAAAGCTTGTGCAACACCTACGGTCATGCGACCACCAACCACCATCCAACCTGCAAGCAGCATGACGACCATCTGTGAAAATCGGGAGATCATGCGAATAAGCGGATTGACTGACATGGTAATGAAATCGGCCATCTGTGCTGCTCGACGCGTACGCTCTGCTGCAGCATCAATCGCTTTGATACTGTCAGATTCACGATTACACGCTTTAATAATATTGCGTCCCTTGTAGTGTTCCTCAGCCAATCCGGTTAGTTCACCGACCGTCTCTTGGCGCAATGATGCTGTTTCAAGGTTTTTGTGTGCGACCAGTTTGGTTACCCACATACTCAACCCCATGAATACGAGGAATACTACAGTGAGCATCCACGAATACCACACCATGATAAGTAATGATCCAGTTACTGTAGTAATCGCCGTGAGCAACCGCAACAGACCTGTTTGCATGACCTCACTAATTCGGTCAAGATCGTTCGTTACCTTGCTGAGTACTTCACCTGGTTTATTACGGTCAAAGAACCGCAAAGGCAGTCGATGTATTTTCGCACTGACCTGCTTGCGCAAGGTCAAATTAAGATTCTCAGCAACCGATGCCATTAGATATGCCTGAAGATAATAGAAGCACCATTCGCCACAATACAGTATTGCAAGCGTGAGGATGTGCCATCCCAAGCCATCATCATTCCACCCTATAACAAATGCAGTGCCGTCATTCCACGATGTTTGCACGGTCTTCCAAATCGCATCCACCACAATGGCGCTGTACATGGGTGCACCAATATGAAAGAACGTATACAACACAATTGATACCCCAACGATCGTCAGACGGATACGTTGATTGGCAAGCTGAGCAAAGAAGCGTTGAGCTGTTGCAACAGCATTTTTAGGAGTCTCGATAGTGTCGTCAAGATCTGTTGTTGTATTCAAACTGTCTGTATTCTCGAATGCGTCGCTCATCCTTGCACCTCCTTAGCTCTGCTGTTCCTTGGTCTGCGAATCTACAATTTCTCGATACACTGCACACCCTGCCATTAACTCATCGTGCGTACCGATACCAGCTACTGAACCGTCTGACAACACTACAATTTGATCAGCATGCTGAATCGTACTGACGCGTTGCGCGATAATCAGTACTGCTCGAGATTGCATTTCTTGCACAAGCGCATGGCGCAGTGCCGCATCAGTCTTGAAATCTAATGCAGAAAAACTGTCATCAAAGATGATGATCTGAGCATCGCCCACTAATGCGCGAGCGATCGATAAGCGTTGTTTCTGCCCACCCGAAAAGTTGGTGCCGCCTTGTGCCACACGTGAATTCAGCCCATCTGGCAATGTATTCACAAATTCATCGGCTTGAGCAACCTGCAACGCATGACGAAGTGATTGCTCATCAGCATGGCGATCACCGTAGCGTAGATTATCTGCGATGGAACCGGAGAAAAGCCATGCTTGTTGTTGCACATACGCGATTCGCTTGCGAAGGTCATGCTGTGTCATATCGCGCACGTCTACTCCGTCAAACATAACTTTGCCCCAGCTTGCATCATGAAAGCGCATAGCAAGCATAGCGATAGTAGATTTGCCTGAGCCAGTTCCTCCGATAATTGCTGTAGTCTGACCTTTTTTACAGGAGAAACTTACATGGTTCAAAGCATTTTCTTGAGCATCTGCAAATCGGAAGCTCACATCACGAAACGCAAGCACTTCACCATCGGGCAGTGGCCCTTTTTCTGTCATGTCGACAGCATTGTTCGGTGCTGGATCACTGATTTGCGGTGTATGATCGAGTACTAATCTCACGCGCTCACAACATTCGAGCGCTCGTGGAAGAGTAATGATCACCATTTGGGCCATCATCAGATAGAACAAGGCAAGTACTGCATACTCAATGATTGCGGTAATATCGCCTATTTGGAAGCCCTCTACGCTGATACGACCTCCTGCGAGGCAATATACAACAACGATAAACGCATTGATACCGAAATAAGACAATCCGTCAAGATTAGCAAATAACAGATTGGCTTTAATTGACGTATCTGCATATTCGGCGAATGTTGCATTCATACGCTTTTGCTCGTGTTGTTCTTTACTAAATGCACGGATAACGCGTACGCCTGTCAAATTCTCCAATAGTACCGTACCGATACGGTCAAGCAATTTTTGCAAACGACGGAACAGCGGAGATGCGGTACGCATGATAAAGAATGCCACTGTGCATACAAATGCAATAGCGACAAGTAGCCACAATGATAGTGTCATGTCGAGGCGGAACGACAACACAAACGCAACGACGAAAATAACTGGCACTGGTAGCAGTATTCCGATCACGTTAGTCATAGCCATTTGAATATTGACAATGTCATTAATCGTTCTTGTCGTGATTGATGCAGTGCCAAAATTACGAAAATCATATATCGATAGCTCAAGAGACTTTGCATAGAGTGCTACACGCATATCTTTGCCGATGCGCGATGTCAGCTGTGAGCAGCACCAACCACCGGCCACGGCGCAAACTCCAGCAAGCAATGCTGCCAATCCCATCTTGAGCCCAGTGGTGAGCAGTATGGCAAATGAAGCATGTGAAGCACTTGCATTGAGCAGATCTGCTGCGAATGTAGGAATAATAAGTGCGCCGACGACATCAGCGAACATCAGTATCGCCGTAGCAGCAAATAGTCCCCAATACGGCTTCATGAACCGTATGATCAGCCGCATGGTAACCCCTTTCTATGGCCAACTCTGGCTGTCGAACATATGTTCTGTCTCTATATGGGACAGTTTTACAGTATGCTTAGACATAAAAAAGATGGTGTGTCGTACGGTTGCTACAACACACCACCATCACATAGTTGAACGTATTATATGCGCGCTATACGCAGTTGATTGCGAAATTCTGCGCCGAAAATTTCCATTCCTTGAATCATGGCATCACGCAATTGGGGTGCCAGTTCACTCATGGCACGATATTCAGCTGCGCGTTCCGGGGTGACCAAAGCATTACAGTAGCGAAGTCCAGATTCGGTGAGATGTACCAATTTAACACGTCGATCTCCCCTGGATTCGCTTAGGTTTATATAGCCTTGCTCTGCAAGTGAAGAGATGATGTTATTAATGGTCTGCCTCGGAATCATGGTGTAATTACAAATATCGCGTTGAGAAGCACCATCGTGGTCGTAGAGGTAATCAAGTACATACATAACGCTATCTGAAACACCAATGCGTCTGCTGTAATCTGCGTATGCTACGTCGATGCGATGAAGCTCATCGAAGAATCGGTCGAGTCGCTCGGTAATTGTTGAGTTGGTATGAGTGTTTACGTCCGATGATTGAGGAGTGTGTTGATCGTCCTTCATATGGACAATTATATGCGATGTAGTGTTATGTGTAATATGTCTTGAATGAAAGATTATGGCGTGTCGTGACGTCGATATGTCATGTCATAATCGAACGTATGTACGAATGTTTGCAGCTGTTTTCAGAGCCTACTCAGGCATGGTTCAAACATGCGTTCACAACGCCGACCACTACGCAGTGCGCAGCATGGCCGGCAATACATTCTGGCGACAACGTGCTGGTGATTGCTCCTACCGGTTCTGGTAAAACCCTCTCTGCGTTCCTTTCAGCAATTGACCGGTTAATGAGCGAGCGCATCACCACACGTGATCGTCAAGAATGTTCCTCAACTCAAAAGCCGGTATCGCAGCGTTCTCGCACTCATATCAAACACGGTGTGTCTGTTGTGTACATATCGCCATTGAAAGCACTTGCGGTGGATGTAGCTAAAAACCTGCAACGTCCTCTTGACGGTATTTGTGCTCAATACGAGGAGAGAGGGGAGCATGCGCCTTCTATTACCATTGCAACGCGTAGTGGTGATACCACGCCCAAGGAACGACGTGCGATCGTTTCACATCCGCCAGATATTCTGGTAACTACTCCAGAATCGTTCTATTTGCTGCTCACTTCGAAAGCTCGGCGCATTCTATCGTCTGTCGACACGGTAATTGTTGATGAAGTACATGCGCTAGCTGGCACCAAACGAGGTGCACACTTGGCTTTGAGCTTAGAGCGTCTTGATACCTTGACTGCGCATCCTGCACAACGCATTGGACTATCTGCCACGGTTAATCCAGCGACTGAAGTGGCGAAATTCCTTGGAGGGATGCAACCGGTTACAGTGGTCAACCCTTCCTCACATCCAGCGATGGAACTTCGTATAGTTGAACCACTTGCTGATATGCATGATATGCAATCGAGTTCTGTCTCGCAGCGTGCTGGTGGTATTGATGGAATATCACGTTCTGCCATATCAGGTGTGTCACCTGCGATGCGAAGACTAGCTGAACGACGAGGACTGGTCTCATCGTCGTCAGATAAACGCTCCACACGCTATGTTTCGTTAGATCAGGCAGCAGATTCGTATGAGAATCAAAATTCACTGCACGAGGAAGTATCGTCATCAGCAATTTCTGGAACTGATGAACACCAATCTGGAGGATCTATATGGCCTGTTGTAGAGCGTAGTGTGCTTGATGAAATTCTCTCACATCACACCACGCTTGTGTTCGTGAATTCACGAGGGCTTGCAGAAAAACTCACTGCTCGACTCAATGATCTCTATGCGGACAGTCGTGGTATCGGTAGTGATATTGCATCTCCAGAAGGTCGAGAAGGATTTTCTGCGCATTACGACGCAGTAGTCGGTTCCACCACGATGCTGGTACAATCGCATGATCCAAGTGACGTTATTGCGATGGCACATCATGGTTCGGTATCGAAGGAACGGCGTAAGCACATCGAAGAACAGCTCAAGCAAGGACGACTGCGCTGTGTTGTGGCCACGAGCAGCTTGGAGCTTGGCATTGATATGGGTTCGGTTGACCTAGTCATCCAAATTGCTCCGCCACTGTCAGTAGCTTCTGGACTGCAACGTGTTGGTCGCGCTGATCATCAGGTTGGCGGTGTCTCGCATGCATTACTTTATCCATTGACACGAGAGCAAATTATTGGTGTAGCTACCTGCGTGGAAAGTATGATGACTGGCGATATCGAACCGCTTACTACACCACGTAATCCGTTAGATATTCTTGCCCAACAAACGGTTGCTGCTGCCGCAATGGATGATCTTAAACCAGATCAGTGGTATGCAACTGTACACAAAGCAGCCCCATTCCAGTCACTTGACCGCAATATGTTCGACGCGGTTATGGGTATGATGACCGGCGCCTACAACACGGAAGAGTTTTCTGCGTTTCGGCCACCTCTTGTCTGGAACCATGAGGATGACATTATCTCTGCCCGTCCAGGTGCGCAACGGCTCGCTGTCACTAGTGGTGGAACAATTCCAGACAGGGGATTGTATACGGTAGTGCTTCCAGAAGAAGACGCGGGTAAAGGTCAGCGTCGAGTCGGTGAGCTTGACGAAGAAATGGTTTATGAGTCACGCGTTGGTGATGTTATTACACTCGGTACATCCACATGGCAGATACAACAGATTACACATGACCGAGTTGTGGTCACTCCAGCACCTGGTCGTACAGCGCGACTGCCTTTTTGGCATGGAGAAGGTAATGGTCGCGACTATGGATTCGGTCTATCCCAAGGCCGTTTTATTCGTGAGATTACGGCTGAGTTATCTATTGCTCGCGAAGAGTGCAAGAGCAACACGTTGCCAGCAGTATTAACTGAAGATGATACTCCTCACCAACGTGACGATGAGCATATGGGGGACTTGCTTAAGTCACAAACGTCTATGGCGCCTCGGTTCTCTATGACTGCGTTACATCGTTTGGACCGTGATGGACTTGATGATAACGCTATCAGTAATCTTGCTCGTCTTCTCGCTGAACAACAGGCGGCTACAGGAGTAGTACCCAGTGATCGCGATCTTGTGATTGAACGATGTCCTGATGAAGAGGGTGATTGGCGTATTATTTTGCATTCGCCGTTCGGTCGTCGTGTCCACGAGCCGTGGGCTATGGCTATCACGGCACGATTACAACAACGGTATGGTTTTGACGGCCAAATATATGCGGCAGATGATGGTATTGTCATCCGTATCCCCAGCACAGAAGGCAGTATTCCGATTCGAAATCTCATCGTGTTTGATCCTGATGACCTGCAGTATATTGTCGAAACACAAGTGGGTCAAAGCGTGCTATTTGCGGCAAAGTTTCGTGAATGTGCGGCACGTTCATTGTTCCTACCGCGTACGGAACCACGAATGCGCGTACCACTGTGGCAACAACGATTGCGTGCGGCTCAACTCCTTACTGCAGCTCGAATGCATAAGAATTTTCCCCTGCTGCTAGAAACGGCACGTGAATGTCTCCAAGATGTGTACGATCTACCTGCATTGCGTACCGTGATGACTGCTTTACGCGCAACAACTATTCGTCTGCACGATGTACAGACATCCGTGCCATCACCGTTTGCCGAACATGTGTTGTTTGGCTTCGTTGGTTCAGTCATGTATCAATATGACGTACCGCAAGCGGAACGCAGTGCGCAACTGCTTTCTATGGACCCACAAGTACTTGAACAACTCATTGGCACTGGTGATATGGCTGAAGTACTTGACCCAGTGGCAATTGATGAGGTTGAGCAACAGCTAGCCGGACACACATTTTGGAACGAACTTGCTGACGACGATATTGTTGGTCGCATTACCCGGTATGCCAAAACTCACGGACCATTCACAACAGACCAACTCATCAACGATCTGCATATCGGAGCAGAGGATGCTGTACATACGCTTGATCAACTTGCTGCACAAGGAGCATTACTTTCCGGATCGTTTCGTCAAGATGTTCCTACGTCTCAATGGTTACATCGAGACGTGTTTCGTCGTATACGTTCTCGTTCGCTTGCCAAGGCGCGTGCTGCAATCAAACCTGTATCCCCGGATATATATCAAGCGTTTCTACTCGACCATCAAGGTATTGGCCCGGTAGGAGGTGAGCAATATCAGGGTGAGGATGGTCTGCTCAACGTTATTGAACAATTGGAAGGGGTAGCCCTGCCGATCACCGTGTGGGAAAATAGCGTGTTTCCAACGCGAATATCAGATTATATGCCATCCATGCTCGATGAACTCATTGCCAGTGGTGATGTTGTATGGATTGGCTCATCAGCGAGCAGTACGTATACGACAGGAATGGGACTGCTTACGTTCCATCCACAAAGTTCGCCTCTCATGCCAGCAATCACGGTATCAAATAACGCGAGTCAGCCAGCGTCGGATGATCGAATGAGTTTGCCTGAAGTTATACAGGCAGTACTTACTACTGGCGGCGCATATCGGTTTGATCAGCTTGTGCCGTTGGTACGAAAACAATGGCAATCTACTGCACCACAAGTAAATCCACAAACAGGGGAAATACTTCCCACTGCTTGGTCTGATCAGCAATGTGAAGAAGCATTGTGGTCACTGGTATGGAGGGGAGTGGTAACTAACAGCTCTTTAACCCCTATACGTGCTTTAGCGTATGGAACAACACATAAACCACATACATCATCTCGCTTGTCACGACGACGCATGCGCATGTCCACTAGCGTGCCTGTAACAATGAGTGGTTTGTGGTCACTATCAAACAGTAAACGAGTATCGCTAGAACAACGAGTTATTGCGCAAGTAGAATCGCTGCTAGACCGATATGGCATTATTGCACAGCCATTAGTTGATAAAGAAGACATTCCGGGAGGTTTTTCCGCCATCTACCCGGTATTGAAGCGCATGGAGGAAGCTGGAACATTAGTTCGGGGCATGTTCGTACAAGGTTTTGGTGCCGCGCAATTCGCGGAACCGAGCACGGTAAATGTTCTGCGTGATACAGCACAAGAACGGGGCCAATCGTGTGTCGCCATCGATTCTCTTGATCCTGCAAATTTAACTGGTTCAGCTATCGCATGGCCATCATTTGCAACGTCTGAATCACCATCAACGACCGATGCCGCAGCGCAAACGAGTAAACCAGTCCGCCGTGCACAGACCATTACCGTGTTGGGTCATGGCAAGCCAGTGCTGTATGCTGCACCTCGCACTCACCATTTAGTTGTTTTCACTCGGGATGAGACGATACTTCGTCCTGCATGTGCCGAACTCGCGTTCATGTTACAACGTCAATTCAACATAGATAATCGTACTGGGGGAGTCACGTTCACCGATAGTAACGGTGAACTGCTCACTCAACGCAGCGATATTACTCGTGCTTTGCATACGGCTGGTTTTGTACCTTGCCCTCAAGGAATGAGACTCTACCGGTAACAAGCCCAAAGCATAGCAAGCAACAGCAGCTGATTAACGCCACCTTACCGTGCTCGCGGCAGAGCCTCACCTTATCCCACAAATGCAATAGGAGCAGCTACATCTACACCCGAGCCGTCGCGACGCATATCCGGCTTAGGCAGCTCTACGGGAGCTCCGGACGCAGTAGAAGCGTGTAACGGATATGCGCCAACCCAAGCGCGGATAAGCGTATTCTGCCCCTTCAAGAAGCGTTGCGAACGAACACCGCCTGTGCCGCGACCCTTAGTAGGATACATTTCAAACGGTGTTACCTTCGCTGCACCATTCTCCGTACCAGCGAGCGCATCTGTATCTCCCGCTACGGTGAGGACCACCGCTCCTGATGCAGAGAACATGCCGTTTTCACCTTCATCATAGGTCCATGCAATATTGCCTGCTGGCACTACGTTGAACGATATTGCAGCACAGTTTTCTGCTAGGCGTATGCCTGCCATACCACCGGCCGTACGACCTTGCGGACGCACGTTACGTGCTTCGAATGTGAGCAATGACGAATCGGATGATATGAACACGAGTCGATCATCGTCTGCTGCGTTAGCTGCGAAGAGGACGCGATCATCGTCTTTCAAATCAATGATTGTCCACGAGTCCATTGTGGTCGGCGATTCACGATTCCACCGTTTCACTATGCCATCGCGAGTACCGATCGCCAATGGTGGCAGTTGCGTGATGGCTGTACCGTCTGCATTTGTTCCAGCAGCATGTTCTGGCTGTTCAATACCGTTGAGCGTGCCAAGCATGGCAATAGCTGCAACAACATGTTCACCAGATACCGGTTCGGTGCTTTCCGTAGCGCCTAGTAGTTCGTCGGCGCGTACGCCTCCTGTTGTACTGAGCGATGTTGCTGCAGCGAGTACCGGAAGTTCCACGACATGTTCCAGTACGAGGCGTCCGGCTGAGGTAATCAGCGCATATGATGACCGTGTTGACGTGCGGAACACGGATATAAGCTGATCGTCTCCACTGCGCGTTTCGCTTGAGGAATGGGCTTGCCACACGTCCCATGCCGATGGTGTAGTACGTGCGATTAAACCGGATGCGCTTAACATGACGACGCATGGCTCATCATCGATCTGCAATGCTGCTGCAGTTGCTGCCGCGCCTTCTTCGCCGGCTTTACGTGCGGCTGCCGTGGCGGCAGCTACATCAGCGGCTGTCGAGGATAATGTGGTTGCCGCTGCTGCAGCTGCTAGTGCAGCAGCCGATACGCTATCATCACCATGCGCTGCTACTGGGGTGAGTGTTCCATCTGGATTTTCATCCAACAGTACAGTGCGGCGTGGTGAACCATATGCGGTTACCGCAGCATCCATTTCCTGTACTACTACGCGGTCTAGTTCCTCGCTGGAGGCAAGAATACGCTCTAATTCTTCAATACGACGTTTCAGCTCATCACGTTCGGCTTCCAACTCAATGCGGCTCATACGCGTCAATCGACGCAACCGTAGATCGAGAATGTATTGCGCTTGAATATCATCGAGATCGAATACGGCAATCAATCGGTTTTTCGCAGCGTCTGCATCATCCGATGTACGAATTACCTGAATGACTTCGTCAATGTCAAGCAATGCCAGTAGCAGACCTTCAACCAAATGCAGTCGTTCCAATGCTTTCGTACGCCGGAATTCACTGCGTCGACGCACTACAGAACGTCGATGTTCAATCCACACTTCGAGCATTTCTTTCAGCCCCATAGTGTGAGGTCGACCATCGACGAGTGCCACATTGTTCATCGTAAAGTTGTCTTGCAATGGCGTGTTGCGGAACAGCTGTGCGAGCACTGCGTTAGGATCGAATCCTGTTTTGACTTCAATGACTAGTCGAGTGCCATTATGCCGGTCCGTTAAGTCGATTGCACCGGAAATACCCTCGAGACGATGATTCTTCACGCCTTCGCTGATACGCTCTAATACACGCTCCGGACCAACCATGAACGGTAATTCAGTCACTACAATCGCTTTTTTACGCGCGGTTATGTTTTCGATATGCGTTTTCGACCGTGTAGTCAATGAGCCACGACCAGTCTCGTACGCTTCTCGAATACCGGCGCGGCCGATAATAATGCCGCCGCCCGGCCAATCTGGTCCAGGCACGTAACGCATGAGTTCTTCTAATGATGAAGTTGGATACTTCATCAAATGTTTCGCGGCAGCCACTACTTCGCCCAGATTATGCGTGGCCATATTGGTTGCCATACCAACCGCAATACCCGAACCGCCATTCACCAATAGATTCGGAATAGCCGACGGCAGTACAGTCGGCTCTTTGAGCTTGTTATCGTAATTCGGCGTGAAATCAACCGTATCCTCGTCAATATCAGCGTTCATACCAAGTGCTGCCGGTGCAAGACGTGCTTCGGTATAACGAGATGCTGCCGGTCCGTCATCTAACGAACCGAAATTACCATGCCCATCAACTAATGGCAGTCGCATAGCAAACGGCTGAGCAAGACGCACCATCGCCTCGTAAATCGCAGAATCACCATGCGGATGCAACTTACCCATCACTTCGCCGACCACACGTGCCGACTTCATGTACGGACGGTCAGGATTAAGATTCATCTGACCCATTTGATAAATAATGCGCCGCTGCACCGGTTTCAAACCATCACGAGCATCAGGCAACGCGCGCGCATAAATCACCGAATACGCATACTCAAGGAACGATTTACTCATTTCCTCGTTGAGCGGCGTTTCGACAATATGCTCTTTGACCGTGCGCAAATCATAGGCAGACTGTGACGGCTTGCGATGCGATGCCATACGTGCGTGCTCCCCACTGTGTCGATGAAACCAGCTGTGTTGATGAGTTGAAAGATATCAACAACCGCACCATACTACCGAAACCGCACGTCAAACTGTTTGCTCTACCAGCGGATATAAGCAATGTTCACCCCACAGTGATTGAATGGGGACCATGAGTGTGGATGTGCCAGACATGGAAGAACTATTGCGTTGCGCCCCAATCGCACAGTATGGTGATCAAATGACTGAGGGCTGCAAAACTGCAACGACACAAACAGTCACAACCATATCCGACAGTCAACAATCGACAAAACGCGGCGGAACACTTCACCTGTCAGCCGTACTACCAGCAGTGTCTGCCGCAATCGGCCATCCAGCGCCCACCGCCATCCACCATAACCCAACCAAGTTATGTAACACACTAGGATTTCCCCACGTATCATCAGCAATCGTCGTACTGATCGATGGACTTGGATATTGGAATCTCGCCATGCGACTCGGCCACGCACCATACTTGCGCTCGCTGATGAACGAGGCAGTAAATCAGCGACCAATCGCAACATGCGCGCCGAGCACAACGAGCGCAGCAATGGCCGTATTTGGTACTGGTACTTGCCCGGGATTGACTGGCATGGCTGGCTATACGCAGCTCAATCCACACACGGGTAAGCTATCGCAACTTATCCAGTTCACTGATGCGATTCCACCGTCCGATTTGCAACGCCAACCCACGGTGTTTGAACAATTACAAGATCAAGGTGTGCGTGTCACCAGTTGTGGTCTGCCAAAGTTTAAGAATTCACCACTGACCGAAGCAGCATTGCGCGGAAGTGACTATATTGGTGAAGTCACCCCGCGTGATCGTGTACTCGCAACATGCAAAGCGGCACAAACTCCAGGATTAACATATTTGTACATTCGCGACGCTGACAAAATTGGGCACGGTCACGGTTGGGATTCTGACAAGTGGATCGCCACATTTGAACGTATTGACGCGCAACTTGCACTCCTCAAACGTAGTGCTCCGCGAGGAACGCTTATTATCATCACTGCCGATCATGGCATGATCATGGCAGACCCAGAGCAACGGATTGATCTTGCTGAGGAACCGTTACTGCAACGTGGCGTACGCATGGTCGGTGGAGAGCCACGAGCGGTAATGCTGTATGCCGAAGATGCTCAGGAAACAGATCTGATTGCCGCTCGTTGGCGCGACCGACTGGCAGACCTTGCCACAGTACGCACTCGTGATGAAGCGATCGCACAGGGACTCTTCGGTCCAGTCGATACGCGTATTCAGCCAATGCTCGGCGATGTTATCGTTACAGCCACACACGCGGTTACGATCGTGGATTCACGCATTCAGTCCGATAAAGCGACGCATTTACCGAGCGTACATGGGTCGACCAGTTGGCTAGAGTCTGATATTCCCTGCCTTATCGACGTAGCGTAATCGACAAAGCGTACCGTGGTGTGCGACCGAATTATTCACCGAACAGGATTTCATCCCAGCTTGGCATAGGGGAGCGGCCAGTTTTGCGTTTTTCTGATCTCACAGTTGCTGTTGCTCCAGTATGAGATGGAGATGATTGTTCTGATGTCGTTTGCGTGTTCGTTGACGCCGATTGGGCTGGCTGAGATGTGTGGTCTGTCGCTGGAGTATGCGCATCAGTATGTCCATTGACTTGAGCCGTGCTGCCTGTTATCGAAGTGGCTGGCATGGCTGTTGCACTGTGATCAGCAGACGTCAATGATGATACTGGAGTCGCAGAAGTTGAAGACGACGGCGACTCATGCAACGCATCTGACTGTGTTGACGAGCGTGATGAAACCGACGCTGATGCTACTGGCGAAACAGTATCGCCAACCCATGTTGCAACTGCAGTCTCGTTATTCGTCTGAATTGCAGAACGTGACGCAGCCGTCGTAGTGTGAGCAAGCGGATTCCACAATGGTTGTGACACGCGCGGCTGCGGTTCACTGTCCACATCATGGTCGCCAACCGGTGGAACCCATTGCGACACCGCACGCTCGATGCGCGCTGATCGCAATGAGTCACCTGGCAGCGACAAGGAACGATCGCTATCACTCCACGGTGAACCCGTATTGCTGTCTTCATCGCGCTCGCCAAGCAATCGTTTTGCCGTCGCATTCACGCACGACACAGCGTTACCGTGCATGTTCCACGTCCATTCGGCACGCATGTGACGACCCGAAGAATCAAAACGGGCAACAATCCGCCACGGTTCTAATCCTCGGCGTGTCGCCTGCCATGTGACAGCTTCCATGCCAATACCGGCACTCGCTAGTGTACGTTCGATCAGCTCAGCTAACGTGTGCGAACGCGTGTCTTTCGGAGCAGGAACTGCAAGGAACTGTTCAATTGCGTACTGTTTTTCGGTTTCTACCGCCGTAGAGAACCGTCTGACTAACGCTTCTGCCAGCCCGTAGCGTTGCGCGACGTTTACGGGATCTGCTCCAGCGCGAATCAACGACTGAATCTGTGATATGGGCAATGTCGTGCTGGCTGGCTGTGCGGGCCGCGTTTCGGAACGAATTTGTTTAGCCTCAAGAATGGCGCGTTCCAGCGTGTCGTCGACATGCACGGCAAATTGTAAATTCCCGACCGCGAACACGAGGTCACCCGCGCCGTCGACATGGTCGAAACGGGCTTGCTCTAGCGGATTTTCAGGCATGCGCACCACTTTCCTCATCCAATGGAGACGATGTTTCTATTGTGCCCCACGTGTCGTATTTTACGAGTATTTCGACTCGTGTATCCTATGGCGAGTAAAAGTCATGTATTCTATGCGCAGAAGAAGTCACTTCGAGAAAGGACCAAGATGGCTCAGGATTACGATTCGCCTCGTAACAAGGATGAAGATGAGGAGTCTCTGCAGGCGCTCGGTAAGAGCTCGCAGAACACCTCTAGTGATATTGATGACGATGAGAACGCCATCGCTGAAGATTATGAGCTGCCCGGCGCTGATCTCAGTAACGAGGACGCTTCGGTGACTGTTATCCCGATGCAGGGTGACGAGTTCATCTGCTCTGAATGCTATCTAGTCAAGCATCGCAGCCAGCTCGCGTACACCACTGAGGACGGACAGCCAGTGTGCAAGGAGTGCGCCGCCTGATGGCGTACGATGAAGCATACAATGAGCCGGAAAACGTTGAGGTACTGGTTAAGTCTCTGAACGCTGACCATCCGGCTACGCTGTTCTACGCGCATGCCGGTGATGCTGGGGCTGATCTGGTAACCACGCAAGAGGTTACGCTTCAGCCCTTCCAGCGTGCGCTTGTGCCAACTGGTGTAGCTATTGCATTGCCTGCTGGCTATGTTGCGCTCGTACATCCGCGTTCAGGACTGGCCGTCAAGCAAGGTGTTACCGTGTTGAATGCGCCTGGCACTGTTGACGCTGGCTACCGTGGCGAGATCAAGGTACCGCTTATCAATCTTGACCCGGAGCATACGGTGACTTTTAAGCCTGGGGATCGTATCGCACAGTTGGTTATTCAACGCTATGTTGAAGCGACCTTCGTACCAGCGCAGGTACTTCCCGGTTCTGAACGCGCGGAACGCGGATTCGGGTCAACCGGCGTGTCGTCATGACCATGTGAGTGTGCGCTAGGTGCGCAGGGCGGTTGAGACGAGTAGGATGGGCACAATACACGAGAGTAGGTGGGATCATGGCGAACGCAGAAAGTGAATATGCTGCAGCACGTAAGCTGGGATGTGAAATCAGCGATGATCCCGTCAACCCGCTTAAGCCGATTCTTGAGGCGTGTCGTGCTCATCATAACGGTGAGGATTTGTCTATTCTCGAGCGCGCGTATCGCAGAGCTGTCACTCAACATGCGACACAACGGCGTAAATCGGGTGAACCATACATTATTCATCCGTTAGCTGTTGCTCAGATTCTCGCTGATCTGGGCATGGGACCGCTTGTGGTCGCAGCCGGATTATTGCACGACACGGTCGAGGACACCGATTACACGCTCGACGAATGTCGCGCTGAGTTTGGTGACACGGTTACCGGATTGGTTGATGGCGTTACCAAGCTGTCAAAGATGGAGTATGGCGATTCTGCTCAAGCAGAGACGATCCGTAAAATGGTCGTCGCTATGAGCCGTGACGTACGAGTACTTGTCGTCAAGCTTGCTGATCGTGTACATAACGCGCGCACATGGCGTTATGTGAAGACTGCTGGCGCACAGAAGAAAGCGCGCGAAACGCTTGACGTGTATGCGCCGCTTGCCAATCGTCTCGGTATGAACGCTATTAAAACTGAGCTTGAGGAGCTGAGTTTTAAGGTACTTTATCCGAAGATATACAACGAGATTGTAGTGCTCGTAGCTCGCCGAGCTGGCCAGCGTGATGTGTATCTCAAGCAGATTCTCGCGGAAATTAATGAGGATCTTAGCGTACAACACATCAAGGCGTATGTGACAGGTCGGCCGAAAGATTATTTCTCGATTTATCAGAAGATGATCGTGCGCGGCCATGATTTCACTGATATTTACGATCTTGTCGGCGTGCGCATTATCGTTGACACGATTCAAGACTGTTATGCTGCGCTTGGCGCAGTACATGCGCGATGGAGTCCGGTTCCTGGCCGATTCAAAGATTACATCGCCATGCCGAAGCTCAACATGTACCAGTCGTTGCATACGACGGTTGTGGGCCCTGGCGGCAAACCGGTTGAGATTCAGATTCGTACATGGGATATGCATCGGCGTGCCGAATTTGGTATTGCCGCGCATTGGAAGTACAAGGAGAACGGTCAAGCAGGCCGCGCGCTCAGTTCGCCGGATAAATCTGATCTCAAACGTGGTGGCGGTGAAAATGCCGACAATCAGGAGCTCAGTGAAGCTGATAATCTCAAGTGGATTCAGCAGCTTGCTGATTGGACGTCGGAGACGCCCGACTCGAACGAGTTTCTTGGCTCGCTGAAAGAAGATCTTGGCGCGGCGGAAGTGTATGTGTTCACGCCGAAAGGCAAGATCGTGTCTTTGCCTGCGGCTGCCACGCCTGTAGATTTTGCGTATGCAGTGCATACTGAAGTTGGTCACCGTACGATGGGCGCCCGTGTGAACGGTCGTCTTGTACCTCTTGATACCAAGCTTGAAAATGGTGACACCGTTGAGGTACTTACCTCAAAATCGGAAACTGCTGGTCCTTCTCGTGACTGGTTGAGCTTCGTCAAAAGCCCGAAAGCGCGTAATAAGATTCGCCAGTGGTTCTCGAAGGAACGTCGTACTGAAGCGATTGAAGAGGGACGCGATGAGCTGACGCGTGCGATGCGTAAGCGTAATCTGCCAATCGCGACATTGCTCACTGCGAGCGCACTCGTCGGGGTTGCTGATGAGCTCAACTTCTCTAGTCCAGATAATCTGTTCGCTGCGATTGGCGATGGTCAGATTTCCACGCAGAATGTTATTGCGCATCTGGTCAAAGATGCGGGTAGCGATGAAGTGGATGAGGAAGTTGAGCAGGAGGCACTGCCGCTTCGACAGGTTGAGTCCACTAAGAAAACCACGAGTTCTCTGGGTATTTCAGTTAAGGGTGTTGGCGATGTGTGGGTGAAGCTGGCACGTTGTTGTATGCCAGTGCCAGGCGATCCTATTGTCGGTTTTATCACGCGTAATCAAGGTGTGTCTGTGCATCGCGTGGATTGCCAGAACATGATTGATTTGAAGCGACGTCAACCTGAGCGCGTAGTAGACGTGCAGTGGACGAGCACCAAGGGCTTGTTTATGGTCAAGATTCAGGTTGAAGCGCTTGATCGTCAGCATCTGCTCTCTGATGTAACTCGTGTGCTTGCCGATCATGGTGTCAATATTATTTCTGGCGCACAGGCTACCGGTCGAGACCGTGTAGCGATTAGCCAGTTCAGTTTTGAAATGGCTGATCCGCAGCATCTCAACCGACTACTTGCAGCTGTGCGTAAGATTGACGGCGTGTTTGACGTGTACCGTATTACCGGTGCGAAGGAATCGCAAGAGCCACGACTGCGCAAGATGCAAGAATGACGTAGGACTTCGAGAAGGTGTGCGTCGCGTCGCAGTCGTCGGCTTCTGCGAAACTGAGACGTTATGAGTACTATTGTTATGCACACCTCTGAAGGTGACATCACTATCAACCTATTCGATGAGCAGACTCCGGTTACGGTTGAGAACTTCTTGGGTCTTGCCACTGGTTCCAAGGAGTGGACTGATCCGTTCACTGGGCAGCCGTCGCACGAACCGTTCTACAATGGTTTGACGTTCCACCGCATTATCAAGGACTTTATGATTCAGGGTGGTTGCCCGCTCGGCAACGGTACGGGTGGCCCGGGTTATGATTTCGACGATGAGATCGTTCCTGAGCTCAAGTTTGATCGTCCGTATCTGCTGGCTATGGCGAATGCCGGTTTGCGTCGCGGCCGCGACGGTCAGATTCACGGTACGAATGGCTCGCAGTTTTTCATCACTACTGTGCCGACGCCGTGGCTTGATGGCCATCACACGATTTTCGGCGAAGTCGCTGACGATGAGTCTAAGAAGGTTGTTGATAAGCTCGAAGCGGTACCGACCAATCGTTCTGATGCACCGCTGGAACCGGCCATGATCGAGTCCATCGACGTGCTGTAATCGGTACAAAACGGTACAAAACATGCGTGGTTTGTGCCATGGTCGTTGAGTTGACAGCTTCTTTAGGGGAGCTGTCAACGAATGACTACCAAATCAATTGAGTCCCTCACGCATATGATGCAATAGTAGTGGCAGCACACACGCTACACTACGAAGGGAATCATCATGGGCAACTCAACTCCGTCACCATACGTGTCATCACCGCCGATGACATCGCCGTCACCTACCGACACAGCATCATCGTCGTCGCAACGCACTAACATACAGCGACTCCATCGCATCTTGCTCGGTCAACCAGTATCAATCAGAACATATGATTTGCTTACTGACGATCATCCATATCGTTGGTTTGACAAGCGCGAACAGTTACAGTTCAAAGCATGGTTGCGAGGATTATCGTTCGTGGGTCTTCTTACCGCAGGCATGCTAGTACTGGGTTTTGTTGGAGCTATCATAGCCGGTTTTGCCTTTGCTCCCAGCGTGCTGGATGAGTCGTGGATATCGGCGCTCAATGAGGGGAGTAGACTTTCGCCAACTTCTCCGCCGATGGTGATCTCGTCTGTCGCGCAACTTCTTGCCACGATTATTGCGTACATGGTGGTCGTCAAGGTTATGGAACAGCGTCGGCATCCACTTGAACTTGCCCCAAGCCGCATGTTTGACGTAGTACGTGGAATTATCGCTGCGTTAGTATGCATCAGCGTATCCATTGGTATAATCGCACTGCTCGGTGGTTATCGCATTGTCGGATTTGACGCTACATACAGTCCGTGGATTGATCTGCTGGTTATGGGATTGGTAGCTGGTATCTCCGAAGAACTGATGATGCG
This sequence comes from Bifidobacterium hapali, assembly GCF_002259755.1. Classification (GTDB taxonomy): domain Bacteria; phylum Actinomycetota; class Actinomycetes; order Actinomycetales; family Bifidobacteriaceae; genus Bifidobacterium; species Bifidobacterium hapali. The sequence continues at coordinate 67,521 of NZ_MWWY01000025.1, forward strand.
CGGCATACTATTGCGGCTTATCGAAGAATGGCTAGGATCATGGGGTGCAGTAGTGATTTCCGCGCTAGTATTTGGCCTAATGCATTTGAGCAACGCGGACGGCACTCTCTGGGGCGGCATTGCTATCGCCATTGAAGCAGGTCTGTTGTTTGGCGCGATCTACTTGGCGACGCGTTCCTTGTGGTGGTGCATTGGATTCCATTTCATGTGGAATATTGCTGAAGGACCGATCTATGGCTCAGTTGTATCTGGCAATGGTGCGCAACGTTCATGGCTGGTAGCTCAGTGGAGTGGCCCAGAATGGTTGACTGGAGGAACGTTCGGTTTGGAAGCCAGTATTGTTCCCGTGATTCTGCTCGGCGGTCTCGCTATCGCACTGCTGATTCACTTGCACATGACAGGTCGAATGATAGAGCCCGCATTCATTCGCAAGCGCAAGCTCGGCGTCACTGCTTAACAATTCGCTCTGTCTAAACTGCTATTGATGTGGCTCCCCTGACAAGGGGAGCCACTTAGCGCAACTGTTATTGCAAAAGCTAACGCTGTGTTCATAGCACGCCGAAGTGCATGAGCGCGTTCATAATACCGTTATGATCAACATCATCAGTGATATAGTCTGCGGCTTCCTTTGCGGGTTTTGTAGCGTTACCCATTGCCACCCCAATACCCGCGAACTCAAGCATTGCAGCATCATTGCCACCATCACCGAACGCGATCGTCTGTTCACGTGTCCAACCATAGTGACGCATAAACCGTTTCATACCTTCCGGCTTGCCACCATTCGCTGGAATTAAATCAGTAAAGTCAGGATGCCAGCGCACACCCTTCACATTGCGACATAATGCAGTGACTTCAGCCTCTTGTTCGAGCGTAATATACGGGCTGATCTGGAATGTTTCATGCGACAACACCCGCTTATGTGGATCATCAATATACACAGTTGGTGCTGTTTTACCAAGTTGCTTCCACGTACGACGCATCGTATCAGTGATCTGATTAAAATACACGTAATCTTTCTCACAGAAATTCGCAACAACATCAGGATGCGCGTCTAACCAGCCGATCACCGTTTGAATATCATCTGAGCCTAATGACTGCTTTTCCAAAAAACCATGATCGTCAAAACAATACTGTCCGTTCAACCCAACTATTCCGTCGAAATGCACAGGAATCGTCTCTAGCACAACAGTCATATGCGACGGTGCACGTCCAGTACAAATAAAAATCTTCACTCCACGTTCTTGTAGTTTCTTCAACGCACAAATCGTCGATTCAGGCACGACATGCGTCACAAAACTCGTCAGCGTGCCATCAATATCGAAGAACGCAGCCTTTATGTTATCTCCAGACGGCAGCTGCACTGGCATAGCATGAGTAGCATCAATCGTCGTCATGGTAACCTCACGTTCATGCGAGAGAACATCGTCACTGTCCAGTGTACGGCCAGTCATCCACGCTACTTTGAACGGCACGTCGTATGATGTAAACCATTGCGACACCGTCACACTATAAGGGGAACAACATGACTGAACACATCAATGTCAGCGACGATCTGATCGCCATCCGTCACTACTTACACGAACATCCTGAACGCAGTTTTGAAGAACATCACACCACCGCATATCTCGCAAACCAACTACGTTCCCACGGCATTGACGTATTGGATACGTCGCTTGACACAGGATTAGTAGGCTTGATCGAAGGCACTCAGCCCGGACCGCGCATCGCCTTGCGCGCCGATATTGATGGCCTACCAATCCAAGAAGAAACCGGCTTGCCATTCACCTCACTCAACGAGGGGGTAATGCACGGATGCGGTCACGATCTGCATATGAGTGGACTACTCGGTGCCGCATTCTGGCTCGCTGAACATCGCGACCAGATTGCAGGCAGTATCAAAATCGTATTCCAACCAGCTGAAGAACTCGGCATCGGCGCACGTTCAGTAGTCAGCGCAGGCGTCGTAGACGATGTCGAAGCCATTATCGGCACCCATAACAACCCCAATTACGCACCCGGACAGATCGCTATTGGTCCAGAACCCATGATGGCCGGTTGCGTAAAGTTCAAAGTTACGCTGCACGCGCAAGGCACACACGCTGGATACCCACAAAAAGGAACCAGCCCAATCGAAGCACTCGCCACAATGATTCTCTCCTTGCAAACCATCGTCAGCCGCAACGTATCACCATTCCACGCAGTCGTACTCTCCATTACCGAAGTACACGGCGGACACGTGTGGAACGTCGTACCAGCTGAAGCAGGATTCCAAGGCACAGTCCGCTTCTTTGAACGCGACGACGAAACACTCGTACACCATCGATTCCTTGCCGAAGTAAACCATACAGCCGAAGCATACGGTATCGAAGCAGACGTAGATTGGCAGTGCATCCAAATGCCACTCGTCAACGATGCCGCGCTCGCTGAAGCTGTAGCTGCTGACGTACCGCAATACGCTACGCTCAAACCAATTCGCGCCAGCATGGCAGGGGAGGACTTCGTCGAATTCGGCGCCAAATCACGACTCGTGTTCGCATTCATCGGGTCAAACGGGCAACCACATTGCGCCGACTGGCATAGCCCACACTTTATCGGACTAGATGAAGCAGTCAAACCAACTGTTGAATTCTACGTCAACGCGGCACTACGCGTCCTTAACGAACTGCAATAACCGAACTCACTGCGTGCGGCACGCCAATACATGTGTCTTACACAGCACACGTCACAAAAGCGGCGGTCGCACGCATTACACTAGGATGCCATGACACAGATTCGTTTCGCACTCGCCCAAATCGACACCTGCGTAGGAGACCTCGACGCCAACGCCGACAAAATCATCCAATACACGCATCTCGCCGCAAAAGAACACGCACAAGTAGTCGTGTTCCCAGAGATGACCCTCACCGGATACCCAATCGAAGATCTCGCATTACGCCGCACCTTCCGCCAAGCCGCATGGGACAAAGCCAACTGGCTCGCCACCGAACTCGAAGCAGACGGACTCGGCGACCTCTATGTGGCAGTCGGCACCGTTGGCACCGATCACGCATCCGATAAACCACGCAACCGCATGGTAGTCCTCCATGACGGAACCGTGTGGGCTGGATACGACAAACACTTCCTACCCAACTACGGCGTATTCGACGAGTTCCGTATTTTCGCAGCTGGAGATCGCTGCGTAGTACTCGACGTCAACAATGTACACATCGGAGTCGCAATCTGCGAAGACATTTGGCAAGACGGCGGTCCAGTCGCCGAACTCGCCAAACACAATATCGACGTCCTGATGACGATGAACGGCTCACCATACGAAGAAGGCAAAACACACGTACGCCACGAATTAGCCGTACGTCGCGCCGCCGAAGTCCACGCACCAGTCATCTACGTCAACCAAGTCGGAGGCCAAGACGACCTCGTCTTCGACGGCGGCAGCTTCGTCATAGACGCAGACGGAACCATGCTCGTGCGCTCGCCGATGTTCATGGAGCATCTTGACTTCTTTGATCTCAACACTGAAGCAGAGCATCAAGAAGTCGGCTCGATTGTACCGGTAATGGACGCGGATGAGGAAGTGTATACCGCTTGTGTGCTTGGTCTTAAAGATTACATGGCTAAGAACCATTTCCGCGGTGTATGTCTTGGCTTGTCGGGTGGTATTGACTCCGCGCTCGTTGCAGCAATGGCCGCTGATGCGGTAGGCGGTGCTAACGTGCAGGGTATTTCCATGCCGAGCATGTACTCGTCGGATGGTTCTAAGGATGATGCTGCCGACTTGGCTGCTAATATTGGCGCGAAATACGATATTCAGCCTATCGAACCATTGTTTAACGCGTACCAGAATCAATTGCATCTCGAAGGTGTTGCAGCCGAAAATCTGCAAGCTCGTATCCGCGGCGTTATTGTCATGGCATACTCAAACTCGAAGGGTCTACTGGCTGTAGCCACAGGCAACAAGTCTGAACTCGCTTGCGGATATTCAACGATTTACGGTGACGCAGTCGGCGGTTATGCGCCGATCAAAGATTTGCTCAAGACACGCGTATGGGAATTGGCTCGTTGGCGTAACCGTGCAGCCGCCGCTGGCATGGGTATTGGCGGGCTACATATCGTTGGTAACGAGCAGGGTGATGCTGGAACACCGTTGAAACACGGCGTAATGATTCCGGTGAGCTCAATTGAAAAAGCACCGAGTGCAGAATTACGCCCCGGGCAGAAAGATTCCGATTCCCTGCCTGAATACGCACTGCTTGACAAGGTGCTCGCTGCATATATTGAGCATGCTCACGGCCGTGCCGATCTGCTCGCAGACGGATTCGATGAGCACACGGTCGACACGGTGATGCGGCTTGTTGATCGTGCCGAATGGAAGCGTCGTCAGTATCCGCTCGGCCCGAAAGTCACCGCACTTGCGTTCGGTCGTGATCGTCGCCTTCCAGTGACGAACGCGTTCCGCGAGTAGTCGGTAAGCATTCTGCGCCTCACAGAAGAATATCAAGAGTTTCGTTGATCGTAAGGGGAGAATCATGGATGACAAACAGTGGTATTTCAATACTGTCACGGAACAGCCAGAACTAGGCAAGCTCTCACCGATCGGACAACGTATGGGACCGTACAAAACGAAACAAGACGCGTTGGACGCGTGGAAAATCGTCAAGGAGCGCAACACTGTGTGGGATGAACAGACTCGCGAATGGAATAAATGGGGCGACAAAAGTGCTGTGAGCGGCGACGATTCGCGGTCGTAAACGTATACGCTATACGCACGCCGATTGATATGGAAGCGCTGAAATTGATTTGTGAGCGATCACGAATAATGTGATATACCTCACTGTTAATTTCAGCGCTTTTTCAGATTTGTTCAACTACAATTCATAACTGAACATAAGCAACGACAAGGAAGCGTTGCACCGCCCCGACACCAAGGAGTGACATGACAGCAGTTGAGAACGTAGTCTCTCAGGAAGAGCTCGAAGCGAAGGCTTGGGCTGGATTCACCGAGGGCAACTGGCAGAAAGATATTGACGTACGCGACTTCATTCAGAAGAACTACACTCCGTACACTGGCGATGAGTCGTTCCTTGCGAACGCCACCGAGAAGACTAAGCACCTGTGGAAGTATCTCGACGACAACTATCTGGCGGTCGAGCGTAAGCAGCGTGTCTACGACGTGGATACTCATACGCCGGCTGATATCGACGCTTTCCCGGCTGGCTACATTGAGTCTCCGGAGATTGACAACGTGATTGTCGGCCTGCAGACCGATGAGCCATGCAAGCGTGCTATGATGCCGAACGGTGGCTGGCGTATGGTCGAACAGGCTATCAAGGAAGCTGGCAAGGAACCAGATCCGGAGATTAAGAAGATCTTCACCAAGTACCGCAAGACCCACAATGACGGCGTGTTCGGCGTCTACACCAAGCAGATCAAGATCGCTCGTCACAACAAGATTCTCACTGGTCTGCCGGATGCTTACGGCCGTGGCCGTATTATCGGCGATTACCGCCGCGTTGCTCTCTACGGCGTCAACACGCTGATCAAGTTCAAGCAGCGCGACAAGGATTCCGTACCGTACCGCAACGACTTCACTGAGCCGGAGATCGAGCACTGGATTCGTTTCCGTGAGGAGCACGACGAGCAGATCAAGGCTTTGAAGAAGCTCATCAACCTCGGCAATGAGTACGGCCTCGACCTGTCCCGTCCGGCACAAACCGCACAGGAAGCCGTGCAGTGGACGTACATGGGCTACCTCGCCTCCGTTAAGAGCCAAGACGGTGCAGCTATGTCGTTCGGCCGCAACTCCGCGTTCTTCGACTGCTACATTCAGCGTGACCTTGACAACGGTACGCTCGATGAGACTGGTGCTCAGGAGCTTATCGACAATATCGTCATGAAGTTGCGTATCGTGCGCTTCCTGCGTACTAAGGACTACGACAACATCTTCTCCGGTGACCCGTACTGGGCAACTTGGTCTGACGCTGGCTTTGCTGACGACGGTCGCCCGATGGTTACTAAGACTTCGTTCCGTCTGCTCAACACGCTGACCCTTGAGCACCTTGGACCTGGCCCGGAGCCGAACATCACGATTTTCTGGGACCCGAAGCTGCCAGAAGGTTACAAGCGTTTCTGTGCCAAGATTTCCATCGACACCTCGGCAATCCAGTACGAGTCCGATAAGGAAATCCGCTCTCACTGGGGCGATGATGCAGCTATCGCTTGCTGCGTGTCCCCGATGCGTGTTGGCAAGCAGATGCAGTTCTTCGCTGCCCGCGTCAACTCCGCTAAGGCTCTGCTGTACGCAATCAACGGTGGTCGCGACGAGATGACCGGCATGCAGGTTATTGACAAGGGCGTGATCGAACCGATCGCTCCTGAAGCTGACGGCACGCTCGACTACGAGAAGGTCAAGGCCAACTATGAGAAGGCTCTCGAATGGCTGTCCGAGACCTACGTCGAAGCGCTGAACATCATCCACTACATGCACGATAAGTACGCGTACGAGTCCATCGAGATGGCGTTGCACGACAAGGAAGTGTACCGTACTCTCGGTTGCGGTATGTCGGGCCTGTCTATCGCTGCTGATTCGCTATCCGCAGTCAAGTACGCTAAGGTGTACCCGATCTACAACAAGGATGCTAAGGACCTGCCCGGTCACGAGTACGAGTATGTTGAGGGTGCTGCGGACGATCTGGTTGTCGGTTACCGTACTGAAGGCGACTTCCCGGTCTACGGTAACGATGATGATCGTGCCGACGACATCGCCAAGTGGGTTGTTTCCACGGTTATGGGTCAGGTCAAGCGCCTGCCGGTCTACCGTGGTGCTGTACCGACTCAGTCCATCCTGACGATCACCTCCAACGTGGAATACGGTAAGAACACTGGTTCCTTCCCATCCCGCCACAAGAAGGGCACTCCGTACGCTCCAGGTGCAAACCCGGAGAACGGCATGGACTCCCACGGCATGCTCCCGTCAATGTTCTCTGTCGGCAAGATTGATTACAACGACGCACTGGATGGCATTTCGCTGACGAACACCATCACTCCTGACGGTCTTGGCCGCGATGAGGATGAGCGTGTTTCCAACCTCGTTGGCATTCTTGACGCTGGTAACGGCCACGGTCTGTACCACGCGAACATCAACGTGCTGCGCAAGGAGCAGCTGGAAGATGCTGTCGAGCATCCGGAAAAGTACCCGCATCTGACTGTGCGCGTCTCCGGCTACGCGGTGAACTTCGTCAAGCTCACCAAGGAACAGCAGCTCGACGTGATCTCCCGTACGTTCCATCAGGGTGCAGTCACTGCGTGACGCAACTTGAAACCGTAACAATACGCGGTAACTAGATGAAGGGGCGGGATACATACTCCCGCCCCTTTTGTATGGCCACCGCACATATGTGTGCGACATGTGCATATACTATGCGGCTTGAGAATTTGAGGAGGACAATGATGCCCGAGATCACCACACAATTTCGTACTACAACCCGACACATGCTCAGGGAGTCGAAGACGTACGCGTCACAGACACTCATGGGTGGGTTATCCGGTTTTGAATCGCCGATTGGTCTTGACCGTCGCGATCGCATTGCTGCACTCAAAACCGGCGATATCGGATTTGTGCATTCGTGGGACATCAACACCTCCGTCGACGGGCCAGGCACGCGCATGACGGTTTTCATGAGCGGTTGCCCATTGCGATGCCAATATTGTCAGAATCCGGACACGTGGAAAATGCGCGACGGCCAGCCGGTGTATTTGGATGCGATGATCAAAAAAGTTGAACGATACGCTGATCTGTTCAAAGCTACGCATGGTGGCATCACGTTCTCTGGTGGTGAGTCGATGATGCAACCAGCATTCGTTTCGCGCGTATTCCGTGCAGCGAAAGAAATGGGCGTGCATACATGTCTTGACACGTCTGGTTTTCTCAACACGAACTACACCGATGAAATGATTGATGATATTGACTTGTGTTTGCTGGACGTCAAATCCGGCGATGAGGAAACATATCACAAAGTTACCGGTGGCCTACTGCAACCGACTATCGATTTTGGTCATCGTCTTGCGAAGGCTGGTAAGAAGATTTGGGTGCGGTTTGTGCTTGTACCGGGACTCACCTCGTCTGAAGACAATGTTGACAATGTGGCGAAAATCTGTGCATCGTTTGGCGACGCGGTTGAGCATGTTGACGTGCTCGGTTTCCACCAGCTTGGCCGGCCGAAGTGGCATGAGTTACGTATCCCGTATCCGCTCGAAGATCAGAAAGGCCCGAGCGCCGCGCTCAAAAAGCGTGTCGTCGAACAATTTGAGTCATACGGACTGACCGTGTACTAGTGGCGTGGTTTCCCTCGTCATAGGGGCTCTCAGCGAAGCTGACTGTTCCCCTGTTCTCGGCTCCCCTTGCCAGGGGAGCTGTCAGCGCAGCTGACTGAGGGGTAGTTACACTTTCGGAACATTCCAAGGGTGTGACTACCCCTCAGTCGTCTACGACGACAGGCCGTCCTGCAATTAAGGACGTGCTTCGCGCGCAGTTTACTAGCTCGTCTGTCGGCGAGCACGTTGCCTACGAATCTTTTTGCGTTTATACGCGTGGCTATGTCGCGTACAGCGCTCAACGTGCCGTAGCCTTGAACTATGGCTGAAATCTTCGCATTTCCGGAGGACGGCCGGACGGCGACGATGCCGGATTGCGCCGTCGCATCGTCCAGTCGGCCACACGACGTGCCTGACAACGTATGGCATGCCGTGGAGTCAGTGCGTGCAATGAAGCGCATACCTGGCGTACAGTATCGTGAGATGTCTGTTCCGCTGGATGATGCTGACTATGGTATTGGCGTGTCGCTCGTGTGCAATGGTGCTGATAGTGCGCATGTATACGGCTGGATTACGATTCTTCGCGAACGAGCAACACAACGTCATAGGCATACACAATGGCGTTGTGTTGCGTTCGCGCGTATACCGTTACATCCTGTTGAGGATAATGATTCTGCACCGAATATGATCTGGGATGATGTGCTTGCCACTCTCTCAAATGTGGCTGTGAACGGCAGCAATACTATTGCCAACAAAGGGAGCGACATTGCTGGGCCACGCGGCACAGTGACAATTACTCATGACGTTGCTTTCGGCATATCAGCACCAGATGTAGCAGCCGGTTGCGAGATACGGGTATCATGGACGCCGCTTGAACATGCAGGTGTATTGGATGCTGGCAAACAGGTAAACGCATGGGCTCAGTTTGTCGCATCTGCCGTCCAAAGGGAGGAAGCGTTCCATTGACCGAGGAACCGAGGTTGCAGTCTCAACCACGCGGCGGCGTGCCGGACGTCACGTCAACAATCGCCGGATATCGTGCGGTATGTGAACGATTGGCATCTGCCTCGGGTTCGCTAGCAGCTGATGCAGAGCGGGCCTCCGGTTTTCGTTATGGTCATGAGGATTGGCTTATCCAGTTTAAACGCGAGGGAGCTGGCATTGTATTGCTCGACCCGATCGCGTTGAATACGCTCGGTGTCGATTGGAGTGAATTCAATGATGCAGTGCGTGATGCAACGTGGATTATTCATGACTCACTGCAAGATTTGCCAGGATTTGCCGATCTAGGCTTGAAGCCTGCCGCACTGTTCGACACTGAAATCGCTGCACGATTGCTTGGCATGCACCGTTTTGGATTAGCAGCCGTCACAGAGCATTATCTCGGCATTACGTTAGCTAAAGAGCATTCTGCAGCAGACTGGTCGTACCGGCCATTGCCACGTGACTGGCGCAATTATGCAGCACTCGATGTTGAACTGCTTATCGAACTTGAACAACTGATGCGTGCCGATTTGAAAGCACATGGCAAAGAGGAATGGGCGGAGGAAGAATTCGCCCACGCGCTAGCTGAGGGAATGGGACCGCGTAAAGCTCACCCTGTGCCGTGGATGCGTATTTCTCATATCAGTACGCTCAGTCGTGACCGTCAGGGTCTTGCTATAGCAAAAGCATTGTGGGAAGAACGTGATCGACTCGCTCGTCGATACGATATTTCATCAATGTTGTTACTTACCGACGCGTCTATCATTGAAGCAGCAGTGAAAAAGCCACGTAATGCGCGCGAGTTTCGTATGATTCGCAGCCTTAACGAACGTGTACGCATGACAACTGGCAGCGAGCAAGACAAAATGTTTGAACGCTACGCGCCGATTCAGCGTAAAGTCAAACCTTCTATTTGGCGTGAGACTATTCGTCAAGCGCTTGCCTTGAAACCAGCACAGTGGCCAACGTTTGCCGCGCCTCCATCAGATGAAAGTAGCGGTAGCGGTCCGCGTTCACTTAAAGTCTGGGCAGAGCGACATCCTGAACGATATGAGCGATTGCAACGGGTGCGTCAAGTCATCAATCAGATCGCTGAAGACACGCGCACACCACCGGAAATCATTATTAAGCCGCAGATTATTCGCAGCTTATGTTGGAGCGAAGATCCCGCTTCAATGGATGTTGCCGAATTTCTCTCACAGCAAGGTGCGCGCGATTGGCAAGTCCATTTAGTTGCGGCGTCCGTGAGTAGGGTTATCATATAACGGTTGCCTATTATGGCAGAACTATGACAGTAACGAATGTTCAGGAGCGTTAAGCGTGAAGATCAGCGTCAGGAACCTCGAACCCACTAAGGTGAAGCTCACCATCACCGTTGAGCCGGAGGAGTTCAACCCCTTCCTCGATCAGGCCCGTAAGGAGATCGGCAAGCAGGTGAATATCCCCGGCTTCCGTAAGGGTCACGTGCCCGGCAAGATCATTGACCAGCGCATCGGCTTTGCAGCCGTTGCTGGCGAAGCTGTGAACAACGGCGTGCCGGAGCTGTACTCTCAGGCCCTCGATGAGAAGAAGATTCGTCCGATGGCCCAGCCGGAGATCGACGTGCAGGAAGTGCCGTCTTCTGCTAAGGATGAGACTAAGCTCAAGTTTGTTGCCACCGTGGAGCGTCGCCCCGACATCGAACTGCCGGAGCTCGAAGGTCTGACCATTGACGTGGCCAAGCCGGAAGTTACCGACGAAGACGTGGCAAAGCGTCTCGAGACCCTGCGTCAGCGTTTCGGCACCCTCGTGGGTGTTGACCGCCCGGCAAGCAAGGGTGATTTCGCCAACATTGATCTGACTGCCGAGATCGACGGTGAGACTGTTGAATCTCAGGAAGGCGTGAGCTACGAGCTCGGTTCCAACACCATGCTCGATGGTCTTGATGAGGCTCTCGATGGCCTGTCCGCCGGCGAAGAAACCACCTTCGAAGGCACGCTGGAAGCCGGCGAGCACGAAGGCCAGAAGGCTCAGGTCAAGGTGAAGGTCAACACCGTTAAGGCTGAGGAACTGCCGGAGCTGAACGACGACTTCGCTCAGGATGCTTCCGAGTTCGACACGCTGGACGAGCTCAAGGCTGATATTCGCAAGCAGATCGAGCAGGATAGCGAAGCCCGTCAGGCCACCGAGGCTCGCGACGCTTTCCTCGCCAAGCTGGCTGAAGGCGTTGAAATCCCTGTGCCGGCTGGCGTGAAGGCCGACGCTGTGACCGAGCACCTCAAGTCTTTGACTGCCGATCCGGAGAAGGCCACCGACGAGCAGAAGGCTCAGGCCGAGGAAGCTGCTGAGAAGGAACTCAAGGATCAGATCCTGCTCGACACCCTCGCTGAGAAGCTCGACGTCAAGGTGTCTCAGTCCGACGTGTTCAACTTCCTCGCTTCCATCGCTCAGCAGTACGGCATGGACCCGAACGCGTTTATCAACGCAATCGTGAAGAACGGTCAGCTCGGCTCTGCTGTGGCTGAGGTCGGTCGTTCCAAGGGTCTGCTCGCTGGTATGCGCGCGGTGTCCTTCACTTCCGCTGGTGAACCGCTCGATCTGAGCAAGTTCCTCGGTGATGATGAGGCTGCTGAAGATGCTGCCGAGAACGAAAGCGTTGAAGCCGCTTCCGCTGCTGCCGCTGTCGCCGACGAGCTCGCTGCAGATAAGGCTGCTGAAGCTCCGGCTGAGAACGCTGAGTGAGCGTATGCCCATGATGCTGGCGGAATAACCGGCAACGGAAACATGGTATAGGGTAACGTGATGATCAGGCTTGGAATCTACGGGTTCCAAGCCTGATTTGTTTTATGCTGTTATGAGAAATGCATGAGAGAACAGCACTGTTCGTGAAGTGAGTTGGAGAAGTGCGATGGGTGAGCAGCAGAAAGTAGACAATCGGCGATTGTGGTGGATGGCAGCGGCGATTCTCGTACTTGGTGCGATTATTGGCGCTGGAGCCGGATTACTCACCCTATTGCTGTACGGCGTCGAACAGCTCATGCTCGGTTATATTGAAGGCGCTACTGCGCCCGGTCCATTTGCAGTGCCAGGCGTGCGCCGTGCGATTTCCATGACGGTGGGACTTTCCTTTGCTGGCGTGGTCTGGTGGTTGCTGCGCACGAAAACCACGAAGGTGCCTTCTGTTAAAAAGGCGGTTGCAGGGGAGCGCATGCCGTGGTGGCAGACGCTTGTGCACGTGTGTTTGCAGATCGTCATCGTTGGCTCTGGTGCGTCGATTGGTCGTGAAGTGGCTCCGCGTGAACTTGGTGCGATGCTCGCTCAACGATTTGCTGACCTGTTCCGACTTGATGCTGTCGATCGGCGGGTGGTTGTCGCGGTTGCGGCTGGCGCTGGCTTGGGCGGCGTCTATAACGCGCCGTTTGCTGGCATGTTTTTCGCCGTGGAGATTTTGCTGGCTGATGTGGCGATTGAACGTGTTGGTTTTGGTCTTGGCATGTCGGCGGTGGCTGCGTTCGTAGCGGCGTCGATTAAGGGCCGGCATGTGTTTTATGACATTGCGTTGATGCAGAATTCGTTGACGCCAACGATTATGCTTGCGGCGTTGCTGATTGGCGCAGCGTGTGGCGTGGTTGGCGCGTGGTTTCGTCGCGGTTCGACGTGGGCGCAATCGCATCAGCCAAGTGGTACAGCCATCTTATGGCAAATGCCATTAGCCGGTGTGATTACCGGTGTGATTGCTATTGGTTTGCCGCAGATTATGGGCAACGGTCGTGCCGCTGCGCAACTTGGGTTGAGTACGGTATCGCTGATGTCGGATGGCAGTCCGAGCATGAATGCGGCGGTGAGTGTGGAACAATCTGTTGGCGCGGGGGAGATGCCAGTTTCACCGTGGACACTGTTGGGATTGTCCGATCGGCAGTCTCAACTGACGATCGTGCTACTGGTTTTAGCGGTGACGTTCGTTGCAAAAGCCGTGGCTACATTGATCACGATTCGCTCCGGCGCGTCCGGTGGCGTGCTTCAGCCCGGTATTGCGCTCGGTTCCACGCTTGGCGCGATGATCGGCGTACTGTGGACGCTCGCATTCCCTGCCGACTCGGTGACCGCCTGTGCGCTGATCGGTGCTGCCTCACTCTTGAGTGCCTCTCAACAAGCCCCGCTCATGGCTATGTGTCTCGTCCTAGAACTCACCGCCGCCCCCAGCGCCTTCTACGTGCCCGTTGCCCTTGGCGTTGCCGTCTCAGTGCTCGTCTCTAAACGAATCCTCAGTCAAGCAAGTAGTGAAAGGCGGAGTGATTCCGGTAGAGTGGGGGAGATGCGTATTGTGATGGAACGTGGGAAAGGGCAAGCATGATCACTGGAGCTGCGAAAAGTAAGGTTGATGATATTTGGCAGCGCATGTGGGAAGGCGGCATCACTAATCCGCTTGAAGTGATCAGTCAGCTCACGTATCTCATGTTCATGAAGTCGCTTGACGATAAGGAACTTGCGGCTGAGCAGATGGCACAGTTAACCGGTGTGCCTGCTGCAAAACTTACGTTCCCGCAGACGCCTGAGGGTCAGGAGTTGCGATGGAGCAGGTTCAAGAACGAACCTGCCGAACAAATGTTCGCTACTGTTTCGCAAAAGGTGTTTCCGTTCCTGAAGACCTTGCACACCGGCAACGCGTTCGCGGAAAGCATGGAGGATGCGTCGTTTGGGTTCAATAAGCCGAAAACGTTGGAACGAGCGGTGAGTGGCATTGATGATCTATTGACGAACGTGGTCAAAGATCAGGATGATTTGGGTGACTTGTATGAATACATGTTGAGCAAACTCAATACTGCAGGCGCGAACGGCCAGTTCCGCACGCCTAAGCATATTCGCGATCTCATGGTCGGCTTGCTTGATCCCAAACCCGGCCAGCTGATCGGTGATCCGGCATGCGGTACGGCTGGTTTTTTGATTTCCGCCGCCGAATCGATTCGCGCACATTACGGCGACGCGATGAACGCCGATGAGTGGAATCTGTTCGAGGGTGAACAGTTCACCGGATTCGATACCGATCAGACGATGGTGCGTATTTCCGCGATGAACCTGCTACTGCACGGCGTGGAAAACCCTGATGTGCGTAACCAAGACAGTCTGTCGAGACTGAATACGATTCGTGACCGATTCGACGTGATATTGGCAAACCCGCCATTCACCGGGTCGCTGGACGTGGAAGATATCGATGATTCGTTGAAGGCGATTGTTGAAACCAAACAGACGGAGCTCTTGTTCGTGGCACTGTTCCTGCGCATGCTGAAGCTCGGTGGCCGTTGCGCGTGCATCGTGCCGAACGGCGTGCTCTTCCGTTCCAATGCGAAAGCGTATCGTGAGCTGCGTCGCGAACTGGTGGACCATCAGCGGTTGGAAGCGATCATCTACATGCCGTCGGGCGTATTCAAACCGTATTCGGGTGTGAGCACCGCGATTCTCGTGTTCACGAAAACCGATGCGCCGAACAGCACCGATAAAGTGTGGCTGTACAACATGGAGCATGACGGCTTCACGCTGGACGACAAGCGTGATGAGGACGTGAGCCACAACGATATTCCGGATATTCTCGAACGCTGGTCGCACTTGGATGCAGAGAACTCGCGCGAGCGCAACGAGCAGAGCTTCTTCGTCACCCGTGACGACATCGCCGAACAGGATTACGACTTCAGCTTCAACAAGTACGTGAAGGTCGAATACGAGAAGAAGGAATATCCGCCAACCAGCCAGCTCATGGCCGAACTACGCGAGTTGAACGATAAGTTCGTGAGCGGACTTAACACCCTCGACGCCATGCTCGCCAAGGATGGTGAGTGATGGGGAAACGACTTCTCAAAGAGATAAGCAACATTACATATGGCTATGCGTTTGATTCAAAACGCTTTGCTTTAGACTCGTCAGCTGGTTTGCCGGTTATTCGTATTCGTGATCTTAAGCAAGGTAAATCAAATACCTATACCGATGAGCAGTGTGATGATAAATATCATATTTATAATGGCGATCTTCTTATCGGCATGGATGGTGAATTCAATATTGTTGAATGGCATGGCGGACATGCACTACTTAATCAACGAGTCTGCAAAATCGAATCATGTACTGACGAGTTACTTCAATCTTTTTTATCATATAGCCTTTCAGGCGAATTGAAGCATATTGAATCGCAAACATCCTATGTTACGGTTAAGCATCTGTCTGCAAAGGTGCTGAATAACATTACGATATCATTGCCGTCTCTTATAGAGCAACGGAAGATTATTAATGTTTTAACAACGGTTAATAATGAAATTACCTTCGCCAAGCAGATGCTCGCCAAAGCCGACGAACTCATCCAATCCCGCTTCGTCGAGATGTTTGGCGATATTCAAGAGCGAACAACAGTGACGCATTACGTGAAGAGTTTTTCATCTGGGAAAAGTCTCGCAAGTAAAGAGCGTTGCATCAATCTTGTCTTGAAAACCAGTGCCGTGGCGTCGAATACTTTCGATGAAACGCAGGTCAAATATTTGCCTTTCGATTATGTTCCGAATCCTGACCATGAGATCAAACATGGTGATGTGATCATCAATCGAAAGAACACGGTTCAATTGGTGGGATCTACTGGATACGTGTGGCAATATCCGAAGAATATGTATCTATCAGATTTGCTATGGAAAGCCAATCTCGATGAGACTACGTGTAATCCTATCTTCCTTTGGCAGTTGCTGGTGAATCGTTCTGTGCATCGTCGGATTAGTGCGATGGCGACTGGTGCGAATAGCAGCATGGCCAACATCACCAAACCGAATTTGATGCAATTGCCAGTTGTGTTGGTGCCCCTTGCCCTCCAAAACGAGTTCGCCGAATTCGTCACGCAGGTTGAATCACTCAAGGCCACCGCCCGCCAGCAGCTCGACCGTCTCAACACCCTCTACGAGAGCCTAGCCCAACGCTACTTCGCCGAATAGCAACAGTGGTGTCGCTTCCATGTTTACGGGAACGATGGTCGACGCCACAGTAATAGTTATCAGAGTTTTGACGGCTTCCATGCAAGCAGCTGTTTGGCTTTGTCTTTGTCGTTGATATGACGCGAAATGGTGTAGTCCAAATCTGCATCAAGTTGATATTTCCAAGTGACCTCGGGGAAACGCGCCTGTGCTGTTTTCAGAGCATGTATCAGGAGCTCATTTTGTGTTGCGTCGATAAGCTCGTTGTCTATTCTTTCGTACTTGCCCGTACGAATCCGATAGTATGATGATCTAGTACAAGGGAGTCTCGCATCGAGCCAAGAGGAGGGGTGACATGCCGATTGTAAGCATGTTCTTCGGCATCATCGTTCGCATGTATGCCGATGATCACAATCCGCCACATATGCATGTGGAATACCAAGGGTCAAAAGCTGTGTACTCGTTGGACGGTGAGCTTCTTTCCGGTGAGCTGCCTCGTAAGCAGCATCGACTGGTGCAGGCATGGGCAGTGATTCACGAAGAAGAATTGCAGGCTTCTTGGGAAGTGTGCCATGAAGGAGAACAGCCCATGCGAATCGAACCATTGCGATAGGAGCGGAGTCATGTCATTCCTTGATTATCTGTGTGAGGTAACCGAAGTGAAACCGTTGGACGGCTACAAGCTCCGTGTGACATGTTCGGATGGCGCTTCAGGAATCTTCGATATGACGAAATATCTCGATCAAGGTGCATTCCAAGCATTGCGAAATCCTAGCCTGTTCCGCAGTGTGCGGCTTGTCGCTGGTGCCCCGACTTGGTCAAACGGCATAGACATAGCACCCGAACGAATTCGCTCGGATATGAAGGTTGCCTAGAACAACCTTTTCGATCTGCATCATCGTGCGGAAAACAATGTGCCACGAATGACACAGGCAAAGGAGTCGGGTGATGGCCAATTTCTCGTTCCTCAGCGGACAAAGCAATTATGAGATGTTCGCCGAGGCGTGTCTGGAAGCGGAACGGGCGATGTCGCTGTCGCCCACCATCAGCGCATTGGCGGCTCGCCGCGCATTCGAGCTCGCCGTCAAATGGGTATACGCCGCCGACGACACCATCAAGCCACCATACAAAGACAACCTGCAATCCCTCGTCCACGAACCCACCTTCCGTGACGCACTGATGGACAATCGCCTGTGGGAATCACTGCAATACATTATTAAAGCCGGCAACATGGCCGCCCATCGCAACGCACAGCTCAAACCAGAGGACGCGATCTTCTCCCTGCAAATCCTCTTCCACTTCATCCAATGGATCGACTACAGCTACGGCCGACACTATACGAAACGCACCTTCGACCCCAGACAAGTACCCGCCGTCAACCATGCGCTCGCAGCCAAACAACGCAAAGCCCAGGAAGACGCCGCGCGCAAGGAATACGAGGCACAACTCGGTGAGCAGACCGCGCACATCGCACAACTCGAAAAGCGAATCCGCGCGTTAAGCGACCAGCTGGCCGCCCGCAAGGCCGAACAGCCGGCCATGCCGCAGCTTTCCGCCGACGAGTACAGCGAATACGAGACGCGCAAACGGTTCATCGACCTTGACCTGCAATTGGTCGGCTGGAACATGCAGCGCGACGTCATCGAAGAGTATCCGGTCACCGGTATGGAAGGAAATCCGGGACAACAAGGTCGCATCGATTACCTACTCAACGGACGCGACGGCAAACCACTCGCCATCATCGAAGCCAAACGCACCTCATACGAACCAACAAAAGGATTGCAACAAGCACGCCTCTACGCAGACTGTCTCGAACAACAATGCGGATACCGTCCAATCATCTTCCTATCCAACGGATACCGTACCTACCTAGTGGACGATACCAACGGTTCCACCCGTCCAGTCGGCATCGTTTTCGCACAAGACGATCTGCAACGCATCATCAACCGTCGACACGAAGCAATCAACCCATCCACCGTTGCCGTCAACCAGAGTGTCGCCGGCGGAAAAGGACGATATTACCAGCTTGAAGCCATCCAAGCCGTATGCGACAACCTCAACCAAGGGCAACGTCGCAGCCTACTCGTCATGGCAACCGGAACCGGTAAAACACGCGTCTCCGCAGCACTCGCCGACGTACTCATGCGCGCAAAACTCGTCAAAAACATGCTCTTCCTGGCAGACCGTGTCGAACTCGTCTCCCAAGCAAAAAGTGCATACGGTGAATACTATCCCGACTGGTCCCTATGCAACTTATGCGAGAACAAACACGATACAGATGCGCGCGTGGTCTTTTCCACCTACCAGACCATGATCAACGCTATAGACACGGAAGCCGGAGCGGACGGCAAACCTGTGTTCTCGTCCGGACACTTCGATCTGATCATCGTGGACGAAGCCCACCGGTCGATCTTCAAGAAATACCGGGTGATCTTCGAGCATTTCGACGCGATTATGGTCGGGCTCACCGCCACGCCGCGCAACGAAGTGGATCGCAATACCTACGATTTCTTCCAAGTGCAACACGGCGTACCCACCTACGTATACGAGTACGCGACCGCACTCAAAGACCACGTACTCGTGCCGTATCACAACATCGAAGCCAAAACCAAATTCATCGACGAAGGCATCACCTACGACGAACTATCCGACAGCGATAAAGAACGCTACGAAGAAGACTTCGGCGACCCTGATTCCGACAACGGAACTGGCGACATACCCGATCACATTGACGCAGCTGCAATCAATACTTACGTGATGAACCCAGCCACCGTCGACACCGTACTCCAAGACCTCCACGATCACGGCATCCGTACCGACGGCGGCGAACGACTCGGCAAAACCATCATCTTCGCAGCCAACCAACCGCATGCCCGTTATATCGTCGAACGGTATGCACAACTCTATCCGAAGGAATCATCCAACGGATTCATCAAAGCCGTACTGCACAGCGAGGATTATGCGCATAGCATCATCGCCGAATTCAAACACAAACCGAATCCGGTCATCACCGTATCCGTCGACATGATGGACACTGGCGTCGACGTGCCAGAAGTCGTCAACCTCGTCTTCTTCAAAAAAGTGCGCTCCAAAATCAAATTCTGGCAGATGATCGGCCGCGGCACCAGACTGTGCCCTGACCTCGACTGCGTGGACGGCGACGAGGAATATTTCGGCAAACAATACTTCACAATCTTCGACTACTGCGGCAACTTCGCATTCTTCCGCGAACAAACCAACACAGTCGACGACAAACCAGTCGCAACAGTGAGCGAACGTATCTTCGCGCGCAAAGCCGAACTCATCCACGCCTTCCAAACCAGTGCATACGCAGACAATCAACAAATTATGCAATGGCGAAACTCACTCGTCAACGATCTGCACGCACAAATCAACTCATGGGATACCACCAAAGCTGCTGTACGACTCAAACGCGAATACGTCGAACGATACCGAGAAACTGACGCATTCACCTCGCTCACTGAACTCAACGTACGCGAACTCACCACAGAACTCGCCCCGTTAGCCCACTACGACGAAACCGACGTATATGCGCTACGATTCGACGCACTCATGTACGGATTCATGGTCGCAAGCGCAACCGGACGCTCTGCTGCCGCATATCCGACACAGATCCGGGCGCTCGCCGTTCGATTGAACGAGCGCATGACCATACCACAAGTGTATGAGCACAAAGAGCTTATCAGTTCAATTGTGCACGATCACTCATACCTTCAAGGGCTGAGCGTGGTTGAGTTGGAACAGGTGCGCGTACAGTTACGTGATCTCATTCGGTTTATTGTAGATGCGAATGCGCGCAAGATTATTGTTACTAATCTGACTGACCCGCTTATTGAACGTACTGAAAATCAGCCATTCGATATTACCGAACATTATGAAGATTACAAGCTCAAAGTCAACCGCTATGTTAATGAGCATCGCGATGACACGGTTATTCTCAAGTTGCGGCACAATAAGCCGTTGGATGAGCATGATTATAGTGAGCTTGAACGCATTCTCGTCCATGAGCTTGGGTCGCGTGTTGAATATGAGACGTCATACGGACCGATACCATTCGGTTTACTGGTACGGCGTATTGCCAAGCTTGACCATGATGCGGCAATGGATGCGTTCGCTGACTTCATTAACACTCACACACTCAATCAAGAGCAGATCGGCTTCTTGCATAAGGTTATTGATTATATAGAACGCAACGGGTATCTTGAGCCTGAGCAGCTGACGAAACCACCGTTCGACCGGCCAAGGCAGTTGTTCCAAATGTTCGACTCGTCGCAGGCAATGGACTTAGTGCTGTGCATCAGACGTGTTCGAGCCAATGCTATGCCGCCAGCTGCGCGAGGATGAGTCGAGTGGCAGCTAGATTAAGAAGTATGTGAAAACGCGGACAATTTGGCTGTAATGCCGACGCTATGACACATGATGGGGGTACTTGTTACAGTGGCAAGATGAGCAGAGAAGACTCTTCTGCGAGTCCGAAAGAAAACAACGCTGAATAAGCGTGTGTGCCCTGAACTTCGTCTCGCTCATAGCGATGTTAATAATGTGAGTGGCTTGCATAGTGTCTTTATGGCAGTATGTAAGCACGATGGTCAGCATGTTTTAACTTTTGTTGGATATGCTAGCTAACACTACAAGTCACAAATAGGGAGGGTACTATGAGCATAGTTGATGTTGGTGTGCGTTTGGAGCGTGCACCGCATAGGTTGACGGCACAGCAGGCACGCGCGGAATTGGATAGGTTGCGTGCATTGTTCCCCGCGAAGTCCGCGATT
Source organism: Bifidobacterium hapali (assembly GCF_002259755.1). Lineage (GTDB taxonomy): Bacteria > Actinomycetota > Actinomycetes > Actinomycetales > Bifidobacteriaceae > Bifidobacterium > Bifidobacterium hapali. The sequence goes on from NZ_MWWY01000025.1 coordinate 88,525, forward strand.
GCGGCTATGGGGCCGGATGATGTAAAGCGGGAGCTGGCGAAGCGTGATTAAGGTAGTCGCGGATACTAATTTTCTGCTTGACGTCATGGTGCCTAGTCGTCCGCTTGCTGATGCTGCGGCGAGTGTGTTTGACGCGTTGAATGCTGACCGTGTGGCGGTTGCTGTTTGTGCGGGTAGTCTCAAGGATGCGTATTATATTGCGCGTCGTGAGTGCACAGAAGAAGGTAACCGTGCGTGGTTGAACTTGTTTCTTGATCGTTTTGACGTGTTCCCAATTGATTCGTTGTTGTGCCGTGCGGCGTTGGCTTCGGATGAACCGGATTTTGAAGATGGGTTGATTCGTGTGTGCGCTGAATGGTGGGAGGCTGACTATATCGTGAGTCGTGACCGTAAGGCGTTCGTTAATTCCAAGGTACCACGTATCGAGTCGCCTGACTTGTTGCGCGTGCTTGGTTGGTAGATCGCGTGCTGTTTGTAACACGTCAGTATATGTTCGCTAGCTGTGTTCGGTTCGATTGGTTCGTCGTCAATGATGATGATACTGACCCGCTTGAATTTGGGAGGCAGCGATGGCGGACAGCAACAGTCAAACTCCGAACCGGTCGGACGTGAACAATCCTAGCCAAGGCGCAACGGTCAGCAGTCAAAGCAGCACAACGTGAACTCACGGATACGTTTAACACGGTGTATAGCCTGTACGATGATCCGGCTGTTATTCGTAACGCGTTGCTTGATCTCGTGCCTGCGATCGCCCGCAAATACAGGAACGTGGGGAGCGTTGCCGCTGCTCAATGGTATGAGCAGATGCGCGCTAAATGGATTAAAGAGGACTATACCGTTGATTCCACGTATGATCCCGATGACGTGCCCATGCGTCAAACGGTACGTCGACTGGCTGGCAACCTATGGGATAAGGATGATGGTACGCCAGCCGACCCCGATGCCATGCTGCGTGGTTTGCACGCAGGAATGGACAGGTGGGTGAAAGCAGGCGGACGCGAAACCATCGAACGCGTCACACGTCATGATCCAAGCAAACCACGCTACGCTCGCGTACCCCAAGGTGCGAAGACCTGTGCATTCTGTTCGATGGTCGCATCCCGCGGCTTCGTATACTCGAGTGCCGAGGCTGCTGGCGGTGACATGAACAAGTATCATCACGACTGCGATTGCGAGATCATCCCCAGCTGGGACAAGAACAACCCCAAAATCGAAGGATACGACCCCGAGAAACTGTATCAAAAGTATCTCAAAGCGTGGGAAAGTCTCGGCAAGGAAAACCCAACCCTCGAGGAAATTCTCGAAGCCATGCGCCGCATGGGCGGCTACACCGACTCGATTGATACTGACTCCTCTCCGAAACTGGATAAGCTCAAAACGTTGGAGCCCCGCCAGCATCTCAAGGAAATCACCCATTCAGAAGTCAACCCACAATGGGATGAATGGATTGAATCAAAACTCCAATCTGGTATCCAATTCGAGGATTTGCCCGATAACCCTTGGGGTATTAACTGTCAGCGTGTTGTTATGGCGATGGAACTGCGATTGCGAGGTTATGACGTTTGTGCTGTCGGGAACCTTGACAAGAATGACGATGGATTCGACTGGTTGATCGCAGATCTTTGGAAGACCGCTGATGGTAAACATAGACGATTTACTCAGTTCTATTCGAATTCGAAAACACAAAATGCGATGTTGGAGTATCCGGTTGGATCAAGATTTTTTGTTGCGGGCGAGTGGGAGAAGGGAGGCGGACATATTTGGAACGCGGAAATTACTCAAACCGAAGACGGTAGCAAAACGTTGAGAATGTATGATGTACAAACTGGGGATCTAGCTTCAATATTGGCGAAGTATGGGCAAACCCCTAGAAAATACGGGGACCCGAACAAGTATGTGGAACGGCTTAAAGAAGGGACCTTCGAGTTTCTTCGAGTTGACGACATACAGCCAATTAACGTCATTCTAGGAAAAGGAGAGTACGATTTTGAATCAGGTCGGCAGCGAATAGCTAAACCTTGGGTGATTTCAGTAAAAAATGCTAAGGAATACACCGAATCCAAGCTCAATGCGATAGAATGGCAAGAAGAAAACCAGCAGGATCACTTTCAAGAATACTTGGACTGGGACGATTCCACTACATCTCAAGGATCAAACAATGAAAGTTCGTAGTTATCATGATGCTCGCCTCATTGTCGGCAAAGAGTGCGGCGGATTCCATCTGACTAAGTCACATGGGAAAGAGAATGCAGAATGGTTTCTGGTCCCGACTAGCCTCTACGACGCTTTTCCGAAGCTGCCTCTTAATGGTCTGTCGCCTAATTGGTTTGTCAATCGTCTAACTGGTAAAGCCTATAGGGTTCGCGGTAATCCTTGGACTCCACTATGCGAATCATCTGACGGGTATATTTATGCAGATGATTTGTTGAAAACTTTGGCAGATATTTCTGACGAATAACATTTTCACAGCTCTGCTATTTTTATCTATTAGCCACCCGCATGGGTGGTTTTTTTATGCCCGGAACGGGTCCGTATCAACCATTAGGAGGAATCATGGCCGAGGAAGCCAACACCAACGCCCAGTCGCGGTGTGCAGGAATTGTACGGTGAAACACAACAGACCGACTGGGAAGCGAAATGAAGTGTTCTAGTTTTTGTTCTGTATTTCCTCTCACTTGATGGGAAATGGTGGAATCATGACAAAAGCTTGGCAATACCAATATGAGCCGCGATATGATGCTGATTGTTGATACTTGATGAGTGAAGGGGAGTTATGACTCCGATTGAATTGTCTACGCGTCGTAGGGTAACTGGATTAACGTCGAGCGAGTTTGCCAAGCTGTTTGTGGCGATCGAAAGCAAGGTGGATGGCGAGAATATTCAGTGGGATGCTGCGGATGTTGAATCGTGGGAAATTGTCGGGCCTCCGGCTACAGCTGATCAACATCTTATGGACACGTTGGGAGCAGCACAAGAATTTGTCGCAACATTAGCTCACCAACTCTATCAATCCGCGATGCCAGTTACCGAAGGAACACGTTTGATTGCGTATAGTGACAATTTGACGTTTTGGGCTGAGCATCCCAGCCTCGGTGGCATGCCGTACGCGCTTTGGAATTTTGCTACGCTGCAAGCTGCCGAATGGATACGTAAAGAAACCGGTATCATCTGCGAATTAGACGCTCGTCAACCGCTCGTATGAGCATTACGCGCTAGTGTCCTGCGTCAGAAGTTCGTTGACAATGTTTCCCTTTGTCAGAACAACGCCGTTAATCAAATAGCAAAGCTATTTGTGGGTGCTTAGGTGCTGTGCGAGCCGACAGACGAATCAATATCAAATCGCGTGTAGCGCGTCCGTAATTGCAGGATGAGCTGGTCGCGAAGCGACCTGAGAGGTAGTTACACGGGTTGAACGTTTCAAGGGTGTGTAGTTGATCATTTCCAGTTCTGATCCCATATCTTCAGTTTGCGTGTGGCCAGTTTCGTGGAAGCCGATGTGTCGGTAGAATCCTTGTGCGTTTGTATTGAATGCCATCACCCATAAGACAAGCCGATCATTGCCGATCGCACGTTTGCCAGCTTCAACTAACATTCGGCCAATACCGTTGTGATGATGATCGGTCAACACGTAGAGTGATGCCAATTCCGCTGCGCCAGGCCGATCGATCGGCGGTCGTGGAGTGCGCAACAGCTCTGTAAATCCGATTACTTGATCGTCGTTCAATGCGATCAATGTCACTTGATTATGATTATGTGCTGCGTTTCGCGTCAGTTTGAGTGCAAATTCAGGGGTGATTGCATCCACGATTTCTTGCGGAATATGGCCTTGATTCAACTCGTGCCATGTGCGCGATTGGACTTGCGCTTTTTGCTCAAACCACTGCGATTCAATCGGGACAACACGAATTGTCATGCGATTCATAGTAACACCCTGTAATATGAGCAGCAACGCCAATAATTATCAGGCGTTATCAAGCGTGATAAACACGCCGAGCGTCTCATGGTCGAGGATGGATTGAATTGCGTCACGTTCACTATCTGTCGTATAGGTGATGCGTATATAGCCGAGCTGGTCGTGTGAGTCGGGGCAGTCAGCCTTAACCGGGGTAACGGTTACCTGTGTGCCACTGTTGGTGATGCGTGTAATTATGACAGCTTTATCGTTGACTACAGTTTGTACCTGTGCATAAGATGTCAGACTATTGCATGGCACTCGATCAGCATGGTGAAACGTAACTGTACCGGTACCAATCAGTGCAAAAGCAATTATTCCGCCTGCAAGTAGTGCGATGAGTGCAGTAACAATGGCGAGGCGGGGACGAGACTTACTAATCATAATTACTTACTCCTGAAACGATGAGTTACTAACGGTTCATGAATTGAAGATGTGTTTGTCACAGTCAACGTTTGAGATTATTACAAGTCACTTACTGTCGGGTTCGCCGACTCGGTAAACCTGATCGCACGCGCTGACAAGTACGGGATCATGTGTGGCGAGAATAATGGTTGCGCCTTGATTGGCCCGTTCACGCAATAGTCGGATGATATTGGCACGGTTATCTGCGTCGAGTGAAGCGGTTGGCTCGTCGGCGAGGATTACGGACGCGTTTTTGTAGATAGCACGCGCGATGCCGAGTCGTTGTTTTTCGCCGCCGCTTAAGTGTGACGCGAGTTCGTTGCCACGCGAGGCAAGTCCTGTAAGTCGCAGGGCATTGCGTATACGTCGATGATCGCCACCTACAGCTAAGCCGAGTGTGTTCAGCTGCATGCTGACGTTAAAGTTGACGGTTTCCTCATCCATAATGCCGTAATCTTGCAGGATGAATGCGGCTTTGTCTCGCCAGAATGCGCGTCGCTGTCGTTGATTCCAACCGGTTGCGTCTATACCGTCAATGGTTACTGTACCGGCGGTGGGCGTAAGGAGTAGACCGATCGTGTGCAACAGGGTGGTTTTGCCGCATCCGCTTGGTCCGGTGAGTGCGGTGATCGTACCGGGTACGAGCTTCAAATCAATGCCACGAGTGATGGCTTGTTCATGAATGCCAGTCGTGAGATTGCGACAGGTGATAGTAGTCAATTTGTGCTCCTTGTGTCGGCATAACCATGCGTGATGAATAAAAGATGAGAATCAGGTCTGTCTTACAATGTGCGGTAATTGATAGCACGGAATCGAGCGCGTACTGCTGCTCGGTGACACATAGCCGAGAATACTGTAGCCAGTATTGCGACGATTATGAGCAGCATCATGATAGTGCTGTCGGTATGTTGCGCAATAAGCAAACCGCATAGTATGCCAGTCGCAATCAATGCCAGCAATGTTTCCGTGAGCATTGTCAATGCGGCAAGCCGCGCGGGCGCATATCCAGATAGCAGTAGGGGATAATCGTGTTTAGCTCGCAAGGTGGCACGCACATCAGCTCCAACAACCGTGATGATGACGAATGCTGCAAGTAGCAGTACTATCGTTGCCGCTTGCATCCATGCGAAGTATGCGGACAATTGCGCACGTAAAATCTGTTCCTCAGCAATATAACGAACCGACACGGCGTTACCGAGTCCAGCTCGTACAATCTGTCGACGAGAGCCATCCAAACCGGACATAACAATATTGCGAGAGGAAAGCGCAGGAATAAGAAATCCAGAATCAGAAAAACTCTTCACGTCAGGTACGACGATAATCGTCGCATGACGAGGGAAAAGCATCTCATCAGACCCACCTTTCAGCAACGGCACCGTCACTCCGTCAACCATGTAATAGTGTGATTGTGACCGCAATCGTGCAGCTTGCGTATCATCATTCGCCCATGTCGTAAACTGACTGACAATTTGCTGGGCTTGCTCAGGCAACTGAGTATCAGATATCGGTGTGATACCTGCCATCGTATCTGGATTTATGCCAATGAGATCAAGCCATGATCGAGTAACAATACCCGTCACCGGCGCATCGATTGCACTGTGCTCCAACCGATCATCAGTAAACGCATATGATAATGCGATCATATTATGCTGTGCCATCGCATGTATCATGGCAGCCATGTTGGTAGTCAAGTCATCGTTATTCGCATCGAACGAAACGGATACTTGATTGCGTAACCGTTGCCATACAGACTGTTCTTGCGCCGCGTCAGACGCAGTATTCAACGACGTCACTGATGGAGCAATAACCGCAAGCATGGCAACGAATACCATCGCTTTTATCAGCGCACTCGCCCGAGATAAACCCTGCGGCATAGGCGAGCGCATCGCAATCATGTGTGCAGACGGCCAGCATACTGCCGAGATGACAAACGTAAACATCAGCAAGCAACCCAACACTACTGATTCGCAAAGCACTATCACCCGCAGCAGATACGGCACAAACACCCATCCGCGCGTGGCCAGCACCACCAATACTGCGATCACGTCCACGATCAACGCAACAAACAACATAGGCCGTAGCAAAGCGAGCGTATCATCATACTGAATCTTCCACGCAGGCACCCCAGCCAAGACTCGCAACGCACGCGAACGAGCCTTAGACGACAGCCAAAACACCACCAATACTGCTACTAACGCAATCGTCGCGCCTACAGCAACCCGAAAACTCGGCGTGCCCAACAGCATACGGGAATCACTCGTCGCATCGTCGCCGTCATAATCCAACCGCACACCTATACGAGTTGCCCATACGTTCACACTCTCACGAGTAGACGTATCCCAACGACCACACACCAAATACTGACCGCCAGCTGACGCACTATCCAACCGTGATATATCAGCGATCCTGCCATTCGGCACACTACCAAACCTACGAATCAACGAACCCGGCATCAAACCACGCAATACGGTGCCCGGTAACGGAATAAACACTTGCGCATCAGTACCACGCTCCATATCCGGTACGATCTTCACCAAACCCAAACCAAGCTTCGTATTCTGTTCACGCAACTGACTGAACGCATCAATATCACGCATCCCATCAGGCAACGTTATGGAAATAACAGCAGACGGATGAAACTCCTGCGGCAACGAACGATCATGCAAATCACTCAGCACCCACGCAAGAAACACCGCCAACACGCACATCAACGCAGACGACACCATCAATAACCTACGATGCATAACAATCCCCTCACCAACACGACAAAAACTATTGGTCAACCGAATCATTCAGTAGAATTTGCGCTCACCATAGATCACCTACGAACCGGCATCCAGCCATGTCCCTCACCGAGTGACACCGCATGCACGAGCCAATAAACAGCGCATAATAGAACACATGCAGACCAATACAAGCGAAACACCAATCACCGTAGGCATAGTCGACAATGACACGCTTACACTCGCTGCTCTGCGCACACTACTCAACCGTATGAACGGTATAACCGTCGCATGGACCGTCGAAAACGGCAATCACGCCATCGACCTATGCCTCGACCCACACACACGACCCAACGTACTCCTCGTTGACCTATCGATGGAACCCATACCCGGCACCGAAATATGCCACCGCATACGCACCGCTGGTATTCCTCTTGGAGTCGTCTGCATTACCTCATTCACCCTGCAAACCTACGCAGCACAAACCGCCGCAACAGGCGCACAAGCCATCGTGTCAAAAACCGACCTACCCGGCATGGAACAAGCCATCCAACAAGCCGCACAAGGCCACGCCAGCCCATCACCAGTGGCCGGCATCACCTTTCACAACGTCAACAACACTGCGAACACCGCCAACCCTGTTACTCACGACACCACCGGCACCATCGACACCAGCGAGAACCTGCCATCAGAACGCGAACTACAAATCATCCGCATGCTCGCCAACGGCATGGAAACCGACGAAATCTCACAATCACTCGCCTTAAGCCGATACACCGTCACCACCTACATCAAACGAGCATGCAACAAACTCGGCGCTCGCAACCGCACCAACCTTATTGCCATTTGCGAGCGCAGGGGATTGCTATGAGTTGCACGAACAGCCGCAAATCTGACGATGCTATGAACAACCTTGTGAGCAATTGCTGCGATCTGCGTGACGAAACAGCAGGTCACAGTACGACGTTTGCTGATAGCACGGTTATGAACTATGCGATTATCGCTATCATCGCTGCTGGTACAGGGCTTACGGTGATGTTCGATGGTGCGGCGTTGATTGCCGGAGTGATCACTATACCAGTTGCGCTGGTGATTGTTGCCGCTTGCGCACTGGCTGCGATTGCATACTGGCATCCTCTGATCAGCATATATGTGAATACGATGTTGTGGGTCGCCGCTTGTCTGGTGCCATTGTTGACTCATGGCGTGAATCTTATGGCAATACCAGTTGCGATTGCTAGCATGCTTGCGGCCCGTCACCACACGAGGCATAGTGCTATTGCCGTTACCGTGCAAATGCTTGCGTGGACGGCAGGTGTTGTGATTGGCGTTTTGTCACCACCTGACACACCGTTAGCTGCTGGCGTGTTATTAGTACTTCCTGCAGCTGCGGTAGCGGGATTGCTAATGGCGTGGAAGCAGCGGCTTGATCGTGCGCAAGCTGTTGAACGCGAATTGCAGCAACGTCGTATTGCTATGCGTGAGCAGGAGCGACGTACGATCGCGGCTACGCGTATTCACGATCGTATTACTAATCGTCTGGCATACCTTATCTTGCGTATGGATAATGATCAGGCCCAATGGCATGACAGTCAGCCAGATTGCGTTGCGGTGCGTACAGAATTGGCTGATTTGTCTGGCGTTGTACAGGATGTGTTGGATGAGACTCGCGATGTTATCGGTATTCTCAACGGGTATTGCTCGGTTCAAAATACTGCCGATGCTGCTGAGTCTTCCGCAGACAATGTTGATGATACTGCTGCTGGCGATCCGGCTGGTGAGACTGCCGTGATACGCGATCATCTTACTGACGTGTCGCGTAGACTCGAAGCACTCGGATTTACTGTTGACACTGCCCTTAACGGCATACTGCCACAGCAATATCGCATTGTTTCAGTCAATGCACTCCATGATCTCATTGATGAAGTCGGTAACAACATCGCCAAACATGCGCAACCTCACACGGTATGCGATATTCATCTTGATTTCGATGGCACACAAGTGACCTTGACTTCGCATAATCAGGTTCGAGCTTTTTCTGATGCGCACGATGCGCACGTAGAGCAACGCAAGACTATGAGCATAGGCATGGGATTACATACCAAAGCCGCGTTCATCCACCATCTCGGCGGTTCGCTACGTCATACGACGAGTGAAGGTATATGGCAGCTGCAAGCGCAAATTCCATGTGCGTGAACGATTAAACATTTGTCTCATGTACATGGCTTTGTGTGATGCGCTCGCAGTCGCCGATTACTTCTCGCTAGTCAATCACAGGTCAACGTGCTCCCACTGGCTTGGCAGCGGAATGTGACGTGTCCGGGTAACGCACGCAAGCACTAGCCCAATCATCGAACATACAACCACCACAATCATGACCGCGCGGAATCCGAGTCCGGGAGTTTGTAGCAGCCATCCGATGAACGCTGGCGTAAGCGCTGCAGGTATGCCAACGGTTGTCTCAAATACGGTAGAGACGCGCCCTTGCTTATCTTCGGGCGTGCGACCGTACATGAATCCAAGCTCACCTGCGTTCAGCGCGGGAAACAGTATCGTAGTCAATGACATGCATATCACGATCACGATATAAGAGGTCGTAAACAGCAGCGGAATCATAGCAACAGTCATCACCGCAAATGTCACTATGATGATTATTCCGGTAGGAATATGGTCGACCAACCATCCTGCAGCCAGCGATCCTGCAAGCGCAGCAATACCGGTAACGGTACCGACCAGTCCGATAAGAACAGCATCCGTGCCGCGAGCAGCAAGCATAATCTGCACGCCGACGATACTGCCGATACAAGCGATATTAATAATTGCACCTTGTATGATAGCCGCCAGAATAGTAGGACGAGTTAACGTCCACTGCCATCCTTCAATAAACTGGGTGAAGAACGATGGCTGACGATCGGCCGTTGCATCATCTGCGATGTCGGTGCTATCACCATGATCGGCCGTGCGCACAGTAGTCCGCTTCGGCAGTCGTATCGCTGTGATTGCCGCAATACCATACAGGACTGCTGACGCGAGGAATGGCATCCATCGGGCGAGCTGGTAGAGAAACCCACCAAGTACGCCACCGAAGAGTTCCACGCACGATTCTCGTGCTTCGCGTATCGCTTGTGCTGTTGCAAACCGATCCATTGGCACGATCGATTTGAGTATGGCATCGTTAGATGGTCCCAATAATCCATGCATGACTGCGAATAAGACGACAAACACAGCAAATATAACTGTAGTCATCGTGTTGGTGGTAAGCAGTCCTGTTGCAATAGTAGATAATCCCAACCCGATCACACCTAGTGCAATCATCAGCAGACGCCGATCATGCCGGTCAGCAATCGCTCCACCAAACGACATGAGGATGAGCTCAATCGTTGACGACAGCGTAACGAGCAGACCAGCAACGAACGGTGAACCGGAAAGTGCTAGGGCGATAAGTGGAATAGTGAACGTGAACAAACTGACCGCGCACACGTCGGTAGTGTCAGCGGCAAACCAGTTACGGTAATCACGACACTGCCATAATGAGCGTGGCTGTGTTGAATGTGCGATTGATTGATCTTGATCTGTTGTATACGAAGGATTACTAGCGTTCATGATGACTCGTTTCAATACGATTCAGCACAATCAAACCTTCAGCAAGCACACTACATAAATGGCATAAAAATTCTTACTATGTACTTGCTGCTACGAGGATTGTGCAGAATCACATACGTGGAATATGTGCATAACAATGTGTTACGACCGCAGTATGCACGGGACGCAACAATGACAATGGATAGGCGAGATGTTCAACCAATCCAATTAATCGTATGCAAACGATTCCACCACGATGAACATAAACGATCCTTGTTTACGGTATGAGCCACGACACCTGAAGCCACATCACTATGTTCAACAGATATGTCCAACAGAAGCATCGTCGCTACTACTGTTCTTAACTATTATTCGCTAATCACTATAACATGAGTATTCACCACAACACGCGCACAACGCTTAATACATAGCGCGTCAATACAACGTACATACAAGTAAACCTATGAATACAACGCCCAGAATGTAGGACACGACAAGCATTTTGGCTAGTAAGTAGCTTAGAGTAACGCATGATCGACCGTCAACAAAGGGAGGATCATGTCGATTTTGGACGAACTGGTGGCGGGCGCACTGGAAGACCAGCAAACCCGCGAACGCACCGTATCGCTAGAGGATGTGAAAAAAGCCGCACTAGCGGCTCAAGCCCCGATCGACGCTTGTGCGTGGCTCAAGCGCGCTGACGGTATCCCAGTAATTGCAGAAATAAAACGCGCCTCGCCGTCCAAAGGCCATTTGAGTGACATTCCTGACCCAGCCGCACTCGCTCGCGAATACGAAAAAGGCGGTGCAAGCGCTATTTCAGTACTCACCGAAGGTCGACGATTCCTTGGCAGTCTCGAAGATTTCGACAAGGTTCGTGCCGCCGTACATATCCCATTGCTCCGCAAAGACTTCATCGTCACCGACTACCAGATTTGGGAAGCACGCGCACACGGTGCTGATATCGTACTGCTCATCGTTGCAGCATTAGACGATACCAAACTCAAGCATCTGCTTGACCTTGCACACGAACTGAACATGACCGTACTCGTAGAAACCCACACCCGCGAGGAAATCGAACGCGCTCGCAAAGCTGGGGCTAAAGTAATCGGCATCAACGCACGCAACCTGAAGAATCTCAAGGTGGACGTGAATAAATACAATGAGTTGGCCGCCGATCTACCTGATGACGTTATTAAGGTGGCAGAGTCCGGCGTCTTTGGTGCGACCGAGGTTGAAGACTATGGTCGAGCCGGTGCGGACGCAGTGCTGGTAGGCGAGGGCGTTGCCACGGCTGATGATCATGAACTTGCAGTAGAACGACTAGTAAAGGCAGGAGCACAAGTGAAAGCATCCGAAACCACCCCGTTAAGTGAGCATCAAGGACCGTACTGGGGTCAGTTCGGCGGCCGCTATGTGCCTGAGGCTCTGATCACCGCGTTGGATGAACTTGAACGCGTGTACAACGAAGCCAAAGCTGATCCCGAGTTCCACAAGGAATTCATGACCTTGCAGCAGCGATACGTTGGTCGTCCAAGCCCATTGACTGAAGCGCCACGTTTCGCGCAGCTTGTCAAAGACAAAACTGGCCTTGACGCTCGTATTTTCTTGAAGCGCGAGGATCTTAACCACACGGGTGCGCACAAGATCAACAATGCGCTCGGCCAAGCTCTACTGGTCAAGCGCATGGGCAAGACTCGTGTGATCGCTGAAACTGGTGCTGGCCAGCATGGCGTGGCTACCGCAACAGTGTGCGCAATGCTTGGCCTCAAGTGCCGCATCTATATGGGTCAGATCGACGCGCGACGCCAAGCCCTTAACGTGGCGCGTATGCGCATGCTCGGCGCTGAAGTAGTTGAAGTTACGCTCGGTGACAAGATTTTGAAGGATGCTATTAACGAGGCTCTGCGTGATTGGGTAACCAATGTTAAAGACACGCATTACCTGCTCGGTACTGTTGCTGGTCCGCACCCATTCCCTGCAATGGTGCGTGACTTCCAGAAGATTATCGGTGAGGAAGCCAAGCAACAGCTGCAAGACTGGTATGGCATTGACCATCCGGACGCAGTATGCGCTTGCGTCGGTGGTGGTTCAAATGCTATCGGCGTAATGAACGCGTTCCTTGACGACGAACGCGTCAACCTCTACGGATATGAAGCTGGTGGAAACGGTCCTGAATCAGGTAAACATGCCATTCGATTCGCTCCCGGTACCGGTCAGCTTGGTATGTTCCAAGGTGCGAAGAGTTATCTGCTCGAAACTGATGAGGGCCAGACGCTTGATACGTATTCTATTTCCGCAGGTCTTGACTACGCTTCGGTAGGCCCAGAGCACGCGTGGCTGAAGGATATTGGCCGTGTGAACTACAGCTGGGCTACCGACGAAGAGGCGATGAACGCATTCCGTGATCTGAGCCAAACTGAAGGCATTATTCCTGCCATCGAAAGTTCACACGCGGTTGCGGGTGCGTACAAGGCTGCTGCTGATCTCAAAGCTAAGGGATACGACAAAGCAGTAATGATCATTAACATTTCTGGCCGCGGTGACAAGGATATGGCTACAGCCGGCAAGTGGTTCGGTTATTTGACTGACGATCAAGCTAAGGCTCTTGATGTGACTGGCGCACACGGCAATACCGTGGCGTGACTATCGGCATCTGTAAAGAAATGTGAGTAGGAGAACAATACATCATGACCAATACCGTAACAACACCGTCCGGTCAGCCGCTTGGCATCAGCCACAAGCCTAGCCAAACAGAAGCAATGTTCGCCACGTTCAAAGCAGCGAACAAGCCTGCATTCATTGGATACTTGCCGTACGGGTTCCCTAACCCTGACATCTCGCTTGATGCATTCAAAACGATGGTCGAGCACGGTGTTGACGCTGTAGAAATCGGCTTACCATACTCTGACCCGGTTATGGACGGTCCGGTTATTCAGGCTGCTTCGTCCATTGCACTCAAGAATGGTGAAACCATTAAGCGTGTGTTTGAAGCGGTAGAAACCGTAGCGAATGCAGGCGGTGTACCGCTGGTGATGAGCTACTGGAATCTTATTTACCATTATGGCGTGGAACGATTCGCTACCGATTTTGAAAACGCTGGTGGCGCTGGACTTATCACTCCTGATCTCATCCCGGATGAAGCAGGGGAGTGGATTGAGGCTTCCGACCGTCATGGCCTCGACCGTATTTTCCTTGTCTCTCCAGATTCGGCCGATGAACGACTGCAAACCGTAGCTCGCAATGCGCGCGGATTTGTCTACGCTGCCGCTCGCATGGGTGTTACCGGTGAACGCGCACAGCTGGATGCGTCGCCTGAACTGCTGGTGGAACGTACCCGCAAGGCAGGCGCGCAGAATGTTTGCGTCGGCATCGGCGTGTCTACGCCGGAGCAAGGTGCAAAGGTAGGCGCATATGCGGACGGCGTAATCGTCGGTTCTGCACTGGTTCATACGCTGCTGAACGAGGACAACAAAACTGCGAAAGATCCCGCCGAAGCACTCAAGGATCTGGCAGCTAAAGCGGAGTCCCTCGCCGACGGCATCCATAACGCGCGTTAATGTGAATCCTATGAACTTGGCTTACATTCCATCACCGACGTTCTCATACTTCCAAATCGGACCGGTGACCATTCGCATGTACGCGATCTGCATTCTGATCGGTATCTGTGTCGCCGTGGCGATCCTCACGAAACGTTGGAAGCGACTCGGCGGCACATTCGATCAAGTGCTAGATACTACGCTGGTTGCCGTGCCGAGCGGTCTTGTTGGCGCCCGTTTATATCACTGCATTACCACGCCTGATCAGTACTTTCCTCCAACCGGATCTTTGATCAATATTCTCAAAGTATGGGAAGGTGGCATGGCGATTTTCGGCGGTATTTCCGTCGGCGCGTTGGCCGCATTCTTATGGTGCCGACACAAGCGTTATCCGTTTGCACTGTTAGCTGATTCAATCGCGCCAGCACTTATGGTTGCGCAAGCAATTGGACGTCTCGGCAACTGGTTTAATCAGGAGCTGTACGGCGCACCAACCACCTTACCGTGGGGCTTGAAACTCAACGATGCAGACGCAATCGGCAAGACTGAAATCTGCTACAACGGTCAAGCATGCCCAACTGGCACACTGTTTCATCCGACCTTCCTATACGAGATGATCTGGAACCTCATCGGTGCAGCGATTATCGTATGGCTCGGACACAAGCTGTGGGGCGTACTCAAAGCTGGACAACAGTTTGCAATGTACTTGATGTGGTACGGCTTAGGTCGTACGTGGATTGAGATGATCCGTATCAATTATTCGACGATTATTCTCGGTTTGCGTATCAACGTGTGGACTGCAATTCTGTGTTTCCTGCTCGGCTGCATTCTCTTTGTCGTATTGTGGCGTTTTGGCAGTGATACTCGCAAACTGTCTGAAAATCTCGTGGCAGTTACTGCTGATGAACTTGAACGGCAGTCGATCGCTGAAGGACGTTCTCACGAGCAGAACGATCAGAACAATCAAAATGTTCAGCCTCGTGAACCTGACATTCGCAATTAAACAAACAATCGGTAAATAACTGCGACGGGCGTGACTTCGTGCCTACGCTCGTCGCTTAGACTACATAGAATGGCAGTCATGACAATTCAAATCGCACCTAGCATCCTGTCCGCCGATTTCTGCAACCTTGAGCGTGATCTCAAGGCTATTGCCAACGCTGATCTTGTACACGTTGATGTAATGGACCATCATTTTGTTCCAAACCTAACGCTTGGCGAGCCGATCGTCGGCCGTATTTGCCAAGTCACCGATCTGCCGGTTGACGTGCACCTGATGATCGAAGACCCGGATCGTTGGGCTCCTGAATATGCCAAGCTCGGCGCTGCTTCTGTTTCCTTCCACATGGGTGCCACGCACGCGCCAGTGCGCCTTGCTCGTCAGCTGCGCGATATGGGTTGCAAGGCTTGCTTTGCGGTTCGTCCGGCTGAACCTGTTGAACCGATTTTCGATATTCTCGATGAGTTTGACATGATTCTTGTCATGACTGTTGAGCCTGGTTTTGGCGGCCAGAAGTTCCTTGACAACCAGATGGCCAAGGTACGTCGTCTACGCGATGAAATCACCCGCCGCGGCCTGAACACTCACATTCAGGTTGATGGTGGTGTCAGCCCTAAGACTGCTCACATTGTAGCCGAGGCTGGTGCTGATGTGCTCGTAGCTGGTTCTGCAGTATACGGTGCTGAAAACCCGGCACAAGCTATTGACGACATCCGCGATAAGGCTGAGGCTGCATTCCGCGCCTGACAAACCCCGTGAATACGGTACGAGCATACGTAAAGGTATACGCATCATGAAGACTTTTGAATCGCTGTTCGCTGAGTTAAGCGAAAAGGCAGCTACGAAGCAAGCTGGTTCACTTACTGTAGATGAGCTTGCTAAAGGTACCCACTTCATCGGCAAGAAGATTGTTGAGGAAGCAGGGGAGACTTGGATTGCAGCCGAGTATGAGGGCGCTGAGCGCACTGCTGAAGAAATGAGCCAACTCATTTACCATCTGCAGGTCATGATGATCGATCGTGGCATCACGCTTGAGGACATCTACAAAAACCTGTAATTGATTGTCACTATCACCATGTGCCGCCTATATAACGCTAACCGGTAATAACCTTCCGCAATTCGGCGGCGCATGAGGGGAGAGGAAACCATATGTTACGTATCGCTGTACCCAATAAAGGCATGCTGTCTGAGCCGGCTTGGAACATGCTTGCAGAAGCCGGATATCGTTTACGTTCCAACCCACGACAGCTTGTCGTTGAGGATCCGGATAACGACATTGAACTGTTCTATCTGCGTCCACTCGATATTGCCGTATATGTTGGCCGTGGCACGATTGATGTCGGTATCACCGGCCATGATCTGCTCCTCAATTCGGGTACAGAAGCTAAAGAGCATATGGAGCTCGGCTTCGGCGCGTCAACATTCCGTTTTGCTGCGCCGAATGACTCTCCCATTAGCACACTCGAAGATATTCGTGGCAAGCGAGTGGCAACCTCGTTTGACAAGATTGTTCACGATTACCTAGCCGAGCACAATATTGAAGCAGAGACAATTCACCTCGATGGTGCCGTAGAATCCTCGGTACAGCTTGGCGTAGCTGATCTCATTGCTGATGTGGTATCGACTGGTACCACATTGCGCAACGCAGGTTTGCGTATTTTCGCTGATCCGATTCTGCACTCTCAGGCCGTGCTGATTCGTTCTCCTCGCCTTGATGAGCATGATGATCGACTGGTGAAGTTCTCCCGTCGCCTGCAAGGTGTGCTCACTGCGCAACGGTATGTGCTTATGGATTACGATATTCCGGTTGCTAAGGTTGCGGCAGCAGTGGATGTTACGCCAGGCTTTGAAAGCCCGACAATTTCTCCGTTGCACGACAAGCAGTGGAATGCAGTACGTGTTATGGTGCCTAAAGCCAAAGTCAATCAACTCATGGACCAGCTGTACGAAGTCGGTGCACGCGGCATTATTGTAACCGCCTTGCAAGCTTCGAGAATGTAGTTTCACTGATCACATGGATTTCAAACGCAAGTTCAGTAAGAAGTACAGTCCGGAAGCGCGTGACATTTTTCTGACCGTGCCAAACATGATCAGTTTGTTACGCATTATCTCCATTCCGATCATTGCTGGGTTAGTGTCTCATCATCACATGATCGAGGCACTGATTGTGCTCGCAATTTCCGCAATTTCGGATGGCGTTGACGGTATTCTCGCGCGACTGCTGAATCAAGTAAGCAAAGTCGGTCAGATTCTCGATCCAATAGCTGATCGTTTACTGATTCTCTGTAGCGTTCTCGCGCTTGGTATTGCTGGCATTATTCCGTGGTGGATGATTATCATCGTCGGACTGCGTGATCTTATGATGGGCATCGAGGTATTGTGGCTTGCTCAGCATGATTATGGTCCTTTGCCCGTGAATTTTGTTGGTAAAGCCGGCACAGCGATGCTCATGATTTCCATTACTGCACTGATTTTCTGCGATATTTGGGTAAATCCACTTGTCGACCTGTTGCATTTAGCAGCATTGGCTGCTGGCATTTGGGGTATTGGCTTATATTGGCTCGCCGGATATATTTATCTACGTCAGGGAATCAGTCTGATACGCTCCGACGGTTCATATGGCATGCGCACAACAGATGGCGAGGCCGCATAGTTGATGGACAATAATCCGAGAATTTTTGCATCGTCTGCACAGCCATTGTCTGACAGTAGCGACGTACAGCAGCAGGCTCTTCCAGAGTCATTTCCAGTAAATGAAGAGTCAGCTTCTGTACGTCGACGTGCAGTGTTCTCGGATTCGATCGCAGGAATCATCTCACATCATGCTTCACTGTCTGCTGATGTTGGGCAAGCATCCCGTCGTCATCGGCGCAAAGCGCATGATGGTTCGTTGCAATTGTTGGACGATTTGACCAATCGTCCAATGGACCCGTTGTTTTCTGATTCTCGTCTCGCTACGCAACGCAATGTACCTGCATGGGAGCGGTACATCACACGTGTCAGTGTGTTTATACTGTGTGTCATTGTTGGATTTTACAGTTGCTTGTTTGTCCAACAGTTGCATACTGATCCACGCAAAGCAGTTCGTCAAAACTGGGCCAGCGAGTTGGAAGAACTCAACGCACAGGTTGATACGCTCAACAGCGATGTTTCTGACCTGCAAAGTCAAGTGACCAATCAATCAAAGCAACTTGGTGACATCACACAAAGCGACACATTAGTACAAGATGAAATGACTAACGGATTGTCGAGAGTAAAAGGAGAGGGCATTACGCTTACTCTCGCTAACCCGATTGCCTCAGACACATCGTCATCTGATGGCACATATCATCGCGATACCACCGCCGCTCAAATACGACTAGTTAGTGACCTCGATTTGCAACTCTTTGTATCGCTATTATGGCGTTCTGGTGCTGAAGCCATTGCTATTAACGGATACCGCATCGGAGTGCAAACATCAATTCGCACCGCTGGACAAACCATTATGGTGGGAGTCAACCCCGTGCAAAGCCCATATCGGATTGAGGCGATTGGCGAGCGGTCTGCGCTGGCTGAAGCTGTCAGTGCCAAACAACAGCCTCAGCTATATGACTCTCTGTCAGATGCTGGTATATATCCGCAGGTGTCGAAATCACGATCACTTACACTGGAAGCAGCGTCTATAGGCAATCTTTCCTACACGAGAAAGGGCGAGTAGCGATGGCGGCAGTTCTTGGCCTTATTATTGGCGTAGTTGTTGGCTTGTTTGTCAAACCAGCCATTCCTATCGTGTTGCAGCCGTATCTGCCCATTATGGTGGTTGCAGCACTTGACGCACTGCTCGGTGCTGCTCGTGCTTATTTTGAACGTAGCTTCTCCGATAAAGTGTTTGTGATCTCGTTTATCTCCAACGTTGTTACGGCAACGCTGCTCGTATTCCTTGGTAATCAGTTAGGCGTCGGTTCCCAGCTACAAACTGCTGTTATCGTCGTACTCGGTATCCGCATCTTCTCGAATGTGTCTGCCATTCGACGCTTCATCTTCAAAGGCTGACGATGGCACGACGTAGACGGCAACCGCAAGATGTGCTCACTAAACTGCACGTACAACATGTGCAGGATACAGCGAATGATCATACTGAAACTGGTTCGTTTCCAGTAATACGTAAACGCCGCAACGGGAAGCGTTCGCTTAACGCGAACACGACACGCATGCGATTACTTACTAGCGTGTTGGTCACCGTCATGTGTGCTCTACTGTCGTTCGCATACATGATTCAGATCAACAATACAAAATCAACGTACGAAACAATGAGCGAAGATGAACTCGTGCGCTTAATTAACGAGACGAGCAATCAAGTACAAAGTCTTGAGCAGCGTAAAAGTGAGTTAACGAGTCAGCTCAACTCGCTCAAGGCTACAGCTGATAAGCAAGCTGCCGCTCAAAAGATCGCTAAGCAGAATGAGGAGACGAACGGCATCCTATCCGGCAGACTTGCAGCTCAAGGACAGGGCGTTACTATCCGCATTACGCAAGGTACGAAGGCGGATGTAGATGCATCTACTATGTTCACACTTCTCGAAGAATTACGCAACGCAGGCGCCGAAGTGATTGCGATTGGCCCGGTACGTGTAGTTACCTCGACATACATTAGCGAGTCAACAGATGGCAGTCTCATTTGCGACGGCACAGCATTAGACACGCCGTATGTCATCAAAGCAATCGGCGATCCACAAGCGTTGGCAAACGCAGTGAATATCGCAGGTGGTGTTGGTTCTCGCCTCAAAGTCAAGTATGGTTCAGATGTCACAGTGACCACTGAAGACGAAATTCATATTGATGAAATTCGGCAGGCCCAGCAATATCAATACGCAACGCCAGCAGAATAGGTACAATGGGGAGTTATGACTAATCCGATTCCAACCGCGGGCGAGACGACCATCATCGGTCTACCCGCTATTACTATCCCGATTACGACCGCCGGGGATCGCCCGCTCACGCAGGAAGATCTCGATACGATCGCGCGTCTGTCTGATGGTACAGCACTGCTTATTTCTACGCGTGGCGCGGTATCTGGTTCGCGTTACCTGCTTGACGAGGATGAGATCACGGTTGGCCGCGATCCGCGCGCCGATATCCTACTTGACGATTCCACCGTGTCTCGTTCACATGCAGTTTTCCGGCGTATAGGCAACACGTTCGAGGTTGTCGATGCTGGCAGCTTGAACGGAACGTATGTCAATCGACAGCGTGTGGACCGAGCTACCTTGCATAATGGCGATGAGATCATGATCGGTAAATTCCGTCTCGTGTTCTTCACTAAATCGGCCGTTATTGCCTGACATGCGATTATTTGTTCGATAGTCAAGATAACGTTCGCAAGGGGAGCAGGCGATGGGTGCACGGCAGGCGATTCAGGGCGAGCTGTTTGCCACTCAAGAAGAGCAGGATGCAACACGCGGATACCGTGGAACTGTCGCCTCAAAGGTTGCCGGTATTACGTACCGGCAACTGGACTATTGGGCACGCAAACAAATCGTTGAACCATCTATTACACCGTCACACGGCTCCGGGTCACGTCGACTGTATTCATTTAAAGATGTGGTAATTCTAGCGGTGTCAAAACGGTTACTTGATGCAGGCGTTAATTTACAAAATGTGACGGCTGCAATTGGGTTCCTGTCTCAACGCACGACAAGCCAGCTGGAGAATGTGACCATTATGTGCGATGGCCAACATGTGCACGAATGTACAACCAGCGAACAAATGCTCGATTTGCTACGCAGCGGTACAGCAGTATTTGCTGTGTCAGTCAGTTCGTTATGGCACCAGATCGCTAACGCGTTGGAACATGAGGACTATGTTGATCTGACCACTACGCCGATGTCGATGAGTGCACGTCGTCCGATTGATGAGTTAACAGCGATGCGTATGCGCAAACAGTTGGCGGCTCGTAAAGCACAACGTGCTGAACGACAAGAGATCTGAGGGCAGCGGGGGAGAAGACCACTATGATCGTTGACCTGTTGCCGCTCATACTGTGGATAGGTTCATTATTATGGGCTGGCGCAGTGTGTGTGTTATGTGTGATTCGAGGGCGATTGTTGTCTCGAGAACGGCATCCTGACGTTGAACTGGTGAGTTGGAACGTAATCTATGCACAGGTATGTTCCGTCGTGCTCTGTGCAGTGCCGTTTATGGTGCTGATCTTGCTGCAAGATGATCTTGATTCGCGTATGTTAGCGTGGTACGACCAGTATCAGATCATTGGTGCGATTATTTCCATTGTCATGATTATTATCGAGTGGCTGCTGATGTTTGTGCAGTCCAAACGTGCTGAACATACGCAAGTTGATCGAGTGCTGCGACGCAAGCGTGGGTGAAGGAGTATAGGCAAAAGTGGTAATGGAGTTCTTCTATATCAAATCTGACATAACGTACATTATCGGATAATAACCGATATGCATTGATCCCATATGTATTGTGCCTTCAATATCAGCAATTATCTATCGCAACGAAAATGCCAGTTGTGCGCTGTATGGTTATCACAACTGCACACAGCGCACAATCACAAGATTCATGCAATGTTACTGGGCAAAATATTGTTTGACAGCATCCGTTAATTCGTCAACATGATCAATTATCCGATAACATCCATGCTGCTTGAGTTCGCCAGGTTCGGAATAACCCCAGCCACAGCCGAGACAATCGAGTCCACACGCTGCAGCTCCATCGGCGTCCGTCCAACGGTCACCGACCATCAACGCGCGATCGCCAGCTGCCGCGTCGAATCCAATCCGTTCAAATGCGTAGCGGATAACTTGATCTTTATCAAGACGAGAATTGTCACGGCTGGCACCATAAATACCGTCAACCATGTCAGTTAAATGGAAATGGTCACAAATCGGTACCGCCTGATATTCAGGCTTGCAGGTAGCAACCGCAAGATAATAACCAGCCTTGCGCAATGCAGCCAATTGCTCAGGTATACCGTCATATACGCGGTTATACAAACGTCCCGGAACGAGATGACCGGGATTATTGGGATCATCAAATACGTTCTCGTCAGCGTAATATCTGCGGTAAATAGTTACCGCCTCGTCAAGACGATCCGCTGGTACCCCATTACGAGCCATCGACTCCTGAATTGCCGGTCCGATAAACCGATGAAGTTCCGCATCATCTGGAACAGGCATGCCGAGCTCTTCAAACGCTTTAACAACACATGCAATAATACCAAAATGCGACTGGGTGAGTGTGCCGTCCAAATCAAGTAGCACAACATTCATCGGATGGTTCTGAGTCATTGGTTCTCTCCCCTATTCGGATTGGACAATGCGCAACACCACGGTTGCAAACGGCTACTATTATGCCCGGCCATCATGACCGGGCATTGATTCATGTGTTGTTCACACGTTATTTGCGCTCACGTGAACACAGAACAGGCACAGCGGCACGTTCACTGATCACTCGTAATCGGGAATCCAACCTTCACGATGCATTTGCAGTCGCTTATCAAGTAATGCCTTGAGCTCTTCTTCACTACGACGTTCAAGAAGCATATCCCAATGCGTGCGAGTCGGCTTAGTAATCTCATCCGGCTCTTGATCACCTTCGCCTTCGCGATGCGCAGTGGCACCACAACGGCACTCCCATTCCTCAGGAACCTCAGCACCGTCTGCGAACGGCAGAATCGTACGGTGACCTTTCGGACAGATATAAGCTACCTCAGTGCGCGCCGCGAAATCAACATTCTCGTCAGACTCCAGCGACTTCGCACCAATACTCATACCTCTCAAGCTACGTTCCGCCATAATTCCTCCTTAGATCACGATCCGTACTACGTTATCGAACAGTTGGGACGCACACACTATTCCCGAGTTCATCAGTGTGCATCGGTTAGTCAACGCCTGAATACGCGACAATACCACGGTTAACTTGATTGGCCGCCTCACGTGCAGTACGAGACAGAGCCTCGCCAGACTCCCCTAGCAATGGTGCTGCTGTAGCAATCTGCTGCAACATATCAGCCAGGCGCTTGGCATTGCGAACAAAGTCACCGCCAGTCAGTTCAGTGCCACGTAAGATTGTCGACAGTTCTTCACCATCAGCCCACGAGTACATGATGTCGACAATGCCGAAATCCAATTGAGCAGGTGCTTCAAGGCCAGCATCTTCGCATTCAATGCGAATCTCACCGTGAATACCACGCAGCTCTTGAGCCGCCCAAGCTACCGGCCCTTGCGTACCACCCGGATAATGACGCGGTTCTCCCCCGCTACCACGTCGTGCTTCATAAATCAATGAAGACAATACCGAAGCTAAACACTGCGGCGGCAACATAGCAAACGTACCAGCACAAATCGCTTGTGCAAGCACGAGATCTTGTTCACTGTAGAGTCGTCGCAGTAACTGGCCGCGTTCAGTCAACCGATATCCAGTACGCGTTACAGATTCTGCAGTTTGTTCAGCGATACCATCAGTGTGATTATCGTGTTCAAGATAGCCGAGACGGTACAGGATATCGCAAATGCGGTCGAACTGCCGTGCCACTGAACCCGTCCGCGAATCATACCGATCCCGCACCCGTTCAAGTTCACGAGTCTCACGAGCCCAGCGATGACCCCATTTAAGATGCTGCTGCAAATCTGGACAAGTACGGCAAGGATGCTGACGATCAGCCTCTTTGAGCTCAGCAATTTGCTGATCAAGCTCTAGGAATGCAGCCTTACGCTGCTTATCAGTGCGGAATGAAGTCTGCTTAAGTTTACGTCGGCCAGTTTTCTCCAGATCAGACAGTCGCATGCGGATGGTCATGAATTCGCGAAAATCACCATGATCGCACACGAACGCGCGCTCATATCCAGCAAGAGCTTTCTCAAGCGTATCAATTTGCGATTCAAGCTGCCATGCGGATTCGTTCGCTTCCCATTGTGCGAACGAATGATCAAGCGTAATACGAGCTGTTTCGTAATCACTTGAGTTCAGCAAATTAACAGCCATATTAAACGTAGGCCGGAAACTGGAATGAAGCGGGTACACGCGCTTACTAGACAACGCTGCAGCCGTAGACGGTAGAAAACCACGATGATCAACCACAACAGCATGACCAATCGTATCAATGCCACGCCGACCAGCTCGGCCAGTGAGTTGAGTAAACTCCCCCGGCGTCAGCTGTACATGACCCGTACCATCGAATTTCTCAAGTTTTTCTACTACAACACAACGTGCAGGCATGTTGATACCAAGCGCCAAGGTTTCAGTGGCAAACACTACCTTAACGAGTCCCTCTTCAAACAGACGTTCGACAATCTGCCGGAAGAGCGCGATCATGCCCGCATGATGCGAGGCGAAACCTTCTTCGAGCGCGAAACGGAACTTGGAGAAACCGAGCGCTTTAAGATCAGTAGTTGACAGTTCGCCTTCAACCATTTCGTCAACAATATGACGAATACGACGTACCTCTTCATCGGTAGTGAGCTCAAGACCAGCATTAATGCACTGTTCAACTGCTTGATCACACCCGTTACGCGAGAAAATAAAGTAGATACCGGGCAACATATCGAGATAATGAAGCTCGTCAACAACTGCCCAACGTTTCGGAGTATGACGTTCCGGTTTATTGCGCTCTTGCCGCTCTGGAACACGCCCACCATGACCGCGACCATGCTTGTTGCTGTATTTAGAAGGTCTTTCCTCACCGCGTCGCCGAGCTGCTTTCCGATCGAGCTGATCGAGACGGCTCACCAGTTCAGCATTGAGTTTGGTCGTTTGTCGACCGTGCTCATCATGTTGATACAAATCAATAAGCTCTGGTTCAGTATGATCGTCTGCCTGCACCAGTACATGCTGTTCGAGCGGTACTGGTCGTGTCTCGGAAACAACCAGTGTTGTCTCTCCACGCACTGAGGTAATCCACTGCGAGAAATCTTCAACGTTCGATACAGTCGCAGACAATCCGATGATGCGCACCGATTGCGGCAGATGAATAATCACTTCTTCCCACACTGGGCCACGGAATCGGTCAGCGAGATAATGCACTTCGTCGAGAATCACATAGCCGAGTGCGGTAAGCGTTGTCGAGTGCTCATAGAGCATGTTGCGCAACACTTCCGTAGTCATGACGACGATATCAGCTTCAGAGTTTACCGACGTGTCGCCAGTGAGAAGCCCAACCTTGTCTGAACCGTATATGGCGACGAGATCATGATATTTCTGATTACTCAGCGCTTTGATTGGTGTAGTGTAAAACGCTTTAACATTACGTTCCTGAGCAAGAAACATGGCAAAATCAGCCACAACTGTTTTGCCTGCACCAGTTGGCGCTGCAACAAGCACGTTCCGTCCTGCTTCAAGAGCGTCGTTAGCTTCCTGCTGAAAATCATCAATATCAAACGGTAGCGTCGCGGCGAACTGTGCGGCTAATGATCGAGCTCGTACTTGACTTTTACGAAAGTGAGCATACCGTTGTGCCGCAGATAGTGATACCGTTGATGCGTCAGATGAAGTATTGCGATGATGACGGGGCATGATCCTACTACTTGTTATTCCATTCGGCCCATTGACGGACGTGACGTTCTCGTGTAGCAGCTTGGCGTTCGATAACACGAGCATGAGCTTCGGCATATCGATCAGCAGTCACGGTTAACGGTTCCACGAATGATGGAACCGTATCCGTTGCATTATCATCCACAGAACCGATATCCTGCATGGCGTTCATCAGCTCACTGAACCGTGCACCAAGCGGTGCAACGTTACGCAGGCCGCGCATTGCATGGATAATGGCATACGCCACGCCTGCAACGATCATGGCGATCATGAACAATGCAAGCAACAGCCAGATCCACCACGGCATAGCCATTCTCCTTTATTGTCTACTCTCGTCTACAGCCCAGTAATCTGTGTTTAATCCTCGCTGTCAGTACCATTTTCGTGCTGGCTGATACTCAGCTCACGCTGCGCGCGTGCAATAATCATGGTACGCAATGTTTCTGGAGCAACAGCGGTAATATGCCGAGCATGCGCGATACAGAATGCCACAAACCACGAATCGGACGATACAGTCAGATGCACCTTCTGACCGTTTCCGTACGGCTCAACAGTTGCTCCTGAAAGCGTCTTCGGGAAGGACAAATCTGGCTCATCGGTAATGAATACAGCAGCCGTACCGTTATCAAAACTCCACTTGCGCAGTTCATTCACTGGCACATCAGGTATGACAACCGGCTGGAGTGGCTTGACAAGCTCAGTTTTCTCAATACGGGCCAGACGCAATACTTGCCAAATGCGTGGCTTGCCATTCGCCTTGTTAATCCGCGTATCCTTTTGCACAAGATGCTGTTTGTCTTTCGGAGCCGCATCAGCCACATCGGTCCACACAGCCGCATAGTACACGCCCTCATCCACGAAAATCTTCGCGGGAGCAACGAGCTTACGACGCGTACGGCCTGCACCATCGGTGTACTCCATATCGAGTAACGAGTCAGTAGCAATAGCACGCTTCACCGCAGAGAAACTACGCGGCTCAAGCTCATATCCGGTCAAGCTCAACCACGGAGTCTCCCCCGGCACAACATGCGCGTGAAGACGCTCATAGAGTGAACGAGCCTGATCTCGCTGCTCTTCAGGCAACAATGGAGAATGCGCCAGATAGCTTACCGATGCGGTCAACAGACTCAAATACTGTGGTGAGATACCAGCAAGTCTCTCTAAGCCAAGCGAGTTGGTTGCCGACACAATACCTTCAGCATCAAGCAACGACCAGTCGATATCGAAGAACTGACTTCCAGCCATTTCTCCATCGTCAGAAACAGTGGTGAGTGTATTAATATCCTTGTGGATAACGTTCACATGCTTCTTAAGCTCATCATCGCTCTTGGCTTTGCCAATGAATCGCTCAGCGAGCTCTGCCAATGAGTATTCTTCACCCAAATGCGCGGACAAGAACAGCATAAGACGCAGTCGACGGTCAACTTCACTGCCAGTCTGGAACGAGGTGTTCTTCTTCTGATGTGCCTTCGATAGTTCAGGATCATCATCGTCCTCATCGTGATCATGATGACTGCTGATTGCCGAAGTAACTACAGTCGCACTATTGTCTCCTGAAGACTCGTCCGCCAGTACAAACTGCGTGGCAGCGTTGAGACGACGATGGAATGCAGCGACAGCCTCCTGCGGGCTGACAACATACGCACCGGGATGTTCGAGAACGAACATTGCAAGATCGTCAGAGTCGGTGTATGCCACATTGATATGCTCACCGTCAACATCAACTGTTGCAGCAAAGCGACGTGAATCAATTACCTTAACCAGCGTCTCAGGAATAGTCTGAGTACCAAGACCCGGTGCAATCGAGTCAAGACCGAGACCAGGAATCGGAGTCTGCGGTACACGCGGCGTAGTGCGCGAAGCATGCTGCTGTGCCTGTTCCTGCTTAGCTGAGGTAGATGATACCGAAATAGAGCGAGCCAGGTAATTCGCTGCCGCCAACACTGGCAAATCATCCTGCTCAAAATGAAGCCGGATGCGCGGTTCGTCACCGAGCTGGAGTCGGTAGGATGCAAAATCCTGACCTTCAGACTTGGACGAATATTCAGGCTGACGCGATTCAATAGCGATGCCCATCGCAGCGAGCTTAGCACGGTCTCGCTGGAATTGCTTGGCAAATGCCGCCTTCGCTGCCTGGTCCGCAAGCTCCCCGTACGAGTCGGCGTAGGCCTTCACGCGCTGCGCGATCTGACGGGAGGTAAGCCATTGCGGAAACGCGGATGACAATACGGCTAATACATCAAGCTCGTGCTTGCCCCACTTGTCGGAAAAACGCCGCCTTCCGTTGGTTCCCTCTGCCATTAGTCCTCACGTATCGTTAGCATTTCGTTTTAAGTGTGCACCGCATCCGCGGCACCTTCACTCCATATTAGAGGCTATTTTTGCCGATGGCGTCATTTTCCCGAAAAAAGACCATTGTTTTTCCTGTTAGCTCATCTCCGCGTGTCTTACCTAATAGCGTAAAACACGCGGAAATGAGCCATAAACGTGTCGATCACACCCAGTCATCCGGCTCAATGCCTTGAGGACCGACATATTCGCCATTCGGTACGTAGCTTGGCTCACCTTGATCAGTGAGCTTGGCATCCGAGAAGAAGATCACATCGCGGCCAAACGTCCAGTCACCGTCAATCGTCACCGAGTTCGCAGCAGCCAGCGACGGAACCCCATACGGGAAGCGCTCATCGAAGTCAGCAATCGTCTTGTAATAGCGAGGATCGAGCGTCACGTTCGGGAAAATGTAGTTACCATCCTCCATCTCATACGAGTCCGTAAGGTGGAATCTGTCAGATCGCATAATGAACAGATCATCAGTAGTCTTAACCGGCAAGAAGCGCATACGGTCCACCTGTACGCAAATTGCACCGTCAAACAGGCTCACTGCTGCACCCATCGCGGTTTCCAGCTGGATAACCGGTGTCGAATTCGAATCGGTCGGATCAACAGTTTTGTGATTTCGAATCACGGGCAGCGGCAGCACACCGTTATACTCAGCGAGCTTAGCTTTCAGCGCATCAATACGCACCCACAAACTGTTCGTGTTGAAGTACGGGTGCTTGTGAATATTTTGCGCGTCAGCCTTATCGTCCGGATGCACCTGGCTCATCTCACGCAGCATGAGCCGACCGGTAGCCTTATCGCGCACAATATGACCACCCTTACGGTCCGCATAGGTACGCGTTGCAACTTCAACCATGAACGGAGCACCAGTATTCTCAAAATGCTGTGCAAGCGTACGAGACGGACGAGCACCAAGATTATCTGAATTGGAGATAAACAGGTACTTGAAGCCTTTGCTTTCAAGCTTGTCGAGTAAGCCAGACTCCCAAATCGTGGAGAACAGATCACCATGACCCGGCGGGCACCATTCCAGCTCAGGATTAGCCGGGAACGACACTGGCTCACCAGTAGCCGCTACGATCTTAGGTTCCTGATGTTGCACGATTTCCACCGGAATATCGCTTTGATGGAATTTACGGTTACGCTTAATAACCTTCATCGTGTCTTCAGACGTACGGAACGAGTTCATCAACGTCAATGGCAGCGGCACACCGAGACGATTACGAGCAGTGAGCACCTGTCCGATGATGATGTCGATAAACCGCACCTGCTTAGCCTTATGACGACGCACCGGCAGCAGCGACTTTGCACACGACAAGCCCATCGACGTACCCAAACCACCATTGAGCTTCAAAAACGCCGTCTTTTCAAACGCTCCAATCGCCTTTTCATGGTCGATCGTCTCGTATACATCGTGGAAACTCGGCACACCAGTGAGTGGTTCTATACTTGATTCGCGAATCCAACTGCTGGACTCTTCATTGCGCCACACATCATACAGCCGCTTAAACTGCGCGATAGCGACATCACTCATGCCAGCGTCGCGCATCTTGTTCGCGGAGAGGTCGAACACGTCAGTCACTGCACATTCCTTCCTGTTCATTGCCGAGACTGTGACTAGTCTAGCCGATAATCGAAGTATCTTACCCCCTCAAGAGCGTTATTCAGTGAATTCTGCGTGAATATGGATTGTGCGAGCGTGTTTGGGAACTCACAGTCGCACGTCGACTCTACTTGGACAAAACAGTAAGCCAGCGTCCAGCAAAACAATACGAATACGAGTAGAGTGGTACTGATACAGCGTTTCGCTACGTGGCGACGCGCAAGACTAGAGGCAAGGGGGTTGTTAATGGCTACCAATGTGGCTGAGCAGAACGACGGAACGAGACTACATATGTTGCGTCATGCCGCATATAGCGCATCCGATGTTCGCGCGATGGAACGACCCTTGCTAGACAATGGCACTCCCCTGATGCGCATGGCGGCAACAGCATTAGCGCATACCGTCGCTCATCTGCTCGACGATGAAGGCATAGCCCTTGATGATGCACGCATTACCCTGCTTGTTGGTTCGGGAGACAATGGCGGTGATGGTCTGTACGCGGCAGCAGCGCTCGCTGAAAGCGGCGCTGCTGTAACAGCTGTAGCAGTAGGTCGAACTATTCATGAAGAAGCGTTCGCTGCGTTTGTACGCTCTGGCGGTAAAATACTCATTCTCAATCCTGAGTCTGAGATTCCTGGCTGTGCAGCTGGTTTCAGCGCTGGCGAGGCTGGCGAACGACTGCGTGCAGCTGTCGAATTAGCACAGCATGCTCACGTCATCATTGATGCAATGACTGGAATTGGGTTAGACGGTGCACTACGTGGTATTGCTGGCACAATGGCGGCATCACTCGGCGTTGAGGACAGTGTTCCCGACCGTACTGCGCTGCCGGATGGCGATACGGCTGGTGAGTTTCCATTCGTCGTTGCAGTTGATGTGCCATCTGGTGTCGGCGTGGATGATGGGGCTATCAATGGTCCATATATTCCGGCTGATGTGACAGTAACGTTTGGCGCGCTCAAACCGTGTGCTATGTTACCTCCTGCTTCGTATGCATGCGGTCGCGTTACGCTTGTTGATTTTGGTTTCGACCCTGAACCATACCAGCCGTTAGTTGAAGCCGTATCCGGCGACAACGTGAGCGATGCAATTCGCTTGCCGCGTTTGGCAGATACGAAGTATACGCGCGGTGTAACTGGGCTGATTACCGGCTCTGTGAGATATCCGGGAGCAGCTGTTCTGTCTTGCCGTGCTGCAAGTGCTACGAACGTAGGCATGATTCGCTATATGGGACCAGAGCGTACTCGAACTATGGTGCTGTCTGCAGTGCCGGAGGCTGTGATTGGTAAAGGTCGTGTCCAATCGTGGGTTGTGGGTTCTGGCGTTCCTGACGGTGTTGCGGATGAGGACGATGCTGATGTGCAGCGACAGACAATTGCGAAGTTGCTGTCACATTATGCAGTGGATGTCAACAGTGATGATCCTGATCTTGCGTTCGAGATGCCACCGGTTGTGGTAGACGCCGGCGCATTAGATCTATTGCCACAAGAAGTACCATCACAAGTAGTACTCACTCCTCATGCTGGCGAATTGGCTGCTTTACTGCGCGATCGTGGTGAAGATGTAGATGCGCATGATGTACAACTTGAACCGTTGCGATGGACGATGCGTGCGCATGAGCTCACAGGTGCAACTGTGCTGTTAAAGGGCGCGGTTAGCATTATCGTCGGTGAGCATAGTGGCATTGCCGATACTGCGCTCAACGATCACACAGCAACATCTGACGCACAAACACAAACAGCTCGCAGAACATCAGCCGGGTCATTGGATGGAGATGAAGCCGACGAAATTGATTTTAGTGATAATGCTACGTCAGAGGCGACAACTCATACGCGCCCACGTGTACTCGTTGCAGGTCGTGCTCCAGCTTGGCTAGCTACTGCAGGAGCAGGCGATGTACTCGCTGGTATGACCGGTGCATTACTCGCGCAGCAGGATGAGGACGAATCGATTATGGATACCGTAGCGGCTGCTGCATACCTGCACGGCTATGCTGCCGCAGTTGCTTCTGGCTCTGATCAGCGTGGGTTCAATCCACCTACAGTGTACGGTACCGCTCTTCGGCATTCGGTTGGCTCTCTTGGACACCCGATTGTCGCATCTGATGTAATTGCAGCTATTCCAAGTGCGTTTGCACAGCTGCTGTCATAGGTAACATACTGTGTCCCTGTGTTTCGTATAGTTAGCTTCTCGGCAATCAGAAGAAACTAACTATACGAAACACAACACATTACTGGCTTGTCACACGTCCAATCGATATCCCATTCCGGGTTCAGTTTTCAGATAGCGTGGATGTGCTGGGTCTGGTTCTATCTTTTTACGCAACTGTGAAATATACAACCGTAGATAACCGGTATCATTCACATGTTGTGCACCCCAGATCTCAGTTAACAAATCTTGACGAGTAACAAGTCGGCCAGCATTACGCACCAACATTTCAAGTACTTTCCATTCGGTTGGTGTCAAACGTACACGACTCTGCCGTCCGGACGATGACCGACGAAATACCGCATGTGCTGTCAGATCTACGGTTATGTCACCAAATGATACTGAAGGTGTTTCATTATCGTTCTCACCATTTTGTGGGACGCGACGCAGCAGGGCTCGAATACGAGCTAACAGTTCATCAATCGACACAGGCTTTGTCACATAATCATCTGCGCCAGCATCAAGCACCGCAACTTTTTCTCGCGCATCAGTACGACCAGAAACGACTAATATCGGCGCATCAGTCCATCCGCGTACACCTTGAATAACGCCCATACCATCCATTTTGGGCATGCCAAGGTCGAGCACGAATAGATCGGGGTGCTCGCGTACAGCGACTGTAATACATTCAACGCCGTCGCGTGCAGTCACAATAGCATAGCCCTGCGAGTGTAATGTAATTTTTAATGCTTTGAGGAATTGCGGATCATCGTCCGCTACCAGTATCTTCATCGATCCGTTCCTTCCTTAGGGTCATGGGTACGGTCATCATTGGGTGTATCAGCTGCTATAGCACTGTCACTCGGCTCTGCAACGGTTTCATTATCATGTTGAGCTGCAGACTCGTTATTAGCTGACTGATCAACGTTATTATCAATTTCATTGGCCGATTCTGTATTATCAGTCGTTGTGTTATCGCTCGCGGCATCATCAGCTGGCCCGCCACGCATAATGCCATAGTTGATGAATCGGTCAAGACCACGCTCATCAGAGTTACCATTACCGGGCAACGGTAAAATAACGTCTGATACTGCGCCAGAAACGTTCAACGTATCTTGAGCGAGAATTTCATTGGGATCGGGTTGCTGACTCTTAGGAATCGGTTGACTCGAATGTAACGCTGGATCTGCAGCGCGCAACGCAATAACGATTGTCAAACCTCCGCCTGGAGTGTCTTCAGGCGTAATCGTACCGCCCATCGATTCCACGAATCCTTTGGACAAAGCCATACCAAGTCCAAGCCCAGTTTTGTTATCGGTATCACCGAGTCGATGGAAGGGCAGGAAAATGTCGTTCTTACGGTCATCAGGTACACCTGGACCTTGATCGGCAACGCGAATCTCAACCAGACCGTTGAATGTTGACGCGGAAATACGAACACGCCGACCATCCGGAGTAAATCGCATGGCGTTAATCAACACGTTCGCTAACGCACGACGCAGCAACGGCGGATCAGCGACAACAAGCGGCAGTTCGGGAGCAATATCAATATCAACTGACCACGGTTCTATGCCTTGTTCGTCGAATACTGAAATAACTGTCTCTCCCACATCAGTAGCAACGAGCGAAAGTGGCAACGCGCCTTCACGCAGACGAGATACGTCAAGTAGATCAGTTACCAGCTTCGTTAGCTGGCTCAAACCATTGGCAGCGACTGCAAGCAACTCATGACGATCTTGCTCGCTCATACGGTCACCGATACGTTGCAAACCAGATATAGCTGCAGTAGCCGAAGCCAGAGGACGGCGTAGATCGTGGCTTACTGCATTGAGCAAACCAGTACGCACCTTTTCTGCGGCGGCAAGAGGACCAACTTCCTTGGCTTTGCGTTCAAGATCATTATGCTCGATAACTGCTTGGATTTGCGACAGGATAGCCATAAGCATACGTTGATCAGACGCTTCAATTGCACGACCATACAATTCAAGAGACGGCGCGTGTACAGATCCGTCTAACGTGATAGTGTCGTGCAGATTATCGTCCTTATCACTTACGTTCGGTGAGACGATCGGCTCACCGTCAGACATAAGGATACGTTTATCGCGTATAACACGCACGCAATCAAATCCGAATGCTTCACGAGTGCGACGCACAATCGCTTGCAATGGGTCATCACTGCGCAATACAGCTCCAGCCACGTTCGCGAGAATTTCCGATTCTGCACTAGCTCGTTGAGCTTCACGAGCGCGAGTATTGGCTCGATCAACAACAGATGAAACAATCACGCCGACAATCACATACAGTATGATCGTTACAACGTCGGAAGCGCGCATTACGTGAAAGGTGCCGACTGGAGCAGTATAGAAGAAGTCCAACGCTAAGCCGCTGAGTATAGCTGCGGTTATAGCTGGTACGATGCCGCCGATCACTGCGGAGACGACAACGAGTAACTGCAAAATAAGCGCGTCACGTTGCCCTGCTGTCGGATTACTGAAAACAGATAACAATAAGCTGACTGACAGTACTGACAAACATGCAAATGCAAGTCCAGCGAGTCGATGTCGCGGATCAACTGCTGTTTTGTGCGACGGTAACTTGAGTCGGAAACCTTGGGCTGCGAACGAGTGAGTGACGATATGAACATCAATATCGCCTGATTTAGAAATGATGCCAGTGGTTGCCGATGGCCTACCAAACCAACGACTGACTGCACTACGCCGTGATACGCCGACGATCACCTGAGTAGCGTTGTTCGCGCGAGCAAAATCGAGGAGCGCGTCGGCGATATCTTCACCAACAATCTGATGATACGTACCCCCAAGCTGTTCAACGAGCGCACGCTGTTTAACTAAAAGACCAGGATTTGACCCGGCAAGGCCATCTTCGGAAGTCACATGTACGGCAATAAGATCGCCACCGCCAGATGCGCGCGCTACACGAGCACCACGTCGTAGTAACTGTTCGCCTTCTGGCCCTCCAGACAGAGCGACAATGACACGCTCTCGTGTTTCCCATTTGGCGTTGATATGGTGTTCGTCACGGTATTCCTTAAGCGCTTCGTCAACACGACCAGCCAACCATAACAGTGCTAGCTCACGCAAGGCGGTAAGGTTACCGACGCGGAAGTAATTACTCAGTGCCGCATCAACACGATCAGGTTTGTAGACAAGACCGGCAGAGAGGCGTTCGCGAAGACCTTCAGGAGGCAAATCGACGAGCTCAACCTGCGTGGCAGAACGCAATACTTTATCTGGCACTGTTTCTTTTTGCGTGCTACCGGTAATCTCGCGAACCACATCGTTGAGTGACTCAATATGCTGCACGTTAATCGTGGTGATAACGTCAATGCCAGCATCTAGCAAATCTTCAACGTCTTGCCAACGTTTGTCGTGCATAGAGCCTGGAGCATTGGTATGGGCGAGCTCGTCGACAAGCGCCACATCTGGATGGCGCTCAATAACGCCAAACAAGTCCATTTCTTCGAGCCACATGCCACGATACCGAGTACGACGTAATGGTACCCGTTCGAGTCCTTTGGCTTCACGTTCTGTAGCTTTACGCCCATGCGTTTCAAGCAGTGCAATAACTACGTCTTTACCTTCGGACTTGAGCCGGCGGCCTTCCTTAAGCATGGCGCAGGTCTTACCCACACCGGGTGCAGCGCCGAGCAACACCCTGAACGATCCTCGTGCCCTTGCCAATTTGTATTATCCCCTCTCGGCCACCGCCGGCCGTACATATATATGACAATACCGCAAAAAGCGATGAAGGGCGAAGGCCATCGCGGCCAAAACGTCCTTCATCGCTTACGCTTGTGTCGAAATCGTGTGATGCGTTGTATGGATGTAGCGCATCACACGACGATCACTTTTGCTTACTTGTAGCTTACTTGAGATTGTCAAGTGCGAGGTTCAGCGTGACCACGTTCACCACAGGCTCACCGACGAAGCCGAGGCCACGGCCAGTAGTGTTCTCACGAACCAGCTTTTCAACCTCTTCTTCACTCAGACCACGTTCCTTGGCGACACGCTTGACCTGAATAGCAGCGTATTCGGGGCTGATATGCGGGTCAAGGCCGGAAGAGGATGACGTAGTGGCGTCTGCCGGAACATCCTTAACGCTCACATCTTCGCGCTCAGCGATCTGCTTGCGCAGGTCGGTGACAGACTTGATGAGATCTTCGTCCTGATGGCCCTTGTTGGTGCCGGTGGAGCCAGCAGCGTTGTAGCATGCCTTGTCGTTGTCATCAACACATGCTGCAGACGGGCGAGCTTGGAAGTACTGAGGCAGCGCGTCGCCGTTCGCATCAACGAACGACTGGCCGATCAGCGATGAGCCGACAACTTCACCGTCTGCGTTCTTGACGAGCGAGCCATTAGCCTTGTCAGGCATACCGAGCTGGCCGATGCCGGTCATCACGAACGTGTAGACAACCACAATGACGGTGAAGACGATCACGGCTTTGAATCCAGCCCAATAGCTGCGCAGATTCAATGAAATGCTGTTCTTCATTGCATTCACTCTTTCCTAAGTTTCCGTTCGATCAGAAGCCCGGGATCAGACGGACGAACAGGTCGATGATCCAGATGCCAACGAACGGCGCAACAATACCGCCTAGACCGTAAATGCTCAGGTTACGGCTGAGGATCTTCTCAGATGCTTCAGCGCGGTACTTGACACCCTTAAGCGCCAGCGGAATCAACAGCACAATAATGATTGCGTTGAAGATGATTGCCGAGAGCACTGCGGACAGTGAGCTGTGCAAGCCCATGATGTTGAGCAGGCCGAGGCCCGGGAACTTCTCCATAAACATGGCCGGAATAATTGCGAAGTACTTCGCAATATCGTTGGCGATAGAGAAGGTAGTCAGTGCACCACGGGTGATGAGCAGCTGCTTACCGATTTGAACAATATCGATCAGCTTGGTCGGGTCGGAGTCGAGATCGACCATGTTGCCGGCTTCCTTCGCAGCGGAAGTACCAGAGTTCATAGCCACACCGACATCAGACTGGGCGAGAGCCGGGGCGTCGTTCGTACCATCACCGGTCATAGCGACCAGCTGGCCCTTAGCCTGCTCAGCCTTAATGTAACGCAGCTTGTCTTCAGGCTTAGCTTCAGCGATGAAATCGTCAACGCCAGCTTCCTGAGCGATAGCCTTAGCGGTCAGCGGGTTATCGCCAGTGACCATAACGGTGCGAATGCCCATCTTACGCAGATCAGCGAAACGCTCCTTCAAGCCCTTCTTGACAACGTCCTTGAGCTGGACGACGCCGAGCACCTTGACTTCGCCGTTCGCGTACTGTTCAGCGACAACAAGCGGGGTGCCGCCTTGACCAGAGATTGCGTTGACACGATCGTGCAGCGCATCGCGCACTTCGGCTGGCAACGTGCCGCCTTCTTTGTCAATCCACGCTTCAACAGCGGAGGTAGCACCCTTGCGGATGCGATCGCCGTTCGGCAGATCAAGGCCGGACATACGAGTTTCTGCGGTGAATGCGACTGGCGTCGATCCCGGAACTTCGTCAAGCTCAAAGCCTTCTTCGCGAGCAAGAGTGACGATGGACTGACCTTCAGGTGTCGCATCAGCGAGCGAGCTCAACGCCGCAGCTTTAGCGATTTCATCGTGAGTGACACCCGGCAGTGCATGGAATTCAGATGCCTGACGGTTGCCGTACGTGATCGTACCAGTCTTGTCAAGCAGCAGCGTAGTGACATCACCAGCGGCCTCAATAGCACGGCCAGAAGTGGCGAGCACGTTGTGCTGGACCAGACGATCCATACCTGCGATACCAATAGCGCTCAAAAGAGCACCGATGGTGGTCGGGATAAGGCAAACCAGCAGAGCAACCAGTACCGTAAGGCTTACCGACGTATCGACAGAGCTTGCCTGCGGATTGATGCACAGCACCACCACGAGGAAGATGATCGTCAGCGAGCTCAAGAGCACGTCAAGCGCGATCTCGTTCGGCGTCTTCTGACGGTTCGCACCTTCGACAAGCGCGATCATCTTATCGACGAACGATTCGCCAGGCTTTTGCGTGATGCGCACTACGATGCGGTCAGACAGGACACGGGTGCCGCCGGTCACGGACGAACGGTCACCACCGGATTCACGAATAACTGGAGCAGATTCACCAGTGATAGCGGACTCATCGACTGACGCAATACCAGAGATGATGTCACCATCACCAGGAATCAGTTCGCCAGCGGAGACCACGACCACGTCACCGAGCTTTAATTCCGAGCTCGGAACCTCTTCGATGTATGCAGGGCCTTCACCATGTTCCGGTCCACGCACATCAGGGTCGTTCTTCTCGTCAT
Source organism: Bifidobacterium hapali (assembly GCF_002259755.1). Classification (GTDB taxonomy): domain Bacteria; phylum Actinomycetota; class Actinomycetes; order Actinomycetales; family Bifidobacteriaceae; genus Bifidobacterium; species Bifidobacterium hapali. The sequence continues at coordinate 126,665 of NZ_MWWY01000025.1, forward strand.
AGCCCTTAACAATATGAGCCGGCGTAGTGGTACGCGTACGACGCAGCGCGTCAGCCTGTGCCTTACCACGGCCTTCAGCCACAGCTTCAGCGAGGTTAGCGAACAGAACCGTCAGCCACAGGACAATTGCAACAATCCACGTAAAGTAGACAGGCTCGCCTTTAGTAAGTGCTGGGACAAACAGTTGGCAAATACCAAGCAGCGTCAGGAATGCAGCACCCACCCACACGATGAACATGACGGGGTTGTGCCACATGTTGCGCGGGTCGAACTTGCGGAACGCATCCGGCAGGCTCTTGCCAAGCATAGCACCAAGCGACTTGTTGTTGGTTTTCTTGACGTTGTCTGCGAGCGCGTTCGCGTCGACGGACACGTCGTTGACAGTTGCGGAAGTCATATCACGCCACCAAACCTTCTGCTAACGGTCCCAGTGCAAGTGTCGGGAAGAACGTTAGCGCGGAAATAATGAAGATAACGAACACGAGCAGGAAGGCGAACAGACGAGTGTCGGTCTTCATCGTGCCGGATGTTGCCGGGACGATGTCCTGCTTGGCAAGCGATCCTGCGAGTGCGATCACGAGCGCGATCGGCAGGAAGCGGCCGAGTAGGACGGCCATGCCGAGAGCGGTGTCAAGCCACGGGGTGTCGGCGGTGAGGCCGGCGAACGCGGAGCCGTTGTTGTTGGCTGCCGAGGTGAAGGCGTATACCACTTCGGAGAAGCCGTGGTTGCCGCTGTTGTTGAGCGAGGTGTTGAAGACTGATTCGCGTGCGAATGGCAGTGCGAAGCTCAGTGATACACCGACGACTACGGTGATCGGCATGACGAGGAAGTAGAGGGATGCCATCTTCATTTCACGTGGACCGATCTTCTTGCCGAGGTATTCAGGGGTACGACCAACCATGAGGCCGGCGATGAATACGGCAACGACGGCCATGACGAGGATGCCGTAGAGGCCTGCGCCAACGCCGCCCGGGCTGACTTCGCCGAGCATCATGTTGAACAGGTACATCATGCCGCCGAGGGCCGTGTACGAGTCATGCATGGAGTCGACTGCACCGGTTGAGGTTGAGGTTGAGGTGGTGCCGAATAGGCCGGACCAAACGATGCCGAAGCGGTTTTCCTTGCCTTCCATCGAACCACCGGTGAGGGTGGTGATCGGGTCGACTGAGAAGGATTCGGCGGTCACGACGCACAGGAAGCTAATGCCGAAGAGGATGACCATTGCGCCGAGCAGTGCGTATCCTTGGCGGATGTTGCCGACCATGCGGCCGAATGTGCGGGTGAGTGCGACCGGGATGCACAGCATGAGGAGGATCTCGATGAGGTTGGTCCACATGTTCGGGTTCTCGTACGGGTGTGAGGAGTTGGCGTTGAAGAAGCCACCACCGTTAGTACCGAGTTCCTTGATGACTTCCTGTGATGCGACCGGTCCTTGCATGATGGACTGATTGTTGCCTGCGATGGTCGTCACGTTGACGAAGCCTGCGAAGTTTTGTGCAACACCGAGGCCCATGAGGATGATGCCCATGACAATGGCGATCGGCATGAGGATGCGCATAGTGCAACGAGTCAGGTCGACCCAGAAGTTGCCGATTGTGTCGGACTTGCGCCATGCGAAGCCACGCACAAGAGCGATGGCGACGGCGATACCGACGGCTGCAGATACGAAGTTCTGTACGGCAAGGCCGGCGAACTGAACGGTGTAGCCGAGGGTCACATCTGGCGAGTAGGACTGCCAGTTCGTGTTGGTAACGAACGATGCAGCAGTGTTGAATGCCAGCGGGCCGGGCACGTTGTCAAAGCCCAGATTGAAGGGGAGCCAGTGCTGGATGCGCTGGAGCAGGTAGAGTACCAATACGCTCAGCAGGGAGAATCCAAGCACACCGCGCAGGTATGCTTTCCATGTCTGGCCCTTCTTGGAGTCCACGCCGATGATTTTGTAGATCCACTTTTCGAAGAAGAGATCTTTGTCGGATGTGAACACATTGTACATGTAGTCACCCAGCGGCTTGTAGATTGCCGCTAGGATAATGGCAATTAACGCAAACGCCATTACCGCGAAAAAGTACACCATAGTGATGAGACCTTTGCTTCCTAAGTTTCTCAGAACTTCTCAGGACGGCACAGCGAATAGATCATGTAGATGATCCCAGCAACCGCGAGTACCGCGCCAAGGACGTCAAACAGGACGGTCATAGCTTGTCCACCCACTTTCCGAACAGGTCGAACAGGACGAATACCACGATCGTGCCGACCACATAGGCAACATCAACCCACCAGGGCATGTCTTTCTCCTTACCATCGAACAAAACCCGATGTTGCGTCTTAGTCGTACCCTCTCGGGCATGACGACGTACGCTTCATCGGGTCATTGCATGTTCTATCGTATGAACGATGTTTGGTGGTGTGAGGATTTTTTACGGCTCACATACGATTGTGAAGGTTTTGTGCGGCGATTTGCTAACGGTTTACTAACATTTGCGTGTGTTATTAGATATATCAGCTTTGTTCGTACACTGGTTATACGGGCACGAATATTGTCTCATATGTATAAGTATGTATAAGGAGCTTGTATGGCCGACTCCCCTATCACTGATGTCATTTTTGATTTCTGCGGTGTACTGCTTGATTGGGATACACGCGCATGTTTAACTGGCCATTTCCCCGATGAAGTGGTTGCACGTATTTGTGCTGCTGACGATCCGCATGGGTTCTTCCGTTATGAGGATCGTATGGATGCGGGCGAGGATTTTGCGAGCATTTACCCTGATGTGGTGAGTGAACAGGGCGAGGATATTGCGCAGATCTTCCGCTATTACATTGATCATTACGATGACGCATTACCTCGTACGATGCCCGGTATGGTGGAATTGCTTGCGGATCTTAAACGTCATGGTTATGGCGTTTGGGGTTTAACGAATTGGTCGCATGAAACGTTCCATGTTGCGTTTGATAAGTTCCCAAGGCTTGCTGAATTGCTTGATGGCACTGTTGTGTCGGGCGTGGAGAAGATGCATAAGCCAAATGCTGATATTTATGAGTTGACGTTGAACCGGTTTAATCTCAACGCGTCACAGTGTGTCTTCTTTGACGACACTGCGAAAAACATTGTTGGCGCGAATGAGGTTGGTATTCACGGCATACTGTTTGACAATGCGTTACAAGCCCGTGAATCACTTTCCTCGCTTGGTGTACGACTGTAGTAAATGCTCCACGAATAGGGTGGGCTTTTCCTTGTTATTCAACAAGGAAAAGCCCACCCTATATCAATGATCTATATCATGATCAAACCTCTTGCGATCGCCCTTTAAGACCTGTATACAACGTGTAGTAGCGTCCCTGTTGGGCGATGAGTTCATCATGCGTACCGCGTTCGATAATACGACCTGCTTCAATCACCATAATGCAATCAGCATTGCGAATGGTTGACAAACGGTGCGCAATCACAAACGTAGTACGTCCCTTCATTAACTCATCCATACCCTCCTGCACGAGTGCTTCAGTACGCGTATCAATCGATGATGTTGCCTCGTCAAGAATCAGCGCAGGAGGATCAGCGACCGCAGCACGCGCAATAGCCAGCATCTGCCGTTGGCCTTGACTTAGCGATGCGCCATCCCCCGTCAGCTGCGTATCATATCCATTCGGCAACTTCTCAATAAACGTGTGCGCGTTTGCAAGTTTCGCTGCAGCAATCACTTCTTCATCAGTTGCATCAAGCCGACCGAAACGAATGTTCTCCATAATCGAGCCAGAGAACAAATGCGTATCCTGCAGTACCATGCCAAGCGAACGTCGCAAATCAGCTTTATGAATATTCCTAATATCAATACCGTCATATGTGATCGTACCGGAATCAATATCGTAAAAGCGCGTAATCAGATTCGTAATCGTGGTTTTGCCTGCACCAGTCGAACCAACGAGTGCGATCTTCTGGCCAGGCTTAGCAAACATGGTCATATCGTGCAGAACTGTTTTGCCCGGCACGTAACTGAATGTCACATCATCAAGTCGAATATCGCCACGCATCGGCGTAATCTGACCATCTGCAGCACGCCAACCCCACTGGTCAGTACGATCAGTTGTTTCGACCAGCGCATCGGATGCAGAATCACGACGTACACTCACTAATGTCGTCTGTCCATCATCCGATTCTTCCTGCTGATTAAGCAATTTGAAAATACGATCTGCGCCAGCCAGACCCATCACAATTGCGTTAAGCTGCTGACTCACCTGACTAATCGGCATAGTGAAACTCTTCACGAACGTTAAGAAACTTACCAAACCACCCAACGTCAACCCAGTCGTACCAGTGACCGCCAGCCAGCCACCGACAAGCGCACACAATACGTATGCCACGTAACCGAGCTGGTTATTAATTGGCCCAAGGAATCCAGAAAACATGTTTGCTTTATTCGACGCGTCAAACAAAGCATCATTGAGCGTGCGAAAATCAGTTTTCGCAGCCTGCTCATGGGTAAATACCTTGACAACCTTCTGTCCGCTCATCATCTCTTCAACATAACCGTTGAGTGCGCCCACTGATTTCTGTTGACGCGAGAAAAACGTGCCAGATTTACCGGTCATAATCTTCGTCATCCAGATCATCAACGCTGACACTACGAGTACCACTACAGTAAGGGGCACGCTCAGATAAATCATGCTCAACAAAATCATGACAATACTGAACAACGAGTTGATGATTTGAGGAATCGACTGGGACACCATTTGACGCAACGTATCAATATCGTTGGTGTACAAGCTCATCACATCGCCACGAGAATTCGTGTCAAAATATCCAAGCGGCAGTTTTTGCATATGTGTGAACATGCGATTGCGCAACTTCATCATGAAACCCTGCGTGATGAACACTTTGAGCACCGCACTGATCGCGGCGGCAACAACACCGACCGCATAGATTGCTGCCATCACACCAACCGCACTTAATAACGGCCCGAAATCGTGATCACCGGACTTAAGCATCGGCGTAATGTAGTTGTCAATCAGTGTCTGGAAGAAAAGATTGCCGCGTACTTGCGCATAGATCGTTACAACAATAAGCGCGATCACCACACCATACTGCCAGCCATACATGCTGAACACGAATTGCATGAGACGCATAAACGTGCGGAACGGATGATCGAGTTCACGTCCCTTTTTTGCTTCGGCCGCCATACGACCAGCATTACCCCGTGGTCCCGGCATCAGCGTGCCTCCTTATCATCATTGGTATCAACGGTATCGCTGTGAGCACCACTGGCTATCGCAGTGTTGGTATCAGACAGTTGCGCAAACTGCTCCTCATCAAAGTCGCCACCGCCACGCGTCTGCAGGTCAACGATCGTACGATATATCTCGTTGGAACGTACGAGTTCGTCATGTGTGCCAACGCCACTGATTCGCCCATCATCGAGCACAATAATCATGTCAGCATCTTGAATACTGGAAATGCGCTGCGCGATAATAATCTTCGTCACATCAGGCATTTGACTAGCAAACGAACGGCGAATCTTCGCATCCGTGCCAGTATCAACCGCTGAAGTGGAATCATCCAAAATCAACACTTTCGGGTCCTTCAACAGTGCTCGAGCAATACATAAACGCTGTTTTTGACCTCCAGAAAAGTTCTGACCTCCCTGTTCAACCTTTGCCTCGTACCCATCAAGCAGTCGGTCAACAAATTCGTCAGCACATGCGATCGCACAGACTCGTTTGCAGTCCTCAACAGTTGCATCTGGTTTACCCCAACGCATATTGGACAAAATCGTGCCAGAAAACAGCACATTATTTTGCAACACAACAGCAACCTTGTCGCGCAACACATTGCGATCATAATCACGCACATCCACGCCGCCAACCTTAAGCGAACCACCAGTAACGTCATACAAGCGCGGAATAAGATTAACCAGTGTAGACTTCGACGAACCAGTGCCACCGATAATACCAACTACCGAACCAGAAGGAATCGTTAGATTGATGTCCGTGAGTACGTTTTCCGGGCCTTTAGTAATAAGCTGACGAGTGGCTTCAGCTCGACGCTTAGCAGCCGGATCATTTTCAGAAAGTTTGACAACAGGATACGCAAAACTGACGTGGCTAAATTCAATCGAACCATCAGCAACAGTCTCAACTGGATGCGCCGCTACCGGCATATCATCCTTCTCGTCGAGCACTTCAGCGATACGACGCGCGCTCGCAGCAGACATCGTGATCATAACAATCGTCATTGAGAGCATAACTAAACTCATGAGAATATTCATGCAGTACATGAGCAAGCTCGTCAGATCGCCGGTCGTCAGCTGGTTCTGCACGATTAGGTGCGAACCGACCCAGCTGATCAGCAGCAGGCAGCCCCATACTGTGATCTGAATGATTGGATCAACCGAAGACAGCACGAGTTCGGCCTTCATGAAAATATCGTAGATTCGTTTTGACGTGACTTTGAACACGTTGATCTGCATCGGCTCGCGGGCGAACGCTTTCACCGCGCGAATAGCTGTAACATTTTCCTCAACTGACTCGTTCATCGCATCATATTCAGGGAATGCTTGACGGTAGTATTTCGCTGCAATATTCATGAGTACGCCAAGAACCACACCAAGAACGACAACCGCTCCGAGATAAATCAATGCCATCGTGCCAGAAACCACGAAGGCCATACACATGGCGATAATGAGACTCGAAAACGCGCGTGGCACCATACGCAAAATCATCATGTACGCGTTTTGAATATTCATCACATCAGTCGTCAGACGCGTGACCAAACTCGGTGTAGAAAATCGATCAATACTCGCAAACGAGAACGTTTGTATATTGTCATATTGATCTTGCCGCAAGTTCTTTGCAATACCGGTAGCCGCACGTGAACCGAACACTGAACCCAAGCAACCAAACGTGAGCCCGCATAATGCGACTGCAATCATAATACCGGACGTGCGTGCGATTACACTCATATCGCCACGTTCAACACCCTGATCAATAAGCGTGGCCATAAGCAACGGAATGATCATCTCACAAGCTACTTCACCGATCATCCATAATGGTGTCAGAATCGAATCTCGACCAAAGCCGGTGATATGCCGAAACAGTACCTTTACTGTCTTCACGTGTTGCTCTCCTACTTCGCTGGCTTCCATGCATGTGCAAACCATCTCAGCCTAGCAACATCGTGGGCCTGTAGTTGCTCATATATCCCGCATAATGGCCATGAATAATGGTTTTATTCAATGGTGAAGCTGCCGGCGATACGTATACGTCTGCCGGCAGCTTCGCTAGATTATGGTTTATTTAGTCAATGAGCTTATAACCGTGGGAGGCGACCACTGACTTCAACTTAGACAAGTAGTCTTCAGCTGCCTTCGACAGTTTCGCACGCTCGTTCGTGATCCACCCCACCAGCATCGTCTCATCGGAGTCGAGCGGTACCGTGACGATCTTCTCATTGTTGAGATCGCCATTGTCGATGCCGGTGCACACCGTATACCCGTTAAGACCAACGATGAAGTTCAAAATCGTAGCGCGATCGGTCACATTGATCTGCTTCGGGTTATATTCAGGCCAGACCGCTTCTTCAGCGAAATAAAAACTGCCATCTTCGCCCTGCTCGTACTGGATGAACGGGTACGGCTTAAGATCATTCATCGTGAGCCGCTTCTTGGTTGCTAGCGGGTTTGTACGTGCAAGAAAAACATGCAACGGTGCACGGAACAGCGGATGGAATTCAAGATGCTTTTCACGCAACAGTTTGCCGATGACATCCTTGTTGAAGTCCGAAAGATAGAGGATACCGATTTCGGAGAGCATGTTGGCAACCTGATTAATGATATCTTTGGTGCGCGTCTCGCGAATCGTGAACTCGTATTCGTCGGACTTGATAGAGTTGATCATCTCAACGAACGCCTCAACGGCAAACATGTAGTGCTGGGTGGACACGGAGCACAGCTGCTTGCGCGGCTTAGCATTCTTGTAGCGTTCTTCAAGCAATGCAGCCTGATCGAGCACTTGGCGGGCATAGGTGAGGAATTCCGCGCCGTCGACGGTGAGCGCGATACCTTGTGATGAGCGAGTGAAGATCTCAATGCCTAGTTCGTTCTCAAGTTCCTTCACGGATGAGCTCAACGCGGGCTGAGAAACGTACAATTCGTGCGACGCCTCATTCATGGACCCGCATTCAACAATTTTGACAATATATTTCAACTGCAGCAGTGTCATAAATAAAAGTTATAGCACTCCCCCGATACGGTATATCAGATTATATACCGCATCCTTATTCCCACATACTACAGTGCAGATGGAATGACTGCTGTGGCAGCAGAAGAGACTAAGCCTTTGACGATAGCGAGTGCCACTTCTCGGTCTGCTGGATCGACAACGCGGGCGCGGGCGAGCATAAGTGGCAATGATTGTGTCCAATGTGCTGTGAGTTCGCCGAACGTAGCATATCCGCCGGCTTCAAGAATAGAGAACAGGTTTTCGATGAAATTCCGCCTGTGTTCGTCACACGTATTTACTCATCCAGTCGTTGATGGTACGAGCGAGATATCTGGAGCTGGTTGACAGACCGTCGGCTTGTGCGAAAATCCGTGATCAACCTGCCAGCTGAGTGCGAAGTGTTGCATAATACCGACGTCATCGTTATGCACGACGGTGTATCGTGATGGTTTGCGTGTAATCGTCGCGCAAACCATTGATAGTATCCCAATAACATGACACGTTACTAGGCATGCGAGCGTACGCCAGTTAAGACAACGCCAGACTATCCGTTTCGTTGAATGGCCGCTGTGCGTATATGTCAAAGTTGACTCTAATGTCGTCGGTGATATTACCCGTGCCGTGCCTCCCATCAGTAATACCGTTGCATACGGTTACGCGATATTCAACGATCTCAACAATATGGTAACATTTGACGTTAGTAACGTATTGCGTTAGTATAAGATTGTGGAAACCAGAACCAAGGAACTCACCGACTTCCTCTATGGAGGTCGATACCCCAAAGGCTATCCAGCCGGTCTTGAGCGCATCCTCATGCGCAAGCTCCAGATGCTCAAAGCAGCACGCGAGCTGCGAGACTTACGCATACCACCCGGTAACAGGCTCGAACCACTTAAAGGCGATTTACAAGGCTATTGGAGTATTCGCGTCAACCAGCAATGGCGACTCGTATTCCGATGGGATGAAATCAATAGGGAGGCAACCGATGTCTACTTCGACGACTACCACAACTAACAACTACTACAGCACGCCAGGCCAGATTCTCAACGAAGAATTCCTCCAGCCACTCGGCATTAGTCGCTACCGGCTCGCCAAGGCAATCGGCGTGAGCGAAACCGCTATCGGAGAGATTATCAACGGCAAACGTCGCATTAGCACTGCGATGGCATGGCGACTGTCCAAAGCACTCGGCACCACCGCGGAATTCTGGAGCAATCTCCAGAACGATTATGATCTACTTACCTTCGATCCGACCAGTCTCGGCGACATCCGCCCACTCATCACCGCATAACACGATGCCGCTCGGTTGCCGAACCGATCAGCATTCCGAGGAGTTGCTGATCGAGAAGCAAACTCGCCTCTCGATCAACAACTCCTCGATTATTGTGGTTACGCACCATACTGAGCAAGGTATGCGTCGGCGGCGGCTTTAATCTCTTCAGTCACATATGGTTCGCCAGAAGCAGTGGTGATATGCTGGCCAGCTTCAAAAATCTCACGCACGTTAGCGATAGCGAACACAGGGAATCCGAACTCAGCTTCAACGGCTTTCACTGCGGACAGATCACAGTCTTTGGTCTTCTCCATACGGTCGACAGACAGGACAAGACCGACAACCTCGACGTTTGCCTCAGCCTTGAGCTTGGGGATAACCTCGCGCACAGCAGTACCGGCGGTCATCACATCGTCAACGAGCAGCACTTTCATGCCGTCCGTCAATTGAGTGCCAACCATCATGCCACCGTCGCCGTGGTCCTTCTTTTCCTTGCGGTCGAACGTGTAGCCAACTTCCATACCATGTGCTGAGGTCAACGCGATCGCAGTGGACACGCCCAGTGGAATGCCCTTGTATGCCGGGCCGAACACGGTGTCGATATCGACGGGCAGATTACCGGCCTTGATCTCCTCGACGATCTTTTCGGCGTAGAACGCGCCGAGCGTTGCGATCTTGCGACCATCATTAAATGCGCCAGCGTTGATGAAGTATGGCGACTTGCGACCTGATTTCAGCGTAAAATCGCCAAACTTGAGCGCTTGTGAGTCGAGTAGAAACTCAGTGAAGCGATGGTCGAGTGATGCGTGAGTCATGGATAGTGTTCTCCTTGTGTGACTAGTCAACTGTTTGAACAGTCAACGTGAAAACAGTTAACGTCGTTTTGTCGCCGTTCAGCGCCACGTGTCGCCCACAGCAAGTTTCGCTGCAAGTTCCGGACGTGAGTCAAGCAGATCATCAAGTTCGCGAGCTACACGAATAGGAGCCGTCGGATCATACAGTGCAGCCGCACCGACTTCCACCGCATTCGCGCCAGCATACAGGAACTCAAGTGCCTTCTCTCCAGAGTCGATGCCACCAATGCCAATAATCGGCATGTCAGGCAATGCTTGACGAACTCGCCACACGAAGCCCAGCGCAATCGGGAAAATCGCTGGCCCGCTCACACCACCAGTACGGTTAGAAATAATCGGCTCTCCAGTACGAATATCAATACGCATGCCGACCAGTGTGTTGATGAGACTCAACGCGTCGGCACCCGCTTCAGCGGCGGCGCGCGCGATAGTCGCAATGTCGGTCACATTTGGCGATAGCTTGACGATCATCGGCTTAGATGTCAATTTGCGAAGATGACCGATAAGACGACTCAACGCAACCGGATCAGTACCGACAGACATGCCGCCGTGGCTCACATTCGGGCAACTCACGTTGATTTCAAGCATATCAGCAGGCGAATCGGCGAGTTTAGCGACAACCTGAGCATAATCGTCATCACTGTGACCGGCGACGTTCGTGACCACAGTGGCGCCAAGTTCTTTGAGCTTAGGCAGTTCGTCCACAAGATAATGGTCAACACCGGGATTTTGCAAACCGACGGCGTTCACCATACCGGCTGGAGACTCTGCCGTGCGGGGGCCGGGATTACCTTCCCACGGCACAGGAGAAACACCCTTTGTGGAGATTGCACCCATTTGGCTCACATCGTAAAACCAACGGCACGCAGCCAACTGGAACGTACCAGACGCGGTGCCAACAGGATTCTTCCATTCAACGCCAGCAACAATGGTCTTGTGCTTCCACTCATGCTGCTCATACACGTTGATCGAGGCATTACTGTCATTCGCACTCATGGTCACGCCTCCCATCCAAGCTGCTGTGCGGTAAACACTGGCCCATCTGAACACACCTTCTTGCGTCCGTCTACGGTATCCACCACGCACACCACGCAGGTTCCGTAGCCGCAGCCCATACGCTGTTCCATGCTCAACTGTGAGGCAATACCACGCTTGGACGCCCACTTGGCGACTGCTTTCATCATCGGCAGAGGACCGCATGACAGAATCACCGGTTCCAATCCGTTACGAGTCAGTTCATCGTTTGCTTCCATGCGATCAAGCAAGGTGATGACATTGCCTTCACGCTCATCAATACTCACGGTTGTATCCGCATATTGGGATACATAATGATCAGCGAAATGATCGTTACGATATCCGAATACAGCAGTAGCACAAGACTGGTCATCGTCACGCAAACGCTGCGCTGTATAAATAAGCGGCGGCACACCAAGACCACCACCGACAAGAATGTAATGTGCCGGCGACTTTGTGTTGAACGGACGGCCGAGCGGACCAAGTACATCAACACTATCGCCAGCGGTCAAATGTGAGAATTCGTCAGTACCGGTGCCGACAACAGCAAAAATAATGCTGACCAGATCACCATTCGTTTCACTGACTCCAAACGGACGTGGTAACAGTCGTAGCGGATCATGACTAAACAAGTTGACAAACTGCGCAGGACGCGCATGCTGCGCAATATAAGAGTCACGGAACGTCAAACGGTATACACCGTCAGTAAGTTGCGTAACCTGCGTGATTTCGACAGTATGACGGCCGGGAAAATAACCGGCTTGGGTCGCTTCAGCGACTACGTCAGCAGTAGGCGTGAAGGTTGCTGTGGGCATTACGTGCGTACTTCTCCTCGTCTACGTCAATCTTTCGGCACCAATACATCAGCTTACGCTAAGGTCTGCCGTATATTGCACGAGTATCTGCGAGGTGCCATAAGACACTAGCACAACATACGGCTCATGTGATAACGGTTTATCGCCACGCATTCACGCGCAAATCGTCACGCATATCTTCAGCGGCTTTGCGAGCAGCAGAAGCGACCACCCGAAGCGCTTCGTCGGCGCTCATATCGTCGCGGTATTCGCCGGTTTTCTTCCATGCTCCGATAATGCCTCGCGACGAGTTCACGATCGCACCGGAACCATCCTGATCGAACATGCCGGCAACACCAGCCGCAGTACCACCTTGCGCACCATAACCAGGTACGAGGAAAAACGTGTGCGGCATACGTGCGCGTAACGCAGCACCTTCCTCAGGATGAGTTGCGCCAACAACAGCGCCCACACGAGAATAACCATGCTTGCCAATCGTCTGGCTGCCCCAGCCTTCAACTAGATCTGCGACGTGTTCGTATAGCTTGCCACCGTCCGCAAGTTCAAGCTCCTGCAGCTCTTTGCTCGACGGGTTCGACGTGCGTACGAGCACGAAAATATCCTTATCTGCCGCAGTTGCAGCCTCGACGAACGGCGTGATACCGTCAGTGCCGAGATACGGGTTGACAGTAACCGCATCCTCATGCCACGGATCAAACACCGTTTCATCAGTCGCGACACCACTTAAATGTCCCGAGTAAGCGGCTGCAGTTGAACCAATATCACCGCGTTTGATATCGCCCAACACGTATAGTCCCTGCTGCTGCGCGTATTCGCACGTCATTGTGTATACGTCAATGCCAGCCGGTCCAATCGCCTCATACATGGCAATCTGCGGTTTGACCGCGGGCACAATATCAGCGACCGCATCAATAATCGTACGATTGAATTCAAAGTAGGCAACAGCAAGTTGCGCCGCCGGCAACTCGCTCTCATCTTCGACGCTCTCGCGCACCTCATCGGCAAACGATGCAACAACCTGCGGCGGCACAAGTGCAGGCGTCGGGTCAAGTCCAACAACGCTCGGATTTTGCGTGCGCTCAATCGCTTCGGTCAGTCGATCCATGACGGGTCCTTTCCTTACCAGTCCCTTAAAACCAGTCCCTTACTAATCCTTGGCATACGTGGCTTACGTGTTAGTGAATCCTGCTGAACACCAATCGCGAACCGATCACTGTAGCAAGCGGTCGGCCAGTGACTTGCCACCCACCGAACGGTGTGTTACGTGCAGCAGAATGGAAGGCTTCAGGGTCTACTGTCCACTCTTGTGCCGTGTCTAAAATGACTAGATTAACGTTTTCTGGATGCTCAACATGGCTTACATCCAGAGTGCGCTTAACAGCACACTTGGCAGATGTGTTCAACAGTCCTGCCACGTCAGTAGGCGCATGTCCCATAAGTCGTTGAGGAGCCAGTGACATCAGCTCAATAAGCCGTTTATCGTCGATATAACCGCCGTCGACAAGCACTTTGTGCGCAACGCCATACGCGCATTCAAGTCCAATAATGCCATTGGGCGCGTCAAGGAATCCACGTTCCTTTTCCGCAAGCGTATGCGGCGCGTGATCGGTGGCGAGCATGTCGACGGTACCGTCGGCAATTGCTGCAATCGTTGCCTGACGGTCAGCAGCTGAACGCAGTGGCGGATTCATTTTGGCAAGCGTACCGTAGCGCAACAAATCCTCATCACACAAAGCAATATAGTGTGGCGCAGTTTCGCAGGTAACAGGCAATCCCTCAGCTTTCGCCGCACGAATCGCGTCAAACGAAATCGCAGTGCTCACATGCTGAAAATGTACGTGGACACCCGTATCGCGCGCTTGAGCAATGTCACGAGCAACAATCTTGAGCTCCGTATCTTCAGGGATACCAGGGACACCGAGTTCACGCGCCACTGGACCATCGTTGACGGCACCAGTGTCGTGATGCTCACAATGCTCGATAAGATACAGTCCCGTCTCTTGCACGTTGTGCAATACTTGGTCAAGAATGCCGGGCGTCACAGCCGCACCGTCATCGCTGACCGCAGTAACCGGATGCGCAAGCTGATATGCATCCTTCGCCACTGCGCGCACGGTATTACTATCTGGCAGGTAATCACGCCAATGATTCGGGTCGCTTGCCTCACCGCCCGCGCGACCTTTTGACGCGCATACACACAAGTCATACTGCACTGGCAACGCCACATTATGCACAGCCTCATAATGCTGCAAGTAATCAATCACTGTGACATAGCCGGCATCAAGCACTTCAGCGGCACCCGCCTCGCCAGCGGCGACCGGCTCACCGTCCATCGCTGGCACTGTGTTCGGCATAATCAGCACATTCGTATATCCGCCTGACGCCGATGCACGGCAACCAGAAATCATTGATTCCTTGTACGTTTGTCCGGGATCGCGGAAGTGCACATGCGGATCTGCAAAACCGGGTGCAACTGTCAGTCCAGTCGCATCAAACTCACCGTCTGTGACCGCTCCAGACTCCGTGAATAGGCGGTCCTCATCGGTGTTCGGAATCACGAGATCAATTGTTTCTCCGGTGTCCCACACCGTGATATTGCGCAGGGTCAGCATGTTGGTTCCTTGCCGTTCAATACATTGGTCATTGCTGTAGCTGATGATTGCGGTGAACTGTAGCGATTCTCTACTGTTTCCTATACTTCCACCAGTACACCGCAAGCATCAGCAATGAATGTCAGAGCTTAGCTTCCTCATCGCAATAATCGCAACGGTACTCTTGACGCTCTGAATGAGTCAGATGGAACATCTGGTCAATGCCGCGTTCGGTAGTGGTCACGCACCGCGGATTCTTGCAGGTGAGAATATTAACCACATGTTCCGGCAGCGTGGGCGTTTTCTTTTCTACAATAGTGCCACCGCGAACGATGCCGACGGTTGCCGTTCGCGCAACCAGTCCGAGCACATCGAGATCGATAGATGGCGTTTTCTTACCATCCTCATCTTCGATCTTGATAATGTCTTTCGTGCCGTACAAGTGACTATCAGTGTTCATGATGAGTGCCAGCTTGGTTTTTGCTGGGTTGATTTTGAGATAGTCAAGCACTTTCAACGCAGTTCCGGCAGGAACATGATCGATAATGATGCCGTTAACAATGCTGGTGACTTCCATCAGACTCTTGCCTCCTTGGATTCGAGCGGAACATATCCGGGCAGTTCGTCTCCCACTACGGAGCTTTCGAGTGCCATACGCATGAGCATGCCGTTCTTCACCTGCTCGAAGTAGGCGGCACGAGGATCGTTGTCCACTTCGACCGCGATTTCGTTAATACGCGGCAGCGGGTGCAATACGGCCATATCCGGCTTGGCGAGCTGAAGCTTGTCCTCATCAAGGATGTACGTGTCGCGAAGACGCAGGTAGTCATCCTCATTGAAGAAGCGTTCCTGCTGCACGCGGGTCATATACAGCACGTCAAGATCGCCGATCACTGAAACGAGATCTTTGACTTCAACATACGAGCAAGATGGAGTCGCGTTGATACGATCGAGTACGTACTGCGGAGTCTTGAGTTCATCAGGACTGATGAGTACGAATCGCACGTTACCAAATCGGCACAACGTTTCAATCAGCGAGTGAACAGTACGACCGAACATTAGATCGCCGCACAAGCCGACAGTCAGATTAGTGACGCGGCCGAATCGCGACTGCAACGTGGCAAGATCAGCGAGCGTCTGCGTAGGATGCATGTGTCCACCATCGCCAGCATTGATCACTGGAACACTAGCAGCGCGAGAAGCGACGAGTGCTGCGCCTTCCTTCGGATGTCGAATAGCAACAACGTCAACATAATTCGATACCGTTTTGAGCGTGTCGGCGATTGACTCACCTTTAGACGCGCTTGACAACTGTGAACCAGCGAAACCGATTACTTTGCCGCCCAAACGCAGCATCGCTGTCTCGAAACTCAGTCGAGTGCGCGTGCTCGGTTCATAAAACAGTGTGGCGAGTACCCGACCATCGCAGGTATGCGCTACTTCGCGCCTATGCGAATCAATATACTGCGCCTTATGTAGTAATTCTCTGATTTGCGGAAGGGAAAGATCATCAAGCGAAATAACGCTTTTGCCGACCATCGGAGTTTCCACCGACTCATCTGTTACTGACACGGCTCACCTTTCTTGCGTCAAGCGGATAAGGTGGCCACAGAAGTGACCTATCCGACTATACACGCGTTCTGCCCTGTCGCGCGACTTCAGCGTGTTTACCTCGTGTTCATGCTTGAAGATGTCAGTGTCGCGATATCAATGCATTAGCTCAGCTGATTCGCATCAATCACGCGGTCGTCAAGGAACCAATAGTCATGTGGGTCGCCACGCAATGCACTAAACGGCACTGGCGTAACTCCTGCTGCAGCCGCTTTATCAAGCAAATATCTGCGTACAATCCACGGATATTCAAGCACACCAGAACGCAAATTAATAATACGGTCAATAGTGCTACCGCTGACTCCAAAATCTTTGCCGATCTGCTCCGCAGTTATTCCAAGCAATGCCATATTGTCGTGAAATTCTTGAATAGTCGCTGCACGCTGTTCACTCGTCAATGACATATTAAATTCCCCCTTGTTGTATTGGCTCTGTTAAACCCGAATTGACATCTCGGCTCCCCCTTGTCAGGGAAGCCACGCTTTGAGCACATTATCTGGTATTTTCGACGCGTCGAAACGGTAGTGGCCAGTGACCTTCATGTGCTTAGCGAACGCTAGATAATCGTTTTCTCGCTGGCGTTGACCCATGTTGTGAATCACGTATGAGGTTCCTTGCGTATCGCGTTTATCTGAAATAATGCCGATGTGTCTGCTCGTCTCAAACACGACAATATCGCCACCTTGCCATTGCGCGTAATCGGAAATATCCGTGGTAAGTGTTTGTCCATATGTTGTGAAAAACACGTCCAATACACCGGTTCGGCGGAAGTCAATATTCGGATCAGGATTCGGTGCGACCGTTGCGTAACGATCTGGATGAGCAGCAATGTCGGCGTCAACCATCGCTTTCAGGTCATATCCTGCTTCACGAAATGCGCGCCACACTACGTCAGTGCATGCACCGCGGTCGTCCGGCGGATAGCCACCGTCATAATATCCGCTGTCATAGGTTGGATGACGTTGCGCATCGGCACGAGCTCCCGCAACAATATCAGCGTAATCGTCAGTTCCATTATTATTAAAATCGACTGGACTTGCCTCACGCGGATACAGGCGTGCTGTTTCATGTGACGACATAACTGATGACTCGACACCAATGGACGACTGTATCAGTGACTGCCACGGCAATCCCCTAAGATGACGCACTGCAAGCGATCCACAACCGATCAACAACGCCAACACCATTACGGTGATAATGACAGCATATGTACGTCGTTTCGTCGTACGAACTCTTGCTGAAGTAGGTCCTCGATCCACATGTCTAGTCATGCCAAACCTCTCCAGTCTTCCGTGTCAGACAATCGTTTACTGTCTACTATCTTATCGGCTGTCCGAGTAAGAACATCTAGTCTGATGCAGTAAACCTGAAGAGGTATTACACTGGCCTACTGTTTCACAGGAGGTAGCTCCTGCGAACAGAAACGCTACCATTAGAGTTCGCGCAACTGCGCTGCAATCTTCACCGCTTCAACACTGGCCTCAGCCTTGTTGCGTGTCTCTTGCCATTCGTTAGCAGGTACTGAATCGAGTACGATACCCGCACCAGCTTGCACACTTGCTTCATGGTCGCGAATGAACGCGGTACGAATCGCAATAGCCATATCGAGGTTGCCAGAAAAGTCGAAGTAGCCGACAGTACCGCCGTAAATGCCACGATCAGCAGGCTCCAACTCGTCAATGATTTCAATTGCGCGCGGCTTAGGTGCACCTGACAATGTACCAGCAGGGAATGCGGACGTGAACACGTCAAACGCGGTCATATCAGGATTGACACGGCCGGTGACCGTCGAGCAAATGTGCATGATATGACTGAACCGTTTAATATCCATCAAGGAAACCACTTCAACGGTAGTCGGATCGCACACACGGCTCAAATCATTGCGTGCGAGATCAACGAGCATAATGTGTTCACTGCGTTCCTTCGGATCAGCAAGCAACTCTTTAGCGAGCTGTGCATCTTCCTCAGGAGTCTTGCCACGTGGACGAGAGCCGGCGATCGGAAATGTCATTGCATGACCATTGTCGACTTTAATCAGTGTTTCAGGGCTAGAGCCGATGACATTAAAATCACGGCCAGACGCGTCGGTAAGCACCATGAAATACATGTACGGGCTCGGGTTCAGCGTGCGCAGCACGCGATACACGTCAAATGGGTCGGCTGGTGAGTCAATATCGAGGCGTTGTGAAATAACGACTTGGAATACATCACCGTCTACGATATGTCGCTTAGCTGCTTCAACGGCCTGTTCATAATGACTTTTTTCCGTACGGAACCGCAATTGAGGCTGAGTAACGGACTCGTCAAGCACATTGACGCGTGCTTCACCAGTCGTCGGGGTTGCGGCGTCGCGCTGCATACAGTCCAATCGCGCTACCGCTTCATCGTACGCTGCGTCGGCACGTGTTGGCTTATTGTCAACGTTCACTGCGTTCGCGATCAGCCATACCGATCCAGACACATGGTCAACTACCGCAATATCAGTTGCCAAAGCGAGCACAGTCTCCGGCTGACCGGTCTCATTGGGAGCTTGCGCACGCAACGTTGGTTCCCAGTGACGAATCGCATCCCAGCCAACCGTGCCCACAAGGCCGCTCGTTAAATTCGGCAGACCAACTACATGCGGTGCGTTCAGCGTTTTCAACGTAGCGTGCGCGACCTCAATCACATCACCGCTTGTAGGAACGCCAGCTGGCACGGTACCTAACCAATTTGCCTTGCCATTATCGGAACGCAACTGTGCCATCGAATTGACACCAATAAAACTGTACCGACTCCATGTACCGCCATATTCAGCAGATTCAAGAATAAACGTACCGGTCCGTCCTCCAGCAAGACGCTCATAAAAGCCGACTGGAGTAAGTGAATCAGCAAGGAGCCGTCGCACAATCGGAATAACGCGATAGCCTTCATCAGCGAGTTCGTGGAACTGTTCTCGGCTTGGCCACGTCGCTCCCCATGTTAAATGTTCGACGCTGCACTCGCTCATGCGCGTTCCTCCCGTTCTTGTTCTTGTTCAGCCGTGCGATGTCCTTCAACGCATGGCAGTGAGCCACCTTCTAGGAAACAACTACGCTTGCCAGTATGGCAGGCAGCACCCACTTGATCAACTTCGACAAGCAGCGCATCACCATCGCAGTCAAGCGACACAGATTTCACATACTGTACATGGCCAGAGGTGTCACCTTTACGCCAGTATTCCTGACGCGAACGCGACCAAAATGTAACGCGACCAGTCGTGAGCGTGCGACGTAATGCCTCGTCGTTCATATAACCGACCATAAGCACTTCGTGCGTATCATATTGCTGAATAACAGCTGTGACTAATCCCTTCGTGTCTCGCTTGAGACGCGCGGCAATACGCTCATCGAGTACTGTACTGTTATCGTATTCCATGATTGATGTCATACCTTTGCTTAAATACGCTTACATAATGTATACACTGCGTTACATAGCTGATAAAACGCTACGTGAGATCGTTCAACGTAGTTATTTAGCGAACGACATACCCAGCTCGACGCAGTTCATCCTTCACTTCGCCAATAGTCACCTTGCCATAGTGGAAGATTGATGCAGCAAGCACAGCATCCGCGCCAGCTTCAATCGCAGGAGGAAAATCAGAGGCTTTACCGGCGCCACCGGATGCGATAATTGGAATATTAACTTCGCGACGTACAGCACGAATCATTTCCAGATCAAAGCCTTGCTGCGTACCATCAGCATCCATCGAATTGAGCAGAATCTCCCCCGCGCCCAATTCCTCAGCACGCTTCACCCACCAAATCGCATCAATACCAGTGGACTTGCGACCGCCCATCGTAGTCACTTCAAAACCAGACTGTGTGTGCTGTTCGCCCTGTTCACGTCGTGCATCTACAGATAAGACAAGCACTTGGTTACCGAATCGGTCTGCCACTCGGCTAATAAGCGACGGATCGTTGATCGCCGCCGTATTCACACCAACTTTGTCTGCACCGCAACGCAGCAGTGAGTCCACGTCTTCAGGTGTACGTACGCCACCGCCTACCGTCAACGGAATAAAAATCTGCTCGGCAGTACGAGCCACCACGTCGATCATGGTCTGTCGATGAGAACTTGATGCGGTCACATCGAGGAACGTGAGTTCATCAGCACCCTGACGGTAGTATTCAGCAGCAAGCTCGACCGGATCGCCAGCGTCGCGCAGATTCTCGAAATGCACACCTTTGACCACGCGCCCCGCATCAACGTCCAGACATGGGATGACTCGTATGGCCAACGACATATTCACTCCTGTGGTTGTATGTTCAATACCGCACAACAGGTTAACGTGCGATCGTTACAGTTAGTGGTCACAGTTCCGTTACGTGGAATATCTTGTACGACCACTGATACGCTTCATGGCAAATTCTCATAGATTTCTGTCATGCCAGCAGCATTACAAGAGGCGTTCTTCGATCCATTGGGCGACGCCGTCATCATCATTCGATGGGCAGATCTCATCAGCAATAGCCAACACTTGCGGGTTTGCGTTGGCGACGGCGATAGCATGTCCAGATACTTGCATCATGCCAATGTCTACGAGATCGTCTCCAAACGTGACCGTCTGCTCTGTAGTAATAGCAAAGTGTTGACAGAGCGTGTTGAGTGCGTCACGCTTATTAGCTTTAGGATTCATGAGCATCCACAGTGTGCCCTCACTAATCGAAAGCTCAAAATCGTTGGGAAGAACAGCTCGCAAACGCTCACTTTCATCATCGTTCGGAAACAGGATGATTTTGTCAGCCACGCCATCAGGCACATCACCATCAGAAAAATCAGTGTATTGCCATGTTTGAGTTTTCCAATACTCAGTCACGTCAAAGTTTGTGTACCGAACATCGTCCATAACGATACCAATCTTTACGCTAGGTACTGCTTTCAGCACATCGCGGCATACTTCGCACGCACGCAATGACGAGAAGCCGATCTTCGTTAGATGACCCTCTGCTGCAGGACGTGCGCCAGTGAGCAGTTTCATGTCAGAATGCACAGGATCAAAGTCCAGCAGCGCACCATTGAGATAGACGACAGCATCAACTGGCAGTCGATCAGCAAACACAAAACCAGTACTTACCGGCCGTGCAGTAGCAATCGCGAACAGATATCCGGCTTCATGCATGCGATTGATCGTTGCAACCGATCGTTCAGAGACAAACCGTTCTTCAAACGTTTGCGCGCCATGCAGTAACGTACCGTCGAGATCGGCAACAACCAGCCGAATATCGTGATTGTTTACACCGTGATGAGTATTGAGACCATCCGTATTCGTTGTCATCACAGAAGCCCTTCACAGTGAGCACGAACAATCTGAGCAGAATGATGCAATTTCGCAAGCTCGTCGTCAGTCAAATCAAGTTCAACGATCTCATTTGCACCGTTTGCACGAAGCTCAGTTGGCACGCCTAAAAACACATCATGTTCACCGTATTCACCGTCCAACAACGTAGACACAGGCACAATACGACGCTCATCCCACAGAATGGTCTGTACAATGCCAGCAACAGTCGAGGCAATACCGAAATTCGTGCCACCTTTCACTCTGACAATATCGTCACCGCGACGCCGTGTGTGCTCTTCTACTTCGTCAGTAGATACCGATGAGAAACGACTGCGATTATCAGCAAGGAACCGTGCAAACGGTTTGCCGCCGAGCGACACCGTAGACCATGCGGCAAACTGCGAGTTACCGTGCTCCCCCATGACGAAGCCACCCACATTACGCGGATCAAGGCCAGTTTCTTCTCCAATAATGGTTTTGAGACGGGACGTGTCAAGTGCAGTGCCCGTACCAAGCACCTGCGCACGAGGTAAACCGGAACGTTTCCACGCATACCATGCCATCACGTCAACGGGATTGGACACCATAACAATCACGCCATTGAACCCAGATGACATAACATGGTCAACCACATCGCCAACCAAACCAACCGTGAATCCAAGTTCAGCCATGCGGTTGGAATTTGCCGGCGGTTTGCGACCAACAGTGATAACTACAATGTCCGCATCCGCACAATCCGCATAGTCACCGGCACGTACTTTCACATGACGATCTTGGAATTCACTGCCGTCATCGAGATCACGGGCTTCCCCGATGGCCTTCTCAGGTACGTGGTCAATAAGAATTAACTCGTTGCACAATCCGTGTGTGACGATTGAGAATGCAACAGTCGAACCAACCTGCCCTGCGCCGACGATGACGACGCGATTGCGATTCATAGTAACCATATGAAATACGTTCCCTTTCCTGCCTGAACTTATTCTCTTGCTGTCAGTGATTCTGATCGCGAATGACCACCGATGTTCATGAAAAAAGCCATGATCGAATGCGGATCATGGCTTATATAAATGTTTTCGAATCAAATGCGTTATGAATTAACGCAACACTACGTCAGACGAGATTGAACTTGGTCATCAGGCCGAGCGCAATAATAATTGCGACCCACAGCAGCGCGATAATCACAGTCCAACGATTCAAGTTCTTCTCAGCAACACCCGACGAACCTGCATTCTGAGTGAGGCCACCACCGAACATGTCGGACAGGCCACCACCCTTACCTTTGTGCATCAGAATCAGCAGGGTGAGGAGCAGGCTGAAGATAACGACGATGATCTGCAGCACGAGCTTAACAATGGCCCAAGCGGACATATGGTGAACCTCCAGTTCAAAATCACACTGCCCTACACAATAGCGCAGGGTCTTGAAAAGAGCGCTTATGCGTTCCTATAGCGGAATATTCGTGTATTTTGTGTTCATTATATTCATTACTTCGCTGTTCGTGGCTCCCCCGACAAAGGGAGCCACGATAAAATCTCTAACGACGAGTCTGAGATGTTGCTTTAACCGTAAGACGAGCGATGGCAGCTAACTCATCCGTGTCGAGTGCCGCACCACCGATCAAAAATCCGTCAACATCCGGTTCGCTAATGAGTTCAGCGGCGTTCTTTGACGATACGGACCCACCGTAGAGAATACGTACGCTATCCGCGACATTCGTATCAAACGTGGCTGCAAGATCGTTGCGAATGGCTCGCGCCGCATCCTGTGCTGTTTGTGGAGTGGCAACCATGCCAGTGCCAATAGCCCAAACTGGTTCGTAAGCAATGATGAGCTTGGCGGCTTGATCACTTGACAAATCGCGGGTTACATCATGTACTTGACCGACTGCGAAATCAAGTTCGATGCCCTGCCGCCGTTCTTCATAGCTTTCACCTACGCATAAAATCGGCTGCATCCCGGCAGTGAGGACCGCGCGCACCTGATCCACGATATTGGCATCATCTTCAGGATGATATTTGCGACGTTCAGAATGCCCGACAATCACATACGAGCAGCCGAGAGCGGCAAGCATGTCAGCTGATACATCACCAGTGAAAGCACCTTGTGTCGTGACGGACACAGACTGTGCACCGTATCGAATGTTCAGATGGTCTGCTTCGACAAGCACCTGCACGCTACGAATAGAGGTAAACGATGGCATAAGAGCGATCTCACAGCGGTGGTAGTCAAAATGCGCATCACGCAAGAGCCATACGAGCTTTTGCACAAAATAGGTTGCTTCAAGATGATCAAAATTCATCTTCCAGTTGCCAGCCACTAGCGGAATCCGCTTGGATACCATGAAAATACCTCCTTAAGCTCCTTCTAGCAATTGTGGCTCTCCTCAGTCGCGAGGAGAGCCACAATAACGTCACCTATAGAGTGATAATTACTACTCGAGCACCTTCAGGCCCGGCAACTCCTTGCCCTCAAGGAACTCAAGGGAAGCGCCGCCACCAGTGGAGATGTGCGAGAAGCCATCCTCCGGGAAGCCGAGGTTGCGCACTGCGGAAGCGGAATCGCCGCCACCGACAATGGTGAATGCGCCAGCCTTGGTCGCGTCAACCAGACCCTGTGCCACAGCACGAGTACCGTCAGCGAACGCGGAGACTTCGAACACGCCCATCGGGCCGTTCCACACCACAGTCTTGGAATCCACGATCTTGTCGTGGAACAGCTTCTGGGAGTCAGGACCAATATCGAGGCCCATCTTGTCAGCCGGAATTGCGTCAGCAGCCACAACTTCAGGAGCCACGTCAGCGTCAGACTTCGGGAAGCCCGGGTTTACGACAATATCGGTCGGCAGAACAAGTTCAACATTGTTCTTCTCAGCCGTCTCGATGTAGCCCTTAACCTTGTCGAGCTGGTCCTCTTCAAGCAGGGAGGTACCAACCTCGTAGCCCTTGGCCTTGAGGAAGGTGAACACCATGCCGCCGCCGATAACCAGACGATCAGCCTTGTCGAGCAGGTTCTCAATAACACCGAGCTTGTCGGAAACCTTGGAACCGCCGAGCACCACGGTGAACGGACGTTCCGGGTTCTCGGTAGCGCGAGACAGAGCCTTGACTTCCTTCTCAACCAGCAGGCCAGCAGCAGCCGGCAGATCAGCGGCCACATCGTAGTCAGAACCCTGAGCACGGTGCACGACACCGAAACCGTCAGAGACGAAGACCTCACCAAGAGCAGCGATCTTCTTGGCGTACGGAGCGCGTACTTCCGGGTCCTTGCTGGTTTCTTCCGGGTTGAAACGTACGTTTTCGAGGAGCACCACATCGCCGTCGTTCATTGCGGCAACCTTGGCCTGAGCATCCTCACCATAAGTGTCCTTAGCCAGCGGCACGGTGATGCCGAGCAGTTCACCGAGGCGAGCAGCAACCGGAGCCAGAGACAGTTCGGGGACAACCTTGCCCTTCGGACGGCCGAGGTGAGCCATCAGAATAACCTTAGCGCCTTCTTCACGCAGCGTCTTGATGGTCGGCAGCGCGGCCTTGATACGACCGTCATCGGTGATCGTGGTGCCGTCCAGCGGGACGTTGAAATCAGCGCGCATGAGTACGCGCTTGCCCTTGAGATCTCCAAGATCCTTGAGTGTCTTCATGAATATCCTTTCCTAACCGCGCAGCTTGAACCATCTTGCGATGTTGCAAACCACGGGAAGAGTGGTGACGTGGATACGCCACTTGCGATGATACAAGGCTGAACGAACAAAAACACCGTCATTCGCGTGATGCGATGACGGTGTGTTGCGTTCTTACTACTGGCGTTGAGCTAAGTATTTTGTTGAGAAATCATTTAGAAGCTTATGCCACGAGCCTTAGCCGTCTTATCTGCAAGTTGCAGCAAACGACGGATACGACCAGCGATCGCATCTTTAGTAATAGGCGGATCGGCCAGACGACCGAGTTCCTCAAGACTGGCATCACCGTGATCAAGTCTCAACTGTCCAGCAGCCTTGAGATTGTCTGGAACATCATCGCCAAGAATCTCAAATGCCTTACGTACTTTTTCACTCGCTTCAGCGGCAGCCTTGGCACTACGACGCATGTTCGCATCGTCAAAATTGGCCAAACGGTTTGCCTTGCCACGAGCTTCGCCGTCGGAACGCTTGCCAGTCCATTCGCGAGCAGAACGCGGCGCCCCCATGAGGTTCAGCATGCGTTCGATCGCATCAGGATCTTTAAGCGTGACGCGTTCCGAACTGCGTAGCTGGCGTGGTTTCGCACCGATACCAAGACGACGCGCGGCACCTGCTAAAGCGAGAGCAGCTTCATTACACGGGCACGTGATTTCGAGATAACTTGCCTTACCCGGAT
This sequence comes from Bifidobacterium hapali, assembly GCF_002259755.1. GTDB lineage: Bacteria > Actinomycetota > Actinomycetes > Actinomycetales > Bifidobacteriaceae > Bifidobacterium > Bifidobacterium hapali. The sequence goes on from NZ_MWWY01000025.1 coordinate 152,686, forward strand.
CAGACAATCCTCCATGTGCAAGGAACGCACCACGCCATGCTGCTTTAACCTGTGCAATGTTACCGTTGACAATTTCAGCAGGTAACCCACGCACAAGCTGCTTACGACGATCAAGCAGTCCGGTCTGCAATGCAAGAGCCGCACCGCCACGATCAACATGTACAAGATAGCGCTGGACTGTGCCGCTAGGAGTCTGTCGAGCAACCTGAGTAAGCACTGCTTCATGGCCATACAGATCTTGAATATTAGTCTGCAGCCATTTTGCCGCTTCTAAGGAATCAAATTGAGCCTGCACGATGATCTGCCGCTGTACGAGCCTCAACCCGCCACCGAAACGAATCATTGCGGTGACCTGCGCCTTGCGGGCCGCTGGCAGTTCGTTATCGATTGCGGCGAGTTCGCTTTTGACATCATCCAGAAGAGCCAAGAGCCAACCTCCTACTTCCCGTTCTCTTCGCCGTTTCGGCCTTTTCTTGGGCGTCAACCCATCGTGCCATCGGCTTACTGTGATACCTAATCACTTGGACAACTCAATCGTATTTATTCATACTTCGGGCGCTTTTTTCTCGCCATGTGGTCATTGATGGTCAGACTTGTGTATTTAACGATCACCTTAACGATCTCCATGACGGCGTTGCAATTCGCGGGCAGAAACGCTGACAGCAAGTCCGTGAGCACGCAATCGCGCAGCTAACGCCTCGCTCATCGCAACCGATCGATGTTGTCCACCAGTACACCCGATAGCAATGGTCACAAAATGCTTGTCTTCCTGAGCATAGCCTTTCATCGCCACGAGAATAGCCTGCTCATATGCATCGAGGAACGCTGTTGCTCCCTCGCTACTCAGTACATAATCAGCAACTGGCTTGTCTTGTCCAGTAAGTTCACGCAAACTTGGCACCCAGAATGGATTCGGCAGAAAACGTACGTCAGCCACAAAATCAGCATCAAGAGGAACCCCATATTTGAAGCCAAAGCTGAAAATATGTACGGCTACCGTTTTAGGTCCGCAGCCGAGTAACGCTTCATACAATTTGGTTGACAGCTGATGAATACTCAAGGCAGAGGTATCGATAACGACATCGGCACGTTCTTTGAGATTCATCAGCAGTGTACGTTCTTCTTGAATACCGTCAATAAGTCGGTTACCGTGCTGCAATGGATGCGGTCTACGTACCGACTCATACCGTTTGATCAACACATCGTTGCTCGCGTCAAGGAAGAGAATACGTGTTCTCACACCGAGATCATCGAGATGGCTGAGCACTGCGGACAAATCGTCGAAGTATTCACGAGAACGTACATCGATAACAGCAGCAAGTTTATGCACGCCGTTGCCAGATCGCCCACCACCTTGCGTCATCATGTCTACCAACGGGATAAGTAGTTTGGGGGGCAAATTATCGACAACATACCATCCCATGTCTTCGACACTATCGGCCGCATGTGAACGGCCAGCACCCGACATACCAGTGATCAATAACACCTCGAAGTCGTCGGCAGGCGACGGCGTATTCGTAATTCGGTCGTCCTCACTCACAATGCCTCCTCTAGCGCACGTCGCATCGGTGGTTCCAATGTTGCAATAAGATCACGCCCGCCGAGTGCTGTCTTACCTTCTTCACCCGTCATCAACTGCACTTGCAGAATAGCCTGATAAAGCAACATTTCTTCGCCGCCAATCGCGTTGCCACCTTTAGCACGCCATGCACGAATAAGTGCACTAGGACGAGGATCATAGACTACGTCAAGCAGTGTTCCTCGTGGGAAGAACGAGTCATCAGTTGCAATAGATTCAGCGATAACATCTGCTGCATGACCAGGAATAGTGCTTACCACGATACCTGCTCCGCGCAGTTCCTCAATGATCTGACTCAACTCGATCTCGTGAAAGTCCGCAGTATCGTCGTTGGACACAATGCGAGCAAGATCAGGATTCTTACCAGGATGACGTGCCGCTACCGTGATGGTTCCACGTTCATGAGAGTCAGTACAAGCACCACATATCGTTGAAACTGCACTGACTGCAGAAGCAGCAGTATTACCGTTACCAATCACCACTGCTTTGGCAATGACAGTATCTTCTAACGATTGACCGCTCAAAGCAAAAGCATGCTGGAAGGCATACATGATGCCGGGAACATCGGTATTGTAGAGGCGAATGCGAGGGGAATCATTACCAGCATTATTCCAATCAAACACTGCTGTGTTGGCGACATGTAACGATGCAACCCATGCGTCTGCTGGACTGCCATACGGTTGGATAGTCCGCTTGAGTGGCATAGTCAAACTCAGGCCGCGCCATGTCGAGTCGAGCCCATTGAGGAATCCATTCAAATCCTGTTCGGTAACCTCATGCCGTTCATATGCCCAATCATTAAGACCAAGAGCCTGATATGCAGCCATATGTAACACGGGCGATAATGAATGGGCAATCGGACTGCCAAGTACAGCGCATCGATGGTTGATCTGGACCATACCCCTCCTTCGTTGTGTTCCATCCTAGCGCATGTGCTCATGGATTACTGTTGCACGCTCACCGCAATCATTCTTGCTGAGTTGGAGTCTGCGGTTGGGACTGTGCCTGAGATTGATGCAACGCGGCATAAATAGCTTCTGCTTTGGCATGCCCGACACCTTTCACTTGTTCAAAATCCTCAACGTCAGCTTCGCGCATAGCGCGCACAGAGCCGAAATGGTTCAACAATCGTTTCTGATACGCTTCACCAATGCCTGGAATATCGTCTAAAGCTGAGCGCAGCACACCTTTACGACGTGTTTGACGATGATAGGTGATCGCAAACCTATGAGACTCATCGCGTACTCGCTGTAGCAGATACATGCCCTGAGATTGACGTTTGAGAATAATGGGATAATCGTCGTCTGGTACCCAAACTTCCTCCAACCGTTTAGCCAATCCGCATAATGCCACATCGTCAACACCGCAATCAACAAGCGCTTTCGCAGCAGCCATAACCTGAGGTTGACCACCATCTACCACAATCAGATTAGGCTTATATGCGAATTTACGACGATCAGTACTCTGTTGCACGACTGGTTCAGTATTGTCCTCGTTATCTTGCGCCGCATTGCCGTTACTCACAGAAGATACCAATGCTACTTGCTCACGTCGCTCATTATCCATGCTTTCGCCAGTATCTCCAGCAATATTGCCGTGACGGAAACGACGTGTCAGTGTTTCATACAATGCACTCAGATCATCCACCGCACCGTTGCCATCTTTACCGCGAATAGCAAAACGCCGGTATTCAGACTTCTTCGCGATAGCATCCTCGAATACTACCATCGAAGCAACTTGGAACGCTCCACCAATCGTGTTTGAAATGTCGTAGCATTCTATACGCAATGGAGCTTGGCTCAATCCCAATGCTTGAGCCACATCGTTCATCGCATCAGAACGTGCACCCATATCACTAATGCGGCTCATCTTACTGCGCTGCAACGCTTGACCGGCATTGTCAACAGCACGATCCATAAGCGCTTTCTTCTCACCGCGGCTAGCAGTACGAACTGTTACCGCTGCTCCACGCAGTGAGGACAACCACGATTCAAGCTCCTCACGTCGCGCCGGCTCAATCGGTACGATAACCTCACGCGGGATTGGCGAGATTGGCGCAAGCAGGTCTGCTCTACCAGTTTGCTCTTGACGTTCATGACGTTCGCGTGTTGCTTGCGCACGAGATAGCGCATCTGTCGCTGTCAACGATTGGGTTGATCCAATCGCGTCACGCTGTTCACGAACAGTGGTAGCAAATGCAGTCGTATCGTTATTCGTAGCATCCGCATATACCTGCACGATGAGATCAGCAATAAGTTCAGCGTCACTGACATCCTCAACTCGTTCGACACTCCAGTTGCGCTCGCCACGAATTGACCCGTCTCTGACATAGAACGCATGTACTGACGCTTCCAACTCGTCAGATGCCATACCAAACACGTCTGCATCCACATCTTGATCAAAGACAACCGCATTCTGTTGCATAACCGTGCGCAGCATCTGGATTTCATCACGTAGTCGTGCCGCTTGCTCAAATTCAAGCTCAGCACTGGCTGCTTTCATATCTCGAGTAAGTTGTGCAACATACGCTTTACCCAGTCGCCCAGTCATTACACCTACTAGCTGCTCGCACATATGTCGATGCTCCGCCGGTTCAACACGGTGCACACAAGGTGCTGAGCATTTGCCGATGGACGCAAGCAGACAAGGTCGTCCGGTCAATTCAGCCTTACGGAACACACTGTCAGTACATGTGCGGACCGGAAACGTGCGTAGCAATCGGTCCAATGATTTACGCAGCTCCCACACTTTGGCATAAGGGCCAAAATATCGACTGTCTCGCCGTTTGCGACTGCGAGTTACCCACACGCGTGGGTACTTCTCCCCTGCCGAAATCGCAAGATAAGGGTAGGTTTTATCGTCACGAAACTGCACATTGAATCGCGGGTCAAATTCCTTAATCCACGTGTATTCGAGCGTTAATGCTTCGAGCTCGGTGCCGACCACGGTCCATTCGAGGCTTCGCGCGGTGAGAACCATCGTCTGTGTACGCGGATGGAGAAGGTATAGCGGCTGAAAATAGTTAGTTAACCGGTTGCGTAGACTTTTCGCTTTACCTACGTAAATCACACGACCTTCACCGTCACGCCACTTGTAAACGCCAGGTTGTGCGGGAATATCTCCCGTTTTAGGCCGGAACAGGTCACGCGTATCACCCAGCAGAGGCGCGCCATTGCGATTGACTCCATGAGAGGCGTCAACCGCGTTCATGTCACGCTGCAGCGCATCTGCCGTCTTGCGCCATACATCTGGCGCATGCCGTTCGATGTCGTTGGTCATTCACATTTCTTTCCGCTGTACCACTATTTCAACATTGGTTTAAGGAATCGGCCCGTCCACGATTGCTCACATTGTGCAACTTGTTCTGGGGTTCCCTCAGTGACGATTGTGCCGCCACCGTCACCGCCTTCAGGGCCGAGATCGATAATCCAATCCGCTGATTTGACCACATCAAGGTTATGTTCGATAACAATTACCGTATTGCCTTTATCTACTAATCCTTGCAACACCAAGAGTAGTTTTCTCACATCTTCAAAATGCAAACCCGTAGTCGGCTCGTCAAGAATGTACACGGTTTTGCCAGTAGAGCGTCGCTGTAATTCCGTAGCAAGTTTGACGCGCTGCGATTCGCCACCTGAAAGAGTTGGAGCAGGCTGACCAAGACGAATGTAGCCAAGACCGACTTCAACAAGCGTGTCAAGGTAGCGTGAGATTGACGGATATGCTTTGAAGAACTGCGCAGCTTCCTCAATAGGCATGTCCAAGACATCAGAGACGGATTTACCGTTGTATTTGACTTCGAGTGTCTCACGGTTATACCGCTGACCGTGGCATTCTTCGCATTCAACGTATACGTCAGGCAAGAAGTTCATCTCAATCTTGAGCGTGCCGTCGCCGTGGCAGGCTTCACATCGACCGCCTTTCACGTTAAAGGAAAAACGACCCGGACCGTAACCACGCACCTGAGCCTCAGGTGTTTTCGCAAAAAGTGTACGAATCTTATCCCACACACCTGTGTATGTAGCAGGGTTAGAACGCGGGGTGCGTCCAATGGGATTTTGGTCAACATGAATAACTTTGTCGCATTGGTCAACACCTTCGACTCGCGTATGCTTGCCCGGCACAATACGCGCACCATTAAGCTTGTCAGCGAGCACGGGATACAGAATCTGATTGACGAGCGTAGACTTGCCGGAACCGGAAACGCCAGTCACCACGGTCATCACACCGAGTGGGAAGTTTACGGTGAGATTTTTCAGATTATTTTCCCGTGCTCCAACAACTCGAAGTCGCTTGGTCTGATGTGTTTTGCGACGATGATCCGGAACAACAATTTGACGTCGCCCAGCAATGTAGTCGCCAGTAATAGATCGAGGCGCTTCAACAAGTTTCGATGCGGGTCCGGAATACACCACTTCACCACCATGTTCGCCAGCACCCGGACCAATATCGACAAGCCAGTCGGCTTTCTCAATAGTTTCTTGATCGTGTTCAACGACGATGAGTGTATTGCCGAGATCACGCAGACGATGCAATGTTTCAATAAGCCGCTCATTATCGCGCTGGTGTAAACCGATGGACGGCTCATCAAGCACATACATAACACCGACAAGACCAGATCCAATTTGTGTAGCCAACCTGATACGTTGCGCTTCACCACCAGACAGCGTCTTTGCAGCACGTGACAGTGTTAAATAGTTCAAGCCAACGTCATTGAGGAATCCAAGTCGGGCACGTATTTCCTTAAGTACTTCCCCCGCAATTTGCGCAGCCGCTCCAGTAAGCTCAAGCCCATTCACCCATGCAAGGCTTCGTTCAGCAGACATATCGCACACATCGGCAATCGATTTACCATTAATCGTAACTGCGAGCACTTCAGGACGAAGTCGACGACCTTTACACGTCTGACATGGCACCTCACGCATATACGATTCGTAATACTGCTTCATCTGATCAGAGTCAGTCTCATCATGCCGCCGCATGAGCGTGCGTATAACGCCCTCGAAACCGGTTGAGTATTCGCGCATACGCCCCCAACGGTTACGATAGGATACCTTCACCTCGAAATTACGCCCATACATGATGGCATGGCGCACATCTTCAGGCAGATCCTGCCACGGGGTGTCAAGATCGAAGCCCATTTCTTCGCCAAGACCCTCGAGCACGTGGCGATAGTACTCTCCCGTTCCCTTCGTCAATCCCCACGGTTCGATTGCTCCCTCATTGAGAGTTTTACTGGGATCAGGAATAACCAATTCTGGGTCAATCTCTAGCGAATAACCGATACCTGTGCAGTCAGGACACGCACCATATGGCGCGTTAAACGAGAACGTGCGCGGCTCAATCTCATCAAGTTCAAGCTGATGTCCGTTCGGACAAGCACGCTTTTCTGAAAATGGTTGGCGGCGCAACGGATCGTTTTCATCACGATCCACATAATCGATAACGACGATGCCTTTGGCCAGTCGCAACGCAGTTTCAATCGAATCAGTAAGCCGCTGCCGGATACCATCTTTGATAACCAAACGATCGACTACTACTTCAATAGTGTGCTTCTTCTGCTTGGCAAGCGTAATATCGTCGCTCAACTGCACCATCGAGCCATCGACCAGCGCGCGAGCATAACCGTCACCACGCAACAGTTCAAGTAGATCTTCAAACTCACCTTTACGACCACGCACTACAGGAGCGAGAATTTGGAAACGAGTACGCTCCGGATTCGCAAGAAGCGCATCAACCATCTGCTGTGGAGTCTGCGCGCTCACTGGCTCGCCACATACTGGGCAGTGCGGTACGCCAGTGCGCGCGAATAGCAGTCGCAAATAATCGTAGATTTCAGTGATTGTTCCCACCGTTGAACGAGGATTACGGTTTGTAGTTTTCTGATCAATTGAAACAGCTGGGCTTAAACCTTCAATAAAATCAACATCCGGCTTATCCATCTGGCCAAGGAACTGCCTCGCATACGCCGACAATGATTCAACATATCGCCGCTGACCTTCAGCAAAAAGCGTGTCAAATGCCAGCGATGATTTACCTGAACCAGACAGCCCAGTGAACACTACCATGCGGTTACGAGGTATTGCAAGATCTACATTTTTAAGATTATGCTCGCGCGCACCTTGAATAGTGATCTTAAGATCGTTAGGAATACGCGTAATATCTGCTACAAGCGAAGTGTCCGTGCGGCGCATCGGTGCCTTCGCAATTTCACGCGACAGAAACGAATCGCTCGTCATCACGCGTTCGACTGTCACGCTACCATTCCTGCCACTAGCTTTATTCGAGGTTGCTCGTTTCGCTGCCATCACCGTCCGCCTTCCGTGATCCGAAACTTTCTTCGACCGATTCTGTGCCTAGAATACCCGATCTCACGACAGATTTCGAACACATGTTCGATCGGCGTGTTGCCGTATCCTCTCACTACCACACGCCGTAATCGAAACAACCCACGTTCGGCAAGACCATTTACAAGAGCACTTATCAGTGTTCTCGATATACCTTTGTATACGAACCTTCCGCACGCGGCCGCACCACAATGGAATCAATATCGACCGTATCAGGCTGCCCAAGTGCCCAACGCACACATTCTGCGATATCTTCAGCCGTCAACGGACTTGGCACACCAGCATATACAGCTTGCGCACGCTGCTCATCGCCACCGAAACGCTTGAGCGAAAACTCGTCTGTGTGCACCATGCCCGGTGCAATATCGATCACACGCACCGGCTCGCCGATTTGCTCAAGACGAAGTACACGTGCCATAACTTTTTCAGCAAACTTAGACGCACAATATCCAGCGCCGCCTTCATACGGTTCAATACCAGCCGTCGAAGAAATCACCAGCACCGTGCCGCCACCCGGCGCCTGCTTCAACGCTGGCAGTAGCTTCTGCGTAATACGTAGCGTGCCGAGCACATTCAACTCGTACATGTTCCGCCAGTCATCAAGACTAGCCGTAGCAACAGGGTCTTTGCCGAATGCTGCTCCAGCACAATTCACGAGCGCTTTAACTTGGCCACCGGCTAATACTTGGTCAACCGCAGCCTGCGTACTAGCTTCATCAGTAATATCACATACTGCATAGCTCACTGCGTCACCGAGTTCGTCAGCGAGCGCTTTGAGTCGTTCCTCGCGTCGTGCGAGTGCGACAACGGCCCATCCGTCTGCGACGAGTGCTCTCACGCTTGCTGCTCCGATGCCGCTTGATGCTCCGGTAACCACTGCCCGTTTACTGTCGTTCATGGTCAGGCTCCTCTTGAACTTGTGAATATGCTTATATGCCGTGTAGTTGATGGTCAGCGTCAGCTACCTTCTGTCGGTGTCTATGATAGTCGCGTCTTAATGCCAGCGAAGAGGGCTGTTCAGTGGCATTGGCGATCTGCTGGCTGTAAATCTTAACGCTGTCTTAGCCGAGAGCGGAAGTTGCGTGTTGGTCTTTTCAGATTGTGGTGTGCGCGTAACAATGAGTGTTACCGTGGCTTATTTGTGTGTATACCATGTATGCCGGTTACGGTAAGTGAACGTTCTCGTCAACGACGAAAGGATGATGGCATGAGCGATCAGCGTGTCAAAGTGGGCAATAGCGATTTGACGGTGTTCCCGCTGGTATTGGGTGGTAACACGTTCGGCTGGACGAGTGATGAGGCCACCAGTCGCAAGGTGTTGGACGAGTATGTTGAGGCGGGTGGCAACTTTATCGATACCGCTGACGTGTACTCGGCGTGGGCTCCGGGCAATGCTGGCGGCGAATCCGAGATTATTCTCGGCCGTTGGCTGGCGGTGCGCGGCAATCGTGACGATGTGGTTATTGCCACCAAGGTGAGCGAGCATCCGCAGTACAAGGGTCTGTCGCATGATAATGTGCTTGCCGCTGCGAATGAGTCGCTGTTACGTCTTGGCGTTGATGCTATCGACCTGTATTACGCCCACTTCGACGACAAGAACACGCCGCTCGAGGAGACGGCTGCTGCGTTTGATGAGCTGGTGAAGGCTGGGAAGATTCGCGCGATCGGTCTGTCGAATTATACAGCGGATCGTATTGAGGAGTGGTTCCGTATTGCTCGTGAGAACGGGTATGCGCTACCGGTTGCGTTGGAGCCGCATTACAATCTCGTGGCTCGCGGTAACTATGAGCGTTCGCTTGCCCCGGTTGCGGCACGTGAGAATCTTGCAGTATTCCCATACTTCTCGCTGGCTGCTGGCTTCTTGACGGGCAAGTATCGTTCTGCGGCTGATGCTGAGGGCAAGGCACGTCAGGGTATGGTTGCTGACTATCTCAACGCTGATGGGTTTGCACTTATTGACGTGCTTGATGAGGTAGCGCAAGCGCATGATACGGCGATTGCTACTGTTTCGTTGGCATGGTTGCGTCATCAGAGTGAAGTTGCTGGTCCGATTGCTTCGGCTCGCACTCCTGAGCAGTTGCCAGCGTTGCTTGATTCCGTGTCGCTCGATTTGACTGCTGATGAGCTTGCGGCCCTTGATCAGGTGTCTGCACCGTTTGCCAAGTAGATTCCAGTCAAGCTGTCACAGCTGGCTGAGGGGTAGGTACACGATAAGCACACGAGTTGAACGTTCCAAGAGTGTGACTACCCCTCAGACTGCTTCGCGTCCAGCTCCCCTGACAAGGGGAGCTATTCTAACTAAAGGATAGCGGATTTGTAACGAATGAATGGCGTAGGATATTAGTGCCGTAATCCACGCAGTGTTGCGATTTCATCGCGGTGCGTGGTTGGGGTGAGTTCTTTGGTTTCAAGAATCATCGGCAGTGACGATAATTGCGAATCGTTGACGAGTTGTTCAAAGAACATAAGACCTAGTTTTCCATCACCAATGTTGGCGTGACGATCTTTATGTGATTCAAATCCGAACTGGGAATCGTTCACATGGATTGCTTGTACTCGATCAAGGCCGATCACATCATTGAGTAAGCGTTTTATGTCATCGAAATGATCGAGTACGTCGTATCCAGCGTCGAACACATGGCATGTATCAACAGTCACACCGATCAAGGGTGCAACACTAGAGTCAACATGGTTAATTATCGTCGCCAATTCCTCGAAACTACGGCCGCATTCAGTTCCTTTTCCCGCCATTGTTTCTAACAGAATCGGTACATGAGCGTGTGTGTCACTGTTCGTATCATCTACTGCGAGCGCATCGAAGACGCGATTGAGCCCTTCAGCAATGAGTTGGCATCCTTTTTCGGCGCCTTGCCCTACATGTGCTCCTGGATGAATGTTGAGATAGATTTCTTGTCCGGCTGCCTTAATTGATGCGAGCAGGCGGAGATCTTCAGCGAGCGCAGTGATGGCGAATACTCGTTTTTCTTGATCTTTGGCGGCGAGATTGTATACGTATGGGGCGTGTGCAACAAGTGGCCCGTAGTGTTCGGCGACGAGTTGGTGCGCGAAGTTGGCTGCGCCGTCAATAGTGAGTGATTTTGAGCGGCTACCGTATGGTGAGCGCGGGAAGAATGCGAATGTGGTGCCGCCTTCATCGTGAGATCGTTTGAGGAGCGCGTTCCATCCGTCGCTCGTTGATAAGTGTGAGCCGATGAATAATTCTGTCATGTGGTTTCTCCTTGCGATGATTACGGTTCGATAACATTCGTACTGGGATAATTGTAGGTATGAGTCATTTTGTTTCTCGCTGGTTGGTGTTAACTATTGCGGCCGGTGTGATGGTCGCGCTGCTGCCTGGCATGGAGGCTGTTGGTGAGCCTCCTATTCTTGGTATTGCCGCGTTTTCGTTATTTATGGCGTTGATTAATGCGTCGATTAAACCGGTGGTGCATGTGCTTGCGCTGCCGATTTCCATTGTGAGTTTTGGTTTGTTTGCGCTGATACTCAACTGGTTGTTTATGCAGTTGGCTTCATGGCTGGCGTTCACACTGTTCGATGTGGGCGTTATCATCCACGGTTTTTGGTGGTCGGTGCTTGGTTCGCTGATTATGGCGATTGTCTCCAGTATCGTCGGCGATGTTATCGGCGAATAGCCGAGCATGATCACTCACACCATTCATGTTGGTACTGTCAGTGAATTCGCTGACAGTACCAACAGTGTCCTGTTCTTATCTATCCACTATCCTGTCTGCACTCGTATTATCTTGTTCTGTTAGTGCATCAACGTAACCAGACCATGTGGCTTCATGCAGCGACGTGGTGCCGGTTTGCGGATCTTTACGTGTCACGTATGCTTTGGTGGACATTTCAAGGATTTCGCCTGTTTTGCTTTCCGGCGCAGAAACGATGACTTGGAAGCCGAGTCTCGGCAGTACACCCAACGCACGTTTCGTGTACCGGCCGTCAGCTTTGATAAGTGCCTCGTCAAGGAACAGTGTGGTGTAGCTGGGTTTCAACCGATGTTCCATACCACCGCCAAGCAGGTACATGAGTGCTGCACCGTATACGAACGACGTGAGCTCCTGCAATGCGCCGCCTGAGCGTCCTCCTGTTGAAGTGATGCGCTCGTCATCGCCGTCGTCGTGATGCACGATCGCATAGAATGAGGAACGGCAACGAGGGTCGAGATCACGCGCACCATAATTGCGAATACCGTTCACGTCTTTGACTTGCGCAAGCTCATCACGTAGCAGACTGATGATTGTCGCGCACGCAGCAAACGCTCGTTGCGCACTGTTTGACCCATCGTCAACTGTTTCAGTATTCGATGCGGATTTCCAATCGTTGAGCGTTCTGATAGCACGTTGCAGTTGCGTGGAGAATACGCGATCCGGACGGCGCACGTCAGCGTGCAGTGACAGGCTACCGTGACGCGGACCGAACTGTTGGCCGTCAAGCATGGCGTTAATGCGATCAAGCTGATCGCGAATATCTCCCGCATCCGTATCGATCGCACGTTTAATCGTCAACAAGCTCATGAGCAGCTGGTCAAGACAACGACGATATTCCGTTCCCGTGGCTTGCACTGTCGTCACACGTGACAGACTATCAAGTTCTTCAAGATAATATCGATAATCATTCACACTGGCAGTAAGCGCACCATCATCAGCCGCATATCGGTCAACATAGTCAGCCATATTGAGTTCAACGCGAGTACGTACGGTATCAGCGTCCGCTTGTAACGAGGTGATATGCGCGGCAAGATCTTTACTCACGCCGGCAATAACGCGGTCAGCGAACGTCGTCGACGACTGTTGCACGGATGTAAGCGCGGATGTTGCAGGGGCAGACGTACTCAGTCCAGCACCGATAATCATGTGCGCGCGTAATGCTGTATCAGTAAATCCGTCGAATCGCTGCTCATAGGCTTGGGTGAGACGAGCGACAATATCCTCATCAAGTACAGTGTGCGCGGAAGAATCGCTGTTTTGCTGCGTATCCAGCCATGCGCGTGCGGTGGTAGCCGCAGCTGCAGCCGATTGTGCAGCTTGCTCAGCTTCTATACGCTGACGTTGCACGCGATCAAGTTCCTCGCTCAGACTATCGCGCATAGTTGCAAGCCGAGCAAGCTGCGGATCGTTTGTGATCGAGGCGATGGTAGTTTCGATATCATCGATATGCTGTTGCGCGCCGGTCACATCAACGCGTTCCCACGCAGTATAAGCAAGCTGATCAGCAAGTTCGCGCTCTCGCTGCAACTGTTCGACGGCTGTTTTCGCATCCTGATAAGCATGCTGCGCATCATCAGCTTTGCTATGAGCCTGATCAATCTGATGACGTAACAGATCAAGATACTGTTCGTTGACAAAACCGATGATCTGCTGACGATCTTTCACACCATGCTGACCGCGCTTGCCAGACTTAATCTGACCGTCAAGCTGTACTTGACGTATATCGTGATTGGCATCATCAATCGCAGCAACGCAACGTGCATCGAACCGGTCAGAACACGTCTGTGTACGCAGCCATCCAACGAACGGGGAATCATCGCGGTACCGCAACTTGTCTGACATCCATTCGCCACTGTTACCGCTCGCACTTTGGACGCTCGCATCATCACTCTCGTCGTAATCGCGTGTTGTATCAACGAACTGCCAGGTGCGACGAGTCATACTCTGCGGGTCAATAGTGCTGACTTTCGCAGCAAAACCTTGCTCATACCGTTTGTCAACAAGAATGGTTTGCGCAATCGGCGCGTACACGACGTTCATGGCAAGACGCCATTGTTCATCACTGTCGCGCACATCCATGAGTTCAGCCACATACGGTAATTCGTCAGGTTGCAATCCTGTCGCACGGCAAAGCATGGCACGGGTTTCATCCATCTGCTGCGTAATGCGCGTGCGCTGCGCGCTCTGGCGCTGATAGTCCCGTTCGAGCGCATGTAACGCTTGTGCTGTTTGAGAGCGAACTCCAAACGCCGTATTACGCGCGTTTTCGAGTTCATTATCACGCTGCTCATACTCGCGTTTAAACATTACCGCGTCAATACGCGCTTGCTCCCATGCTGCATCATCAGCCGGCATGGTTTTGCCAACCCCATCGAACGAGGATGCAATACGATTGCGCGTAACAGTTACTTCATCCAACGTATGTCGTGCCGTCTCAAGTTCGTATTCGAGACGAGCAAGATTGCCGCCATCGAGCCCCTGCATTTGATCGCGAATCACGTCAATACGCGACCGTATATCGTCCACTCGATGCGCAGCCGTGACCGCATCTGCTTGACGCAACGCATGCTCATGTTCGTCAATGGGCAATTGTGCGGCGACTTCATCGGTCATGCGCGCGGTCACCCACTGTTGGATTGCTGCCGCACCTTCGCTTGTAGACGGGTCAACAGGAGAATAATGACGTACGAGACGACGAGCCTGCTCGTATTGCGTATAACCATCACGTATGGTTTGCAGTCGACTCATACGATTAGCGTTATCTCGCATAGCACGAAAATTCTCGTCATACCGATCGTAATCATCAACCGTATTACGAGCCAATTCGAGTGCTTCCGGTACACCAAGCACGCCTTGTTTGAAAATATCGTCAAGACGTGAAGGCGCATCTGCTGACTGAATTTTCGCCAATAGTCGACATGCCTCCGCGCTCAAGCCCATAACCGACCAAATATGCTCATGGAATGCTTCAGCACTCGGAAAAGTGAGACACTGCGGATACACGGTTTTCAGCTGGGTTGGCGTAAACGGCGTATCACGATACTGGTCCATAGACCGCGGGTCAATCGGCTTATCCCACACCACGTATTGACGACGCACCGCACCCCGCTCATCGCCGGGCATAAGATACAAGAATTTGCCACAAGACAAGGTTTGTCCATCAGTCAAATTGCGATAGGTGTCGACGATCGCACCCCATACTGCTTGCGGCGCACCGCTGCTATCACGCCCACGTAAATACACCGGCCGATCACCATCGCCATCATTGCTCACACCGATCATACCAAGCAGATACGTGTAATCACTGCGCTCGGAACGGCCCGAGTTTGACGCTTTATTAAACGGTGTACCAGTCGGATACAACAATGAGATTTGCGCATCCACGAGCGTAGATTTACCCGACTCGCTCGCACCGGCAAGTAGTGTCACCGGCAAATCACGGTCCATAGACGGGCGAAACTCGTGATACCCCTCATATGAACCCCAGTTGACAAGCTGTCGACTCTCCATCATCCATCGATCAGCGATCATCTGTATATCTTTTGCCATGTCACTGCCCTGCCCTATCAGCCACTTCATCTGTGTTATTCATGTCATCCGTATCAGTTGCATCATCAACATCATCGAAGCCATCAAATAACGGTTCCGCGAACGCCGTCTCACGATTGGCACTGTCATCGACATCAATGCTTGCATCGTTTGCATCCTGATGAGCATTACTGTCAACGGTCCCGTCAATGTCTTGCACGTCCTCATCAGCAACCGTCATCCATGCGCGAGCCAATTCACGATCCAAAACCACTGGCACGAGCGGTGTGATCACATACATTGTCTCATCGTCAGTCGTGCGTTCAAGATATCCGTACGTACACATGGCCGATACGATTGCACCAACCTGTTTGAGTACGGTTTCCTCATCGTTACGTCCCGCAAGAAAGCCGGTACCGGTTGCGAGCGCCGCGCGGATTTCTTCAAAACTGACGAGCCATCGTTCGCTTGTTTCGCGCGCGTTTTCGTATTCGAGTACGCGGATGCGTAGGAAGGCGAGTGTTGCTGCTTCCTCTCGTTTGAGACTGGTACGGGTTTTGAGTGCGCGCAAGGTGATGTCTGGACCGGTGACGGGCATGGCGATCATGATGCGGTAGCGTTCGTTGATGACCAGTTCGAGTAGGTCGTTGTTGAGGGAGCGGATGACGGCGTCACGATTGTCGAGCACGATGTCGTAGAGGTCGCCGGATATGTAACGTTCGCGTTTGAGTGCGATTGCGGCTCGACGTGCGTCGGCGGTCATGTCGCCGCTGTCGCCTTCGAAGAGAGCGTATGGGTTGACAGCGCTCTGCTGGTCGGCGCTCGGCAAGTCTGCTGGTTGCACGGATGCTGCCTTGGATGCCGTCTCGGATGCTGTTTGTGCGCGTGTTGACTCGTCTTGAGTGATGTTGTCTGTTGGTCGCATCGGCGTGTCTTATCCTTCCCTCGCGATCCTGTCGAGTTCTTGACTGTCGGTCAGTATTTGTCGTGTTATCCAGTCGCGTGCCTGTCCGTCTAGGGAGAGGCAATGCCATGTGGCACTGTCGTTACCGTTTGCGCATGGCATGGCGCTTAAGAAGCCGACGAGTTCGCTTTCTCGGCGTTCATCGTCGGGGAGTTGGTTGAAGCTTGCGGCCATGTCGATGCGACCGTCCGCAAGGGTTACCGGATTGCGCTGGATGAGGGTTGCCATGCGTTTGAGTCGTGGGCCTCCACCGATGATCATGGCGGTGAGATCAACTGGTGACATGTCGTTTGCTGTTGCGCGCGTATCTGACAGTCCTGGTGTGACGGCGCGTGCCATTGATCGCGCGGGGCGGGTTGGTAAAGCAGCGAATTGTGCGCCTGCACTGCCGGTGGCGTATGGTCGTGATGCATCGTTGGGATGTGCTCTTGCATCATTGTTGAGCTGTACGATGAGCTGGTTTAACGTGCTGAGCATCGTGCGGTATCGTGTGTCGGTTTGTTGGCGGACGAGCCGACTGACAGCTTCATCCGAGACGCGCATTTGACGGCGTACGGCTTCCAAACCGTCATAGATGCGGGCGAGTTCGTCGCGGATTTGGTCGAGTAGTGCACCGGATTCGCCTGCCAGATATGGGGTTTTGGCGATGTCTCGAAGCGCGTCGTCGATTTGTCGGCGACCTTCGTCGGTGATGATGACTTGGAATGCGTCGTTGAATCGACGGCCGGAATCTGATTCTTGAAATGAGCGACGATATTCGTCGTGGTATGCGGTGAGGATTTCGTCAACGCTCATGTCTCCGGCTTGCATACGTCGGCGTAGCGCATCGCCGTTGTCTCGTTCGGCGAGCACGAGTTCGCGCAGATCGATGGGTACTCCGCGCAAGGTGTTGTGAATAACCGCGATGACGTCTTCGACTTGAGCATCGTTGAGCGTAGCATGCTGTTGACCTTGCCGGATGCGTTTGATTTCCTGCTTACGTTCTTTGATCTCTTGGTTGAGTAGTCGAACGCGTTCGCCGGGATCGGCGGTCAGCTGCATGCGTGCATGTTCGATTTCCATGATGATGCTGTTGGCCTGCGCGCCTGATAGCGTGCGAGTTTCGTCTTCTAGACGGCTTAATGCTTCAATGGCCCGATGTGCTCGTGCAGTGAGCCGGTACAGGAATCGGTGCGAAGCGGTATCAAGTGAGTTGGCAAGCCACGCGTAATCTCCGTTGCCTTCTCGACTTAAGTCAACAAGGATTTGATGCGCAGCTTGCGCATATGTTTGCTCGAGTTTAGGCGTATAGTCGCCGGTTTTAGCGAGCATGACCAGACTTTGTGAGAATCGTTCCTCAAGGGTTTCGCGCGGCAGCTCGCCGGTTAACGGGTCGAATGCGGAACGCAATAATGCGATATACAGTTTAGCGTTTTGGCGTAGTAACAGGCGAAGCACTCCGGTTTCGTAGACCGGTCGTAACCGTTCCATCTCCCGTCTGACATCGCCCATGCCGCTCCTTTACATCTTCCACGCTAGCTTCCACAGTAACGACTCGACGCTAGCACATATACGGGAGCACGCCGCGTCTCACTCGCTTCGTAATGCTTCAGTTGGTGTCAGTCGTGCGGCGCGTGAAGCCGGGTAGAGACCGGCAATAATACCAACACATACCGCTGCACACCAAGCCAATGGCAACGCTGTCCAATCTAAACCCAATGGTATTCCAGTCGCCGCCACAACGCTTAGCGTTGTCGCAACACCGATCGCAATACCAGCAAATCCACCAAACGCAGACAATAGAGCCGATTCCGTCACGAATTGCATGCGAATATTGCCTGCAGTGGCACCAAGCGCACGTCGCAAACCGATTTCGCCACGGCGTTCCATTACGGTGACGATCATCATATTAGCAATGCTCATACCGCCAATTGCGAGCGCGATAATACCGATCATCAAACCCAGTGTGGTCAGTGAGTCGTCAGTAGTGTTGCGTGCTTTGGACAGGTCTGCGGACGCGGTGACGAGCACGTTGCCACCGCTAATGTTGGCTGCGTGGGCGAGTATACGCCGTGTCTGTTCCGTATCACCGGGCGTGGTGCGCACGTATATGGCTTTAATGCTGTCGATGCGAGCAGCTTGGTCCGGATAGTGTGCGAGCGCCCAAGCATGCCCGATGAACACGGATGTATTGAGTGTGTCAGCTTGAGGCATCGGGTCGAGAATGCCGATTACTCCATACCATTCATGATCGATGATGATGCGATCGCCAACGTTGGTGATACCGAGACGCCATGCGGCTTCAGAACCGAGAATAACCACCGGCAGGTGTTCGTTATTGCGGTCAATGCCATGCCCGTGTGCGTATGTTGCACCGAGCGCATCGAGTGCATGGGGTGCCATGATGGTTACCGCGATCGCGTTACCGTTGGTTGTAGGTACGAGATCGTTTTTGAACACTTGCATTTTGTCAGGTGGTGTATAGAACACGCCGACTTGTTCGACCGATGGTTGACGTGCGAGTGTTTCAGGCGCGTAGCTTGGCAACGGAATGGTTTGCCGAGCAGCATCTTGCCCGGGAGCAACAACTTGCAGATTCGCACCGAGTGCGTCCAGCTTGGCGAGCAGTGCCGCTTGATTGGATGCGGCGATACCGGATAATGCTACGTAGGCGGCTACGCCAAGCGCGATTCCCAATGAGGCAAGAATAGTGCGTGAGATGCGGCCAGTTGCTCCAATCCATGCCGTGTGGAAAAGATCAGCCAACCGAGTATGTAATGGCTTGCTCACGCTGATACGGTTACTCATGATTGAATTCCTTGATACTGATCAACGACTTCGCTGACAATCCCATCGTGAATATGTAATTGTCGTGGAAACCGTGCGGCGATATGCATGTCATGGGTAACCACGACAAGGCTCGCACCGCCATTGTCGCTCGCTGCAAACAGCAGGTCCATAATCGTGCGTCCAGTATCACTGTCGAGTGCTCCGGTCGGTTCGTCCGCGAACATAATGTCGGGATGTTTGACCAACGCACGTGCAATAGCTACACGTTGCTGTTCGCCACCGGATAATTGCGATGGACGATGATGCAACCGATGGTCTAATCCCACTTGCGTGAGCGCATTGATTGCGCGATCACGGCGAGTACTACGCGGCAATGCCGTGTATTGCAATCCAGTCATCACATTGTCTAATGCGGACACTGTCGCAATTAAATGAAACTGCTGGAAGATGAAACCAATACGTGTTGAACGCAGTGCGCTGCGTTGTCGTTCACTCATCGCCGCAATATCATCGCCGTCGTAGCACACCGACCCGGATGTTGGCATGTCAAGCGTGCCAAGCAAAGACAGGAGCGTTGATTTACCCGAGCCTGATGGTCCAACAATTGCCACGCGTTCACCTCGGGCAATGGATAAAGTTGTTGGATGCAGTATTTCTTGGCCGGCAAACGCTTTCGTTACGTGATCTAAGGCAAGCAGTGCGTCATCAGTCACGACACCACCACCTTATCGCCAACGTTCAACCCGTCTGCTTTAGTCAGTTGTACTTGTGCGTTCGCGACTAATCCGATCTCGACCGCAATACGTTCGAGTCGCTCTCCTCGTACGACGTCAACCGCGTACGAGTTGCCTGCGCTCGCAACAAGCGCGGTTACTGGTACGATCAGCGTTTCACTGGTTGCCGTAGCGGATGCATTGGGAATGATCAGGTTGACTGATGTTGCGCCGAACGCGGCAACTTTAGATTGGTCAGGAAAGTCGATGCGCGCCGATGGTGAGGTGACTTGGCCGTCTTTACCGGTCGCCTGTCCTCCTTGATCGACAGCGGACAATGTTGTGTCGATCGTCGTATTGTCCGGCAGGACGACTTGCGCTGCATCGCCAGCTTTGAACGTGGCAGCCTGTGTAGCGGTGAGCGTGGCTGCAACATGCAGTGCGGTACCGGTGTAACTGGCTGGGCTGGCGCCGGAAGCGCCGAGTTTTGCGTTCACTGTGGTAATACGAATCGGTGTAGCCGGGACTACCGCTACTGAAGCTGGTTGGAATACGCCATCCACTGAATTTGCCGTCAGGCCGAGGGAGCGTTGCCATTGGCGAACAGCCTCACGAGTTAACCAGTCGAAATGAGCGTCTGGCGTGCCGGTGAAGAAACCGAGTTCGGCAAGATTCTCTTCGAGCTGCTTGACGTCAGGGCCATCTGTTGTATCCGTGTTCAATGTTCGCCAGAACGGTCGTTCACCGCGGAAAAGTGGTACAGGAACACCATCCATTTCATACACGTGTTCACCGATGTTGATCTGCTTGCCAGCAACTGGTAACTGTGTGATGATACCGGTCGCAGCAGCGAAATCTGATGCCGCATCATATTGCAGACTCGCGCTGAGTTTCGTTTGCGCGTTCAGTACGCCTTTGCTCACCGGTTGCGTGCGCAGTGTGGTCACGTCAACCTGTTGTTGCGACGATTGCCGAGTCGTATTGAGACGGCCGATCAGCGTCCACGGTTGCGTGACGATGCCGGTTACGATCAATGCTCCGACGACAACAACTGCAATGATTACCGTGATGATATGTCGTCGACGACTGGATTGATGCGTGCTTGTTTGAGTCAATGTCATATTGCGGTTTCCTTTACCGTCATCGGTGATATGACTGCGCTTCGCCACATGTATTGCGCGAAAACTGCGGTCATCATGATTCACTGTGCGCTGGTCGCTGAACCATCCGACAACATCTCTTCCATGACTTTCGTATAGTCGTAGCCGAATTCGTCCGGAGTGCCGCCAAAACCGAAGCTGATATTCGCACCACCGGTCGGGCAGTCTTTGAAGAAACGACGCAGTTCGCTTTCGCTAACAGTTTTCGGAATCATGATAGTGGTCGGCGTATCACTGGCCGGGTCTTCAACCCAGTTGTAGCCATGTGCGCGCGCTTGTTTCGCAAAGTTAAGCGCAGCCTGCTTGTCGATATCGGAGTATTGATGCTGCTGCGTATCGCCTTGCACTGGCTGAGTGAATTCAGGATTCGCTTGCTCGCACGCTGCATAATCGGCTTGCTTGTTCGCATACGGTGTGCCAGCAAGTCCAGACGAATCTTGGAAGGTAACCCATGCACCGTTATCGTCAACAGTCGTGTATACGGCAGCCGGATATAACTGTTGGAATGAGCTCGTCGAATCTGAACTGATCGACGCACCATCGGAATCCCCGCCCACTTCGACCGGATTGCCAGACGCGTCCAACATGCGCAGTTCAGCCGTATCTTTAGTACCATGTCCGGATGAGTCAAGTACAGACGCAGATAATTGCGCATCAAACCCTTTCTCAGTCAGGCAAGCGACGAATCGTTTGGCCGTATCACTGACGTTGTTGTCCGTGCTGTTTGTATTTGGCTTGGCAGCATTGGTTGATGTTGTGTCACCAGTAGTACTGGTTAGTGGCGTTGAACAAGCGGCGAGCGTAACTATGCATAGTCCGCAAACAGTAGCAGTACTCAGTAAACGGCGAAATATAGCGGCATGTGCGACCATCGTGGATCTCCTTACGCATTGGTAGATATCGGCCAGTATCTATTCAACGGTGTGGTGCGTGGCGTGTCGGTGGGATAGTGCATTACTTTCGCATTACCCACCTTGTCGCAGGATAAAAAGGAGATAATAAGTAGGTTATCCGAGTCACGGCACGTACAAGGGAGACAACAGTATGCGCATTCTGATCGTCGAAGATGACCGAGAACTCGCGGCCGCATTAGATGATGCGCTACGCTACGAAGGCTACGCAACACTGTTAGCGGCGACGGGCACCGAAGCATTACAAGCGCTTGCCGATCAGACGATCGATATCGTGCTCCTTGATCGGGATTTGCCAGTATTGTCAGGGGACGCGGTCATGACAACGATTGCTGCAAACCGTATTCCCGTTGCCGTGATTATGCTTACTGCCGCTGCTGAGATTGGCGATCGAGTCAGCGGACTTGATTTAGGTGCGGATGATTATATAACCAAACCGTTCGCGTATCCTGAACTGCTTGCGCGTATCCGCGCTGTGCAACGTCGTTCAGGAAATAGTACTGCGACTGCAGCGGTGCTTACTCGCGGCGATATTACGCTTGATACAACACGACGTCTGGTATTTCGCAATCAAGGTCGTACGCTCGTCAAACTCACACCGAAAGAGTATGGCGTGCTGTTAGAACTCATGCGTGCAGACGGCGGATACGTGACCATTCACGAACTGTATGACAGCGTTTGGGATGATGCAACAGCAAGCGAGCCGGCTGACGTGATTAAAACCACGGTGTACTCACTGCGGCGCAAACTCGACGATCGCGATGTGATCGTATCAACTAGAGGGGAAGGATACCGTCTGCAATGACTACGAACACCAAACCAGAACAACATCACCCTCATGCGCACCATGTGCTGGGCCGCATATGGGATTGTGCCACTCGCGTATGCTCACATGCCATTATGCGACTGACACCGAAATCATTTCGCGCGCAACTCACTGTGGCAATCAGTATCGTCTTTTTAATAGCAATCGGCTCAGCAACTACCGTACAAACCGCCATCGTTAACGGCATGTTCTCCTATGCAATGACCATCACCACCAACCGGCAAGTAACCGGCGGCATCACGATGGAAAGTAACGGAGTAGTCAAAGGAGATACACCAGTTGATCTGGGTGCCGGGTCAACCACAACCTTCGGCAGCAGTCCACAAAGCGAACATGCAAATGGAACTTCAAACAATACTTCCAGCAACGCGAATGGCAGCGCAACCGGCAACACAACAACGCCGACAGACGACAACTATCATGTGGATTGGGGCAAAGACGGCTCATTCACCATCACCACACCATACGGCATCTCCATATGGAATCAAGACACCGTCACCAACGGGTTACGTATCAGTGCCGCTGTTATTTTCATACTCTTCGGTGCAGTCAGTGTGCTTGTTATTTGGCTCGTCACATCACGCATGTCTCGTCAACTCAAATCCATCAGTGATCAAGCAGCCGCGCTTGATCCAAGCAAACTCGATACGCGTATCGATGTGAATGGCAGCAAACATACACGTGCCGGACAATCCATCGAAGTCACGCAACTCGGCAATGCGATCAACGGCATGCTCGAACGCATCCAACACGCATCCGAAGCTGAACGACGATTCGTCTCGAACGCATCGCACGAACTACGCACGCCAATCGCCGCCGTCGAAACCAATCTCGACGCACCACTTGCTCAAGGCCGCTTCCCTGCTGATGTAGAACCGTCGGTACGTCGTGCGCTCGCCGCTAATCGACGCGGAGCTCAGCTTGTGCAAGCATTACTCACACTCTCACGTATCCAAAGTGGCACTATCAACGCACAACAGGCACAATCTGATACTGTTACAACATCACCATCCGCTTGTCTGAACGATTGTGTAACCCACGCAATCGACGATGTCCAAGACAACGCAGTAGAACGCCACATCACTATTCACGCTGATAATCTGCCGATCACCACGCTTACTGCCGATGCGACACTCCTTGACTTAGCAGTCGGCAATCTCATACGCAACGCCGTCGTACACAACACCGACGGCGGGTCCGTTGACGTTACGATTGCGAATGAGCATCATCATGTAACACTGACAGTAACGAATACCACCAACGAAACACTGCCCGATGATTTGACCGAGCTCATGCAACCATTCCATCGAGGCGAGCACTCACGTATCAGTGCAGTGCCAGGTGTTGGACTTGGCCTATCTATCGCCGCTGCAGCTTGCGATGCGATGGGCACGCAACTGACACTGTCGAGGCCCTCAGCAAGTACATTCCGCGCTGCAATTAGTGTTGATACTCTTCAAGAGTAATACCAGACTCGTGAATAGCCTGAGCGGCGTCACGGCCAACATATCGGTAATGCCACGGCTCAAATTGGTTGCCGGTAACATCAGATTTGCCATCCGGGTAGCGCAGAATAAACCCGTATTGCCATGCGTTCGCCGCCAACCAGTCGTACACACGTTGATTGGCATCCGCATCCGAAGCACCAACCGCGTTAAGATCAACCGCAAGACCGATCTCATGCTCACTGGTGCCCGGAATCGCAACTAATGTTTCCGCTTGCGCAGTAGCATCCTTCACGCTCATGCCCTGATTTTTATACAAGAATATTTTATCGTTCATAATCTGCTGTTGCATATCATGCGTACGGTAACCGGCCGTTACTTCAGGATTCAACCCATCCGCACGCATAGCATCGAACATCCGCTGCAAATCAGGGTATATACGTGAGTCAACCTCCTGTCCGTTAGCCAGCTTTGTAAGTTCAGGCTGAGGATAGTCATCAGGAATGCGATGCCAACGGTTGACGACAATAAGATTCCACGACTGCGGATCATATGCAGCTTGTGGCGTGCCCGGCGTAAACGGACCGATATGAGCAATACGGCCAAGGCCGAACAGGGTACCGACAAGAAGAGCTCCAGCGATAAGAGCTACAACCGTCAGCTGTGCTATAGCTTTCGCCATGCGCGCGTAACGATATTGGACAAAACTACGCACCGCTCCCCTGTTGCTGCTTGTGCCTATGCCATTTGTGTTGTTAGCACCCTTGCTTGATTTGACCGTGCCACGAGCGTCAATACTCGTTCGTGCGCTCACGATAGGTTCATTCATGATGCTCGACATGATGCCCGTCCCTTCCGACCTTTCACGTGTGAACGCTACCGTTAGCGTTCCGCGCGTGAAATGTGGCCAATGATAACCGTTAACTTCTTCCGATACTGTGTATCGTAGAAAACAACGCGGTGCATAGCTATCCGTCAAAGGGATGAAGAAACCCTGATTCTTCAGGATGATTACCAGCAAATAACCCTTAAGGGTGAATCTGTCACATACAGATTATCAATGGGTTTCGCCCATAATGTCACTCGCATCCATATCAACAGTCACCGCCGTCTCAATCGCACACTCAATAGCTTTAGCCATCGTTGCAATCTCCATGACCGGCGTACCGTTTGGTTTGCCAACACCTTGTTCAACCGCATACGGTACATGAATAAACCCACCCTTGGCACTAGGGAACTTGCGGTCAATCAAGTACAGCACGTTGTACATAATCGCATTGCACACGTAAGTGCCAGCCGTATATGACAGGAACGCTGGAATACCGTGGTCATTGATATTCTTCACCATAGCCTTCACCGGTAGCGAAGCAAAATAGGCAGTGTCACCATCAGCACGAAGTGGCGCATCACATGGCTGTTCGCCATCATTATCAGGAATGCGTGCTTCAGCAAGGTTAATCGCAACTTTTTCCACCGTAATCGCAGACCGGCCACCAGCTTGACCAATGCACAATACAAAATCAGGTCGTTCACGGTCCATAGTCTCTTCAACAATCTTCGCACTACGTGTAAAAACCGTTGGAATTTCAAGCTTTACTACTGAAACTCCAGCAATCTCATCCGGCAGTAATCGCACTGCTTCAAACGCAGGATTAACCAACTCTCCACCGAACGGGTCAAATCCAGTAACGAGAATCTTCCTAGACATCATGCATCGTCCTCCTTGCGAACTTACACGTCCACTATTGCGGACAGCATACCGCGGTCGTGTCGTCGTTGCCATTCGATCGGCACCTATTCGCTATAGTGGATGGTTGGATTATGCTCAGTGCAGGTACGCGCGAGCAATACGAATGCGAGCGGCGATAGTAACCAGCATCAACTGGATCGCTGCATACGACGACGGACGAACAGAAGGACAGGCAGGCAAGTCATGGCCATCGAAGCGCAAGGACTCGAAATTCAGATCGGTGCGCGCACACTATTGCACGCAACTGATTTTCATGTGGCCAAAGGCGACAAGATCGGACTTGTAGGACGCAACGGCGCTGGTAAAACAACGTTGACGCGTGTGATCACCGGCGATTTGCTGCCCACCGCTGGTAAAGTGCGCGTTTCCGGCAAACTCGGTTATCTGCCACAGGATACGCATGCGGCAGATCAAACACAAACCGCGCTTGATCGACTCATGAGCGCACGCGATATTGCAACCATCATCACACGCATGCGCAAATGCGAAAAGGAAATGACCGATCCTGATCCAGATGTGATGACGCGTGCTATGAACCGGTACGACAAAATCATGCAAGATTTTGACAAAGCTGGCGGCTATGCAGCACAGTCCGAAGCTATTGCAATGGCTGACAGCTTAGGCTTGCCACACGATGTGATGAGCCGAGAATTGGGCACACTTTCTGGCGGTCAACGACGTCGTATCGAGTTGGCACGTATTCTGTTCTCTGACGCGGACACGTTAATTCTTGACGAACCGACCAACCATTTGGATGCGGATTCAATCGAATGGTTGCGTGGATTCCTCAAACGATTTGAAGGTGGATTCCTCGTCATCTCTCACTCTACTGAACTGCTCGATGAAGTCGTCAACAAAGTGTGGCATCTCGACGCTCAATTAGGGCAAATCGACATGTATTCACTCGGCTGGAAAGCATACTTACATCAGCGAGTTGTAGATGAGGAACGACGCCGCCGCGAACGTGAAGTCGCAGAAAAGAAAGCGGAACGACTCATGAAGCAAGGCATTCGCTTGCACGCAAAAGCAACGAAAGCCGTAGCAGCACAAAACATGATGCGACGCGCTGAAAAACTGCTCAGCGAAACCAGCGAAGCCGAAAAGAAAGAGAAAGTAGCCGACATTCGTTTCCCTGAACCTGCGCCTTGCGGCAAAACACCGATTATGGCAAAGGATATTTCCAAAGCATTCGGCTCAAACATCGTGTTCGCTGGCGTGAACCTCGCAGTAGACAAAGGTTCGCGCGTAGTCATTCTCGGCTATAACGGTGCCGGTAAAACCACTACACTGCGACTGCTTGCCCATATCGATCAGCCAGATACAGGTGTAGTTGAATACGGGCATGGCTGCAAAATCGGCTATTTTGCGCAGGAACATGACACGCTCGATCTCAACGCGACCGTACTCGAAAACCTGACACACGTTGCACCAGAGTTGAACGATACGCAAGCACGTTCCATTCTCGGTTCATTCCTATTCTCGGGCGATGATGCGTTAAAGCCCGCGCGAGTACTCTCCGGTGGCGAGAAAACACGACTTGCGCTCGCTACCCTAGTGACTTCGCGCGCGAATGTGTTGTTGCTTGACGAGCCAACGAATAATCTCGACCCGGCCTCACGCGATGAGATCCTCAAAGCCATCGCTAAATATGAGGGCGCGATCGTACTCGTCACCCACGATGAAGGTGCAGTACAGGCACTTCATCCTGAACGTGTACTACTCATGCCTGACGGTGACGAAGACCTATGGAATGACTCGTATCTAGAACTCGTCGCTGAAGAATAGTCTCACCATCAATTTGTGCACATTACCTGTTGTCCAATGCCATCAACTAAAGGAGAACCATCAATGGCATACGTACACAACGCACCATTCCGTGCTGACGTAGTCGGCAGCTATCTTCGCCCTGCTGAGCTGAAAACTGCTCGTGCAGATTGTGAAGCTGGCCGCATTGACGCCGTTGCGCTCAAAACTGTTGAAGACCGCTGCATCACTGAACTGATCGCGAAGCAGAAAGCTGCTGGTCTGCATGTGATCACTGACGGCGAGTTTCGCCGTGGCTGGTGGCATCTCGACTGTATGTGGGGTTTTGCTGGCGTTGAAAAAGTTGCTATTGATCAGGGCTACGTATTCCATGATGAAGTAACACGCGCCGAATCTGCTCGACTGTCTGGCCGAATTGCGTTCGACGATACTCACCCGTTTGTTGATCACTTCCGTTTCGTCAAGCAATTTGAGGATGATACAGTCGTCGCACGCCAGACCATCCCCTCCCCTTCACAGCTGTATGCTGAACTGTTCCGCCCGGAAAATATCGAGTCTATACACAAGTTCTACGGTAATGATCAGGCAGCGTACGATCAGCTTGCTCATGATACGGCTGCCGCATTCCGCAACTTGATTCTTGCCTTGTATGAAGCCGGTTGCCGCAACGTACAACTTGACGACTGCACGTGGGGCATGTTCTGCGATCCGAACTTCAACAGCCACTACTCGGCTGAAGAATTCCAAGCAATGCAGGAACAGTATGCCGCAATGAATAACGCTGCGATTGCAGACCTGCCAGCAGATTTGGTGATCACTACGCACGATTGTCGTGGTAACTACCATTCGACATGGGCTTCAGCTGGTGGATATGCGGTTGTGGCTGACGAATTGTTTGGCAAAGAGAACGTATCCGCATACTATCTTGAGTTCGACGATGATCGTTCCGGTGATTTCGCGCCGCTCGCTAAGGTATCTGGCGACAAAAAAGTTGTGCTCGGTCTAATCACGTCAAAGAAGCCTGAACTCGAAGATCCTGAAGTTATTAAGGCACGTATTGCTGAGGCAGCTCAGATTCTGCCGCTCGACCGACTCTGCCTGTCAACGCAATGCGGTTTCGCTTCGACTGAGGAAGGCAACAAGCTCACCGAAGAACAGCAGTGGGCAAAGATCGCGCTCGTGCGTTCCATTGCACAAGACGTATGGGGCGAAGACTAAGCGATTCCTATTTTTTGTTGCTGTGACTTCCCTTGACAAGGGAGTCACAGCAACACTCATATAACTTCCCTGTACTAATTATCGGCCCGGGCTGAGGCGGCTTCGTTGATGCAGCGAATCGCATTGAGTGTACGAGGATAGCCGATATACGGCATGCATTGCGATATCACTGCAATGAGGAATAGCTTGCTGTTACCAGTCCTCATGTTTGCACTAGCGTGCGCGGTTAACTGTGGTTCGCAACCGCCTTGTGCAGCAAGAAAACACAGTGTGATCATCTCACGTTGACGATAATCAAGACCGCCGCGTGTGTAATAGTCGCCAAAACAGTTATCAGCTAACCACTTGTTGATGTGACGAGTCTCCTCAGGACCAGACTGAGCAAACCCACGCATATGCTCACCGAAAATATCAATCTGCGCCTGCTCCCCCGCACTTGCGCGGGTCTCAGGTGTCGTAGTCGACTGCGGTGCAAGCGGCAGTGCGATATTCTTTGCCGCAAAAATCTCATTCGTTTTCTTGAGGAATGGCAGCACTCGACCAAGCCCAAGATAAGCAACCGACTGATACACAATCTCTTTCACAGCAATCGGACTAACGCCTGCATCCAATGCAACCGGCACCATAAGCGCATACTCGTCAAGTCCTTGGCAACCGATTAACGTAGCAAGAATAGCCATCGCACGTGCCGCATCATCAAGATCAGGATGATGTGCTGCCGGTTCCCGAATCACCTGATCATATGCGAAGTTGGAAAACAGCTCAACAAACTCTGGATCAGTTTCAGCTAACGTTCTGTCACTATTCCAGAACGTAGTCGCTGCATTACGTAATGATTCAAACATAACCGTCACTTGCTCCTTACATAATCTCTGCTGGTATTCTCTGATGTTCCGTTACCGATCAACCGTTGTATCAGCCGTGGGAAGTCGCTTAATGCGCTCCACAATATCCCGGTTTTCTTCAAGCAACTGCTCAGCATCCTTAGCTCGCCCCTCAGCAATAGCCCGCCAATACAACGTTTTGAACGATACATAAGCCTGCTGCATGCGGATACTTTCCGCCTTAGCTGCTAAACGTAACGACTGCGCATCTAACAGTTCAACCTGTCGTGCAGCACCTTGCGGGCCATCGAAACGATTCTTCAAATATTCACGCATCGGCGCAAGCGGCATGCCAGTAGCTGCAAGACAAGAGACAATGGAAATTGATTCAAGATCAGCATCAGTGTACGCACGATGACCAGAACTCGGGTCACGAGCAATGGGATCAATGATACCAATCTGTTCATAGTAACGTAGCGTCGACTCAGGTAATCCCGATATCATCGATGCTTCACGTATCGTATGCCAAGTAATCTCGGTCTTCATAATTGGTACTCTAAGAACTTCAAGCACTCTAAGTAAAACCGCGACACGCGATAATACTACGTTGCAGCGTTAATGACCGCGGGCCGGAGTACATTCGAATTCTGTTTTGACTACTTTTTGCGCCATGCTGTGGTTTTTGCATCGGCACACAAACGAAGGATGGTGACGATGCCTTTCCATACACAATTGCGTGTACGACAACAATTATATTTCGACTTGTTAGATGCTGTATCAAGCAGATGGGCGATATTAATTATCGAACAGCTCAATAATGGTCCAATGAATGTCAACGCAATTTGTCAACGTTTCCAATACGTTCCTCGCAGAGTCATCGAATCAACATTAAATCATATGCAGCGCGAAGGTGTTATCTCAATACTAGCTAACGGCCGTTCTCAAGGTGGAGAAACCGTGTATTCATTGACCGAAGTTGGTCAGAGCGCAGTCGCTCCCGTCTACGCACTGCACACTTGGGCACGCACACATCATGAAGAGGCTACAGCGCTTGCCCAAGGCGAGGCTAACGCAGCACGATTTTTTATGATGCAAGATGCGCGTAATAATCATTCCGCTCATGATGACATTGATATCAACTGATGATTAATACGTCTTAAGGCCCGTGCTCATGATGCAAATTCATGAACACGGGCCTTAAGACGTAACAGAGCACTATTACAGCAAGCTGCAATATCCACACCGATGTTGTACTAGACATTCCCATACATTGAATTCTTGCGTATCATCGCTCAGTGCATAACATTACAGGGCGGAACTGTATTTACACTTTTACATTCATAATTAGATCAATCAGAAAAGCGGGTCCATGCCGTTCCCGTCATCGGACTTGACAGCACGACCTTTATATCGTGCTTCTACAATCCACGTACCATTACGACTAGCCGTACGTGCATCATACAGAAGACTTTCAAACCCACGACGTTCGCCGTGTCGAATCTTCCATGCTGCAGACCACGCGGCACGACGATTCGCAGACTCAAGCACCACATGCCATCCAGCATGGGTTTGCAACCACGATGCCAGTTCAGGACCGTTGCGTTTTACATCGCCCATAGGTCGCGCATCTTCGCGCGCTGCATCAAGTCCTTTACGCCGACATGACTGGAGAAATCGTGCGGCTTCAAGCTCATCATCGAAGGCAACACGTATTACCGTTCTTTTCACAGCCATCGTTTGCTCGCCTCCGCTCACACTATGCGCCATACAGAGCGGTACGACTGAGGCGCAAGTTTTGTCTCAACCGTTCTATCGCCTTCTCATATGACCTGTCTACTCTGCTGCATTCCTATTATCAAGTGCAACAGAAATGCAAATGTTATCAACATACTAGGATGGCCTATAACTTGGTTAGCAATATCTCATTATCTGCTTTGCGTTTTTGCGGCTTTTGTTTGACACTCTAATAGTTACAGAGCATCTATTTTTCCAGATATTAGGGAAAGTTACCGCAAACTAACTTCGATAATTGTTGTCAATTCTCACTCGTGCAGTCTGACGCGATGGATAGTCTGATGTTGTATTGATTGCCGCAGAACAAAGGAGTTGTCGTGGAACGTACCGTAAAGATCGGGTCAAGTGTCGAAGGAACCTTCGATCCGGATCAGCTTACTGTGACTGTAACCATTGAGGAAAGTTTGGACACGAAGGAGGAGTGTTCCAAGGCGTACAACACTAATCTTGCCCACGTCCGTGACGAACTCGCGAAAGCGGGAGTACCGGATTCTGACATCTCCACCAGACGATTCACACTCCGCCCACACACTGAACGCCTATATTACAAGAAAAGCAAGAACGACTACTACTATGCCAAAACCGTGATCGAGGGATACGAATATTCCGGCAAAATCGTCGTCACCACGTCGCAGTTAGACAAAGCTGCGCCGATCTGGCTAGCATTGTCTGATTGCGGTTCCGCAGTCACCTTCGACATGTATTTCGGCATCGCTGACGAAACGCCGGCGCGTAATTCGCTACTGGAATACGCTGTGCAGGAAGCCAAGAAGAACGCGGAGATACTTGCCAAAGCATCTGGCGCTGAACTTGGTCCCATCGCATCTATTGAGCACAACTTCAGCAGGGGTGGACTAAGCTACTGGGATGATCGCATATATGCGCCGACTGGATTTGCCGGTGTTCCGGATGAAGCGGAAGCCCCGGAGTTCATCCCCGAACCCGTTCGCATCTCATGTCAGGTGGATTGCATCTGGACGTTGCAGTGAACCTTGGGATGGACCCATATCTGTGAACCAACATCGAAACACAAACAGTCTAACGATGGTGGGGCAAGGACGAGGAAGCCCGCAGACAGGTGGAGCAGAAGGCCGCCTACTACAACCAGGACATCTACTCGGTACGGCGACGCAAATGGGAAGAGGCCAGACACGGTATGGAGAAGTTGTGAAAAGTCGCCTTGGAAGAGCCGGGAAAGTCGCCGGGCGACCGCTTGAAAATGGCTTAATTTGAGGCGTGTCGCATGGTCGTCGTGTCTGGTCGTGTCCGAAAATCGTGTCTGAATCGTGTCTGGAGGGCCAAAAAGGCGGTTCAGACGATAATAGAAAAGCCCGGAATCGTTGAAATTCCGGGCTTTCTGGTCGGACCAGCGGGATTTGAACCCGCGACCCCTTGTTCGGTTTATGGGATGTTTCGTTAATTATTGTGAGCTTCGTTGGTCTCGTTTTCGTTGATATGACGCGGTTTTCGGGCTACTGGGGATGTTCGTTGATTGCCGCTGATTTCGCTGTTTTCGGAGGCCATCGTGTCTGAATCGTGTCTGGGGCGCAGACACGATGGCGAGCCTTATCGTGCAGTTAGAGCAAGTAAATGACTGAGGAACAGCCTCGCATGAATCAATCCGGGTATAGTTATTCGCACGTTTGACTCGGGATGTGTCTACTCAGCCCTTATCTCCACCTTCGCTTTCATCAAGGGGGATCAAAGTGATGTTCGAGAAATCAATTACATCGCCGAAGAATACCTGCGCTTCGTATTTTCGGACCATGGCGGTTGAAGTAACAATCTGTTTAGCTACCATGCCGTTGATTCCATCCATCGGCAGCAACTTGTATTCCCCAGTCTTCTCGGAAATTGTTTTGCACCCAGAGACATTGGCAATCCACTGACAGTGTCCAAGGAAGATTTTCTGTTTACCCACATGGACAATAAGACGACTGACTCCACGAATACAGGATGGGAAGGTTACTCTGCGTATTGACATACCCGAATTAAGGGTGAAGGACATGCCATCCCACTTGTGGAAGGTATAAGCATCTTTATGCTCCAATAGAGCCAGTGCAATAATGCTGTTCTGGATGTCGGAGTCTCTGATTTCGTTGAGCTCTGGGAACAAGATCTCTGATGCAGAATGCTGCTGGAGCTCAGTGTACAGTTGGGCAATTTCTTGCAGTTGTGTAAAATCAGGAAGCTGATTGTCCGGTAGGTTGTCAATAGGCAGGAACACTTCTCCATCAGGTGAATGAAGGTTGAAAGCCAATCCCTGAGACAGCTCATGACAAACTGTTATGGCGTCCCTGACTTTATTAACAGATTTACCCTCTATATTTTTGATAGTGAAGTTCATTTTGACTGTCGTAGTTTCATCACCATCAAAAATGAGTTGGATTCGCAGACACCCGCTTTCATCCTCGCCAGTCCATTGGGCGCCGCCTTCAATTCCATGAGTACGCTCGACTTGTTTGATTGACGCGGAAGCAGAAGGCGAAGAAAGGATAAGATCTAGTTCATTTCCTTCATTCTGCGGAAGAATGAAGGCTCGGCAAGATTGTACCTGTGTATCGGTCAGAGCGTCCCTCAGAAACGGAACATTACTGACGTTCGTGAGTTGGACTGGAAAATCAGCAAGTGAAGTCCCATACTTTTTGAACGACTCAAGCCGTTCACGCTGTTCTTGGTTTTGCGGTACGAACTGCACAGGGAAGGTTATCCCTGCAAATGAAGTCGCTTCCTTATATTTCGCGATTACATCAATCGTGATCGACGACCCGTCAGGCCGCTTTTCGATAAACGAGAAAACAAGATTCGGCCTCGTAATAAAATATGAGTGCTCGTCGAACTTGCTGGCGATATTCACGGTATAGGCATAATTGGGATCACGGTCTTCCAACATGTCACAAATCGAATGGAACTTCGATCGCAAAGCTCCATCATCATGCAAATCGTCTACATGAGCAGCGTCGATAAATTCATGGACAAGCTTCTGCACTTCGCGCATGCCGTTCCCATGAAAATAGTCATAGACCTCGGGCATGTCGGTAGCCCAAGCCTGAATGTTAGATAGACCAATCCAAGCACAGTGATACGGCAAATCATCTGTTATTTCCGCGAACCACTTCTGATTCTGTGGAGTCGCGTCCAATGGCAGGACCAGATACCAGTTCGTCACCTTAAATCCGGTTTCCCGGATATAATTGTTCAGAGACTTCAGGGACTTCCTAATCTGGCTCTTCTGGCTTGTCTTAAGATTATGGGCAAACTTCTTCACCTGATAAACATCATAAGTGCCATCATCGTTCTTCACCTGAAGATCTATCCCATTGTCACCGGACGCAGGACGAACGCGATTAGCATCACGACGCTGCTTGCATATGAAAACAGCAAGCAGCGTCTCCATATCCTCTCCGGACAAGTTCCCCCACGGAATAGGATCTACCATGCGAACCTCGTTTCTTGAAATGTCGAGAGTTACCCGTTATCATGCAGCTCTAGCATAGGGAGCTTTGGCTTCAACGCGCCACTTGCGCCGCAGGCGACGCGTTCCATCGTGCCTCCACCGAGCCGCACTCCTTAGAACATATGTTCTAAGATAAGGTAGTTACGTGGGGATGCAGCCTTGGCAGACATCGTTTTTAGGCAGCAGATGCCGGGAACCCCACTTCGACTTTGCTGAACGCTAGTATTAGCTGGTTCCGAAGTCTGGACGGATTGGAGATTCACAAGTGAGCAAGAGCCCAGTAGTTCACCCCACCAAGGATGAGGCGTTTGATGCAATTAAGCAGTCCTTAGCAGATTGGGCTGTTTACGCTTCCGACCGCACTGTTGTCGCTCACGGAGATTCTCTCAGTCTGGTTAGGCAAATGCCCGACGACTCCGTCTCGTTAATCTTGACCGACCCACCATATCATTCAACCAAAAAAGCCAACATTGTAAACGACAGGGCTTTTCGTGAAGATGAGGCCTTTATCGAGTGGATTGAAAAATATACACGAGAATGGCAACGAGTCCTGCGGTCCAATGGAACATTGTACGTCTTTTGTTCTTCTCGCATGTCTGCCCGTCTAGAAGTCATGATGTCGCATTATTTTCGCCCAATAGCACATGTCGTATGGACTAAGCCTAATGAGCCGGGATTTGATGGATGGAAAGGAAAGGCAAAAAAAGAGTCACTAAGATCTTGGTATCCGCATTCGGAAAGAATACTTGTTTTTGAGCATGGGCAATACGGGACAATGGAAGCATCACGCCGCTCTCCCTTTGGCGAGTTTCTCCGAGATATGCGAAAAAAATGTGGCATATCTATGCATGAACTCACTGAAGTGACCGGAGCATATGGAAAGGTCAATCACGGTGGTGCTGTGGCCAACTGGGAAGCAGGTAGAAATATACCGAGCGAAGAACAATACAATAAAATGTGCGATGCTCTAATATCAACCGGCAAGATTGATGCAATGCCTACTTATCAAGATGTTGTTCGACCGATGTCGCTTAGCAATGATGTGGAATATACGGACGTATGGGATTTTCCGAGCGTGCGTCCTTTTAAGGGCAAGCATCCTGCGGAAAAACCGGTAAATATGCTTGAGCATATCATTCGAGCTTCAACTTATTGCAATGACACGGTGCTTGATTGTTTTGCTGGATCTGGTTCCACTGCCATTGCTGCACTTAAGCTTGGCAGAAGATCTGTATCCATGGAAATTGAAGACAAGTGGATAAAGCGGATTGTGGATGACATTGAAGCAGCATCCGATGACATCCACAATCCGTCAGTGAGGGAAATAGCTCAAAAGTCGAACAATGTCAGTGAGCTTTCATTGTTTGATTGAGATTTCCTAGTATCTATGTGATTCCGAACAAGAACCCTCGTCATCCATTCAAGAGTGCTTTTAATGCCGGCATCTTTAACAACTACATTGCAAAAATGATGGCCCCAACCAAGGTTATACGGCCTATGTTGCAGACTGCCGACGCGCAGCTCTTCGATATGGAATAGACTTACCTCGGTTATCGTTAGATCCCAAGTTTCTCTGCCTTCAGCTTGTTCTTCGCGTTGCAAGAACTCATTAGCTTGAATGGGCTGAAGGCAGAGCGGACATATCGTCACATGTTCGGGATTTATCGCCCTGATGTTAGCTAGTCTATCAAGGTCAAGCAGATTGCGCTCACTCGCTTTCTGCATGATTCTTTGGCGACGTTCAAGAGCTTCTTGTCTAGACATTGTTTCAGATATTGCGGTTTCAACCGCTCCTGGGCACATCCAATAAAGGGCTTCTAACTGCGTCTTGACATCATTGATGATTGTGGAAGAAGCGTACTCATAAACGCGGATTCCTGCCCCGCGCAGGTTAGTTTCGTTATAACCAATATAGACTCTTGCGTTATCGGCATCTGCGGTGGTGCCATGGACGCGAGCTAATACCGTTCCGCCAATCGGACTAGTTCTACTGGTCGGAGCACTGAATGGTTTGCCATTGGGAAGAACACCAGTGCCGTAGTATTGCGCCCCATAGCGACTCCATTGGCCACGCCGAAGATACAAGAGAACAGCGTTGTCTCCCAGTACAATTCCTTCTTGGAGCAGTACCTGATCTGCATTAACTTTAGTGAAGTACCATTCAGGGTCTATTAGAACAATAGACCCATTTTCGTATTCATCTGCATCACTATATGGATGTCTGCAAGCACTCCACTGGCTATATGGGATCAAGACGGTTGAGTTTCTTGAAACCCGGTTCTGGTATATTTCGCTATTGCTTGCGCCTCGTGTCTGGCCGGTTTTGTATATCTTCCTATCGATCAGTAGAGGTAACTTCTTAAGACGTCTTGTACTCATACTCAGAGTATATAGGAGATTATCTGTTTCCTCAGATGGGACACGACTCTACTGCGGGTAATTCTCTGCTACTTGGATAGTTTGCCGCCCAACGCCTGGTTCACGAGCGTGTAGACGGCTTGGGCGACGCCGATGACGCCGGTGAGGACGATGCCCCAGCCGTAGCCGTGGAAGCCGTTGGTGGCGGCGATGGCGACGACGCCGAGCAGGACGCTGACGCCGAGGCTGGTCAGGCCCACGTATTCGGTGGGGATGTACTTCTTGAACGCCTGCACGAGTGCGGGCGCGACGAGGGCGACGATGCCTGCGGCGAGGGTGGTCGCTGCGGAAATATCCATGCTTGTTCTCCTTGAGTTTGTTTGGGTATAGATGATGCGGCCTCCGGCGTGGTGCCGAAGGCCGCGATCGGGCGGCGACTAGTAGCGCAGCTGCTGTCCGGGATAGATGAGGTTCGGATTGGCGAGGTTGTTGAGCTGGGCGACGCGCTGCCAGCCGGATGCGCCGAAGATACCGCTCAGCGTCTCGCCGCGCTTGACGACATGGATCCGCGTGCCGGTGCCGGTATTCGCGGACGGCGTGCCGCTCCCTCGGTAGGTGACGGTCTGGCCGGGCCAGATCCTGTTGATGTTCCCGCTGGGCACGCTCCATGCGGTCACGGGCCATAGTCCGGTGCGGGCGGCGATGCCGCTGATCGTGTCGCCGGAACGCACCACAACGCTGACCCCGTTGTCGGCGTTCGGCCGGGACGGCTGCGGCGCGGGGGTGTTCGGCTTCGGCGCGGGTGTCGGCGCGGGCGCGGTGGTGTGGCCGTTGGGGTTGGCGTACTTGTTCCACTGCGTGGCGTCACCGCGGAAGTAGTTGAGGTCCAATGGTCCGGCGTATCCGCTGATGCGCCCGTTGGACGTGTACTGTCGCATGGCCTCGCCGTAGCGTCCGTAGTTCCATGGACGCGTCTGGTAGCCGGTGGTGGTGTTGTTGGCGTACTGGGCGACCCACAGGCCGCAGCGCGCCCTCACGTCACTCGGGATCTGCCACAGGTATGCGGCGCTCGTGTAGACGAGTGGCCATACCCCGGTGCGCGCGTGCACGCGGTTGACGAACACGCGGATCCAGTTGGAGTCGCCCCATGCGCTGTTCTGGTAGCTTTCCCAGTCGAGCACAAGCACCGCGCTGCCTAGGTATGGGCGGATGGTGTTCACGAAGTAATCGGCTTCGGCCGTGGCGTTGCCGCCGCCTGCGTAGTGGTAGAAGCCGAGGCTCTTGCCCCGCTGCCGCACGCATTGCGCCTGACTGGTCATGTACCCGTTGGTGAAGCCGGTGCCCTGCGTGGCCTTGACGACGGCGAAATCGTAGTCGGCGAGCTTGTCAAATTGTTTGTGTTTGGGGTTTTGTTTTTGTTTTTAGAGGTATGGTTCCATGCGTTCGGGATACGCGGCGGCGAGTTGGGCCAGGGCCTGTTTCCAGTTGGTGGTGACCCGCCCCTCGATGAGACGGCATTCGCCTTTATGGCGTTTGCCTTTCCCGGTCTTCTCCCGTTGTCTGGCCCTTTTGTCCTCTATGTCGCAGATCGCGAGCCACAGGAGCTTGACGACGGCCTGGTCGTTGGGGAACTGGCTGCGGTTGCGGCTGACCTTCCTCAACTGATAGTTCAATGATTCGATTGTCCAAGGTGATGCCGAGCGAATCCACGGGAAGATCCGTGTCCGACGCGACCACCAACGCGATCGTCTTCAGCATGTCCGAGTGGGGCTGCATCGACGCCTGACTGATCTGCTGCAACGAAGGGCTGTCGCCGTCCTCGTCCTTGCTGATCGCATTGATCGACGACACCAGCGAGCTCCACGTGTCGGCGCTGAACGCATCCTCGTCCATGCCGAGGAACCACAGCTTCGGCACCGCGTAGAACTCCGCGCTGGCCTCCATACGCACCAGCGTCCTAAAGCCCATATCGGTCAACGCCATCACCGGACGCGTGATCCGCGAACAGCCCAGCGGCTTCGACAGCTGCGGGTCGCTGACCAACGGCACCACCGTCGGCTCCGGCCAGAAGGTCTCATACCGTTCCGCCGTCCAACCGCCATACAGATCTCTAGTGACCTGATAGACGACGCCGGGAAGGAACACGTTGAACGCGGTGACGCGACCCTTCGATGTCGCGTCGTTGATCGTCAGCGCGGTGGCCAGCCGGTTGCGTCTGCCGTCCCAGAGGGCGGCGGACCATTCCGCCGAACGCGGCGTCACCAGCAGATCACCACTGTCGGGGTCGCTGGTGAGGGTGAGGAACGCGCACCCATGTGTGTACGAGGACACCACGGTCTGCGGTACCGCCATTTGGAGGGCGTTCATGTCGGTCAGCTCGTCAAGCCCATACACGTCCTCGCCGTTCGGGTAGGTCCATCCGTCGAACACGGTCAGGTCGGCCAACGAGCGGACGGCCTTGGCGGGCCAGCCGATGCACGCGCTCACGTTCGCCTTGATACGATCCGGAATCGAGATGCCGAAGTCCTTGAACCCCTCCTTCGCCCCGTAATAGCCCGTACGGATCAGGTTCCTCGGATACCGCTGCCGCCACACCTTCATCAACGTCCTGATAAGGGGCATGTCGTCGTCGGCGACGCCTGCGATACGGGTGGCGCCGAACGAGGTGATGTCGAGCGGGCGCTTCAACGCACTGGAGAAAATGCCCTCGTCAGCCATAAGCCACCTCGCTATCTCATTACCTTCTGTCTGCGTCCCGGTCTGCGTCGTGTCGTCCACGCGCCCTGCGCGGCGACGGTCACGGCCACCAAGGGACTGATGTCGATGTCATTGCCCGTCTTGTTCCACCCGAACGCGCCGCCGCGCCCGATCGGCCTCGTGGTCACGTTCGCCACCGCCTTCGCCAACTGCGGCTGATCCGCGTCGGGCAGATGACGCAGCATGCCGGCCTGGATCAGGTCGAGCATGCGCCCGCACGCCTGACCCATCTCGTTGGCGGTCACGACCTTCACCGGCACGCGCCGCGCCTTCAACTCAGGCAGCAGCACCATGGCCGGCGACTGCGCGTCGATCGCCACACACGCCGTACGCGACTACCGCGCCTTGATCCAATCCGCCGCCCACGCCACGCCATCACGATGCGTGTCCCGGTACTCCGCCAACTCCACGTGGGCCGAACCGTCCGCATACTTCATGCACGCGCCGACGGCCAACGCGCTGCGGTCGGGCGGCATGTCCAACCCGAACGACGTCACACCGCCATCCATGCGCTCGCTCACTTCGCCGTTCCGCCACAGTTCGGGGTCGATGACGCTCACCGTGGTGGTCTCGTCCCACACGCCCAAGCCCTCGCGCCGGAACGAATCCTCGCCGAGGTTCTTCCTCATGCTGTGTTTTGTCAAGTTGGTGTCCGCGTTTTGAGCAGTGTTTTTCCGCAGTGTAGGCAGCGGGTTTTCCGCATTGTGTGCGGTATCGGCCACTGCCTGTCTGCGTGTGTTGTTGTGTTGTTTGGTCATGAGGGCGTGTTGGCTGCGGTAGGAGTGGCCCTCGAATCTGATGAGTCGTCCGTGGTGGACGGTGCGGTCGATGAGGGCGGCGGCCATGTTCTTGTCGCCGAGAATGCGTCCCCATCCCGAGAATTCGATGTTGGTGGTGTAGATGATGCTCCTTGTCTCGTAGCTGTCGCTGATGATCTGGAAGAGGAGGCGGCTGCCTTCCTCGTCGATGGGCAGGTAGCCGAACTCGTCGATGATCAGGAGGCGTGCTTTGCCGATGCCCGCGAGCTCCCGGTCGAGCCGGTTGTCCTGTTGGGCGCGGCGCAGGCGCATGAGTAGTCCGGTCGCGGTGAAGAACCGGACCGGTATGCCCTTGGCGCAGGCGAGCCTGCCGATCGCGATCGCGAGATGGCTTTTGCCGACCCCGACGGGCCCGTAGAGCACGAGGTCCTCACATCGACTGATGAACTCGAGGCTCTCCAATTGGGTTCGCCCCCAGTCGGCGGGCATGTTCAGGTTGGTCCAGTCGTAGCCGTCGAGGGTCTTGTCGGCGGGGAACCCGGCCTGTTTGAGGAGGCGGGCTCGTTTGGATTGCTCTCGTGAGTCGAGTTCCGCGGTGAACCAGTGTGCGATGAATTCGAGCTGGTTGGGTGTCGCCTCGGCG
>NZ_MWWY01000026.1 GCF_002259755.1 Bifidobacterium hapali
AGTCGCATATTTGCCGCAAAAGCCGATTCTGCCGGGCGCCACGGTGGCGGATGCGCTTCGACTGCCGTTCATGCTGACCGTACGTAGCGATTACGACGGTGACGCTGGCGACGCTGCTTCGTCGTCGTTTGGGAACAACGAAACTCGGTCTGTAACTGGTGCGCGGCGGCGTGGTTTGTTTCGTTTGTCGCGTCTGTTTCGCAGTAACGAGGCGATGGCTCGAGATCTGTTGCCGGATGATCGTATTCGAGCGACGCTGGATGCGATGGGTTGCGAAGATATTGATCTGACTCGGTCGGCGGCTTGGTATGGGCTGGGTTGGGCCAGCGTGATCGTCGGCTGGCAATGTTGACTGACGTTGGACAGTGCAATCATGATGACAGTGCGGATACAGTACTGCCGCAGGAGTCGACGATATTAGCGTTGCTCATTGCTGCCGTGCGGCAAGGTTCGTCTATTCCTCGCGCGTTGGATGCGGTCGGGGATGCGGTTGGCGGTTCATTTGGCGAGGGTTTGCGCAAAGTAGCGACAGCCTTGTTGCGTGGGGTTGCGTGGCATGATGCATGGCGCTCGGCTGGCTCGGAGTTTGTGTTGGATGATGATTCGGGGCAGGTTGATGGGTATGAGCATGCGTTATTTGAGCTGCTTGAGGAGTCGTTGGAGCCGTCGTGGCGTAGTGGGGTTTCGCCTGTGGCTCGGTTGGAGGCAACGTTAGAACGGATTGATGCCGATGAGCGCGCGCGGATTGAACAGGCTGCGGGGAAGTTGTCGGTTCGTTTGCTCATGCCAACGGGATTGTGCTTGTTGCCTGCATTCATTCTTATCGGTGTCGTTCCAACTGTTGCTTCTTTCATGTCATGAGTTATCCACATTTTTTGTGGATAGACGTACTGATCCGTGAAACGGGGAACGCAGTGCGTTTCCCGTAGGCGAAGTGAGCGATCGCAGTATGGGCGATCGTGAAGGCGGCGTGTTTATCCACATTTTTTGTGGATAAACACGCCGTATGTGGATAACTTAATGACCGTTCGACCACATAACCCATTTTTTAATCGGTGAAATCAGAAATTCGTGCATAGTAGAT
Organism: Bifidobacterium hapali; assembly: GCF_002259755.1. GTDB lineage: Bacteria > Actinomycetota > Actinomycetes > Actinomycetales > Bifidobacteriaceae > Bifidobacterium > Bifidobacterium hapali. The sequence goes on from NZ_MWWY01000026.1 coordinate 1,085, forward strand.
GGTCCGCAACCACGGTGGTTGTGGACTCGAGTGAAAGGAACGCTATGAGTGATGTAATTCCAATCAATGTTGATGGACAACCCGGTTTGTTCTTGCATGCCAGACGGACCATTGCCGATCTGGTCGAGTGCGGCCGACGCGAATTATGTCTTATTGATGCACGATGGCGCACGCTTGCCGCCGAGCCAGAGGAAGGTGCTGCGACAGCCGAGTATGCAGTTGTACTGATTGCTGCGACGAGCTTTGCGGCTGTGCTGATTGCCATAGTGAAGTCGGATGGTATTAAAACGCTGCTGACCAGTATCGTCAAAAAAGCACTGAATGCTGGGTGATTATCATGCGACAACAAACGACGCCTGATTGCGATGTTTCAGCGTCGTCAAGCCTTACTCGTGCGATGCTGAGACGCCGGTGGCATACCAGTCGTCCACCGCCGCGACAACAACGCGAACGGTTCGTGCGTCGCATAGTGTCAATAGTCACTGCATTGCGTCATGTGGATGCGGATAGCGGAGCGGCTACGGCTGAATTTGCTTCAGTGCTGCCCGCTGTTGTGGCAGTATTTGCCTTGCTGTTGGGCTCATCGCAGGCAGTGTTCGTGTCGATGCGCTGTCAGGATGCTGCTGCGACGGTTGCACGCGAGTTGATCGTGGCTGGTGATGATGCGAATCCGCAAGCGACTGCTCGTGCGGTGGCCGGCGATGATGTGACTACTCAAACTCGGATTGACGGTAACCAAGTGACGGTGACAGTGCAATGTCCGGTTGTGCCTGACCCGTTTGGTGTGTTGCCAACTCGCGTGCGGGGTATTGCGACGGGAGTACTGTCATGATGCTGCACGTGAGTCTTGCGGTACGTCGTGTCAGACGTAGTCTCACCCGCGCTGATCGTGGCTCCGGCACGATGGTTGGCGTTGCGCTGATCATAGTTGTTGGTGTGCTGCTGGCAACGATTGCGTCAGCAGGCAACTTGCTGCTCTGCCAGACGCGTGCACAATCGGCTGCTGATCTAGCTGCGATATCTGCGGCTATGGCTGTGCGTAACGGTACTGCTGATTCGTGTGCGGTTGCTCGATCGATTGCCGTAGCTAATGGAGCATCGCTGGACTCGTGCGTAACTGATGCTGAGGATGTGCAAGTATCTGTGAGCGTATCGACGCAGGTACCGTTTGCACCGTATGTGTCGCGTTCGGTGCGCGCTGGTCCCGTCTCCTGCGGCTGATATTCAATTCGTTGCGCGTGAGTACTGGCGTGCGTTGCCATGCTAGGTTATCGTGGGCGATATGAACGATGCGAACAACGCGCGGCCAGTGGTCGCGATGATTGGCAACCCGGTGTCCGACAAGGGCAAGGGTGCGGTCATCGATGCGCAGGTTATGGAATCTTTGATCGATAACGGTCGTCGTCATAACTTTGACGTTATTGACTTGACTGGTACGAGTTTCGATGATTCTTTAGCCAACGCGCGCACTCATGCTGATGCGTACACGCATCTGGTAGTGGTTGGTGGTGACGGCATGGTTGCGCTGGGCGCGAATGCTGTGGGCTGTAGCGGCAAGCCGCTTGGTATTGTCGCTACTGGCTCAGGCAATGATTTCGCTCGCGGGCTTGGCTTGCCGGTTAACCGTATTGACACGGCTATCGAAGGTATCGTGGGTGCGATCGTACGCGGTAGTCATATTGACGTTGATATGGGTCGTGTGACGTCGCTGCCGGGCGGGTATGCGGTTGATGCGGCGACTGGCAACCTGTTGACGGATACATTGCACGCTGATGCGGACGAGTCTGTTTCGTTACCGCCAATCGACCGGTATTACGGTGGCATGCTCAACTGCGGGTTGGATGCGAGTATTAACGATCGTGCGAATCATTCGCGATTGCCTGGCGGGTCGTTGCGATATTTTGTTGCGGTACTCGTTGAGATTGCGCATCTTAAACAGTATGGCTATCACATCAAAGCCACGCTCGCAGACGGCAGTGTTGAAGAGCGCGACATCATCTCGCCAATGGTGACGATTGCTAATTCGCGGCATATTGGTGGCGGATTGGAAGTGTCACCGTATTCGCAGTTTGCGGACGGTTTGCTGGACATGATTTGGATTGACCATATGCCGAACCTGCTGGAGATTGTTGATGCGATTTCTAAGGCGTATAACGGTCGGCTTATGGCGTCGCACGTGTTCGGCTGGAAACGTGTTCGTGAGGTTGAGATTACGCGAGCTACCAGCGGTGAAGAGCCGCCGGTACTGATGGCAGATGGCGAGTATATCGGCCATCTGCCAGTGAAAGTAGCAGCGCAAGATCGTGCGTTGCGCGTGCTCGTACCGCCTGCTGTTGCGCGCGATCATGCCGACGATGACGGTAGCCGTACGCTTGCTGCGATCAAGCGAGACGGTCGTGACCCAATAACCGGCGCTTTTTGCGCGTAACAGCAGAGCTGTTTGTAGGCAACATCCTTCAAGTGGAGTCGAGAACATCGTCAACGAACTTCTCGCAGGATACTGGCCGCATGTGCTTGTGTGATGGATGATCAGGCAGCGCGGGCAATGGCCTGCTCGTAGTCGCGTGTGCCCTTGAAAACTTCCTGAATCCACGGGTTCACGCCCTGACGCTTCGCGCGCATAAGGATGTATCCAAGTGCCAATACATTCGCAACGAGCGACACAATAGACACGGTGAGGTTGACGTTCGCGTTGTTCACCGACTGTGTGGAGAACACGGAATAGTCTTGGAACATCGGGAACACCTGTGCGAACATGCACCAGATCGCCAGCGTGTTCGCACGATTCTGAATCCAGCCGCCCTTATTCCAGAAGAAGTTCGCGACAGTCGGTGCGAGCAGCAGTGCAAGACCGCAGTACCACGAGTGGGTAGGAAGGCAGTTGTACGTATAGCAGAAGTTCCACAGATCATATGCAACGATGAACACCCATGTCATGTCTGGCCAGAGCATGTCATCCTTCTTCTTGGAGACGTAGATGCCGAACCAGCCGGTCATGCACGCGATGTTGATCAGTCCGGCGACACCGTTGAACACGTTGTGCCAGCCGCCCATAAGCGTCACGCCTTCGGTGGAAACCCAAGTAGTACCCCATGCGCGGAATGCGGATTCGAAGTCAGAAACAACAGCGATGAGGATGTTGATGGCGACGATGACGAAGGGGAAGCATTTGAACCAGTCGGATTTACCGATGGCACCCCAACGGTATTTGAGCGCCATGAAGCCGATGCATCCAGCAGTGGCTGCATACAGTTTCGCGTAGTGGAACCAGCTGGTCATGTGCACGTATGTGGGGTTGTTGAGCGCCCAATCAGCACCGGCTGCAGCTGCCACGTAAATGGCGACAAAATATACGGTTAGGATTGCGGGGACGACGAGGAATGCGATAATACCGCCGATTTTCGTGCGGCGAGCGAGTTCGTTGGCGCCGATAAGACATCCAAATACGAGTAGCCAGCCGAGCCACTGCCACATGGCATTGTCGCCGTAGACCTGAAACAGCATGATGGTCCTTTCTTCCTGCTGATGTCACACTCAATGGACGGCGCGAAACAGTGCGTGAAACACGTTGTGAAACGCTCCTCATTGGGCGTGTTGACATTTCGTCAATGCATTGCGGCAATAAGTATAGTGTTCATGTTGACGAAGTGTCAACTCTGTGTGTTGGGCATAGAGCTGAGCGTGGTGCGGGCACTAGCTACTGCATATATGGCATGTATATTCTGCGGTGTAGCATAATATGGAATACGTATAAAGGAGTATGGTATGTCTCGTTCGGCAACGCAGGCGGCCACCGTTCATAGCGGTGCATTGACGCGACTTGGCTACTGTGGCGGCGTAGGATCGTTCCTTGGATCATCGGCCATCGTTGGACTGTCGACCACAATTACTATGTGGCAGCTCGGACTCGGACTCGACGCCAGCCAAGTCGGCGCGTTAAGTGCAGTCTTAAATTTCGCGATCGCAGCGGGCTCACTTCTCGCCGGATGGCTGTGTGCCCGATTTGGTATGACTCGCATATTCAACTGGGTCAATCTCATCTCGACGATCGGTTTCCTACTCTGTGCAATCGCGCCGAATTTCATCATCTTACTCATTGGCGTCACCATCGTTGGAATCGGTACCGGACTCGATCTGCCAGTATCAATCTCCGTCATGTCACGCGATGCGAACGACCCAGCTGCCGGTTCAAAACTCGTCACCGTCACCCAACTCGGATGGCAGATCGGCATGCTCGGAGCGTCGCTCATCGCATTCGCTGTATCTGCGCTCCCCGGTGCCACTGGCGGGCGCATTATGTTTACCATTCTCGCAGTCGTAGCCTGCGGACTGTGGTTGTGGCGATTGCGCTCACAAGAGTTCGCAACACTGCACACGAATGCCGAGCGCAGCGCGCAATCTACTCAACCGGAGGATTCTTCAATGGCGTCGTCTGCGCCGGAAAGTGATCCCGTGATTCAACACACTGGTATTAGCACCCCTACGGGTCCGTTCGGTATGCCAAAGCAGCTCATTCCTGCATTCGTGTCGCTACTCGTGTTCTATATCGGGTGGAATCTCGTGGCCAATACGTGGGGCCAATTCCAGACATACATGCTCGTCAACGCGCACGCCTCGCAAAGCCTCGCGACAGGACTTGGCATCATCCTATACGTGGTGATGTTTGCCGCAAACTGGACAGTATCAGTTACTGTTAACACCCGCTGGCGCAATCCACTATTCGTTGCTGGCGGCATCGTTGCGCTCGCAGCCATGATATTGATGGCGGCTGGCGGCGGCTCACTATGGGTGATTGTTGCTGCAACTGCAATTATGTATGTTGGTTTGCCGCTCGCCGGTGAAGCGATTTGCAAAGTGTGGACGCAAGAGACATTCCCGCCGACTTCACGTGCTGCGGTACAAGGCTTTATTCTTGGATTCTCGCGTTTGTTGTGTGGTCTGTTTGCGTTTGTGACGCCGGCGTTGGTCATGCCCGGTACGATTGGCGTGACATTGTGGGGATTCGTGGCGGTCGTTGCTGTGTTTGTGGCCTCAGGATGCGCGTTCATTCGACTGCGCCATCACGTTGCGGCATGACGGGCTATCTCAATTAAGGCTTTCTTCAATCTGAGAGGCAGATTTCGGCTGTTGCAGAGGTCTTTCTTCAATCTGAGAGGCAGTCATTGCATCCTATACCTACCTCCCTAGGGTATTTCGGGGGTAAAAACAGCGTGGTATTCAAACATAGCTGCCTCTCAGATTGAAGAAAGACCCCTGCGCGATGAGCAATCTGCCTCTCAGATTGAAGAAAGCACCCATAATGCCCCCGTTCGCGCTACGCTTGGACCTACACAATGCGTTGAGCGTGAAAGCGAGGAGCAGTGCGCGCAATCGAATTCAATCATGGATGGGCATATCGGCATCTTCCCGGCAATGCCGGTGCACAATCCGAGCCATTCACGCCGGTCACACTGCCGCATGACGCGATGCTGTCCGAACCGCGTTCACCACTCGCAATTAGCGGCGTGAACTCCGGCTGGTTCGAGGGGCACGACTACGAGTATGTGAAACATTTCACGCCAGATTCATCCCTCGCAAATATGTCGATGATGCTTGAATGTGAAGGCATTTACCATAATGCACAAGTGTGGGTTAATGGCAAGCAAGTAGCATTCCGACCGTACGGATACGCCAATTTTGCCGTTGACATGACCGATCGGCTGGTGATTGGAAAGAGCAACGAAATCCGCGTGATTGCGCGGAATGCTGACCAACCTAACTCACGGTGGTACTCGGGAGCCGGCATCTACCGTCCGGTCACGCTGTGGGTAGCACCGCGAGATCATATTGCACTTGACGGTGTGACCGTGCGCACGCTGAGCAACGGTAACGTTAACAACAGTGCTGCCACATCCGCAAAACAATCAGCACGCATTGAACTGCGCATCGTCACCACCGCTCCCGGCACAGTTCACGTAACCATTACCGATCAATCCGGCGCGGCAGTTGCCTCAATAACCGCGCAATCGCAACGATTGGCGACATCTCAAGAACAAGCAATACTTTCAGCAGAATCATTATCATCACCCGCGCTCGCCACTGCCACGCTTGACATCACAAATCCGCAGCTATGGTCACTGGATACGCCGAATTTGTACACAGCACACATCGATTACGTATCCAGCAGCAACGAATCACACGCAAACACCGACGCTTCCATCCCCACAGATGTCCCCACCGACACTACCACCGTCCCATTCGGCATCCGCACTATCGCATGGGGTTCGCAAGGCTTTACTGTCAATGGCAAACGCGTCATCATCCAAGGCGCATGCATTCATCACGACAATGGCGTACTCGGCGCCTGCGCCTACCCGGACGCGGAAGAACGCAAAGTCGCCCTGCTCAAAGCCAACGGCTACAACGCCATTCGCTCCGCGCACAACCCCTGCTCGAAAGCACTCCTCAACGCGGCAGACAAACTTGGCATGCTCGTTATGGACGAGTACATTGACCACTGGTATATTCACAAAACACAACATGATTACGTCAACTATTTCAACCAATGGTGGCGGCGCGACCTTGCTAGTATGGTGGTCAAAGATCGCAATCATCCCAGCGTTATCATGTATTCGATTGGCAACGAAGTCAGCGAAACCGCACAATCGCGCGGCATCAGGCTTACACGCGACATGACCGATTACCTGCACCGACTCGACGCAACACGACCCGTCACCTGCGGCATTAACATTTTCTTCAACTTCCTCAGTTCTATCGGACTCGGCTTCTACTCCGACCGCAAAGCCGCCAAAGAAGCCGAACGCGCGCGTCGCCGTCGTCAGCGCGGCAAACTGCCCGGTCGTCGACGGCTAGTCGGCAGCGAATTTTTCAACAAACTCACGGTCATACTCGGTGCGAAAGTCATGAAACGTGCGGCCGTGCTGCCATGTTGTGACTGGGTAACGCGCGACGCGTTCGCGCAGCTCGACATCGCTGGCTACAACTATGGCATCGAACGGTACACGCACGACCTGCGCGAGTATCCGCATCGGCTCATCCTCGGTTCAGAAACGTTCTGCGAGGATGCGTACCGGTTCCGCGAGTTTGCTAAACGGCATCCGCGCGTGCTCGGCGATTTTGTATGGGCTGGCATGGATTACATGGGCGAGGCGGGTATTGGCTCGTGGGAGTACGAGGATTACGCGCCGTTGCGTATCGGCTATGGCTGGCTGACAGCCGGCTCGGGACGGCTTGATTTAACCGGGCGACCGCTCGGCGAAGCACTGTACACGCGGGTTGCGCTCGAAGCGGGCACCGATCGCGGGCCGTACATTGCGGTGTGTCCGGTGAATCACACGAATGACAAGCATTCGCCGAGCGCGTGGAAAATGAGTAACGCGATCGACTCGTGGTCGTGGAACGGCTGCAATGGTCGGCTGGCGCGCGTCGAAGTATATGCGCGGGCGGCGTGCGTTGCGTTGCTGGTGAACGGTCGTGAAGTTGGTCGGCGTGTGTTGCACGACGATTGCGTGGCGCGATTTGTGTGCCGCTGGATGCCTGGCGAAGTGACTGCGGTTGCGTATGATGCGGCGGGACGTGAGATTGGACGGCGGTCGTTGCGCAGCGCTGGGGATTGCACCGAGCTGCGAGCGCAAGTTGAGTGGCCGACGGTTGGAGTGGCGACTGGGTCGGCGACTATCTGTGACGGCAGTGGTGACAGTGACGGCAGCACGTCTTCCGTGGCGGTTATCGGTACGGTTGCTAGTGCGGTTGCCGTGCAGCCGGGGCGACTTGCGTTCGTGCGTGTACGATATACCGACGATCACGGCATCACCAAACCGCTCGAACGCGGCTTGTTACGCGCCCGGGTGACTGGTGGACGACTTCTTGGTTTTGGTTGCGCCGCGCCACACAATCTTGGCAGTTTTTTGACTGGCGAGACCGACACGTATTACGGGGAAGCGCTCGCCGTCGTGCAAATGCCTGAGTATGCGGCGGCGGGAGAACATGTCGAGCTGCACGTGACCGACGGCGTGCGCTCAGCAGTGTGCGCGATTGCGGTAGCTGAGCTAACAAAACGTGTGTTTGCAGAATGAGCTGTTTCGCGGGTTGAATGTTCCAAGGGTGCGGCTACCCCTCAGACCGCTTCGCGGCCAGCTCCCCTGACAGGGGGAGCCGAGATGCGACAGCTTTACGGCAACGTCCTTCAAGGGGAATCGCGAACATCGTACACGAACTTCTGGCGCAGACCCTCTCAGCCGACTTCGTCATAATGTGAATACACGGCGGCGGGGTAATGAACAAGCGGGGTGCCGTAATGATGCGGCTTACGTAGTCTTCTAAACTTGTTCGGCAAGACGACATATGTGCCAGTCGCCTCGCATGTCTAGACATGTACGCCTACGCATGCGGGATGACCGGCATGTTGAATGAGAGTGCCGAGAGGGGATTGCGGTCAATGAGCGCGCGAACGGTGAATGATAACGATGCCAACAACGACACGTCAGACACGTCAGATATGTCGGATGCAACAAGCAATAACACAAACACCGCCGCGCCCAAGCGTGTCCTTATTGTCAGTGAAACCTCGATGGCACAAACCAACGGCGTCAGCGGCAGTATTCGACACATTCTGCGACGCTTCACTGAACGCGACATCGACGCATATCTGATCACCCCGCAACCAGCGCCCGACGACGGTACTGTCGAAGGTTTCCTCGTCGACACCGTCCCATCGTGGCCAATTCAGCGATTCTACGTTGCTATCCCTCGCAAAACGTCAGTCATCCGCTCGATCACTGAGCTCGCCGAATCTGGCTGGCGACCTGACATTATCCATGTTGCCGCGCCAATCTCGAAACTCGGTCACGCGGCTCTCATCGCCGGTCATCGTCTCCACATTCCAACGGTTGCCATTTACCAAACCGACGTTGCGCAATACGCGCGCCGATTCGCGCGACAAGCCGTCGGTACGATCACCGATGGGCTCGCGGACGGTATTGACGACGCCGAAATCAGTCTCCTCGGCGACTCCCTGCGCAAACCGCGCCACGCGAAATGGCTGCGTCGTATCAGTCGTGCGGCCGGCGAGCAAGCCGAGCAAATTGTCGCGCAACGCATCGCACAAATGCACAACAAAGCCACGCTCACGCTCGCGCCCACTGAGCAAGCGCGGCAACGGCTCGAAGAATTCGGCGTCGACCCCAAGCTCATCCAACTGTGGGGGCGCGGTGTTGATTCAACATTGTTTACGCCCACTCGACGCGACGGTGAGCACGCGCGACAGTTACACGAAACGTGGAGTCACGGCGGCACGTTACCGGTGGTTGGCTATGTTGGCCGACTCGCGCCCGAAAAGCAGGTCGAACGACTCACAGTACTCGACGGACTCGGCATGCAGTTAGTCGTGGTCGGCGGCGGACCGAGTGAAGATGCGCTGCGTGAGTTGTTGCCGCACGCGATATTCACCGGCATGCTGCACGGCGATGCGCTCGCCGACGCGTACGCTGCGCTCGACTTGTTCGTGCACACTGGTGCGGAAGAGACGTTCGGTCAGACGATTCAAGAGGCGATGGCAAGCGGGTTGCCGGTGGTTGCGCCGGCGAGCGGCGGTCCGTTGGACCTTGTGGATGATGGACGAACTGGACTGTTGTTTGATCCGAGCGACGATGAGACGTTGTACGAGTGCGTGGCGCGGTTGCTTGCGGACGAGTCGTTGCGCCGCGCGATGGGCGAGGCTGGACTTGCGGCGGTACAAGGGCGCACGTGGCCTGCGCTGGTTGATCAGCTGATTGATCACTATTACCGGCTGGTGATGCGGCGTTGATGTAGTCGTTGATACGACTGGATAACTAATCGTATGGTTGCTCAGTCTAAATACCCGTCGATATGCAAGGTTTGCGCGGCGACCTGCCGAATCACCACATCCGGCGTCTCCGGATGCAATCGAATCAGCGAAATAAGCCCGACAATCAACGTATAAAACGATTCGTGAATATTGCGAATCGGCAGTCCGTGTAGCTTCTCAAAATCACGCACGGTTGTTTCACAGAAATAATCAGCGATACGATCGGCCGCGCGATCAATAAATCGAATATACAGTTCCGCGTTGCCGGACTGCATGAGTTTGGCGCTAAATGGTCCCTCGTCGGCGATAATTGTGCGCGTGAGACGCACGATATCGTCAAGTGCTTTGCTGATATTGCCGAGTTCACGTTCAGCGTTCCACTGCTGGAGTTTGGTGAGCATCGTACTGATCGTGTCGTCAATCACCGCGTCGGCAACCTCGCCTTTGTCGGTGAAATAGTGGTAAAACAGCGAGCGCGTCATGCCGGCGCGTTCGGCGATATCGCTGATCGTAAGTTTTGCGAATCCGGTGTCTAGGCATGCTTCGCGAGCTGCGCGTACGATTTGCGCACGTCGTGCGTCGCCGCGCGTCATATCGTTGGCTGTGACTGTCTGCCGTGATGTCATGTTGCTACTCCTTGCCGCAGTCCCGGTACACTACGCCGGTACTGCGGCAAGTGTATGCCCGTAATTGACGATCTGTCAACGCGCGTCAGTATTCGGTTCGCGAATACCTCCCATGATGCGGTAAACCTCACATGGTGCGGTAAATCTCCCATGATGCGGTTTACCAGAATGGCGTAATTCCGCCATTCTGCAGAAAGGGGTTATTTTGTGTTTACCGCATCATGGGGAAATTACCACATCATGGAACGTGCGTGAGGGGGATGTTATCGCCGTAGTTGGCGGATAATCGCGCGGATTACGGCAGCAAACGCAGCAGTCGTGCCGAGTGCGACGCCTGCAAACACTTGCGGTCGACGCAGCTCGTTGCGCACGCCGATCGCGTCAGTAATACAGTGATCCTCAAAGAATACGCGCAACTCGTTACTTGAGTATCGGCCAACCAGCTCGCCCCACGTGAGCATGCGCGTCATGTAGTCGCGCGGATCATCTTCATGGAACTCAAACAAACGCACGCCACGATACCGTGACTTCGGACCGTAACACTCGAATCCGCACGTTGGCGCGTAACCCAAGTCCAAGCCGTGAGCGTGAGCGACGAACGAATTCTTGTGATCGTGCCCGCAGAACAGCGCAAAATAGCCGCCCGCGTCACGCATCGCCGCGACTTCGCCCACGTTTTCATCCGCGCAACCGATCGCCTCGCCAAGGCGCGAACCTGGGCGGCAAATCGCCTGATTAAGCACATAACAGTGACCGGCGTAATTGCGCGCGCCCTCAACCGCGTTCGGCGTCCACGCAGGCACTTCAGTCAGGCAATCGTAAAACTCTTGCGGCGGAATATGCTGGAATGCGATCGTCGGCACTGGCAAACCGTCGCCGTTGCGCGTTGCCAACGAACGTTGCGTATCAGCGAGCCACGCGATCGCGGCCTCGCTCGGCGTGCCGTAACCGTCGGAATCCGCGAGGTCAAGACCGCGCGAATTGGTGACATAACGCGGATATTGCGCGTCATTTTCCTCCGGTTTGCCCGCGTAGTCGCCCGAGTTGATCATTGTGACGGCCATCGCGATGCGGCCTGAACCGTCGGACGCGGCGATCGGCAGTGCGAACGTGCCCGGTTCGATCGAATCGCTCGGATTTAAGCATCCCGGATACTCGCGGTAGATATCGTCCTGTTCGTCAGCGAGGATGCCGCACTGGAAGTCGTGATTGCCGTATGTTGCGGCGAACGGGACTTTCGCGTTGATAATCGGGCCGAGGAACGCGCTGAACGTGTCGCGCACTTTCTGACGCGTGTCGTCGAGCAGATCGTCGAGAGTGGCGACGTCTTCGGTCGGTGGCAGATCAGGGTTGCGGCGTGCTGCGATGCGACGGTGAATGCCTTGAAGTTTGGCCTCGATTTCGGTGACGAGGCGGACTTTCGCGCCAGGATTTTCGCCGCGCCGACGCAGGAATGTGTCGATATAGGCCGGATCGTAGCCGCGGATTTGGTCGCCAGTGAAGACGACGAGATCGGGATCGGACGCTTTGATTGCGGCTTCGATCATGCGGATGGTGTCGGGGTGGACGTTGGGGCCGTCTTGGATGTCGGCCATTTGCAGGACGCGGAAGGTGCCGTTTGCGCGGAACTTGAGCGGTGGGGTGGTGTTCGTGGTGTTCGGTGTGGTCGATGTGTGCTGCGCGGCACTTGTGGTGTTTTCGGTGCGGTGTGTCATGCACCCTATCTAACCGTGTTACATGTGCGTGAGGCAAGCAGCGCGCGCAATCTGTGCGGGAGCATCACGTTTGCGCAACCAGCGGTTTGCTTAGTGCTTTATTGTGAAGTGGCTCGTTCGTAAGTTTCACGCGATGGCATATTGCGGTGTTTTGCCATCGCGTGACCGGATAACGTGTAGCTCGTATAGCGAAACTGCGGCGATTTGCCGGGCTAAGACCGGTATGATGAGGGGTTGTGCATGTTACTTACATGTAAACTGTGCGGCCGGCGTGACTGCCGGCACATAACCCCGAAACACGAGGCATATCAAGAAAAGGAGGAGTGATGGGTCAGGATCAGTCATCAGTATTTGATCTTGCGGCGGTTGCCGCGGCGTCCAACGGAGGGAATAACGACCCGCTGCTGCCTCCGGCACGATTCATCGGCGACCCGCAGAAGCCAAGCAAAATGCCGTACACCAAGTACGTTGCCTACGACAAGCAGGTGCCGTTCGATTATCCGCAGCGCACATGGCCCGGCAAACGCTTGCAGCGTGCGCCGCGCTGGTGCTCAGTCGATTTACGCGACGGCAATCAGGCGCTCGTTAACCCAATGGATTCCGAGCGTAAGCTGCGCTTCTGGAATCTGCTCGTCTCACTCGGATTCAAGGAAATCGAGGTCGGCTTCCCATCCGCTTCGGAAACCGATTTCGACTTCATTCGTATGCTTATCGAACGCGAGCTCATCCCGGATGATGTCACCATCGTTGTGCTGACGCAGTGCCGTGAACATCTGATTCGCCGCACATACGAGGCGCTCAAGGGCGCCAAGCGTGCGATTGTCCACTTCTACAACTCGGTATCCGTGCTGCAGCGCGAAGTCGTCTTCCGTAAGAACAAGGACGAAATCAAGCAGTTAGCTACCGATGCGGCCGAGCTGTGCAAGAGCCTTGAATCTGAAGCCAAGGGTATCGATCTGTACTACGAGTACAGCCCTGAATCGTTCACCGGCACCGAGCCGGAGTATGCGGTCGAGGTGTGTAATGCGGTAATCGACGTCATCAAGCCGACTCCTGAGCACAAGATGATCATCAATCTGCCGGCAACCGTGGAAATGACTACGCCGAACGTCTTCGCTGATGAGGTTGAGTACGTTTCCAACAACCTGACTGACCGCGATGCGATCGTGATCAGCTTGCATCCGCACAACGATGAAGGCATGGGCGTCGCCGCAACCGAACTTGCGATGCTGGCCGGCGCGGACCGCGTCGAAGGATGCTTGCTCGGCAACGGCGAGCGCACTGGTAACGTCGACCTCGTCACGCTTGGCCTGAACCTGCTCACGCAGGGCATCGACCCGCAGATCGACTATTCGAATGTGCCGGAAATTCGTAAGACGGTTGAATATTGCAACCAGATCAAGATTTCCGAGCGTCACCCGTACGCGGGCAGTTTCGTGTTCACGGCGTTCTCTGGCTCGCATCAGGATGCGATTAAGAAGGGCCTCGAAGCGCGTCAGGTAGCCGCCGAGCGTGCTGGTGCTGACCTTGACAGCTTCGTATGGCTCGTGCCGTACCTGCCGATCGATCCGAAGGATATTGGCCGTACGTACGAGGCGATTATTCGTGTCAACTCGCAGTCTGGCAAGGGCGGTATGGCGTACCTGCTCAAGACGAACCACAATCTCGACCTGCCGAAGCGTCTACAAATCGAGTTCGACAAGATCGTGCAAAAGTACGCGGACGATACGAAGAAGGAAGTCAAGGACGAGGATATCTGGCGTCTGTTCAAGGACGAGTATCTGCCGGTTGAGGAGTCGGGTGCGACGGCGGCTGGCGCGGTTGTTGGCGATACGCGCGACGAGAGCCTTAAGCAGTGGGGTCGTCTGAAGCTGCTCAAGGTGTCGGTTTCCTCCGGCGAGGACGGGTCGGATACCGTGCTCAAGGCAAAGCTGCTCGACCGTGGCGCTGGTGCGGCGAACGCTGGCGAGCCGGTGGTGCGCGAACTGTCTGGCATCGGCAACGGTCCGATCGCCGCGTTCATCAACGCGATCGCAAACCTCGGTATCGAAGTGTCGGTGATGGATTACGTCGAGCACACGATGTCGGTCGGCACTGACGCAATGGCTGCTTCGTACGTTGAAGCGCAGGTTGGTGAGGGTGCTGAAAGCCAGATTATCTGGGGCGTCGGCATTGATTCGTCAATCATCACCAGCTCGCTTAAGGCGATTATTTCTGCGGTGAATCGTTTCGAGCGGTAGGCGATAGACTGACTGTCTGACTGACTGTCTGAATCGTGAAACGGCCGTAAGTGCGCATGATCTCAACTATCGTGCGCACTTACGGCCGTTTTTGCGTCTGAAAAAGACCGTAAGTCGTGGTAGTGGCGGAAATCTCTCGCTGAGCGGCACTCAGCGAGAGATTTCCGCCACTACATGTGTGTGGACTGGCGTTATTGGCCGCTGCTGGACGAGTTGCCGGTGGTGCTGCCTAAGCCAGTTGAGTTATCTGCGCCGCCGTTTTGTGACGCATTGCCACCAGATTGAGTGCCGTTACTGCCATCTGACGTGCCTCCGCCCGGCGTTGTTTGGCTGCCTCCCGTCGAGCCGGAGTCAGTACTAGTATCCGACTTGTTTGTCTCACTAGTATCGGATTTATTCGACGAACCAGCACTGCCGGATTGCGATCCTGAAGACGATCCGGGCTGCGAGTCAGTCGATCCAGTTAACCCAGACTGAGATCCGGACGACTTATCCGATCCTGACTGTGACCCAGTCGACTTATCCGAGCCGTTCGAGCCTGACTGTGATCCGGACTGTGCCCCGGACCCCGACCCAGTCGACGTACCGTACCTAGCGCCAAGTCCCCACGTACCATCCGGTCCGCCAATCTTGCCGTTATCGGTCGCAGCCGGGAAGTTCTCCACCGCCATACCGTCGAGCGCGCGACTCATAAACTCAGTAAACAGGTGCGCCGGATATCCGGTCGAGGACACGCCGTATCCCGCGAACTGCGGCACCACTTGCGGCGAACCGTTCGCGTCCGGATTCCAGATCGCCCACACATTGAGCAGTTGTGGCACGTATCCCACGAACGACGCAGCCGTCTCATCATTCGCAGTACCGGACTTGCCAGCTACCGCACGACCGAGCGCACTTGCCACGCCTGCTGCCGTGCCGCTTGTCGTCGTACCTTGCATTGCCTTCTGTACGAGCGCGCAATCGTTCGCATTGAAAACTTGCTCGCTGGTGTCCGCAGCCTTGTACATCTCCTTGTTCTGATAGTCGGTCACGGTCGAGACGATGTGCAGCGTGGTTTTTACGCCGTTCGCTGCGATCGTCGAGTGACCCTGCGCGAGATCCCACACAGTGCTCGCGTTGATACCAAGCACGTTGTACGGCGATGTCTCATCAATATCGCTCGTGATGCCGGCCTCATGCGCGATTTTGGCCGTGCGCTGCGGTGTCAAGTGTTCGTTGACGTTCATGAACACCGTGTTGACTGAGTTGGCTGTGGCTTGATACAGGTTGATATTGCCCCAATTTATTTCGAGCGCGTTGTTCACCTCGTTCTCGAGTCCGGAGAAATGCTGGTGTGAGTTGCCATTGAACATCGTGTTGAAATTCACGCCCTCTTGCGCGGCACCCAGCAATGCAAACGGTTTCATCGTTGAGCCGGGCTGGAAATTGGCTTGCGTCGCATTGTTGTACTGGTGGGTCAAATAATCTGAACCAGCGTACATAGCCTTGACGGTGCCGTCGCGCGGATCGACTGCAATACCGCCGATTTCGAGCGTTTCCGGCATGCCGTCCGGCCGCTCGTTGCCAGCCTCCTGCATCGCTTCTTGCATCGATTTGTCGATCGTAGTGATGATCTTGTATCCGCCAGTTTCGATGTCGTCTTTAGTGAACGTGCCCGATTTAATGAGTTCGTTTTCAACCGTAGTCAGTAGGTAGCCGTTGTATCCAGCGAACACATTGCTCGGCGAGTATGTGATGGTATTCGGCAGGTTGTCGGCGGTCTTGCGTTCTGTGGCGGTGATGTAGCCGTCATCTTGCATGATGCCAAGCACGCGGGTCATGCGTTGGGTAGCCATGTCTTTGTTGATTGCCGGGTCCCACGATGACGGGGACGGAATAATGCCGGCGATCATCGCGGCTTCGCTTAAGGTTAAATCTTTCGCATTCTTGCCGAAGTAGGCTTGCGCTGCAGCTTGAATACCGTACGCGCCGCGGCCGAGGTAAATGGTATTCATATAGTTGCACAGAATCTCGTTTTTATCCTGTGCTTGCGCGAGTTTGAGCGCGAGAATAGCTTCGCGCGCCTTGCCAACGTACGTTGTAGTTTCGCCGAGATAGTAGCGTTCCGCGTACTGTTGTGTGATTGTTGAACCGCCCTGCCGTGTGCCTTTGGTCAGGTTGTTGACGAGCGCGCGACCGATGCCTTTGAGATCGATACCTTTATTCGTGTAGAACGTGCGGTCTTCGGAGGAGACGATCGATTTGCCAATGTAGTCAGGCAAGTCGCTGCACTGGATAATTTCGCGGTTTTGCTCGGCAAACGAGCCGATTTCGGTGGTGCCGTCAGCGTAGTAGACGGTAGTTTTCTGCGAGAGTGCGATTTTGTCAGCTTGCGGAATTTCAGTGGTGATATACAAGTATGCGAATGCTGCGATACCGCTTGCGATACCGAGTGCGAATAGCGCGAGGACGATTTTAAGAATGAGATGACGGCTGCCTCGGTTGCGCTGACCGTTGGGACGGCGATGGTTGTTTGCGCGGTGCGATCCGGGTCGACTGGTGCGGCTGGATGTGGCAGATGTGCCGGTTCGGCGTGCGCCGGATGAGGCGGTGCGTCGGCTGGTGTGACTTGCTGCCGATCGATGTGAGCCGTGTGAAGTACTGCGTGAATGTGCGACCATGATGTACCACCGTAGCCACCCCAGTTGAACAATGTGGGTGATTATGCCTGAATACGGGGGTGCGCGATGGTGATTTCCGCGGAATTCTTACAAATCGTGGCGTGGACGAGTTATGGGTGAGAATGGCGGTATTCCGCCATCATAAGGTGATGTGAGCGTATCTGAGCGCCGCGCGGGACATGCGGTGTCCGGGCATGATGTACACTAGTGAAAGCCTCCACGCGGCGCTATGTCACCCAACTCCCCCAGGGCAGGAATGCAGCAAGGGTAAGTGGCCTCTGACGGGTGCGTGGGGGTTTCTCTTTTCTCCGGGGCTTGTTGGGGGCTAGGGGTCGAAATGTGGGTCTTATTTGTTGACCTTCTCCTGCGTGGCAGAAAACGCTCGCTGAGGGTGTGCTTAGTGAGCGTTTTCTGCCACTTGAGATGGTGTGTAACCGTGAGCGGCAGTGGGGACGGTGGTGCGTGGCAGAAAATGCTCTCTGAGCGCCCTCTCAGTGAGCGAAAACCGCCACGCATATTGGGGTGTGTGGAGGTTTGGTCACGCGATGGAATTGACTCGTTACAATCCATCGCGTGTGTGCTCGAGTGTGATTTTGCGGCGGAACTCAGCTAACTTCCGCCGGAATGTCACGTGAATGGGGCTTGACATGTGATATTCCGGCGGAGAATCATGTACTTTCCGCCGGAATATCACGTTTAGTGCCCGGTTTTTGTAATTTTGCGGCGGAGAGACGGCATAGTTCCGCCGAAATGTCACGTTTAGCACCCGGTTTTTGTGATTTTGCGGCGGAGAGACGGCATACTTCCGCCGGAATGTCACAGAAACAGGGCTGTTAGCGTGATATTGCGGCGGTAAAGCGGCGTATCTCCGCCGGAATGTCACGCTGAGAGGACTGAAAGGGGAGATGAGAAGGTCGTCTGCGCGATTTCCGGCGGAAGCTCGATGTACAGACCACCCGCCACCGTAGAGTCATGCGTATGACCGACGAACCAACACCTACAACACCGCGCTCCGATCAGCCTTCGTCACCGTCGACGCCGGCTCCCGCGCCGCTGTTCACGCCATTCGAGGCGCTACCACAATCGGTATCACACACATCGCGCGCGTCATCAATAGTCAACCCGGTGCCGTCGCAACAGTTACAGCACGCATCAGGCTCAGTTCCAGCGAATCCTGACAGTGCCTTCAATCCAGCCAATCCAGCCGACTCAACCGCCATCGCTCGCGGTCTCGCCGCGCTCGATCCGCTCGCTGTCCGCCCGCGCATCTCCGCCCGCATCCTGTGCATCGTCTTCGGCGCACTCCTCATCGCCGCCGCGTTCGGTGTGTGGTGGCTCGGCGTACGCACGGAAACCGGTCAATCCTACGATGAAATCGTAGTCACCGGCCTGCATAATGCGCTACCCGGCTGGCTCGCTGCCGCGCTCGACCCGTTCATCGCAGACAATCTTCTGCCAGCCCCGTTGAATCTCACGGTTGTCTTTTCGCTGCTGTTCGGTCTCGCCGCGCTCATCGTGATGATCGTGCGCAAACGGTGGCTGCTGATCGGTCAGGCAGCCGCGATCGCGGTACTGTGCTATGCGGCCACGTTCCTCAAGGAATTGTTGCCGCGGCCGTATCTGATCGATACCGCCACGCCGCACGCGAATTCTGCGCCGTCCGGTCACACGATTCTCGCCGCGACGGCCGTAATTTTGTTACTGATCGCCGTGTCGCGCGTCTGGCGTGCTGCGTGCGCACTGATTGCCGCTGTATTTTCCTCGTTGATCGGTTTGTCGGTGATCGTTGGCAGCTGGCACCGGCCGAGCGACGCGGTGATGTCGGTGCTGCTGGTTGGAGGCTGCACGCTGCTCGTACTCGCTGTGACCGCGCGCAACGGGATGGATGATCCTGGTACTCGTGTGTCGTCAGCGAGTATCCAGATTGTGGGCACGATTATGATCACGGCTGGTGTACTCGGCTGCCTGTACGCGACGTACGTGATATGGCAAGTGTTGCCGGGACTCGCGTTGAGCGCGGCGTGGTCAGCGTCAGGCGCGTATTTGTCGACGATCGTCGGCGTGGCTGCAGTGACGTCGTTGACGGTTGGGCTGGTGCTTGCGATGCGACAGTTGACCGCCGCTCCGCTGAGTCGGATCGGTTTGATCGGCGCGCCGCCTGCGCCACCGCGTGATTAGCACGACTGTCCAGTCGCGCGGGCGGCGCCCGCTCGCTCGCACGTCGCGACACCGCCAGCATCGCCGACAACAATCGGTAAAAACCGCGCGCATTAGCCTTTGACCGCACGTCATGGTTAAGATGACGTGCGTCAGGCAAGTATTGAAGGAGCAGTCATGGCAACCGGCAGCAAGCTCGTCATCGTGGAGTCTCCCACCAAAGCCAAGAAAATTGGCGGGTATCTCGGCAACGGATACACCGTCAAGGCATCGGTGGGTCATATTCGCGATCTCGCACAGCCCAGCCAGGTGCCCGCCGCCGACAAGGAGAAGTACGGCAAGTTCGGCGTGGACATTCAGGATGGGTTCAAGCCGTATTACATCGTTGACGGTGACAAGAAAAAAACCGTTTCCGAACTTAAATCTGCGCTGAAAAACGCCGACGAACTCTATCTCGCGACTGATGAAGATCGCGAAGGAGAGGCGATCGCGTGGCATCTCGTGCAAACACTCAAGCCGAAAGTGCCAGTTAAGCGCATGGTGTTCCACGAGATCACGCCTGAAGCGATCAAAGCGTCGCTGACCAACACGCGTGACGTGGACGGTGCGATGGTTGATGCGCAAGAAACGCGCCGTATTCTCGACCGTCTCTACGGTTACGAACTATCGCCAGTCCTGTGGCGCAAAGTCGGTCCCGGACTGTCCGCTGGCCGCGTGCAGTCGGTTGCGACGAGACTGATCGTCGAGCGCGAACGCGAACGTATGGCGTTCGTTCGCGCGCCATACTGGGATGTGACCGCCGAACTCGTCGCGCCCGACGCCGAGGGCAACGATACGCAGTTCGACGCGCGTATGATCTCGCTCGGCGGCAAGCGACTCGCCGTGTCTAAAGATTTCGGTGCGGACGGCAAGCTCACGCCGGACGGATTCGCTGGCAACATCTGTCAGCTTGACGAACAGTCCGCTCACGCGGTGGCTGAAACGTTGAAATCTGCCGCGTTTACGGTACTGTCAACCGAGTCCAAACCATATCGTCGCCGTCCGCAGCCGCCGTTCACTACGTCCACGCTGCAGCAGACCGCTGGTAATCGTCTCGGCATGAGCTCGCGGCAGACAATGCGCGCTGCGCAAGGCTTGTATGAAAACGGTTACATCACGTATATGCGTACCGATTCGGTCACGCTGTCGCAAGAGGCGATTGCGGCCGCACGTAACGCTGTCGAATATCATTTCGGCAAAGCGTTCCTGTCGGACGCGCCTAAGCAGTATGCGACGAAGACGGCTGGTGCGCAGGAAGCGCACGAATGTATTCGTCCGGCTGGCGCACGATTCCGCGACCCAGCTGAGTTGGCGAGTCTTGTGCCGCCGGATCAGCTGCGACTGTACACGCTGATTTGGCAGCGTACGTTGGCGTCGCAGATGGCCGACGCGACTGGTTCGACCGCGACTGTGCGACTGAGTGCACCGGCTGGCGGCGAGTTTGGTGAGGCGATTTTCCAAGCGTCTGGTACCGTGATCGAGTTCTTCGGATTCATGAAAGCGACCGGCGAGGGACGCAAGACTGTTGCGACTGCTGCGGAGAAAACCAACGCCGGTGCGGATGACAGCAACAGCAGCAACAGCAAGACTGCGAAAAACAGTGAGGAGAACGCGTCACTGCCGCCGATGAACGTCGGTCAGCAGGTTGCTGCGCAGGATGTGGCCGCGGATGGTCACGAAACCCAGCCGCCGGCTCGCTATACGGAAGCGTCGCTGGTGAAGACCTTGGAAGCTAAGGAAATTGGCCGTCCGTCAACATATGCGAGCATTATTTCGACAATTATCGACCGTGGATACGTGTACGAACGCGGTCGCGCGCTGATTCCGTCGTGGCTTGCGTTTTCAGTGATTAAGCTGCTTGAGACGAAGTTCCCGAAGTACGTGGATTACGAATTTACGGCTGATATGGAAAACGGGCTTGATCAGATTGCGCACGGTCGCCAGACTGGTCGCGATTGGCTGACTCGGTTCTACTTCGGTTCTGGCGACGGTGCGGCGGCGAATGCGGACGAGGCGCACGCTGGTTTGCAACAGCAGGTAGCGCAGCTCGGTGAGATTGACGCGCGTGCGATTAATACGATTGATATTGGCGATGGTCTGCATGTGCGTGTGGGTCGGTATGGTCCGTATCTTGAGGATATGGAGCATTTGGATGCGCAAGGCAATCCAAAGCGTGCCTCCCTGCCGGATACGTTGGCGCCGGACGAGTTAACCGTTGAAGTTGGTCATGATCTGATCGAGCATAATGCGGGCGGTCCGCGCGTGCTTGGTGTGGACCCGGTGTCGGGTGGCACGGTTGAGGTGCGCAACGGGCGGTTTGGGCCGTATGTGGCGCTGGTGCCGGCTGAGGCGGGGGCTTCTGGTTCTGGCGTGGCGGCCGGGGGCGATGGCGGTGAGTCTGAGGGTGTGTCTAGGGGCGCGGATGGCGAAACCGCCGGTGCGAAAAAGACGACGCGCAAAACTGCGTCCGCCGCTGCCGCGCCGAAACCGAAGATGGCGTCGCTGTTTAAAACGATGAGCCCCGAATCGTTGACGTTGCAGGATGCATTGCGTTTGCTCAGCCTGCCACGGCTTGTCGGCTCATACGAGGAGACGAACGCTGAAACCGGAGAGGTCTCGGACGTGAAGGTTGAGGCCAATAACGGACGTTATGGCCCATACCTGACCAAGACAGGAGCGGACGGTACTAGCGAAACGCGCTCTTTGGCGTCTGAGGACGAGATTTTTACGGTCGACCTTGATAAGGCGAAAGAACTGTTCGCCCAGCCGAAGTATGGACGTGGTCGTGGACGTGGTGCGGCTAAGCCGCCGCTGCGCGAGCTTGGTCCGGACCCGGAGACGGGCAAGCCGGTGACCATTAAGGACGGTTTCTACGGCGCATACATCACAGACGGCGAGACAAATCGTACTGTGCCAAAGCAGTACACGCCTGAGTCGATTGAACCGGCTGAAGCATTCCGTCTGCTTGCGGAAAAGCGCGCTGCTGGCCCAGCTAAGAAGCGCACGCGCAAGAGTACGGCTACTGCAAGGAAAACCACGTCGGCTAAGTCAACTGCAAAGACAACTACAAGGTCAACCACCAAGACGGCAGCGAAGTCCACAACCAAAAAGACCACCACGCGCAAGAGTACGTCAACAAAGAAAGCTGCGTAATCGTCTCTTACTGTGAGCTCAGCTAAAAACCGTCGAGTGCGTTATCAGTGTCATCTGTCCTCGACGGTTTTCGATGTTGTAACTTGCTGTAATGAAATCCGTTTGTGGCATAAATGGAGAGCTATCTTGCAGTTCTAGGTAGATGTCGTGTGGAACCGTGTCTAAAACCTCCAGAACGGGGGTAAAAAACCGTTATTTTTACCCCCTAAGTAGCGCTAAAGTAGTTGGTCTTCTCAGGGAAAAACCTAGAACTGCAAGATAGGGTTGTGCGCGAGTGCAAACTGAGTGGCGCTGTCTTCATCGGAACTTGAGCGACTTCCCGTCATAGCGCGGATGAGTTGGTGAATCGTTTAGTTAGAAGTCGGCGCGCAAGGATGCGAAAGTTTGTGAGAACTTGCTAAGGTGAACAGCATGACCGGACTGTTTGTTTCGTTTGAGGGCGTTGACGGCGTAGGCAAAACCACGCAAGTCGAACGGTTGCGCGCTTACTTGCAAGAGCGTGGTCGCGCTGTCCTCGTAACCCGCGAGCCGGGTGGTACTCCGCTCGGCACAGCATTACGCCAATTGCTGCTGTACAATGTTGCTTCGGATGCGGCTGATATTGCCCCGCGTGCAGAAGCGTTGATTTTTGCTGCCGATCGCGCGCAGCATGTGGCTGAAACGATTCGTCCGGCACTTGAACGCGGCGAAGTAGTCATCACTGACCGTTATCTCGACTCATCGTTGGCTTATCAAGCTGGAGGCCGTGAGCTGACCGCCGCAGAAATCCGAAATTTAAGCATGTGGGCCACCGATAGCCTGCTTCCCAAGCGCACATACCTGCTCGACATGGACCCGGCCGCGTCCCACGCGCGTCTGCAACATGCTGAAGATCGTATGGAATCCGCCGGCAATGACTTCCAACATCGCACGCGCCAAGCGTTCCTCGACCTCGCTACCGCCGAGCCGGACCGGTTCCGCGTCATCGACGCAAACCAGTCAATCAACGATGTGTGGGAACAGATTCGCACCGATATTGACACCCTGCTACAAGGAGGTGCGCAATGAGTGTATGGGATACGATCGTCGGCCAGAAACCAGTCGTAGACCAGCTCAAAGCCATCTCGACCGGCGATCCCAAGGCAATCGCCCAATCATGGCTGATCTGCGGACCTCCCGGCTCCGGTCGCTCCAACGTCGCCAAAGCATTCGCTGCCGCGCTCGAAAGTCCCGATCATGGCTTACATGACGAACCAACCAAAAACACGCGCGAAGTTCTCGCCGGCACGCATCCAGACGTCACCGTGCTCGCCACAAACAAAGTCACCATCGGTATCGACGAAGTGCGCGACCTGATCGGTGTCAGCGAGCAGATGCCCGGCACCGCGCCGTGGCGCATCATTATTATCGAAGACGTCGATCGCATGCTCGAACGCACCACAAACGTGCTGCTCAAGGAAATCGAAGAGCCGGCCGAACACACGATTTGGTTGCTGTGTGCTCCAAGTGCGCAAGACGTGCTGCCTACCATCCGTTCGCGCACGCGCATCGTCAACCTCGCCGTGCCGCCAACCAAAGCGGTTGCCGCGTTCCTGATGAACACGGTCAATCCAACGCTGCCGGACGATCAGCGGTTTACTGAGCATGTTGCTGCGCGCGCGGCCCGACTTGCTGAAGGTCATATCGGCGTCGCGCGACTGTACGCGACAGACGAACGCGTGATGACTGACCGCGACGAACTTATCGTCGGCGTGCTCGGTTTGCATCGTGCGTCCGACGCGGTATTGCTCGCCGGCAATCTCATCGACAATGCAAAAAGCCAAGCTGAAGCGGATGTAGAGCGGCAAGCGGCGCGTGCCGAGGCGGATTTTCGCCGTATCAACGGGCTGGGGGAGCGCGATCGAATCCCGACGAACTTGCGTGGCGCATACAATCAGATTGCGAAAAAGGACGAGCTGAAACGGCAAGCGACTCGTCGCAGTCGTGACGTGCTCGATCGTGCGTTGAACTCGATCGCGTCCGTGTATCGCGACGTTGCGGTGATGCAGAATAATGCTGAAGAAGCAGTCGGTGTAATCAATCTTGAAAATCGCGAGGCAATCGCGGAGCTGTCCGTGCGATTAACGCGCGACGGCGCAGTGCGTCGACTCGACGAGATCGCAACCGCACGCCGCCGTCTCGCCGGCAACGGCAACCCTACGCTCCTGTTTGAAGCCCTCTTCTGCGCGCTCATCGCGTGATCGGTGTGCTTATTGTTGGAGTATGGATATCGAATTACCGTTGTCGTCAATAACTTGCGCGCCCGTAATGCGCGCATACGCATCCCAATCGGTTACGTAGTACACGGTATTTTCATTGAAGTTGAAAGAGAGCGCTTCGTTTGACCGAACGACATTGCCGGGTATGCTATACGCAAAGTCGACATAGCGTATATTCCGTATTTCCGCAGCGCTCATAGAGTGCAGTTTGTCGAGGAGCTCGCGATCAGTAACTTGTATTGTTTTGCTTGACTGAGGCCAGTCGTGTTCTGCTAAATAAGTAATAGTGAACTGCAAATTAGTACTTTTATTAGTATTAATTACTGCTACATTATCGACTTCGACCAACATAAAACCGATAGATTCCGAACCAACGCGGAAATACAGCAGGACGCACAGCACGATAACGCTGATACAAGTGATCGCAATCAACACGATTTTGATCACAGAAATGCGTGTAGCTTGCATGAATCGCGTGTTCATCGTCGTTCCTTTTTCTTAGAGTCAAGTGGCTATTTGTTCGGAATTTCCGGTGACAACGACCACTTGACTATTGCTAAATTAATAGGAGAGTGATAAAGCTGTTCCAGTCGAATAAACTTTTTCTGGTGGGTCTATAGAGAATCCAAACTTGCCGAGGTTAAAGCTTACTGAATAATTCATTTTATTTGGATTGTAAACATAGTTTACAACTATTCTCTTATCATTTCTGTCACCGACTGTCGCGTGGACCCACGCGCAGCCTTTGATTTTCATTTTCCAGTCAGGATTTCCTAATTGTTGGCCAGAAAAATTTGCGCCTTGTAATGATACCTCAGTCGGTATCATCTTGCTGGAGGAAGTTGTGCGCCAGTCGTTCATATATTGATCTTTATGCCATATCTGTCCTCCATAAGTATTGGGTCTTACAGCATCTGCGAAGTATATTGAGAATGTGTCTTTCCCTTCTGGTTGTTTGTAATCAGTGAATTCGTACGTGGGATATATAGAAATGTTATTTCCTGATTTGAATGAACTAGCATAAAAACGAATCCCAGAGAGTCCGTTTGGGAGTCCAGCGGCCAACCGTGTATAGTATGGTTTTCCAATTTCTCTAGTTTCGATGTACTTATATGGAAGATTCTGTTGCTGAAGATCAGTGGCTATGACATGTTTGATGTCAGGGTCCATGTTTTGAACTTCGATGATAGGCATGCCGGCGTGTAATAGGTATTCATCATCTGTCATAGCATCAGAGGAGTATGCTTGCGATGGCATCAACATGATAACGAGTGCGAAAGCTGAGCATATAATGCTGGATAATATTCTGTTTGTCTTATCATATTGTTTATGTAACATTTTGTGTCCTTTTTGTAATATATTTAATATGCTGGGGACCACTTCAAGTCACCGCTGACTTGAAGATAATGCTAAGTTTCAACTCTAGAGTATGTGAGTTCTCTGCCGTATGGCAAATACTTTCCAGTTTTTCTTTATACCTGTGCAGATGTGCGCTTAACGTATAATAGAAAAATATGAATGCTGTTAAGGATGGGCTTACTGTAGGCATTGTTGATAACGATTATTGTGCATCGATGATGATTGCTTCAGTAATACAGCGTCGTATTCCCCAAAGTACAATACTCTGGCAATGTGATCATTCTCAAACAATTTTAGAACATGTACGGTTTGATAGTACGTTGCCTGACGTTGTAATTGTAGATCTTATGCTTAATGGCATTAGTGGAATTGATATATGCCGTTTGATAAGAAATCACACTTCGGATATTGGAATATTGTGTGTAACAGCATACCCGCTTTCGTCATTCGTTGAGCCATTGGTTGCTGCTGGCGCTCAGTCGTTATTGCAAAAGAAAGACATTGTTTCAGAGGAATTCGTACGTGCTATTGAGCATGTATCTCAGGGAAAATCCTATCCTGAACATTCCCCTTTCTTGAGCGCTACGCAATCTCATGTTCAGATGAAACAAAACAATAAAGTTCTACAACATAATAAAATTGATATTCCTAGTCCTCGCGAGCTAGAAATACTTCGCTGCTATGACAATGGAATGTCGACTGAAGAGATTGCATCATCGATGCGTATTACATCTGATACAGTTTTTTCGCATATTCACCATATATTGTTAAAAGTTCATGCTCGAAATCGCAAAGAGGCGTTATCGATATGTCACAATCTTCATCTTTTATAAATTACGCTCATGACAATAAGCAAGCATCTTATAGAGTGCGAATATCGATTATTATCGTACTATGTATTTATGTAGTCAGTGTAATAATTAATTCGACGCTGCAAACGCAGACACTACAATACTGGTTCATATGTATGGTGAGTTGTGTTTGTATTGGTGTTCAATATTATCTTCCGATAGTGGGGTCATGGACGCTTATTGTATTGTGGATGGCAAAAGCAATCTTTATTATAGATAGTCCGTATTTTCTCTTTTTCCCAGTATTGTTCAGTGTGATAGTGCTTGTCTCGATAGATTATTGTTATGGTGTTTGTGCGGCAATAATATCTTGTCTGTCGCATGTTCTTGATTTGTTTGGGAATGGGAATGATAATTACGATTTAGTATATGTTTTACCTGTTATTATGTTGTACGTATGCGCATTCTGCATAGGTTTAGTTTTGTCGTATAGTGCTCAACGAGAGTATCTTGCAAAACAAGTTTCTGTAATGCGTGAACGGCATCGAGTAGCCAGAGATATACATGACCAAATACTTGGGAGTATTACTAATATACAGTTACTTATCAATGAAGATTATCTAGTTGAAAGCAATATAGGTATTGCTCGTAATGTAGTAAATGATGCTGTGGAAAAAGCTAGGGCTTTTGTTATCGATCTTGAAACAAATTATAATAATGATATTCAGGATGTTAAATCTGATATTCATGCAGATGTAATTGAGTTTATGCAGGATAAATATCAATTATTGCGCAACATTGGAATTGACGGCGAATATGCAATAACACAAAATTTTCCTGTAGGAGTGAACGCTACATTTCGTTCGTTATTATTTGGTTTGATTCAAGAATCATATAATAATATCGCTAAATATGCTGATCCGCGGTATGGATATATTGTGACCGTTGAAACGAAAAACAACAATGTTGTGTTGCATGTGACTGATGTAATTCATACTCTTGCAGAACGAGATGAGCACGACGACAAGAACGTGCATTCAGGGCTTGAACGGTATCGTAGATTGTTATCAGATTATGGTGGCAGTCTTACGGTTTCTGTAGATGGTCGATATTGGCGTATGTCAGCGGTAATTCCGACTATGTAACCTACTCAAAAAAATAGTAGTCGACACATGCGCGCGATACACTGGGATGCATGAAGATTTCCGCTGATTTCACGGTGGTGCCCGACGACTTCGCGAAAGCCGCCGCGCCGGAATACCGCAATGGCG
Source organism: Bifidobacterium hapali (assembly GCF_002259755.1). Taxonomy (GTDB): domain Bacteria; phylum Actinomycetota; class Actinomycetes; order Actinomycetales; family Bifidobacteriaceae; genus Bifidobacterium; species Bifidobacterium hapali. The sequence continues at coordinate 29,159 of NZ_MWWY01000026.1, forward strand.
GCGTGCCCGTCATCTCCTTCCCGTTCTACATTGATCAGATTGATCCTAGCGTACGCTATTTGCACTGGTCGTTCACTGACCCGGATTCGATTCCAGTATGCGGATTCGAGTGGATTCACTGGACGCTCGCAAACCTGCCGATTGACGCGCTTATGTACGATTTCAACGATTCGCACGCACTGCAAATTCCACCAGACTTCTCTCGTCAATTGCCCTCGATGATTCCCGAAGCCGTGCAAGGTCGCAACTCATCGGCATCTAAATTCCTCGGCCGCGACAACGACCCGGCGATCACCATGCGCTACAACGGTCCGCAGCCGCCAGACAAAGATCACGACTACTACCTACACGTGTGGGGTACGAAAGAGCCATTGCCCGGATTGAATCAGGGATTTTGGCTCAACGAACTGCTTCACGCACTGAGAAACTGCGGCGAAACCCCCGATCAAGGCGGTATCTTCGTTACCGGCAAAGCATGATGCGGTAAACATCACATGGTGCGGTGAGCGAAAATGGCTATTTTCCGCCAAAATGTGTTTTCCGCCTAACCGCATCATGGGAGTAACCGCTAATCCAATAAGAAAGGAAAGGAAACAATATGGCCTGCACCACAATTTTGGTCGGCAAGGACGCCAGCTACGACGGTTCCACGATCATCGCCCGCAACGAAGATAGCGGCAACGGTGAGTTCAATCCGAAACGATTCATCGTCGTCAAGCCCGAAGAACAGCCGAAAACCTACCACAGCGTGATCTCGCACCTCGTCATCGACTTAAGCGACGAGGAACCATTGCGCTACACGGCTGCGCCAAACGCTGATCTCAAGCAGGGCATTTGGGGTGAAGCCGGCATCAACGAGGCAAACGTTGCGATGAGCGCCACCGAAACACTCACCACGAACGAGCGCGTACTCGGAGCCGACCCATTCGTCGCCTACCAGCCAGCCAAGGGCGACCCAAACAGCGATGACTACGAGCCGGAAGTCCTCGGTGGTATCGGCGAGGAAGATTTCGTCACCCTCGTCCTGCCGTATATCAAAACCGCGCGCGAAGGCGTCGAACGTCTCGGCTCGCTGCTCGAACAGTACGGCACGTACGAGATGAATGGCGTCGCGTTCTGCGATGTCAACGAAATTTGGTGGCTGGAAACCGTCGGCGGCCATCATTGGATCGCCAAGCGTGTGCCGGACGAAGCGTACGTGACCATGCCGAACCAGCTTGGTATCGACGAGTTCGATCTCGACGATGCGCTCGGTGATCAAGAAAATCACATGTGCTCCGCTGACTTGGCTGAGTTCATCGAAGACAATCATCTCGATCTGTCTGTCGAGTCGACGAGCCCGTTCAACCCGCGTGACGCGTTCGGCTCGCACTCTGACATGGACCACGTGTACAACACGCCGCGCGCGTGGGCGATGCAGCGTTTCCTCAACCCGTACGACGAGGTTTGGGATGGTCCGGACGCCGATCACACGCCGGAATCGAACGATATTCCGTGGGCGCGCCAGCCGGAACGTAAGGTTACGATTGAAGATATCAAGGTCGTCCTGTCGAACCACTATCAGGGCACTCTGTACGATCCGTACGGCAAGCTCGGTGACGAACACACGCGTCACATGTACCGTCCGATCGGTATCAACCGTCAAAGCCAGCTGTCGGTTATGCAGATTCGTCCGTACCGTCCGCAGGTCAGTCGAGCGATCCAGTGGATTGCGTACGGTTCCAACCCGTTCAACACGCTCATGCCGTTCTACACGAACGTTGACGCGACGCCGGCGTACTTGGAAGATACGACCACGCGCGTGACTACCGAAAACTTCTACTGGGCGAATCGTGTGATCGCCGCGTTGTGCGACGCGCAGTTCGCTGATAACGAGCCGTTCGTTGAGCGGTATCAGGAGAAGACTGGCGCGCTCGGTCACCAGTTGGTTGCGCAAACAGACGCGGCGATTAACGCGCTTGACGGCGTGTGGCCGGCGGACGCGGACGATGACGACGTGGCTGATGTTGCGGACGCGGCGGCTGACGACGTCGATCTCGACGATATCGACGAGTTCGATGCGGACGCTGACCTCGACGTGCAGCCGATGGAACCGGATGAGATTATCGCTGAGCTACGCGAGAACGCGGCAGCTCGCGAAACATTGACTGCGGCGAACCAGCAACTGGCCGATCGACTCAAGGTCGAGACGGACAAGCTGCTCGATGTTGTGCTGTACAACACCAGCATGAAGATGAAGAACGCTTTCCACCTGTCTGACTTCTGATATCGTCATATGTTGCGTTAGGTTGTGCTAGCAGTATCACGCTAATGGCCTCACAATAGTGGTATTGCTAGCGGCATCAAGGAACGAAAGGAACTTCGCGTACATGACTTCCATCGAAGATTTCACCAGCCAATACGGTTTGGTCAAGAAAATCGACGCGTTCGGCTACATGGACTGGCTGAAAGCCAATCCGGACGCGCCGCGCAAGCACGGCAAGATCGTGCTCGTCACCGCAGATACGCCACTCAAGGCAAGCCGTGGCGAAGGTAAAACCACCACGACGATCGCGCTCATTGACGCGTTGCGTGCGCGCGGTATCGACGCGACTGCTGTACTGCGTCAACCGAGCATGGGCATTACTGCAGCTGGTTCAAAGGGCGGTGCGTCCGGCGGTGGCAAGGCATCGCTGACTCACCCTGAGCTCATCGACTGGGGTCTGACCGGCGAAATGGCTGCGATTGCAGCAGCGCAGAACCTGCTCGTCTCCTTCGCTGAGAAAGCGGTTGACGAGGGTCGCATCGATACGATTCTCGTGCCTCGCGTCTCCGAAGTGCCGTCGCGTTCGCTGCGTTCGATCACCGTGGACGCGGGCAAGAACAACGTCGCCGAGAAGGTCGTGCTCACGCCGACGTCCGAACTCATGCAGATCGTCTGCCTGTCTCGTTCGATGGACGAAATCAGCGAGCGAGTCTCGAAGATGATCGCCGGTACGAAGGACGGCAAGGCCGTAACGTTCGGCGAGTTCGTGGACCTGTGGCGTATCACCGGCATCCTGTCCGATGCGGTTAAGCCGGCGCTGACTGAAACAGTGAACGGTTCGCCGGTGTATGTGCACGGCGGTCCGTTTGCGAACGTGTCGATCGGTATTCCGACGCTGATTTCGGTTGAAATGGCTTGTTCGCTGCACGACGTGGTCATTGTTGAAGCCGGTTACGGTACGGACGCTGGCGCACAGAAGTGGCTCGACATTGCTTGCCGTGAGTTCGGCGCGCAGTGGCCGAGTGCGGCAGTTGTCGTGACTCGTGCGTCGACGTGGCGTGACGATCCGGACCTCGCATGGCGTTACCCGTTCCACGTGGAACGTCTCGAAGGACTTGATATTCCAGCCTTCCCGCTGATCAATCTGTGGGATGGTGAGGATGATCAGATTCCGTCGTTGCGTGAGACTGCGGCCAAGCTGGAGTTCCGTAACCCGATTATCGGTAACCTGTACCGTGACGGTGGCGAGGGTATTGCCGACCAACTCGATCCGTTTGTGGATGTGCTGCTCAACGGTTCGATGCCGGCTCGTCCGCACAGCCACAAGGGTATGTCGGTGATCGAGAACGTGAAGTGGGTGGCTGAGCATGCGTACGGCGTGCCGGCTGAGCGCGTGCTGCTTAAGGATGGCTTCATCCCGTCGCGCGATGCAGCTGTTGCCCTGTGCGAGTCGGCTGGTATTTCGCTGGCTGATCTTGCGCTCGTTGCAGTCAAGTCGCCGGCTACGATGACCGATAACGACCGCTTGCCGGAAGACGAGCGCACAGTGACGCTCAAGAAGGTTGAGGTACACGCCGGCGCCGGTTTGGTGCAGGTGAACCTTACCACGTCGCTGACTACGCCGATGCCGAAGATCGTCTGAGCTGTCCTCTGCGTTTGCTGGTTTGACTGACTCTGAAGGCCGTAACTGAGTCCTTTCCCAATGATCGTGACTCAGTTACGGCCTTTTTATCACGTATCGCGCCGCTTTCCTCGGCGAAGCTAATTCCGAACGCTAATCAAATCAACGGTTTTGAGAAAGAAAAAAAGGCCGATCCCGGTGGAATGGAATCGGCCTTCGTGGAGCTAATGGTAATCGAAACCACGACCTCTTCGATGCGAACGAAGCGCTCTACCAACTGAGCTATAGCCCCGTGGATGTTGTCTTGCTCCGCAGGACAACTTGCAACACTATAATATGGTTTCCCCTCACGTGCAACTTCAGATGTGAAGATTTAATGAAGGCTATAAGGTGTATACATTGAGTCAGCAGCCGACTGGTCGTGTGATTGTTCCGGATGAATCTGGATGTGCTGCGCTGCCTGCGGGCGCTCGCGAATAAACCCTTATTGCGCCGCCCAGCTCCAGCGTGTCAGGCTTAATGGTCAAATAAACAAGGTGTGCCCCCTCCGCGAGCTCCCATCGTGCGGTAAATTCCCCATGGTGCGGTAAACATCACATGGTGCGGTAAACCTCCCATGATGCGGTTTTGCAAAATGGCGTAATTCCGCCATTTGTGCATCAATCGCCGCCAACCATTTACCGCATCATGGGGAATTTACCGCACGATGGGGAATTTACCGCACCATGAAGATGCGCAAAGGGGCGCACCAACGCATGGGGAATACGGTAAGGGAAACGAAACAGGGGCCTAAAGACCTAATGCATACGACAAAATGCGGCATTTACTGCAACGAGCCGGTCGGCAGTGAGTAATCGGGCGCCTCGCGCGGCGTATTCGGGTCGCCGCTGACATGGTCAAACGCGCGCAGGAAAATCAGCGATTTCGCGTAAGCGAGCCACGAGAAGCCGAGCACAATGAACGCGATGCGGAACCATCCGGTGAATACGAACAATGCGGCACCGGCTACGTCGATGGCGAGCAGTCCGAGCGTGTACTTGAACGCCGCCCACGGCATCATGAATGCGTTCTTCAGCGTTGCCGTGAAGGAGTTCGCATATCGCGCCTGCAGCGGCGAATAGTATTCGAACGTAAGCAGTGTGACAACCGCGACGATGATGAGGATCGGCATGGTGAGATAGGCGATGTCGGTGTCGAGCGCGTTCCAGAACACGAAGGCGAAGGTTGCGAACGCCAGCAGGACGAGGAAGATGGCCGACGACCCGAGTGCGGGCAGGAATTCGCGCTTGAGCCGTTTGAGGTATTCTCGGCCGAGATTGATGTCTTCGTTGTCGGTGTAGGCGAACACCGTACTATATAGTGCGGCTCGCGCCGGTCCGATGGTGACGATCGGGATGATGGTGACTAGGAAGAGCAGGTTGAGGACCGTGTACCTCAGGCATAGGCTGATGAATTGCCAGAAGCGGTTATCAGGGTCAAAAAATTTCAAGGATTCCTCCTGCCTCGGCGTGCCGTGAACGTTCTCATTGAGCCATTTTTCGTTGGAATTCCAAGTATACACTGCTTATTTATTAATCATTTGACAAAGTTGTGGAGATGCATATAATCTTATTTATAAGTTAATAAATAAGAGTTCTGCGGATGGTTGCGACGATTGAAGTCGCGGATTCGCAACGGGCATCGATGCATCAATACAACCAAAGGAGGAATGATGCAATCGCACGAGGAGAGCGGAAGCATGGCGACGAGCAACGGCTCGTCTGCGGCCTCCGTAGCGCTTGACGCGAAGACCAAGCGCGGCAAAGGTCGCAAGGGCAACAAGGTCGAAACAACCAAGCAGCACGGCGTCAAGCTGTGGCTGCTGATCGTCCCGTTCCTCATCCTGGCTGTATTGTTCTGCTACCTGCCGCTGTTCGGCTGGATCTACGCATTCTTCGACTACCAGCCGCCGATTCCGCTGTCCGAAAGCGAATTCGTGGGCCTGCAGTGGTTCAAGATGATGGTGCAGAACCCAGCTCAGCTCAAGACCATCGGCCAGGTGCTCATCAACACCTTCGCCATGTCCGGACTGAACATCCTCACCTCGTTCTTCCCGCTGGTGTTCGCCATCGCCCTGAACGAGATCCGCGCCCGCTGGTTCAAGAACCTCATCCAGACGCTCACCACGCTGCCGAACTTCATCTCGTGGGTTCTGGTCTACGCCGTCGCGTTCGCCATGTTCTCCACCACCGGCATGTTCAACACCCTGCTGCAGAACCTGCACCTCATCTCCGAGCCGATTAAGTTCCTCGATTCCGATTCCCATACGTGGCTCAAGATGCTGCTGTGGGGCATCTGGAAGGGCCTCGGCTGGGGCTCTATCATGTACCTCGCGGGCATCGCCGGCATCGATCCGGAACTGTACGAGGCCGCGCAGGTGGATGGTGCGAACCGCTTCCAGCAGATCTGGCACGTCACCATCCCGCAGCTGCTGCCGACCTACTTCGTGCTGCTCATGCTCTCGATCTCGAACTTCCTGAACAACGGCATGGACCAGTACTACGTCTTCCAGAACGCCTTCAACATGCAGCACATCCAGGTCCTTGACCTCTACGTCTACAACGTCGGTATGGGCAACAGCTCGCTGTCGCTGGCAACCGCCATCTCCATGCTCAAGTCGCTGGTCAGCGTCGGCCTGCTGATCCTGGTCAACTGGCTGTCCAAGCGCACCCGCGGCGTGTCGATCGTCTGATTGGTTTCTCGAGATTTAAGGAAGCATCATCATGGCTAAGAACTTCAAGCAAGGCGTAGCTCCCGCCCAGCGTCGCACCCGCGGTGAGGAAGTCTACAACGTCTTCAACATCATCTTCTTCCTGCTGTTCGCGTTTATCTGCGTGTACCCGTTCTACTACCTGATCATCAACTCGATCTCGAACAACTCGGCTTCCGCGGCCGGCGAAGTGAACTGGATCCCGCAGGGCATCCATTGGGAGAACTACAAGGCGGTCTTCGCGCTCTCCGGTCTGAGCACCGCCGCGTTCATCTCCGCGGCGCGTACCGTGATCGGCACGGTGCTCACCGTCGGCGCCTCGGCGTTCCTCGGCTTCATGTTCACGCAGGAGAAGATGTGGGGACGCAAGTTCTGGTACCGCTTCATCGTCATCACGATGTACTTCAACGCCGGTCTGATCCCGATGTTCATCACGATGAAGAACCTGCACCTGACCAACAACTTCTGGGTCTACGTGCTGCCCGCCATCGTCCAGCCGTTCAACATCATCCTGGTCAAGACCTTCGTCGAATCCATCCCGCACTCGCTGCAGGAAGCAGCCGAAATGGACGGCGCCGGCACGCTGACGGTCTTCTGGAAGATCATCCTGCCGATGATGTCCCCGATCCTCGCAACGGTCGGCATCTTCTCCGCGGTCGGCCAGTGGAACTCCTTCCAGGACACGCTGATCTACATGACCGACTCCAAGTTGTGGTCGCTGCAGTACCTGCTGTACACCTACATCAATCAGGCCAATGCACTGGCCGCGTCGGTGAAGGCGAGCGCCGGCACCGCAATGAACGTCGCGGCACTGGCCACGCAGCAGACCCCGACCTCGATCCGTATGACGGTCTCCGTGATCGTCGTGCTCCCGATCCTGTTCGTCTACCCGTTCTTCCAGCGCTTCTTCGTCAAAGGCATGATGCTGGGAGCGGTAAAGGGCTGACGCGTAACGCGAAGCCCTGTGGACTGTTCATAGGTTCAGCCTGAGTGAGGCCGGTAGGCCTCAAACAAACCAGTCGTATCTCATAACTGAATCACAACAATTTTTCCTCAATCTAGGGAAACCAAAGGAACCAAGGAGGATTCCATTATGGAAATCAAGAAGAAGATCCAAGCGGTGTTCGCCACCGGCTTGAGCGTGGCGCTGCTGATGTCGCTGGCGGCCTGCGGTGGCGACAAGACCGCTTCCGAGAAGGATGATGGATCGCTGATGACCGTCGACGTCTTCGACGGCCTCGCCAACTACCAGGGCGAACAGAAGGGCTGGTTCGCCAAGATCATCAAGGACAAGTTCAACATCAAGCTGAACATCATCGCTCCGAACGTGGCCGGCGGCGGCTCCACCCTGTTCGATACCCGTTCCGCTTCGGGCAACCTCGGCGACATCATCATCTACGGCTATGACGGCGGTTACGGCTCCAAGATGGTCAAGGCCAAGCTGCTCGCCGACATGACCCCGTACCTCGACGGCATGGACAACATCAAGAACCATCAGGCCGCCATCGACGCCATGAACGATGTCATCGGTGTGGATTCCGGCGTCTACGGCATCCCGGGCTCCGTCTCCGACAAGGCTCCGACCGAGGCGTCCGAAGGCCTCGAACCGACGTTCGGCCCGTACCTGCGCTGGGATTACTACAAGGCCATCGGCTACCCGGAGATCGATACCCTCGAGGATCTGATCCCGGTGCTCAAGCAGATGCAGGACAAGGCCCGCGAAACCGAAGGTCGTAACGACATCTACGCCATGTCCCTGTTCAAGGACTGGGATGGCAACATGATGAACAACGCCAAGCAGCCGACCTGCTTCTACGGCTTCGACGAGATGGGCTTCGTGCTGGCCAAGGCCGACGGTTCCGAGTACCAGTCCATCACCGACAAGGACGGCATCTACGACCGCACCATCAAGTTCTTCAACGCCGCCTATCGCGCCGGCATCGTCGATCCTGAGTCGACCACCCAGAACTACGACACCATGAACTCCAAGTACAAGGAAGGCAAGGTGCTGTTCTCCTTCTGGCCGTGGCTCGGTCAGGCCGCCTACAACACCAACGAGAACAAGGCTGCCGGCAAGGGCTTCATGATCGCCCCGCTCAAGGATCAGAAGATCTTCTCCTACGGCTCCACCCCGACCGGTGGCAAGACCTTCATCGGCATCGGTTCCCAGGCCAAGAACAAGCAGCGTCTCGTCAAGTTCATCGACTGGCTGTATTCCGCGGAAGGCGTGTATGACTCCGGCGCCCAGACCGGTGGCGCCGCAGGTCCGAAGGGTCTGAACTGGGAGATCAAGGACGGCGAGCCGGTGCTCACCGACTTCGGTTCCAGCGTGCTGTCCGGCGCCAGCGAGAACGTTCCGGAAGAGTACGGCGGCGGCTCCTACTCCGACGGCATCTCCGCGCTGAACTTCACCACCGTGAACGTCAACGACAACGATCCGGACACCGGCTACCCGTACAACGCGACCATGTGGCCGAGCGAGCTCGAGAAGGCCAACAACAACCCGCTGAACCAGGATTGGTCCTCTCACATGGGCGGCGCGAAGACCACGATGGAGTACCTCGAGGCCAACAACATGATCGAGGTCGCTCCGGGCTCCGCCTACATGACCCCGGATGAGGATTCCCAGATCACCACCCTGCGCGGTTCCATAAAGACCGAGATCGTGAACGCTTCGTGGAAGGCATCCTTCGCCTCCTCCGAAGCTGAAGCCGAGAAGATCATGGATCAGATGCGTGAGACCGTCAAGGGCCTCGGCATCGATCAGGTCCTCGAAGTGGACATGAAGAACGCCAAGGATCAGGACGCCGCCCGCAAGGCCGCCGTCAAGGATTATCAGGCGGAGAACAAGGATTCCTCTTCCGATTCCGAGTGAATCCAAGTGAGTCCGAACGATTCCGAGTGAACGTGATGCGGGGCGTCCGTTCCTGAACGGTCAGGATGTGCGGCCCGCAGCACAACCCACATAACTCAACAGGTCGCGGTCGATGACGGCAATTGACGATCATCGGCCCGCAGCCATCAAGGGCACCGGATCCGGCAACCGAATCCCGGTGCCCTTCGCATATCCGCACGCGCATAAGGCAACCATCATGCTGATTTTCCCGAAACATGCCCGCATCGTATTCGCGGGAGATTCCATCACCGACGCCGATCGTGACCGAACCGCCATTCCCGGCGGCTGGGGCTACGGACACGGCTACGTGAACACGTTGCACAATCTGCTCACCGCCGTATACCCCGACCGTGCGCTGTGTACGATCAACCAGGGCATCAGCGGCAACGACATCGTCGAACTGGCCGAACGCTGGGACAGCGACATCATCGGCATGAATCCGGACTATGTGTCGGTGATGATCGGCGTCAACGACGCGTGGCGATACTATGACGGACCACTGTGGCAGGCCCGTCTCAACACGGTCGAGGATTACGAACGCATCTACGACGAACTGCTGGAGCGTACGCGCCGCGAATCCCCGAACCTCAAAGGATTCATCATCATGCGTCCGTTCATGTTCGAGCCGAATCCGCACGACATCATGCGCGCCAAAATCGAAGAGTTCGCGGCCGCGTCGAAACGCGTGGCGGAACGCAACAATGCGATTTTCGTGGATACGCAAGCCGCCGTCGACCACTGGCTCACCCAGTTGCATGGTTGCCTCGCCAGTCAGGACCGCGTGCATCCTTACGAGCGGGGTGCGATGATCATCGCCCGCGCATGGTGCCAGGCGGTCGGTTTCGACTGGAACCGCACCACATTCGGCGACTGAACGCACGCGATCAATTGCCGGTCGGACGAACGTGCACCAACGTAATCAGATACGTGCAGATATGCGCGCATTCGCGCAACCGCAATCAGTCACAGACACATGAGGAGCATCCATGATCGATCTGAACACCATAGACGCCGTGATCAAAGCCGGTCCCTACTGCGACACATGGGAATCGCTATCCCGCGTACAGGTACCTAGCTGGTTCCCGGACGCGAAATTCGGCATTTTCACCCACTGGGGTCTGTACACGGTACCCGAATACCGCAACGAATGGTATTCGCGCAACATGTACATCGAAGGCTACCCCGAATTCGACCATCACCGCGAAACCTTCGGCCCGCAAAGCGATTTCGGCTACAAGGATTTCATTCCGATGTTCACCGCCGAGCGATTCAATCCGGACGAATGGCTCGACCTGTTCGCGGCTGCCGGCGCACGGTACTACTTCCCGGTATCCGAACATCACGACGGCTACCAAATGTACGCAAGTGATCTCTCGCACTGGAACACGGTCGAAACCGGCCCGCACCGCGACATCATTGGTGAATTGCGCGAAGCGACGCTGCGTCACGGACTGCATTTCGCCACCAGCAATCACCGTGCCGAACACTGGTGGTTCATGAGTCACGGACGCGAATTTGACTCCGATGTGCGCGCGGCTGAGCCAATGCATCGCGGTGATTTCTATTGGCCGGCCATGCCCGAGCCCGACAATCAAGACCTGTTCTCCGTGCCGCGGCCGACCGAGGAATATCTCGACGACTGGCTGCTGCGCGTGTGCGAGCTGATCGACAACTACCGTCCGGAAATGCTGTACTTCGACTGGTGGATCCAGCACGACGCGTTCAAGCCGTACATCAAGAAACTGGCCGCCTTCTACTACAACCGCGGTGTCGAATGGGACGTGCCGGTCATCATCTGCTACAAGCAGGACGGCATGGCATGGGGTGCGGGACTGTACGACGTCGAACGCGGCGGTCTCGCCACCGCGACGCCGTACGTATGGCAAACCGACACCGCCATCGCACGCAACTCGTGGTGCTACACGAACACGCTCGACTACAAGAGCATCGCCGAACTGATCGTCACGCTGGTCGATACGGTCAGCAAAAACGGCAACCTGCTGCTCAACGTCGGCCCGCGTGCGGACGGTTCGATCGCCGCTCACGATCGCGAACTGCTCGAATCGATTGGCACATGGCTGGACGCGAACGGCGACGGCATCTACGGCACTCGACCGTGGAAAATCGCCGAAGAAGGACCGACTCATGCCGCAGAAGGCTCGTTCGCGGACCAGAACGCGTTGCAGTACACGGCCGCCGACTGGCGATTCACTGCGAAAGACGGCGACGTGTACGCATTCTGCCTCAACCCGGACGGCGCTCGCACGCTCACCTGCGCCGCATTCGCCGCCTACCATGACGGCAAGGTGGCACCGTTCCACGGCATCGTCACCGGTGTCGAACAGCTCGGCTCCGGACCGGTGCACTACGAGCGCACCGACGACGGCCTCGTCATCGAACCGGCCTTGCGTGCCGGCATCGCGACGGATGTGCCGCTCGGCTTCAGGATCAGCGTCAAATAAACCGGCGTACGCAGTCGTACATAAGCGCATACGTACATCACTTATCACGCAGAGCATCAGTACAAAACACTTACGGAAGAGAGACATCATGACTACTATCACTGAAACCAACAAAGCCAAGGCGCGCGCACTGCTCGCCCAACTCACGCTCGACGAGAAAGTCGACATCATCCACGCCGCCGGACTGTTCAAAAGCGGCGGAGCTGTGCGACTCGGCATCCCCGAATTTCACATGGATGACGGTCCGATGGGGCCGCGCGAGGAGCTGCACAACGACAACTGGGCACCGCTGTGGAATACGCGTGATCGCGTGACGTATTTGCCGTCTGGCTCGGCTGTTGCATCGACGTGGAATCGTGCGCTCGCGCACACCGTCGGCGAAGTGCTCGGCGAAGAGGCGCGCGGCCGTGGTAAGGATGTCATCCTCGGCCCCTCACTCAATATCAAACGCAGCCCGCTGTGCGGCCGCAACTTCGAATACATGAGCGAGGACCCGTATCTTGCCGGAGAGCAGGGTGCTGCCTACATTCGCGGCGTGCAGGAATCCGACGTCGCCGCCTGCGCTAAGCATTACGCGGCCAACAGTCAGGAAACTGATCGACTCGACGTCGACGAAACCATCAGCGAGCGTGCACTGCGTGAAATCTATCTGCCCGCGTTCGAGGATGCGGTCAAACGCGGCGGTGTGCTGTCGATCATGGGTGCGTACAACTTGGTGAACGGCGAACAGTGCTGCGAATCGAAGAAACTGCTCGACGATATTCTGCGCGACGAATGGGGATTCGATGGATTCGTCGTCTCCGACTGGAGTGCGGTTAAGCGTACCGCTGCATCCGCGCGCGTCGGACTCGACGTCGAAATGTCCGTCACGCCAAACTTTGACGAGTATTATTTCGCGAATCCGCTACGACGAGCGATCGCAGCTGGCGAGGTGAGCGAAGCGGACGTGGACACCAAGGTATTGCGTGTGCTCGCCGTCATGGATGCGTTGCACATGCTGCCCGCCGATGACGGTACGAAACCAGCTCGCAAGGCCGGCTCCTACGCGACGATCGCGCACGCTGCGAAAGCGCTTACCGTGGCGCGTGAGTCGATTGTGCTGCTCAAAAACGATGCCGGTGTGTCTGGTCGGCCGGTGTTGCCGCTGAACGAGGGCTCGCTGCGCCGCGTGCTTGTTGTCGGTGCGAACGCAGACCGCATCCACTCTAACGGCGGTGGCAGTGCGGTTATCAAGGCGTTGCATGAGGTTACGCCGTTACTCGGGTTGAACGGTCAACTCGGCGGCAACGTGACTATTGAGTACGTGCTCGGTTACGATGCAAAGCAGGTTGTGCAGGACGATTCATGGCAGGAAGACAGTCTTGAGAACTCGGTCGGTTCAGCTGCTGACGATGCCGAGCGTGCGGCCGCATTGCGCGATGGAGCTGTAGCCCGCGCCCGCGAGTATGCAGCGAGCGGTGATCCGGTGGTGTTTGTTGGTGGTCTTGATCATGAGCATGATCTTGAAGGTCGTGATCGCGAGACGATTGAACTGCCATACGGTCAGGATGCGCTGATTTCCGCGCTTCTTGACGTCGCTCCCGACACGGTGCTCGTGTTTGTTGCGGGTTCGCCAGTCGCCATGCCGTGGGCTGACCGTGCGCATGCGATTGTGTGGAATTGGTATAACGGGTGCGAATCCGGTACGGCTCTTGCAGAAGTGTTACTCGGCCGAGTCAATCCAAGCGGACACCTGCCGGAGACATTCCCGATCGCGCTCGCTGATTCGCCGGCGCACTCGGTCGGTACATTCGGTCCGGGGCTGCATGTGCGCTACGACGAGGATATTTACGTCGGTTACCGTTATTTTGAGACGCGTGATGTGCCGGTGCGATTCTGCTTCGGTCACGGCTTGAGCTACACCACGTTTGCGTATTCTGATCTCGATGTGCGTCGCGTGGATGATGCGATTCGCATTGCGTTCACGGTGACGAATACTGGGGAGCGTGCGGGTAAGGCCGTGCCGCAGGTGTATTTCGGGCTTGAGGGTACGGGTGAAGACCGGCCGGTCAAGGAGTTACGCGGGTTTACTAAGGTCGCACTTGGTGCGGGTGAGAGTCGGCAGGTGGAGATCACGCTGGATGCTGCGCGCGCATTGCGCTATTGGTCGAACGGTGCGGGTGCGTACACTGTAGCCCCTGCGGCTGTGGTCTATGTTGGTGAATCCGTGCGCGATATTCGTCTGACCGGGCATATTGGCTGAATATGTGGGCGATGGGGGTTCGAACCCCTCATCGCCCACGAGCAGGCATATTGTAGTTGTGCTTGATGGCTGTTGCGCGGTGAGTCTCCCGTGCTGAGTGCTGGAATTTTGTCTTGAAATCGTCTATGAATGTTTTTGCGGATTTGGAGACAAGTGATGTGCGTGGTTAATGATGCTGCAATAATAGAGAATGGCGGAATTTCAAGGATTTGCGGGAAGAATGTGTTGTCTTTACTTTCGTGAAAAGCCATATTTGAGGATTTGCAGACAGAAATATTGTCTCCAAAACGAGTACAGGGCTGATTTCTAATTTGAAGACAACTATCCACGATGAGATTCGTTATTGGATCTAGGTCACGCGATGGAATTGGCTCGTTACAATCCATCGCGTGACCGCGTAATGTGTTGTTACTCGGGCACGGGATGTCAAAATGAATCATTTTTCCATCGCGTGAAGGAGAGGATTCGCATAATCACGGCGTGTCGAATCTTGTTATTTATAGACTTATAAATAACATAATAAAAACCGAGCGAACCCATGCGTTAAGCATGTGGTCAACACAGCAAAAGGAGACGCGACAATGAAGTTCCTCAATGGCGGCTGGCTCGTCAAAGACGGATTCGACGTCAAATACGCGGCAAACGTGTACGCTGCGAATGTCGAGCCGAAGAAAATCACCCTGTTCTGCCCGTTCGGTGTGCCGATTCATCACCCAGGTCAGACGCTCGACGGCGGCATCCTGACGATCGAAGTCACTTCCCCTCGCGAAGACATCATCACCACGCGCCTGATCAACTTCAAGAAAGACCGCAGCCGCTGCCCGAAGTTCGCGCTCAACGAATCCGACCCGAACGTCGAAATCACTGAAACCGACGAGCAGTGGACCTTCACCTCCGGCAAGCTCACGCTGGAAATCGCTAAGGGCGAGACGATCGACTTCACCTACAAGTACGACGGCAAGACCATCGCACATTCCGGCTGGCGCGCCAAGGCCCTCGTCACCGACGACCACAACCAGTTGCACGTCTCCGAGCAGCTCGACCTCGGCGTCGGCGAGAAAATCTACGGCCTCGGCGAGCGCTTCACGAACTTCGTCAAGAACGGTCAGACTGTCGACATCTGGAACGAGGACGGCGGCACTGGTACCGAGCAGGCGTACAAGAACATCCCGTTCTACCTGTCAAACAAGGGCTACGGCCTGTTCGTTGACAACCCGGGCAAAGTGAGCTTCGAGGTCGGCTCCGAAAAAGTCTCCCGCGTGCAGTTCTCCGTGCCGGGCGAGGAGATGAGCTACTCGGTTATCGGTGGCGACAATCTCAAGGGCATCCTCAACACGTACACCGATCTGACCGGCAAGCCGCCGCTGGTGCCGGACTGGAGCTACGGCCTGTGGCTGTCCACCTCGTTCACCACCGATTACGACGAAAAGACCGTGATGGAGTTCGTCGACGGCATGGCCGAGCGCAGCATTCCGCTGTCCGTGTTCCACTTCGACTGCCGTTGGATGAAGGAACTCGAATGGTGCAACTTCGAGTGGGATGAGACGAAGTTCCCTGATCCTGAAGGTCTGCTCAAGAAGCTGCACGACCGCGGACTGAAAGTCTGCGTGTGGATCAACAGCTACATCGGCCAGAAGTCGCCGCTGTTTGAGGAAGGCGCCAAGAAGGGCTACTTCATCAAGACCACCGACGGCGAGGTCTGGCAGTGGGATAAGTGGCAGGCCGGCATGGCGATCGTCGACTTCACCAACCCCGAAGCCACCAAGTGGTATCAGGATAAGCTCAAGCATCTCGTCGCACAGGGCGTCGACTGCTTCAAGACCGACTTCGGCGAGCGCATCCCGACCGAGGGCGTGAAGTACTATGACGGTTCTGACCCAGAGCTCATGCACAACTACTACACGTATCTGTACAACAAGGCCGTTTACGATGTACTCGTTGAGACCAAGGGCGCAGATGAGGCGATCCTGTTCGCCCGTTCCGCGACTGTCGGCGGCCAGCAGTTCCCGGTGCACTGGGGCGGCGACTGCTCGTCGAACTACCCGTCGATGGCCGAGTCGTTGCGCGCGGGCTTAAGCTTCGGCATGTCTGGTTTTGGTTATTGGAGCCACGATATCGCCGGTTTCGAGGACAAGCCGACCCCGGATCTGTTCAAGCGTTGGACGCAGTTCGGTCTGCTGAGCTCGCACTCGCGTTACCACGGTTCCACCGAGTACAAGGTGCCGTGGCTGTACGGCGACGAGGCGGTCGAGGTGTCGCGTGAGTTCACTGAGCTCAAGCTCAAGCTCAAGCCGTATCTGGAAGCTATGGCGCACGAGACGCACGAGACTGGTGTACCGATGATGCGTGCGATGGTGCTTGAGTTCCCGACTGACCCGGCTTGCGAGGACATCGACACCCAGTACATGCTGGGCGATGATCTGCTGGTTGCTCCGGTGTTCTCCGAGGATGGCACCGCGCGCTTCTACGTGCCGGATGCCGGCGGCGATCACGCGGGAGAGTCGTGGGCGAACTTGCTGACTGGCAAGACTTACGAGCCGGGCCGCTGGTACACCGAGCAGTACGACTACCACACCCTGCCGGTCCTCGTGCGTCCGGGTTCGGACCCGCTCAACGCGTGATTTGTTGATATTTTGCTCGGCGGTGCGAGTCAACTGTCTGATTCGCGCCGCCGCTGCGTAATCGCGCGCCACAACACAATCAAAGGTGATTCCATGACCCTGTTCAACTGCAAACCGGCCCGCCGCATCGCGTCCGGTTTTCACCCCGATCCGACGATCTGTGAGACCCCGCAAGGCACGTATCTGATGGTCAACAGCTCGTTCGAATATTTCCCCGGTCTGCCCGTGTTTGAATCCGAAGACGGCATGCACTGGCATAAAATCGGCGACGCCATGAACCGCACCACTCAATTCCCATACGAATCAATGGGCAACAGTCAAGGCATCTACGCGCCCACGTTACGGTACTTTGACGGTACGTTCTATCTCATCGTCACGAACGTCAACAAAGGCAATATGATTCTCACGTCCGCCGACCCGCACGCCGGTTGGTCCGATCCGATCTGGGTAGACGGCTGGCCCGGCATCGATCCGAGCCTGTTCTTCGACGACGACGGCACCGCGTACATCTGCGGCAACGAGGGCGGCGAACGTGAACCGGCCGGCATCTACCTGTCGAAAATCGACCCGACTACCGGCACAGTACTGACCAAACGTCAGCGTATCTGCGGCGGTATCACTGGCTCGAATCCGGAAGGTCCGCACTTGTACAAGCGCGGCGGTTTCTACTACCTGATGTGGGCGGAAGGCGGTACTGAATCCGGGCACATGGAGAACATCGCGCGCGCGACCGCTCCGGAAGGTCCGTACGAAATGTACGCCGGCAATCCGCTGATCACCAATCGTTCCACGCACTTGACGTTGCAGGCGATCGGCCACTGCGATTGCGCGCGGTTCGGCGACGAGCGCACGCTGATGGTGTTCCACGGCACGCGTAATAACGACGAGTATCCTGCGCAAGGTTGGATCGGCCGCGAACCGTACGCCGTGTGGTTTACGTGGGAGAACGATTGGCCGGCGCTCGCTGACCAGTCATACGACTGCGAGCTCAACGGTTGCGGCGACTCGCTGGAACGGGACGTCGAGTGGATTACGCCGTCGATTGATGCGGCTGGACGGTTTACGGTCGGTGGCGGCGACAAGCGTATGATCGCAGGCCCAGTACCGCGCGAGGACGGTTTGCTGTGTGATTCCAACGGTGTGACGATCGATATTCACGCGGCTGAGCAGGACTTTTCGCTTGATGACGGTCCGACGATGGTTGGTACACGGCAGACTGATTTCCGGTTCGAGTTCGGTGCGACGCTTGCCGATGCGCGCGAGTTGACGGACGGCGAGACTGGCGTAGCTGTGTACGCGAATGCGAATCATTATCTGACGATCGCCGTGCACGTGGCGGACGATGACGGACTGCTGACGATTGAGACGGTTGCGCACAACGCTGGATTGACGTCGGTGGTTGGCTCGGTTCACGAATCTGCGGATGCGACATTACGGCTGATCGTGCGCGGCGACGATCGCGGCTACGACTTCGCTGTGAAGAACACGTTCACCGGCGAAGAGCAGCCACTTGGACACATTCCCGGCAAAGTGCTGAGTTTCGTCAACGCAGGTGGATTCACTGGCATCCTGCTCGGTGTCTACGCGCACGGCCGCGGCGAAATCACCTACACCAACGTCCGCTACACCGTATGACCGCCACCATCTCGGCTCGCCTGATAAGGGGAGCCGAGATAACGCTTGCGACCTAAATAAATAAAGGACCACCAATGACCACACCACTTTTTGATACAGTCCTCTTCGGCGGCGACTGGAATCCCGAACAATGGCCAGAAGACACGTGGGAGCATGATATCGAGATGCTCGAAGACGCGCACATCAACGAGGCCACGATAAACGTGTTCTCGTGGGCGCTACTCCAGCGAGACGAGCACACGTACGACTTCACGACGCTCGACAAGATTGTCAATCTGCTCGTCAAACATCACTTCAATATCGTGCTCGCTACTGGCACTGCCGCACTGCCCGCGTGGCTCGTGCGTACGCATCCCGAAGTCATTCGCACGACGTTCAACAGTCAGCGTCGCGTGTTCGGTGGCCGTCATAACTTCTGCCCGAACTCGACCGTCTTCCGCACGATGTCAACTGCACTCGCTGGCAAGATCGCCGAACGTTACGCTGGAACGCCCGGATTGGTCGCATGGCATATCGGCAACGAGTACGGCGGTGGCGGCGGACTGTGCTACTGCGATCATTGCGCCGCAGCGTTCCGCACATGGCTGCGCGCGAAATATGGCACGATCGACGCGCTCAATTACGCGTGGTGCGCGAATTTCTGGAGTCACACGATCCTCGACTGGGACGATATCATGCCGCCAGTCGAACTCGGTGACGGACTCGGCTCCGACTGGGACCTCAAAAAAGGCGTTATCTCGGGCCTGATGATGGACTATCGTCGCTTCCAAAGCGAATCGCAACTCGCCTGCTACAAGGGTGAACGCGATGCCGTGCGCGCGCACGACACCGCCACTCCGATCACCACGAATCTCATGGGCACGTTCAAAGACATCTACTATTTCGCATGGGGTCGCGAAATGGACGTGGTCAGCTGGGACAACTACCCGGGCATGGGCATGCCGGCGAGCCGTGTGGGCCTCAACCATGACCTGATGCGCGGCGTGGGCGGTGGCAAACCGTTCATGCTCATGGAACAGACGCCGAATCAGCAGAACTGGTTCCCGTACTGCAAAGTCAAGCGTCCCGGCGAAGTTGCTGCGCTCAGCTGGCAAGCGGTCGCGCACGGTGCGGACACGGTCCAGTTCTTCCAAATGCGTCAGTCGATCGGCGGTTGCGAACGGTTCCACGGCGCAGTCATCGCGCACGACGGTACGGAACAATCGCGCGTATTCCGCGAAACGGCCGCGCTCGGAGCTGCATTGGAACGCGTCGCACCGCAAATCATGGGCTCGACCGTACGCGCTCGCGTCGCCGTCATGTTCGACTGGGATAGCTACTGGTCGCTCGAAGGTTGCGTTGGTCCGACCGCCGGATTCTCATATCCGGAAGAAGTACATCGTTTCTATCGCGCGTTTAACAAGCGCGGCATTGCGGTCGACGTGATCGAAAGTACGACGCCAGCCGATCAGCTTGCGCAGTATGCGATTGTCGTCGCGCCTGCGTTGATGGTGATCAAGCCGGGCGTTGCGGACGCGGTTGAGTCGTATGTGCGCGGCGGCGGACGGTTCATCACCGGATACATGAGCGCCGTACACGACGAACATGATCTCGTGATTCCGGGCGGCTACCCCGGACCGTTGCGCGCGCTTGCCGGCGTGTGGGCTGAAGAAATCGATGCTATCGCACCGGGTGAGACGATTCCGGTCGAGTTCTGCGGCGATGCCAAGTGCGACGCACTGCGGCAGGCATCCGGCGAAATCGTGGCAAGCATCATGCATCTCGAAGGCGCCCGTGCGCTCGCGATCTACGGTGGTGACGAATTCTACGCAGGTACGCCAGCCGTCAGCGTGCATGCGGTCGGCGACGGCGAATGCTACTACGTCGGCACGCCGCTTGACGAGGCTGGCATGGATGCGTTCGCTGAGCCGATCATCGCTGCGGCTGGACTGACCACACACGATCTGCCGGACGGTGTCGAGTTTGCCGAACGCACGAGCGACGACGGCCGCACGTTCACGTTCGTCATGAATCTGACTGATCGCGAACAGCGAGTAGTCGTGCCGGAACTCGCCGGTCATAATGATCTACTCAGCGGCAGCGTACTCAGCAGTGAACTGACGTTCGCTCCATATCAGATCGTGATTGTCGAACGATAAGTTAGTCGAACGCCACGGCGACCAGTGTCTGGCGTAAGCTGGTCGCCATTCGACGTGCGGTGTTGTTTGTGGTGGTGACGATAAGGAGGAAAACCATGAGCGGCGTCCAACGAATCTTGACGTTTGAAGTCGGGTTTAATTTTACCCGATATATGCAGATGACGAACGGTGTCATGGGAGTGCCGTCGTCCATCGCGACACCGTCGGCAAGTTACGATGATTTTCTGCAGGCGCTAGTTAAGATTGTTCGCCAGCAAACCGAGCCGATTGACGGTATTGCGTTCAGCGTGCCGGGATTCGTCAACGTTGATCAGCAGTTTGCAACCGCATCCGGACGACTTGCGCCTATCTCACATCATCGTCTTGGTGACGATATTAACGCCGCGCTCGGCACGTCGATTCCTACATGGATGGAAAATGATGCAAACTGCGTGGCGATCGCGGAGAAAAACCGTGGTAACGCGCGTAAATACGATGATTTCGTAGTCATTACGATCACCGATACCGGTATGGGCGGCGCGATTGTCATCGACGGAAAACTCCACCGCGGTCGTGCATGGCGTGCCGGTGAGTTCGGCATGATCGCCAGTAATTATGAAACTGGTGGCTGGAAAACGTTACACGAATATACTGGTATGACATCTCTCGCGACGAGATACGCTGAGCGATTCCATGTGCCTGCGGACAGCGTAGTGCCGTCGAGCTTGCTGCGGCGCATTGATGAGCCGGAAATTCGCCCGCTCGTGGAGGATTGGGCGGAATATATTGCGATCGCGATTTTCAACGTGATCGCGGTAATGGATCCGCAGTGTGTGTTGCTCGGCGGTTTGATTAGTCAGGAGACTGATTTCATTGCGCTGATTCGGCAGGCGCTTGAACGGCATCCGTCGTGGAAGGATTTCCGTACACCGATTACGCGCTGCCGGTACGCAAACGTGTCCGCCTTCTACGGTGCATACGATGCGTTCATGGCCGAACGCGGGGCGAGTATCTCTGGTAGTGATGCGCTTGCTGCGTAGCTTGTGCTGTAGTCAATCGTGTCGTGCTACTGTCGCCACGCCAGTGTGAGCGGTAACAAGCAGTCGTCGTTGAGCTCACGTTCGCTCGGATCACGGAATCCGTTCCAAATTGTTTCCGGGAACATCTCGTCAGAAAACGCGAGCCATTCCTCCAACAAGTTTACGGAATGGTCCGCCAGCCAACGATACTGCAGTCCGTCCATCGCGGACATCGCCAGCGTATACACGTGATAAAACCGCTCTTCATCGTAACTGTCCGGCATAATCCAGTTCATCGAACCGATCTGCTCCCAGTTACGCAGGTGACGGCCGATAAAGAAATTGTGTGCAGGGTGCTCAGGATTCAATGCCTCGCCGTTGAGCATCGAAAACAGTTGTACCATCTCCGGTCGCTGCAAGTTGTACAGCACGATATTGACGCAGTAACGCGGGAAATAGAACACGCGATGACCGTCCGCATCAGTGACTGCCGCAGTAGCTGCGTTATATTCTTCCGCGTCTTGTGTATCGTAATCTTCCGCCAAAATCGCGTACAGTAACTCGTTTTTCGAGTCAATGTAGTGGTAGAGTGCGGCTTCAGTAATGCCTATTTCGTCAGCAATATCCTGCAATGACATGCCCCAGAAGCCTTTAGATGCAATGATTTTCGTGGCGGCGCGCATGATCTGCAGATGGCGTTCCTCGGGGCTCATGCGCTTGCGCTTGGTGAACGTGGTGCCTGACGTGGTGTCGCGCACCGTGGCGTGTTCCGTGGTGCGCGAGGCTGCTGGCCAGCTGGCCTCGTCGTTTAGGAACCGTTCCCATGCTGCGACGGTCATGACCACATCCTCCTTATGTTGACGGAGTGCGCGATTGGTGTCGTGCTTTCGTTAATTATAACTCTATAAATAAGGCTATGATTCCGGGCGTGTTGCGCGAGTGGAGGCCGTAACTCAATGGTGGGGTGCGGATAGTGCTCAGTTACGGTCGTTTGGAGGGGCTGTGGAGGCCGTAACTCAATGGTGGGGTGCGGATAGTGCTGAGTTACGGCCGTTTGGAGGGGCTGTGGAGGCCGTAACTGAGCACTGAGGTGCGTGATGGCGCGATGTGTCGGGTGGTATGGTGATACGCCGACGGCTAGTCGAACAGGCGGCCGAGCCAATCGATGGCTAGACGTGGCCAGACTTGAATGCATGGGAAGATATTGCCTTGGCCGCCCCACGCGGTCTCTTCGGTGCCGAGCGCGAGGCCGTGGCCGCCTTCAGGGAACAGGTGTGCCTCAATGCTCACGCCAGCTGCCTTGCATGCGGAAATCAGCATTAGCGTATTTTCCATCGGTACGCAGTCGTCCGGTACGGTGTGCCAGACGAACACCGGCGGCGTTTTCGAGTCGATATGCTTCTCGATCGACAGCTTGTCAAGCCACGCCTGATCGTCCTTGCGATCCGGGCCGAGCAATGCGTTGAAACTGCCGCGGTGGGCGAGCGGTCCGGAAGTAATCACCGGATAGCCGAGCATGAGCGCGTTCGGACGTACCGCGTCGGGATCGTAGCTATGCGCGACCAGATCGTCGTCGCCAACGCTCGTGGCGAGGTT
The DNA here is from genome assembly GCF_002259755.1 of Bifidobacterium hapali. Classification (GTDB taxonomy): domain Bacteria; phylum Actinomycetota; class Actinomycetes; order Actinomycetales; family Bifidobacteriaceae; genus Bifidobacterium; species Bifidobacterium hapali. Next base: position 52,362 of record NZ_MWWY01000026.1, read on the forward strand.
CGCAGCCAAGTGACCGCCTGCTGAGAAGCCGATCACGGCCACGCGATCGGGGTTGGTGTGCCAGTCGTCGGCGTGCGCACGAATCAGTCGCATTGCTTCAGCAGCCTCGCACAGTGCAGTCGGATATACGCTCGGCTTGCACGAGTATCGCAGTACGAATGCGTTATAACCGGCGCCCACGAACTTCAACGCGATTGGCTCGGCTTCGCGGTCAGAGGTCATTTCGTAGCCGCCGCCGGGGATGACGAGTACGGCCGGGCGACGACGTTGCATGTCGACTTCGGGGGAGTTGTCGATCACATAGCCAACGAAACGCGCCTCGGTGCCGTCAATGCCGGTGATAGTTTGGTCAATGTACTGCATGAAACATCCTCTCTGACAACATTCGATATCCGGTTTGTCGATTGGCCGGGATACGAGTACGGCATTCACGATAGCTGCACCGTTGGTCACTGCTATGCGCTTAAGTCTATCATGTTATTTATAGAGTTATAAATAAGAGATAAGTGGGTGTGTTACCTCGTTGCTGAGGACTGTGCTTCGATGTGTGCGACTGGTTAAAAGGCTTTTTGAAGTTGAGACGAACGGATAGGCGGTGGGAACTGGTTAGGAATGATGGCCGTGAATGGCCGATACTGACTGCCCGATACGGTGGGTGGCGGTTTTCTCTCACTGAGAGTGACTCAGTGAGAGAAAACCGCCACCCACCGTTCGAGGTATATAGGTAGTGGCGGAAAACGCTCGCTGAGGACATGCTCAGCGAGCGTTTTCCGCCACTAGGGGGGGGGCTGTCAGCGAACGCGGTGGAGGGGCACTGTGATGCTTGTCAGCGAACGCGGGGCACAGTTGTCAGCGCGCGCATGAGGGTGCTGACGGGAGCTGTTACTTGGCGTGCTTGGGAATCACTGGGGAATCCTGATCGCCTGACTCGTTATCGGCTGGCTTCTTCTTGCCGAACTTGGCTTTGAGCAGACCGACAATCGTTGGAATCAACGATACGGCCAAAATCAGTACGATCACCAGCTCAAAGTGCTTTTGCACGGCCGGAATATTACCGAAGAAGTAGCCGAGCAGCGTGAACAGCGACGACCAGACGAAACCACCAAGCATTGAGAACGGGGTGAATCTGCGCCAACGCATACCCGAAATGCCAGAGATAAACGGCATAAACGTGCGGATAAACGGGAAGAAACGACCGAGGAACACAGCGAGCGGACCCCACTTTTCGATCATCTTTTCGGTTTTTTCAATGCGCTCCGGCGTCATGGCTTTCACTTTGCCGGATTCAATGATGCGGCGACCGAAGAAATGACCGATGAAATAGTTGCACTGGTCGCCAATAATCGGCGCGCACCACACAACCGGCAATAAATAGTGCAGTGGCAGTGCGACCTGACCTGTGGTTGCGTCGGGCGCGGCAAACACACCAGCCGCGAACAGTAGCGAATCGCCGGGTAGGAACGGGAAGAAGACCACACCGGTCTCGATGAACACAATGAGGAAAATAAAACCGAGCGTAGGCGCCACGCCCATCGCAATCCAGCTTGCGATCGCAGCACGCGGGTCTTTCAGTAGCTCGATGATGAAATTGATAAAACCCATGAAAATCCTGTCAATAACGTTGCGGATGTCACATCAGTAGTCTTTCAGCACGATACCAGCCACCGTGTAAGAATGCGGCATGGGCATGGACTGTCTGTTTACACACGATGTAGGCATGGACTGTTCATGTGGAAGCGGAATTGGCTTTTTCATGAACAGTTTATGCCCACATTGCAGTTTGAATTAGACAGAACGGAAGGGGACTGATGTTCCGCCGGAATATCACACAAATAGGTCCCGAAACGTGATATTCCGGCGGACCTTGTTTGATTTCCGCCGGAATATCACGTTTTGACCCCTGTTTTTGTGATATTCCGGCGGAAGGGAACAGAAGGGGACTTGGATTAGACAGTTTATGCCCACGCAAGGCCCACACAAACGTCACTGTCCCGCTGCGTCCCTAAAGATTCATACAGATTCATACCTCTTCTACTGAAAACTCGCCCCACAACATTCAGTTTCTTCTCAGGAAGTGCGTTAGTCTTGAGGACATGACGGAACTCAATCATGATCGCGCGCAAGGTGGCGAAGAGCAGCGACCGCTGTCCGTATCGGCTCGGCTGGGTCGTCTGCAGTTCCATAATTCGGGCAAATTCCGTATTCTGCAACTTGCTGATATCCAAGACGGTCCGAACGTTGCCAAAGACACGATCAAACTGATCGCAGCCGCGCTCGATGCCGCGCGTCCAGATCTCGTCGTGTTCACTGGCAATCAGATCGCCGGATATGATACTGCGTTCGCGGCGACGTTCCGCAAACGTCGCTGGACGCCGGCTAAAACGAGTCGACCTGATCAGCTCGACGCAACGCGTGCGCTGGTCCGCAAAGAGATTGCAGCGTTTCTCAAGCCGCTCGTCGACCGCGGGATTCCGTTCGCGGTCACGTACGGCAATCACGATTTCCAGTGCGGACTTGACAACGCACAGTTAGACTCGATCTACCGCGAGTTTCCCGGATGCCTGAACGTTGTGCCGGACGACAGTACTGCTGACAAGTCTGCGGCAGATGACAGCGATATCGTAAAGACAGGAACGATCGAAGTTGTATCTGAAACCGATCGTACTCAATCCAGCGGCGGCACATACGCGATACCAACTGCACAAGCCGCGCCGATGAGCGGTCTGCCAGATCAGCGCGTATATCCGTTCGCACCGGGCACGTTCGCGCTGCCGGTCATGGATGTTGATCGTACTCGTACAGTCCTCGCGCTCGTCGTTGCAGATTCCGGCGACTACTCGCCTGAAGGTGGTTACGCGAGGCCAGATCAGCGCACGCTCAACTTTCTGTACTCGGTACCAGAAATGCTTGGCGCGAAATCGTTGGTATTCCAGCACATGCCGGTTCCGCAGTACTACGATCTGCTCAAGGTCGCCGAACGCAACGCGCCGGGTGCGATTCAGGGTTACCGCGCGTACGAATCGCAGTATTACGTGCTGGATGAATCGAAAACGCAGCCCGGTAGTTACTTGGGCGAGGGAATTAGTTGCCCAGATTACGACGGTCGTGAGTTTGCGATGCTGCGAGACGGCGGTTACTTCGGTATTGTCGCGGGTCACGATCATCGCAACGGATTCGTCGGCGAGTCTGGCGGTTTGATGATGGTCGCAACACCGACCTGTGGATTTGGCTCGTACGGTCCCGCGCCGGAACAGCGGGCGGCGCGACTGTTCGAGTTTGATATTCGTCATCCGTACAATCCGCGCACGCAACTGTTGGAATTTGGTGATTTAGTAGGCAAACCGAGCTCGCGTAAAGCGTATGCGTACGATATTGCGTCGGTGAAAGCCGACAGTGAAGGCATGAACCTGCTCCACAAAAAGACATTGTGGAGCAGGATTCGCGCAGCCTTGCGCCGATAAGCGTGGAGAAAACTTAGCGGCCAGCGGATGCCTTGATCAGCGCATCGGTCAGATACTTGCCAGCGGCCATCACCAGCGGCGCGTAGCGGCGGCCGGGTGCGTTGCCCATACGGCCAGACGGGCCGGAAATTGAGATCGCGGCAATCACCTGACCGGAAGCGTTGCGAATCGGCGCAGAAATCGAGCACACGCCTTCTTCGCGTTCGTTCACCGATTCGCTCCAACCGCGTTTGCGCACAGCAGCCAGCTTCGCCGCGCTGAACTTTGCGTGACGCAATCCCTGATGCATGCGTTCAGAATCTTCCCACGCGAGCAAAATCTGTGCAGCTGAGCCAGCTTCCATCGACAGCATCGCGCCCACCGGAATCGAATCACGCAAGCCAGAAGCGCGCTCCACAGCAGCGATACACACGCGCTGATCGCCTTGACGGCGGTAAATTTGCGCAGACTCACCGGTACGATCAAGCAGCGTTTGCAAAATCGGTCCAGCAGCAGTCAGCAGTCGATCTTCGCCAGCGGCCGCAGCCAGCTCAGCGAAACGCGAGCCGAGCGCAAATCGGCTGTGCTGGTCGCGCAGTACAAAGCGATGCCGTTCCAGTGCGATTGCTAGACGATGCGCGGTCGGACGCGCCAGTCCGGTCGCCGCGACCAACTGACCGAGCGTGGCTGGGCCAGATTCGAGCGCGTCAAGGATTTTTACTGTTTTATCGAGTACGCCGACGCCGGAATGGATTTCGCCGTCCGCTTCGGTTGCTGCGTCATCTGCATCATCTGCTGCATCCTCGGCAGCTTCGGCAGTCTCAGCCGTCTCAATATCGTCTGGCTGAGTGTCGTCGATCGTCTGGTTGTCAAGCCGCTCTTCGGGCGTGGTTGTCTCGTTTGCGCTGGGAGAAGTCATAGTCGTTGATTATGCCATCTCACATAGTGAAACGCAAAATGCGCTCGGGCGGGTTGCGCGGTATGGCGATCAAACACGTTTGAGATAGCGTGAGGTATTCGGGGGAATATGGCACACGTCAGTCCACATCTTATCTCATATACCGGCCGCCGCCGCTTGTGTCCAAGGTGCAAATCATAGGCTATATACCACGAAGAACGCGAGAGTACAAGACCTCGCAGAAAAAAATTAGGAGGAATTCCGAATGGGAACGACACTGGCCGAAAAGGTCTGGGCCGATCATTTGGTGCGCAAGGGCAGCGATGGGGCACCCGACCTGCTGTACATCGATCTGATGCTCATGCATGAGGTTACGAGTCCGCAGGCGTTTGAAGGCTTGCGTTTAGCAGGTCGCAAACCGCGTCACGTTGATCAGCTCATCGCTACGGAAGATCACAACACGCCGACCGTCGACATCGATCGCCCGAATCCAGACAAAACGAGTGCGTTGCAGCTGAGCACGCTGGAAAAGAACTGCAAGGAATTCGGTGTGCGTCTGCATCCGCTCGGTGACGCTGATCAAGGTATCGTGCACGCGTTCGCGCCGATTCTTGGCCTCACGCAGCCGGGTATGACGATCGTGTGCGGCGACTCGCATACGTCGACGCACGGTGCGTTCGGTGCGCTCGCGTTCGGTATTGGTACATCTGAAGTCGAGCATGTGATGGCAACGCAAACACTGTCGTTGAAGCCGTTTAAGACAATGGCGATCAACGTCAACGGCGAACTGCCAGCCGATGCGACCGCCAAGGACGTTATCCTTGCGATCATCGCGAAAATCGGCACCGGCGGCGGCCAAGGTCACGTCATCGAATACCGTGGCGACGCGATTCGCAAGATGACAATGGACGAGCGCATGACCGTGTGCAACATGTCGATCGAAGCCGGTGCGCGCGCCGGCATGATCGCGCCCGACGAGACGACATTCGAGTACTTGAAGGGCCGTCCGCATGCGCCCGAGGGCGAGATGTGGGATAAAGCGGTTGAGTACTGGAAGACGCTGAAAACCGATGATGACGCGGTGTTCGACAAGGTTGTGGATATCGACGCGACCAAGCTCGGCCCGTTCGTCACTTGGGGCACGAACCCCGGTCAGGGCTTGCCGATTACCGCTAACGTGCCAGTTCCGAGCGAGATCGCGGATGCAACCAAGCGCGCGGCTGCCGAACGTGCACTGACGTATATGGATTTGAAGCCTGGCATGCCGATTAAGAGCATTCCGGTTGACACCGTGTTCATTGGCTCGTGCACGAACGGTCGTATTGACGATCTGCGTGCGGCGGCTGCGATTATGAAGGGCCATCACAAGGCTAAGTCGATTCACCGCGTGCTTGTGGTTCCGGCGTCGTCTCGTGTGCGTTTGCAAGCCGAGCGTGAAGGACTTGACAAGATTTTCAAGGACTTTGGTGCGGAATGGCGTAACGCTGGCTGCTCGATGTGCCTCGGCATGAACCCGGACAAGCTCGTGCCTGACGAGCGTTCGATTTCGACATCGAACCGTAATTTCGAGGGTCGTCAGGGCAAAGGATCGCGCACGCACTTGGCGTCGCCGCAGGTTGCTGCTGCCACTGCTATCCGCGGTACGATTTCGTCGCCGGCTGATCTGTGATTGGTACTCGTCTGCTGTTTGTGTAAAGGACTGTTATAGATGGAAAAACTCACCACGTTGACCGGCGTGGGCGTGCCGCTGCGCCGTTCTAACGTCGATACTGATCAGATTATTCCTGCCGTGTTTTTGAAGCGCGTCACCAAGACTGGCTTCGACGACGCGCTGTTTTATGCGTGGCGTCGCGACCCACAGTTCGTGCTCAACAAGCCTGAGTATGCGAAGGGCCAGATTCTGGTTGCTGGACCGGATTTTGGTATTGGTTCGTCGCGTGAGCACGCGGTGTGGGCATTGCATGATTACGGATTCCGTGTGGTTATTGCGCCGCGATTTGCTGATATTTTCTACGGCAACACTGCGAAAAACGGTGTTCTGGCTGCGATTATGCCGCAAGAGTCTGTCGAGCTGCTGTGGAAGCTGCTCGAAGAGGAACCTGGGCGCACGATGACGGTTTCGCTTGAGGATCGTACCGTGACGTGCGGCGATGTGACGCTGCCGTTCGAGGTGAATGATTACGTGCGTTGGCGTTTGATGAACGGGTACGACGATATTGATCTCACGCTCCAGCATGAGGATGACATCGCTGCCTACGAGAAAATGCGTGCCGAACGATTCCCGTTCAAGCCCAAGACCATTCCCGCCAAGCATCTGCCAGAAGAGCCCATTGCTTCCGCTCGCGAGCCTGAGCGCGCGGAGGAGTGGGCCGGGCCGATCGCCGATCGCGACTAGTTTGCGATCGCTCGGCTGAGTAACAGGCGGGTGTCAGATATGTTGTTATCTCGGCTCTCCTTGTCAGGACAGCACTGTTAAGCAAACAGTAGCGCAGTTTATTAGCTTGCTTAACGGCAAAGTCCGTTATGGGGAGCTGCGATCAGTTGAAACCGACTACTCGCTCGGCTACGAGATATCCGTGCCGGACCACCCATCGGCCACCAGATCCCGGCAGATTAATCGCGCGCGACATCACTTTGCGTCGCACGTCACGATAAATCGCCGGCGAATACTCAGCGATCGCAGCCCACATCCGCCGCTTCTTCTCGTAATTTTCAGGATCGCGCGACAAAATCAAAAATACGGACGCCACGCAACTTTCAATCGCAAGAAAATGAATCATGTACCGATACAGACCGTCCGGCACACTCCCCGGCTCCGGCGTCGCCTCAAGCATCCGCTGATTGACAAGCAGCAGTTGGTCAACGCGACGAATCATCACATCCGTCTGCACAGACTGACCCTCGCGCCCAATAAAATAATGGTAAAACGGCATATCAAGGTACAGCATCGTGCGCACTTTCGTAAACGGCTGATACGCGTAAATAAAATCAACGTAAAACGTGTGCTCAGGTAGCTGCATACCGGACTCGCGCACCACCGCAGTACGGAACGTGAGCGCGTGCATGAGAATGTACTCCGCGAGCCCAAAATGACCGAGTTCGTCCCACGTAAGTACCTCGCCCGCGCGCATCGCGTGGCGGAAATTCACCGTGTGCAGGCGGCGCTTGCCGACCTTGTCGTACACGTAATTCGTCACGACCATGTCGACCGGCGTATTCGACGCGCGCTGCTCGCGCAACGTGTCCATCATGCGGTCGATGGACTGCGAGTCGATCCAGTCGTCGGCGTCAACAACCTTAACGTACGTGCCGCGCGCGTTTGCGATACCTGTGTTGACCGCGCCGCCGTGACCCTTGTTCGGCTGATGAATCGCGCGGACGTTGCGCGGCCAGCGGGCGGCGTACGTGTCGGCGAGCTGCGAGGTTGCATCGTGCGAACCGTCGTCGACGATAAGGACCTCGATATCGCGGATGTCGGACGCTTGCAGCAGCGACGTGACACAGCGTTCGAGATATTCCTCCATGTTGTACGCGGGCACGATGAATGTGAGCGTGACGGGCTGCGCGATATTCTGCGCGATGTTCCGTGCGATGTTGGTCGCTGCGGTTGACGTTGGATTCGCCGTCGTGGTTTGGGTCATGGTCTCCTCGCTGCGTGCTGCCATGTGTTGCGGGCATGACTGCGTGGGCTGCGCGCGGCCACCGTGCGGCGGGTACGCGCTTATGTCGCTTATGTTTCTCTACAACCTACCACTAGCGTCTTATGTGAGACTAGGTTTTGGGGTGATTGGCGGGTTCTCGGTGTCGGTTTGCGTGGGCTGATTGCTTGCGCCGCTGCCATTGCTACTGTCGCTGTCAACTGGGGTGCCACCGTCATCTCTGCTAACTAGCAGTCCCTCGCGCGCGACCGGCGTAACAGTCGTATCGTTGCTACCATTATCGCCGCGTGCCGCGCGACCCTTCGCGTGTCGCCCCTCGAATCGCAAAGTCGGCTTGGAATCGAGTCGCGACAGGCCGTGCCACGCCAAATCAACGATGTACGCGGCGAGCTGCTCCTTGCTTACCTTCGGCCGATCAGCCCAATACTGACCGGTGAACACGGTCATGCCGACGAGCATTTGCGCGTAATACGGCACGCCTTTTGCCGATAACTTCTGCCGTCGAAACGCTGCTGTGAGCAAATCTTCGACGCGCAGCGAAATATCACCGAGTAGCGAGCTGAACGAGCCAGCCGGATCGGTACTCGGCGAATCGCGCACGAGCACTTGGAATCCGTCCGCGTTTTCCTCGATATAGGTGAGCAGTGCGAGCGCCGCGCGTTCAACGATCTGCCGCGGATGCATATCTGGGTCGGACAGTGTGGCTGTAAGCGCGCTGGTGAGCGCCTGCATTTCGCGGTCGACGATCACCGCGTACAGTCCTTCTTTGCCGCCGAAGTGCTCGTATACGATCGGCTTGCTCACTTTTGCGCTCGCCGCGATTTCCTCCACGCTCACCGCCTCGAATCCTTTAGCTGCGAACAATGCGCGCCCAACTTGAATGAGTTGTTCGCGGCGTTGAAGCGATGTCATGCGTGAAGTATTGGCCATGCTTATCAGTGTAGCGAGTACGCCGAGCGTATGAGCGTATCGTTCGCAATAGCGCAATTCGAGATGCGTCTAATATGACATGTTATGGCATGTTATGACATTTGAGGAGAAGGCCCTGCTTTATCGAGGGTGATTGAGGGTGATGCGGTGGCAGTGCAACAAACTTCAGGTGTGTTACATTATGCGTTAAATTAATTTAGTACAGTATACTAAATGAATTACTATTAAAATTAATTTACCAGACTAAACTAAAATAAAATGCAAACAAGCAGAATGAGGAGCGAATGTGGAACCTACCCTGATAGCGCGCAAGAAATACCTCAATGATGCGTTGCGATTCCGAGACACTGACATGGTAAAAGTTGTCACAGGAGTGCGTCGTTGCGGCAAGTCATCGTTGTTACAACTTGTACGAAAGCAGATTGAGGCTGAAGGTGTTTCAGGCCGAGGTTTTATTGATGTGAATCTAGAACGACGTGGCCTAGGCATACGTACGGATGATGACCTCTATGCTTATCTCGTTGCGCATATGAGTGATTCTGGCCGAACGTATGTTTTTTTAGATGAAGTACAGCGAATTAGTGGCTGGCATGATGTTGTTAATTCCATTCGCGTTGAATATGATTGCGATATTTACGTGACTGGCTCTAATGCATATTTATTATCCGGGCAAATCGCTACGTATCTATCTGGTCGATATGTAGAAATCGCTATGCTGCCACTATCTTTTGCTGAATATGCGTTGTTCTGCGGTTTGGATTTCGGAGCGAACGGGTCGGCGGCATTGCTTGGAGATGGTTCAGTGGTGACGTTTGACGATATATTCCGCAAATATATGGAATTCGGTGGCATGCCCGCGATTGCTTCGCTGAATGTTAATCAGGCGATGCATGCGCAATATATGGAGGGCGTCTACAGCACAGTGGTGGTTCGGGATGTTCTTAATCGAGAACGAAATGGGCGATGGAAGGTTGCTGATGCAGATTTACTGCGCCTAACATGCGAATATCTCGCGGATACAGTTGGTCGGCAATCGTCGGTCACGAAAATGGCAGGAGCACTGATTGCTGGTGGTCGCAAAACCACAGCTACAGCGGTTTCTGCTTATATTCAGGCATTAGAAGATGCATTTATCGTATACTCTTGCCGCCGGTATGACATTCATGGTCGTGCTCTGCTGAAAACCATGCCCAAGTATTATCTTGTAGACACTGGGATGCGGCAGTATTTGTCTGGATATCGAAGTAGCGATGTGGGTTTCGTGTTTGAGAATGCCGTATATTTGCAGCTGCTATATGAGGGATGGGCGGTCCACGTTGGCAAGTTATATCGCAGTGAGGTTGACTTTGTTGCGGTCAAAGATGGACGTACTGTGTATATTCAAGTGACTGATGAGATGTTCGATGAACAGACGCGACTGCGCGAACTGAGACCGCTGCGTGATATTGGAGACAATTTCGAGAAGATTGTGGTGGTGCGCCAGGGTGATCCAGCTGGTACCGATGATGGGATTCAGATAGTTCGCGCGAAGGATTTTTTCTTGAAAGCGGCATGGTGATGTGGCGGCAATTTGCAAAGTGAGAGGCAGATTTTCGGTTGTGCATGGGTCAATTTGCAAAGTGAGAGGCAGCCACTTACGAGACAATATGCAATATATACCCCCGAAACTCATTGCATAGCGGTGAATGATCAAAGTGACTGCCTCTCAGTTTGCAAATCGACCCGTACAGGCGGCGAAATCTGCCTCTCAGTTTGCACATTGCACCTAATTGCGCCTAGTTGCGTTTAATCGCGTCTTGCGGGATGCCTGTCCCTTGCGGTTTTTAGGCTGGGAGTATGGATACCAATACGATTATCGGCATTGTGGCCGTGGTGGCTATTGCCGTATTGCTCATCGCGTGGGGCGTGTGGAACGATCGCTCGCGCAAAAAAGCGCTCGCCAAGGCTGAGGAAGAAGCCAAAGCTAAGGCTGATGCACGGATTGCGGCTGAAGAAGCTGCTGAACGAAAATCTCAGGCGGCCGAAGCCGAGCACGCGCAGGCTGGCGCTACGCCGAAACCGGCGCCGACCGTGCGGCATGAGGATACGGAAGTAGCGCCGACGCCCGCAACATCTGCCACACCTGAACCCGCGACGCCCGCCGCACCCACGCCAAAACCCAAGTCAGTAGAACAACCCGAATCTGCCGGCTCGCGCATCCAGCGGCTTAAAGCCAAACTCGCCAACAGTGCGAATCCGTTCGGCAAAGCCCTGTTCGCAATCCTCACGAAAGACAACCTTTCCGAATCCGACTGGGAGGACGTTGAAGACACGCTCCTGCTTGCCGATGTCGGCGCTGAGGCGAGCGAGCAGCTCGTCGATGAACTACGCAAAGACGCTCGTATTACCGGCAAGGCCGATGCTGCCGAAGTCCGCGCCAGCTTGCGCGAGAAGCTGCTCGACCTCGTGGGGCGCGATACGGATCGTCGACTCAACGCGAATAAAGAGAACGCAAACAAGCCGTCCGCTATCATCATGGTCGGCGTGAACGGCACGGGCAAAACGACCACGGCCGGCAAGCTCGCGCGACTGTTCGTTTCTGAGCACAAGCAGGTTGTGATGGGTGCTGCCGACACATTCCGCGCGGCGGCCGCCGACCAGCTTGAAACGTGGGGTGCGAAAGTCAATGTGCCGGTCGTGCGCTCTGATAAGGACGGTGCCGACCCGGCGTCGGTTGCGTTCGAGGCCAGTGCGAAAGCTAAGGAAGACAACGCAGATGTGCTGATTATTGACACGGCCGGTCGCTTGCAAAACAAGGCGAATCTGATGGATGAGCTCGGCAAAATTCGCCGCGTTACCGAGAAAAATCTGCCAGTTGACGAGGTCCTGCTCGTCCTCGACGCGACCACTGGTCAAAACGGTATGACACAGGCCAAAGTGTTCGCTGAAGCGATCGGCATTACCGGCGTAGTGCTGTCCAAGCTCGATGGCTCGGCTAAGGGTGGCATTGTGATTTCCGTGCAGAAGGAGCTCGGCGTGCCGGTGAAGCTCGTTGGCCTTGGCGAAGGCCCGGATGATCTCGCCCCGTTTGACCCGGAAGGATTCGTCGACGGGATTCTCGCGTAACGGCACGTCGCGTAACGGCGTAACCGCAAACCACACCGCGTGCCGCGACACGTATCGCGCCGCGCCGCACCGTGCGCGGCACGCAACCCGCCAATCCGACCACATCATGAAACGTCCGCACTCGCAACACGGGTGCAGACGTTGTCATATTTATGCACCATCATCAGTTCGTAACAATCCGTACAATCTGTCACCGCCAGCCCAGCAATACCGCACTATTCCGCCGATTTGCCGACCGATCGCAGTCGCGTACCCGCCGCTCAAACGTCACTTTCGCTGCCCCCGCGTTTTACATTCGCGTAACTTCTCGTAACGTATTCACAACACGCTCGGCGTTTCATACAGTCGTGTGAGTCCCCCACAAAGGGACGTGCCAAGAAGTTACTTGACCGAGTGGTTCGTGAGCCTTACGCAACTGATCCGCGCTGTCAAGATCAAGCAAGACAAAGAGAGGGAGGTTGACATGGACACTGGAAATGCTGCATGGATGTTGACATCTGCGTCCCTAGTTTTCCTCATGACGCCGGGTGTGGCGTTCTTCTATGGCGGTATGGTTCGTGCCAAGGCCGTGCTGAACATGCTCATGTTGGAGGCGGCCGCACTGTCGGTTACCGCGATTATTTGGACCCTGTGGGGTTGGTCGATCGCGTACGCTGGCACGTCGATCGGCGGTATTTTTGGCGATCCGGCGACCGGTTTCCTGCTCAAGGATTCGATGGTTGCGCAGGACGGCGTGTTCACTGCGGCGAAGGCGAGCGCGAGCGGCGACTACCCGGGTAGCATCGACGTCGCGTTCCAGACGACGTTCGCTATGATTACCGTGGGTCTGATTTGCGGCGCGATTGCTGAGCGTGTGAAGTACAGCACATGGATGATTTTCGTCGCGCTGTGGATTACGTTCGACTATGCTCCGATGGCTCACATGGTTTGGAACGGCGGTCTATTGTCCGGCAAGGGCGCGATTTCTCAGGCGATCGGCGCGGCTGCGCACGATTTCGCAGGTGGTACGGTCGTGCACATTAACGCCGCAGTTGCTGCACTAATTATCGTTCTCATTATCGGTAAGCGCAAGGGCTTCGGCACGCAACCGATTCGTCCGCATAACGTCCCGTTCGTGATGCTCGGCGCGTTCCTGCTGTGGTTCGGCTGGTTCGGTTTCAACGCTGGTTCCGCGTTCGGTGCGAACGGCACTGCCGGTTACGCGTGGGTGTCTACTACTGCTGCCGCCGCCGCTGCTATGCTCTCGTGGGGCTTCACTGAGAAGATTCGCACCGGCCACTACACCGCGATCGGCGCTGCTTCGGGTATGGTCGCCGGCCTCGTCGGCATCACCCCGGCCGCTGATGTGGTTTCCCCGCTGTGGGCTATCGTGCTCGGCGCGATCGTCGGCGTGCTCACTTGCCTCGCTTGCGGCTTGAAGTTCAAGTTCGGCTACGATGATTCGCTCGACGTGGTCGGCGTGCATGGCGTCGGTGGTTTGACTGGTACCGTTCTCATCGGCTTCTTCGGTGAAGGCACTGGCTTGCTGGCTGGCGGCGACTGGAAGCAGCTCGTCGTGCAGATTATCATCGCGCTCGTCGCCATCCTCTACTCCGGCGTAATCACTGCGATTATCGCGTTCGCGCTTGAGAAGACCGTTGGTTGGCGCGTCACTGAAGCTCAGGAAATCGGCGGTATCGATTTGGCCGATCAGGGTGAACGTGGATACGATTTCGCTGGTACTGCCAGCTCCGTTCTCAAGGAGGTGAAGTGAGATGAAGCTCATCACTGCTATCATCCAGCCGCACAAGCTCGACGATGTCAAGGAAGCGCTCGCCGCAGCCGGCGTGCACGGCCTGACTGTTTCGGAAGCCAACGGTTACGGTCGCCAGCGCGGCCACACTGAGGTTTATCGTGGTGCTGAATACACGGTTGACTTGATTCCGAAGATTCGTATCGAAGTGCTGTCTGACGATGCAGATGCCGATACGCTGGTTGACGTGATTGTCAAGTCGGCTGGTTCCGGCACGATCGGCGACGGTAAGGTTTGGGTTGCGCCGCTTGATTCCGTGACTCGCGTGCGTACCGGCGAAACCGGTTCTGCTGCGATCTGATCGCGGCTGTTAAGACTCCCGGACTGTGCTGTCGCTTACGGTTCGGGTATCGGTAAGACAGATCCCCGCACGCTGCGTTACGCCGTGCGGGGATTTTTATATACATTTTCACACGTCCGGCTTGGAGAACGAGAAGCCGAAATAGGAAGCCGAGAGGAATACGCATGACTTCGGCAGTCGATCAACTGAAATCACGATTCATGGCGATGAGTCAGCCCGACGCGGACGGCATTTACCGCAACGGTGCGGCCAAACGTAAGGCGCGCACTGATCTCGCCGTCGACTGCCTAACTCGACTGTGGACGGAAGCAACAGCCAACGTCTCGTTTGACATGCCGTCAACTGGCGTCGGACTCGCTGCAGTCGGCTCGCTCGCGCGCGGACAGATCGGTCCCAGCTCAGATATCGATCTCGTGATCATCTACGAATCGCACACGCTCGACGATCACCAACTCAACGAACTCGCCAACAGTATCTGGTATCCAATGTGGGATTCCGGACTTGACCTCGACCATTCTGTACGCACGCGGCAACAATGTGAAGCAGTCACCGATAAAGACTTGCCGGCTGCGATGGGCTGGCTCGACGTGCGGCCGATCGCCGGTGACACGCAGCTGATCGCGGACACTGCCGCATCCATTCTCGAACGCTGGCGCAAAGCCGCGCGCAAACGACTGCCCGAACTGCTCGCTTCCGCCGACAAACGATTGGACGAGTTTGGTCGTCTGCCGTACCTCAATCAGCCAAATATTAAGGAAGCGCGCGGCGGATTGCGTGACTCGGTACTCGTTTCTGCGCTCGCCGCATCGTGGCTTGCGGACCGTCCGCACGGCTCGTACGACGCGGCGGTCGACGCGCTGCTCGACGTGCGCGATTGCATCCACTTGGTTGCGAACAAGGATACGAACCTGCTGTTGCCGCCGTATCAAGCCAAAGTTGCGGCCATGCTGGGCCTGGCGGACCCGACGCTGCCTGAGGATGAGCGGGCGGCTCGTTCGATTGACGATTTGCAGACGCGACTGGCTCGGCTTGGTCGCACGATCGCGTTTTCGCTCGATTCGACTGCGTCGCGCGCCGAGCATTCGCTCACGCATGAGCGGCCGCGATTCTCGTTCTTCCAAATGATGAGTCCGCGCGCGGGCGGCAAACGCGAGGCGCCGACGTTCGAGGTGCTTGCTCCGGGGATTGTTGCGCACGAGCGCGAAGTGGTCTTGGCGCCCGGTGTTGACCCGTCGCGTGACGCTGTGCTGGCGCTGCGAGCTGCGACTGCCGCCGCTGAATTTGAGCTACCGATTAACCCGGGAACGCTGATGAATTTGCGGCGGTGTCCGATTCGCGATTCCGTGTGGAGTGCCGAGGCGCGGGAGTTGTTTGTGCGGTTGCTCGCTTCGGGGTCGGCGTTGATGGACGTGTGGGATGAGCTTGATTTCGTTGATATTCCGGGGCGGTGGATTCCTGAATGGTTGGGTATTCGCAATCGGCCGAGCGCGTCGGCGGCGCATCGGTATACGATTGACCGACACAGTATCGAGGTGGTGACTCGGCTTGGGCGCGAGTCGGCGGCTCCGGGGGGTGGTGCCGGGGCTGGGACCGGTGGCGGCGAGCGCTATGATGACGCGCATTACACGGCACTGTTGCTGGCTGGGTTACTGCACGACATTGGCAAGCGACCGTTTGTGACCGATCACGCAGCTGAGGGGGCGAAGCATGTGCCGGTGATTTTGCGGCGTATGGGCTTTGATGCGCGTGTGGTGCGGTGGGCCACACTGCTGGTGCGGGAGCATTTGACACTGTCTGAATTTGCGACCGGGCGTAATCCGAATGATCCTGCAGTAGGCGATGAGCTGGCTGGGCGGCTCGATCATGACCCTGTGTTGCTTGATATGCTGTACGACTTGACGCGTGCAGATGGGTCGTCACTGGGTGCGACCGCCAGCGAGCAGATCACCAAACAATACGGGTGGTCCACATGGCGCGAGTCGCTCGTCCAAGCCATCTACAACGCCACCCGCTATCACCTGTGAAGGCAGGCGGGCCTATGGTTTTTCGGCTCCCCTGACAAGGGGAGCCACGATAGGGTGCACTTCGCGGCCAGCTCGTCCTGTTGCCGCAATAATTCCCCATCAGCGCGTTTTATCCATCTGATCTGTGTGTGTTCTCAGTTCCGCTATGGGTCAACTCATCCCGCAACATAGAGCCGCGCTACCTTTTTACTTACTTCATCCATTTGTCGGTGCGAATGCGCAGGCCGTTGCATAAGCCGCGGCCGCCCATAAGCACAATATTGAACATCAGCCAGAGCGCGACGGTGCGCAACGTATCGCCGTTGCTGCCGCCAGCCGGTATCGCGCTAATCAGTAGATCATCCACGCTCATAATCAGCACAATGTACACCGCCGCAGTCAACGTACACGTCAACGCAAGATATCGATAATCGCGCGCGCCGATCAAAATACCGTCCAATGCCATCATCCAACCTTGCAACGGGAAAAACACGCCCATCGTGACCATGCCAACCGCCACCAGCAGCTGAACGTGCGGCGTCGGCGAAAACATGCGCCCCGCGAATAGTCCAACCATCGCGAATCCTAAGCCAAGAATCACGCCCGTAGCTAATCCCGCGCGGCCCGTCACGTCAGTCAGACGGCGCGCTTGAGTGACGCGTTGAGCGCCGAGCGCTGTCGCTACCAACGTCTGACCGGCAATACCAACCGAGTCGAGCATGTTCATCGCGAAATTCCACGACGAATTCACCGCTTGAAAACCAGCCAGCACCGACGTTCCCATGCGTGCGGCGCTCGCAACCGTGACCACCATTGCCGCGCGAATCGCCAGCGTGCGGATAAATAACGGCAGTCCGTCGCCGCCCGCCGCGGCCATGCCTGACAGCTGCGGTCGCAGCGTCGCACCGTCCGCGCGCGCCCACAAAATCGCCGGAATTGCAAGAAACAGTCCCATATACCATTGCGCGATCAGCGTTGCTGCGCCCGATCCCGCGATACCCCAGCGCAGCACGATCACGAACAGCACGTCGAGCACGGTGTTCAGTATTGCGCCGCTCACCGCCGCGATCAGTGTGATGCGCACCTTCTGTAGCCCGCGGAAAATACCGTTCGCCGCGTACACCAGCAGCATGCCGGGCGCGCCGAGCACAATCGCGCGCGTGTAGGTGACGGCCTGATCGAGGACTTCGCTGCTTGCTGTACCGCCGATTGCGCGGCACAGCGGTTCGGCGCCGATGAACAGTGCGATGCCAAGTATGATGCCGATGGTGAGTGCCAGCCACAGTCCGTCGATGCCAGCTTGGAGTCCTGCGCGACGGCGGCCAGCGCCCAGTAAATGCGCGACTTGTGCGGTGGTTGAGTAAGCGAGGAAAATGCACAGGCCGACGGCGGTGAGAATGATGGTTGAGCCGATTGACAGGCCGGCCAGCGCTGCGTCGCCGATGTGGCCGACGATGGCGGTGTCGATGAGGATGAACGTCGGTTCGGCGATAAGCTGACCGAACGTGGGGACGGCGAGCGTGAGGATGCGGCGGTATGCGGATGGTGCGCTTGGTGCTGCGTGATCGGAGGGATTCGTGCTCATGCTCATACAGTTCACCGTACTCATGGGGACGGTCGGAGTGCTGAGGTGGCGGATGCGCAGGGTGATCGGCGACTTATTGAGTGATTGCTGTTGACTAGAACCCTGCGTCAGAAGTTTGTGAACGATGTTATCGGCTACTCTGATAAGGAGAGCCATTCTAGCTAAGAGGTAGCGAATTCATTAATGGATTAATGAAGCGGGGAGCATTGCGCAGAATCGCACAAAAATGATGTTCGTTTGTGATTTGAGATGAGTGGCTGGTTGCGATAGCACAGTTTCGCAGCGAATGCCAAATCGCAGTCTCATGGGCGGTGGATTATCCACGGGTTATCCCCATGTTATCCACATGGTTATCCCCAATATGTGGATAACTGTGTGGATTATGCACCGAGTTATCCCCGAAATGTGGATAACTGGATTTTAGTTATCCACAGCGCAATAATCCGAGCGTGTCGTGCTGTGGAATCGATCGTAAACGCGCGGTGACGACTACGTTGCGGTTTGCATCGCACACACTGTTATTGACTAATTATCATTAGGCGTCAATCATGCCTGCTGCATGTTTTTGTGATTTTGCGGCGGACCCTATTCTAGGTTCCGCCGGAATATCACAGAACATGGCCCGAAAATGTGATTTTCCGGCGGAGTGCCCACGAACCTCCGCCGGAATGTCACAAAAATGAGGGTCTAAGTGTGATTTTGCGGCGGACATGTTGAGAACTTCCGCCGGAATGTCACATTTAGAGTGGTTTCGTGTGATTGCCGCAGAAGTAGGGCCTGAAATGTGATATTGCGGCGGACCTTACCTTGAGTTCCGCCGGAATATCACAGAAAGTGGCCCGAAAATGTGATATTGCGGCGGAGTGCCCATGAACTTCCGCCGGAATGTCACGTTTAGCACCCGTTTTTTGTGATTTTGCGGCGGAGGTTGGTGAGTTCTCCGCCGGAATGTCACACTGACGGGTCTACTCGTGTGATGTTTGCCATCAATCACCGCCTCAGCCCCGTTCACCCAGCGATGACGGGGACGCCCTATACTCGGTGTCTATGGCAGAAGGAATCACTTGGGATGAGGCAAACCGGGATCGCGACAGCCGCAACAACGCCAGCGGAGCGCCGATCCGCGACGCACTGTTCGACCGCGTACCGCCACACGACGACGACGCAGAAATGGCCGTCCTTGGCGGCATGCTGATGAGCAAGGACGCCATCGGCGAAGTTTCGCAGATGATCGACGTCACTGACTTCTACCAGCCGAAACATCAAACGATTTACGAAGCGATCATCGGCCTGTTTTCCGCATCCCAGCCGGTCGACGTGGTCCTCGTTGCGAACAAGCTCCTCGCGGACGGCGATCTTGAGAAAGTCGGCGGCGCAGACTATCTGCACAGCCTCGTCGCATCCGTCCCAACTGCCGCAAACGCTACGTATTACGCCGATATCGTGCACCAGCGCGCGGTGTTGCGCAACGTGATCGCAGCCGGTACGAAAATCGCGCAGCTCGGCTATTCTGCGGAAGGATCGCAGGCCGAGGACGTCGTCAATCTCGCGCAAGCCGAAGTCTACGAGATGAGCGTCGGCAAAGTACGACAGGATTACTCGGCGATCGGTCCGGTTGTGCACGATACGCTTGAGCAGCTCGACAAACTGCAAAACGGGCAGATGGAACGCGGCGTGCCGACGGGATTTCGCGATATTGACGACGTGACGCAAGGCTTACAGCCCGGTCAGATGGTCGTTGTTGCAGGTCGCCCGGCGATGGGTAAGTCGACGCTCGGCATCGATTTCGCACGCGCTGCCGCGCTCAAACACGGCATGACGACGATCGTGTTCAGCCTTGAGATGAGCAAAGTGGAGCTTGCACAGCGTATTATTTCCGCCGAAACTGGCATTCCGCTCGTGGTCATGCGCCGCGCAGACGCCGACAGTCTTACCCCCGATCGCTGGACGCAACTCAATAATTTCTGGGCGAAAATGCAGAACGCGCCGCTGTTTATCGACGACAGTCCGAACATGTCGCTGATGGAAATCCGTGCAAAATGCCGTCGGCTCAAGCAAACGAACGATCTCAAACTCGTGGTGATCGACTACCTGCAGCTCATGACCTCTGGAAAGCAGGTCGAAAGCCGCCAGCAGGAAGTGTCCGAGTTTTCGCGCGCGCTGAAGCTGCTTGCGAAGGAACTTGAAGTGCCGGTGGTCGCGCTGTCGCAGTTGAACCGTGGACCGGAAATGCGTAACGATAAGAAGCCGCAGCTGTCTGATTTGCGTGAATCTGGCTCGATCGAACAGGACGCCGACGTGGTGTTCCTCGTGCATCGTCCGGATTTCTACGACAAGGAAGATCGGCCCGGCGAGGCGGATATTATCATGGCGAAGCATCGTAACGGTCCGACGGAAACGTTCCATCTGCTGTTCCAAGGCGAGCGATCGCGCTTCCACGACATGCCGCAGGATTACGCCGTCAATCAGGGGGTGTGAGACATGAGTGATACGAGACAGAACGCGAGTCAGGCTGCAAGCCAACCTGCCGCAACGCAACCCGCGTGTTCTATCGCAACGCCGGCGATCGGCAAGCTCGTCCGTCTGGCCGCGCGCGTGACTCACCACGGCGGTTCCGCGCTGCCCGGCCGCGTGATCGAACAGATCGACCCGGGATTCCTCGCGCGTACGCTCGCGCAACTGCCGCTCGGCGTGGTACTCGTGTCCGGCACGAACGGCAAGACGACGACCACGCGCATGGTCGCGTCTATGCTGTCCGATCTTGGCTTGCGCGTGTTTACGAACCCGACCGGCTCGAATTTCACGCGCGGTGTAGCTTCCGCACTGCTGGAACGCGTGACGCTCGGCGGCCGATTGGACGCGGATATTGCGGTACTTGAATTGGATGAAGCGTACGCCGTGCATTTTGTGCGGCAAGTGCGCCCGCGATACGCGCTGCTGCTCAACGTGATGCGCGATCAGCTCGACCGGTTCGGTGAGATCGATAACACTGCGCGACTGCTCGGTCACGTGGCGGCTGCGACAACCGGTACCGTGGTATTGAATCGTGAGGACCCGCGTATCGCGCGGCTTGCTGAGCTCGTGCGCGAGCCTGGTGCAGACGTGCGGTATTTCGGATTGAGTGACGATTTACGATCGTTTTTCCCGTCCGACGACGATATGGCGACGACCGTGGCGGTTGAGAGCGCGGCTGGCGATGCGAACGTTGCACCGACTCGCGCATCCAACACACCCGCTCCAACCCCTGCGCTTCCTGCCGACGTAACCCTCACCCGCGTAGGCGATCACGAAGCCGACTTCCTCATCGCCGGCGAAACCAAACCGCGCACCACCACCGTGAAACTCGAAGGCGTATACAACCTGTACAACGCGGCCGCCGCACTCGCGGTCGTGCGCGCGGTGCAGGATGACGCTCGACGGTTCGGTTTCCTAGAGATATGCGCAGGCAGCGACGGTCCACACGAGCAAACCCCGCGCGAACGGACGTTTGCCAGTCTGCAATCAGCGATCAGATACAACGATGACCTGTTCAAACGAGTGTACAAGGTTCGCACAGCCGAACTCGACGACCTCCTCGCCGCCGTCGCTCACGTCACCCCGGCGTTCGGCCGCGGCGAAATCATCGACGTCAACGGTCAGCCAACCGAACTGCTGCTGGTCAAGAATCCGATGGGATTCCGCCTCTCGCTCGCTAGTTTCCCGCCGTCCGCCGATACGGACACGATGATCGTCATCAACGACGAGTACGCCGACGGCCGCGACATGAGTTGGCTGTGGGACGTCGACTTCACCAGTCTGCGTGAAACAGGCGTGAAACAAGTCTCCGGCGTGCGTGCGTGGGACATGGCGTTGCGACTCGGCTACGATCAAGTGCCAGTCGACTCGGTCAATACCGACATTGACGCTGCGCTCGCCGCATTCGTACGCCCCGATTCGGCACGCCCCGGCAAACGCAACCATATTTACTGTACGTACACCGCGATGCTTGCTGTACGTGCCGCACTCGCGCGCATCGCCGACGTTCCGGACGCCGGCGTCGGCAAGTAAACGAGCTGTCGAGTCAGCGAGCAACAGGCAAAGGACCCAACATGACCACCATCGATATCATGTCGCTCTACTCGAAAGACATGAACATTTACGGAGACTCCGGCAACGTGCTCACCATCGCGCGACGGCTCGCGCTGTACGGATATGAGCCGCGTGTCACCGCGTACGATCAAGGCGACGACTGGCCGGACCACGTTGACATGATTCTCGGTGGCGGCGGTCAAGACACCGGGCAGAAAAAAATCATCGACGATCTGTTCCGTCGCGCCGATCAACTGCGTGCGCTCGCGGCTGACGGTGTGCCGATGCTCATGATCTGCGGCCTGTACCAACTGTTTGGTGAGTATTTCGAGACGATCGACGGCACGCGGCTTGACGGTATCGGCGTGATCGGTGCGTACACGGTCGGCCGTGACGTGCGCATGATCGGCAATCTCGTTGAGCACAGTGACGATTTTGGTGACGTAATCGGGTACGAAAATCATTCCGGACAGACGTTCCTGCGCGACGGCGTGCGGCCGTTGGGGCGCGTGAATGCTGACGGGCGCGGCAACAACGGCGAGGATCATACGGAAGGCGCGCGCGTGCACAATGTGATCGGCACGTACATGCACGGCTCGCTGCTGCCGAAAAATCCGGCGATCGCTGATTTTCTGATTCGCACGGCGGTTGAGCGGCGGTATGGAGCGTTCGCTCCGGAGCGGTATCAGAACGACGATCAGCGTGCGGCGCTTGCTGAGCTGGATGAAGCGGCGACGCAGGCGCGGCGCGTTGCAGCTGCTCGCCCGCGGTGAGCGATGATTTAGCGGCGAATGAAGAGTTGACCGGGGAAATTACGGCTGACGACTGCGGTGCGGTCGGGACGCAGTAGCGCGCACGCGAACGGAAAGCGCGCGGCGAGCGCATCCGGCTCGGCGACGAACAGTGCGGTGGCAAGTCCGTCGGCCAGTGCGGTGGGGTAGTTGGCGGATGCTCGGTCGAGTGCGACCCACGTGGCGGCTACGTCGCATACAGGTTGACCGTCGATCGCATTGAGTAGATGATGCAACGCAAGCTGCCCGGACGCTTGCCAGTGACGTCGGCTGGGCGCGCTCGCGCAGAACGATCCTGTGGTCAAGCTCGCTGTGCCGATTGCGTTGGCAGTGTTGTCGGGATCTTCGAGCGCGATCGTGACCGGCTGCACAGAGCGGATACGTAGATCGCCGCCTGCGTCGATAAGTAATTCGGGAGTGCTAATCAACTCAGCGATGAGATCGACGAGATATCCCTTGCCGCACGCGCCAACGTCGAGATGCACCGCGCGGCGAGTGATCAACGTCGTGCCGTGCTGTCCGACTCGCTTCACATCGTCACGCCACGTTGGTCGTCCGTGAACGGCGCCAAGTCGCGCGGTTGCGTCGGCCTCGAGTGTGAACGAGTATTGCGCATCGTAGCCGAGTCGAATTAAGTCCTCGCCGATGCACGGGTCGATCGCGCCATCGGTCGCGTCACACAGCGCGTCGTACAAGTCGAACAGACCGGCTGTCCAGTCTGGAAAATCAAACGTGCCACCGTGCGGCGCGCGTCCCATTGCGGTGAGTAGCGAGTCGTCGCGGAATCGAGACAGTACGGATTCGTACTCGTTGATGAGCACGGCGATATCCGCGTGCAGACCGGACAATTGCGGTGCGGTGGAAGTTGCGTTGCGGCCTAACCGCACGATCATCCCAGTGCCAAGCGCGCCCGGAAACTGCAGCACATGCGGCATTCGCTCACTTAATCCACTCATGCCGTCATCGTACCCACTGAGCGTGCCATTGTTAGTATGAAAAAGTGGCGTACCAATACATTTTTTCATATTAAAAAATGGCACAGCAAGGTTCGGTTTGATATGAGTGCTAGTAGGGGGGTATGAGACTAGCTTGATTATCAAGGGAGTTCTGTCTTGAAATGGCGTATGCGGGCTATTGCGGATTTAGAGACAAATGACGCCGTGCAACAAAGTGCGCTAAAAAATGCAAAATGGCGGAATTTCAATGATTTGCGTGGAAGTGGGGTTGTCTTTACTTGCAGGAAAAGTTCTTTTTGAGGATTTGGAGACAAAAATTTTGTCTCCAAATTGGATATGTGGCCCATTTTTAATTTAGAGACAGAAAAGCAACGAAAGGCATCGGAAACAGCGCAGAAAAACCAAAGCGAAGGAAAAATTAGCTGTATCACGATTAAGGTAAGTACGACACAGTTAAGTATGTAACAGTTAACGATACCTGTAGAACACGGTTCCCTTTGTCAACTTGCACGTTGCCTGCAGTAGGCTGCTTATAGTGTCGTTGGCGTAATGCAGAACGTGGCATACAATGGCACGCTCATGATTCCATTCTCAAAGCCAAAGTTTTTTCCGGATATACGTATGGCATACGGCGCATCGGCTTTCTGCATAAACCGTCCGAGACTTGTTGCGCGTACGTTTTCACCAGATTTGACTTCGATCGGTACCACTCGACCCATATCGGTTTGTGCCACAAATTCAACCTCATATTGTGCGCTATCGGTAGCCGTCCAGTAATAGGTTGGTAGTCCGTTCGCTGCTAGTGTTTGCATCACATAATTTTCGGTGAGCGCACCGCGGAAACGGGGAGATAGCTGTACGCGCATCGCATCAGATAGCCAGGCTTGCGCGTTGAGATGATAACGGTTGAACAGCAGTCCTGTATCGGCCATATATACTTTGAAAAACGAACCGCCACCGCGTGCTTCGAGTGGTGCGTTCGTGTCGTTAGTCTGCTCATTCAGCGTGATCAGACCGGCGGCTTCCAGCCATGCGAGTGGTAGTCGATACTGTCGCTCGCGGCCACCTTTACGTACGTCTGCATACTTGAACTTGCGTGTAGTTTCTCGCGCGAGCTGTTTGGGGATGCTTTGCCAGACTGCTTGCGTGGCGACGACAGTTTCTTCTGGAGCGTATAGAGCAATATCGGCGGTGTATGTATCGTCAATATCTGTTTGCACTGCGCGTACTTGTGTGAGATCGCCTGTAGAACAATACGCGTTGACCGCAGCCGGCAGACCTCCCGTGACCACGTAGCGGCGGTATTGCTCCATTGCTATATCGTGCAAGCTGAATGGTTGACGCGACTCGAAATGCTCGCGTATTGCTTGCGCGAGTTGACTATTGCTGGTAGCCCATAGCCATTCTTCAAAATTGAGTGGATGAAGATGGACCTGTCGAATATCGCTAGGGAAGGGGAGTGTTCGATTGCGTAAGGTGACGCCGAGTTGCGAGCCAGATGCGATGATTCGGTATCCACTGCCAGCGAAAAAGCGTAGAGAGTTGAGTGCTGACTCGCACAGCTGTATTTCATCGAAAGCAATAAGAGTGGTATTGCGATGAATTTCAGTTCCAGCGTATGCGGACAGATCGGCGATGATTTGCTCGATATTTGCTGTGTTCGTGAAGATACTGGATAGATGGGCGAGATCAGTTTGGAAATCGAAATAGACGAAGTTTCCATCGCCAAACGTGGTTTTCCCGAGTTGTGTAATGCTGTATGTTTTGCCTACTCGTCGTGCACCCCGTAAGAGAAGCGGGGGCGCGGATTGGTTGTTTGCCCATGCGGTAAGGGCTGCGTCGATGATGCGTTTCATGAGGACTGTCCTTAACTGTGAGAGTAGATGTGCCATTTTTTTATATAAAAAAGTGTATCACTATGCCACTTTTTTATATAAAAAAGTGGCACGCATTGGTGGGATGCTGTCGGTGAAACTGGGTTTTTTATCGCGGCTCCCCTTGTTTGGACGTTGCCGTGAAGCAAACAAAACGCGGCTCCCCTTGTTAGGGGAGCCGCGAGAGGTTGTCGGCTCGCCGCGATGCGCCGATGGGGGCGGCGAAGAGCGGGGATTGGGTGGGCGAAGATGAACGGGGGGTGAATTCTTGCGGGGATTGCCCGGGGATTGAGCAAATGGGGAAGATTTGACGAGTTTCGTCTCGGGGTGGGGGTATTTCTGATGGTGGATCAGTATAGGCGGGTCCATCGCGATGGGCGGAGGCTTTGTGAGCCGTGATCGGAGTGGATTGCGCATGTAATGGTTTGGATATACCCGTTTGGGGGAAGGAACAATATGGGATCACAAGAGAACCCAAAGAAGGGCGTAGGGGGCGTTCGCAACGTTGTGGCCACATTGGCTGCGGTTGCGACGCTGCTCGGCGGCGGTATCGTCGCCCCTGCTGCCCTCGCTGAGGACCCGACCTCGCCGTCGACTGCCACTTCGCAGCCGGCCGCGCCTGGCAAGTCGGACGCTCAGTCTGATACGAAGAACACTACCGGTACCGGTACGTCGAGCGCTGCGAAGACGATCACCTCGGTCGATAACGCAGCACTGATTCGTGGCAAGCAGGGCGATACCAACATCGCACTGCCGAAGACCGTGACCGCGCACTACAGTGACGGTACGAGCGACGATGTTGCAGTGACGTGGTCCGGTGACGGCTACCAGTCTGACGCTGATCTCGCCAAGCTGCCCGCTGGTATCCACACGTTCAAGGGAACGGTCAAGGGCACCGATCAGCAGCCAACCGTGACGTTGGAACTTGCACAATCGGATCAGCAGAAGACTGAGCAGTCTGATACGAAGGCCGATCAAGCTGCGCCGCAGAACGCTCCTGCTGCACCGCAAGCCAAGGCCGATGATCAGCCCGCAGCGCAAGCCGACGAGTCCGGTAAGACCATTAAGTCGATCGAACCGTACGATTACGGCAAGGAAGCGGTTGGCATTACGCCGGACCTGCCTTATTCATTGGATGCCACCTATACCGATGGAACTACCGGCTACGTATACCCGACATGGGACACGGTTGATTCATCGAAGCCGGGCAAGGTGACTGTCGAAGGCACCATTGAAGGAACCGACCTTAAGGCCACGGCCACGGTCGAGTTCGTTGCCATCAAGAGCATCGAAAAGCTGGAATCGTACGCTTTGCCGGGGCAGCAGCCGGATCTTCCATACCAAGCGAAGATCACGCTGACCGATGGAACTGATCTGAATCGCTATACTACGGGTACATGGACATGGCCTGATGATCTCAACTGGAACGATACCAAAGATGGTCAAGACATCACTGGTACCACTGCGTTGAGAGACTCCGATAACAAGTTGACGACCACTGTCACCGTGCATGTGCGTACTGTCGCTTCGTTCGATAAGGTCGAGGTGACCACTGTTGCTGGTGTGAAACCGGACTTGCCGTATCAGGTCACCGCGAAGCTGAGTGATGGCTCGTCTAAGGATGTCGATGTGACGTGGCCGGAGATTGATGCGAGCAAGTATGCCAAGGCTGGTACGTTCACGGTTGAAGGCACTGTAGAAGGTACCGACAAGAAGGTTACTGCTACGGTGACTGTGCGTGGCATTGTCTCGTTCGATAAGGTTGAGGTGACCACTTTTGAAAACGTGGTTCCCTCTCTGCCATATTCTGTTAACGCGAAGCTGAGTGATGGCTCGTCTACTTATGTCTACGTGACGTGGCCGGAGATTGACGCGAGCAAGTATGCCAAGGCCGGTACGTTCGAAGTGACTGGTCATGTGCGTGACAACAATGGCAACGATACAAGCATCGAGATTAAGGCCACCGTGCATGTGTATGCCATTGTCTCGTTCGACAAGGTTGAGGTGAAAACCCTTGAGGGTGTCAAGCCGTCCTTGCCGTATCAGGTCACTGCGAAGGTGAACGATGGCAAGTCTGTTGATGTCAACGTGACGTGGCCGGAGATTGATGCCAGCAAGTATGCCAAGGCTGGTACGTTCACGGTTGAAGGCACTGCGGAAGGCACCGATGAGAAGGTCACCGCCACTGTCTCTGTGCAGGGGTACAAGCCGCTCGAAAGCGTGTATGTTTCCGCTGGCGTCGGTGATACACCGTATTTGCCATATCAGGTGAACGTCACTCTGGATGACGGCACTCTTGTGCAGTACGAAGTCAATTGGCCGAGTATTGACGCCAGCAAGTACGCTAAGCCTGGCACGTTCGAAGTGACCGGCCATCTGCGTGACGGTAATGGAAACGATACGAGCATCGAAGTCAAGGCCAGCGTGCAGATACTGCCGATTCGTGAGGTCGACACGGATACTATCTACACGATTCCCGGTGTTCCAGCGACGCTGCCGAGCAGTGTTACTGTCACGTTCAGCGACGGCTCTACTTCCTATCGTCCGGTGACATGGGAGAAGGTTGATCCTTCTCAGTACGACAAGGAAGGCGAGTTCTCGGTCAAGGGCACAGTCCAATACACCGACATCTTCGCAGTGTATACGATTCGTGTGGTGCCGATTACGAAGGTGAATAGCGAAT
The DNA here is from genome assembly GCF_002259755.1 of Bifidobacterium hapali. Lineage (GTDB taxonomy): Bacteria > Actinomycetota > Actinomycetes > Actinomycetales > Bifidobacteriaceae > Bifidobacterium > Bifidobacterium hapali. Next base: position 80,447 of record NZ_MWWY01000026.1, read on the forward strand.
CGACCATATCGACGCTTGTCGGTATTAAAGAGAGCTTGCCTTCGTCTGTTTATGTCACGTTCGCTGACGGTAATACTGATTATTGGCCTGTGACGTGGGAATCAATCGACGATGCCAAGTGGAACACCGTCGGCACGTTCGACGTTACCGGTACGCTCAATAACACTGATCTCAAGACCGTGGCGCATGTAACCGTTGCTGGCTTGAAGACTACTCAGTATTCCTATAAGACGTATGTCGGCGGATACTTCAGCATGCCCAATCTGGAATTGACTAATGGTGACTCGTACTTCACGTCGGATATCACATGGTCCAAGGACCCATATGATTCCGCGTTGTATACGAAGCCTGGTGAATACGATTTCACCGGTACGATCAAGGGCACTGAACTCACCTTCACCATGCATGTGTCGGTGCTCGCCGTCAAGAGCATCGAGCAGCTGGAGCCGGTGACCACAGTAACTGGTGTCGCGCCGTCGCTACCAGATGATGTTGTCATCACCCTCACGGATGGAACGACAAGATTATTGTCTGTGAACTGGAAGCCTATCGATCCGAGCCAATACGCCAAGGCCGGCACGTTCTCCGTGGATGGCACGATTAGCAGTATCGGCAAGGGCGTGAAGGTTACCGTCACCGTGCTCGACAGCCAGAAGACCCAAGAAGTCACGATTTCCACGTTGCGTGAATTCGGGCCGAGTCTGCCGTACACCGTGAAGACCACGTTGTGGGATGGTACCTCGCGTGATGTGACGGCACAGTGGGAGAACCCGGACCCGGAGTCGTACAAGACCACTGGTTCGTTCGACGTCAAGGGTTACCTGCTCGGTTCGGAAATCCCGATCGTCGCGCATGTGAACGTCTATGATCCCGCCGACCCAGTCGTGCAGACCATCAACACGACCGTCGGCGTCGCTCCGCAGGATTTACAGACCACGTACCTGAGCGTGAAGCTCGCGAATGGTGACGTGTTCCAGACGCCGTACGATTACCCGGTCACATGGGCCAAGATCGACCCGTCGAGCTACGCGAAGGCCGGTTCGTTTGACGTCGAAGGCACCTTCTTCGCCAAGAGCATCAAGGTCTACACGCGTGTGATCGTCGGTGAGGTCTACGGATGGACTCGTTGGTCCAACCCGTACAAGACCCAGTATGTGATTGGTTCCGGCGACTTCGCACTGCCGACGACTCTGCAGGCCATCACCTCCGACGGTGATTACACCACGCTGCCTGTGACTTGGGACTCGTTCGATAAGAACCTGCTCAAGAAGGACGGCGCGACGATCACGGTCAACGGCAAGGCTACTGGTGCTAAAGCGCTGACTACGAAGGCAATCATCTCCGTGGTAGGTGTCAAGTCCGTTAAACCGTCTGATCCTGTAACCGTAATCGCCGGCACCATGCCGCAGTTGCCGTATAGCGTAACTGGCACGTTGTCAAACGGTGACGATGCATACCTGGACGTCACGTGGGATTCCATCAAGCCTGAACAGTATGCAAAGGCCGGCTCCTTTACCGTTAACGGCAAGGCTGGTACCAGCTATGACGGCGATAAGACCATCCCGGTGTCAGTGAAGGTCAACGTCGTGAACGATATCACGTCCGCCGATCCGGTAGACGCGTGGACCGTCCCCGGTGTCAAGCCGTCGCTGCCGAGCTCGGTGACCGTCGACTTCCCGAAGTCCGTTCCGGCTCGCATCAGCGACTTCTTCAAGGCAATCGGACGCGCCGCATCTGGCAAAGCCGATACCGAGAACAAGCCGTCGCTGTATGTGAAGTGGAACGATATCAATCCGGACCAGTACGCGAAGGATGGTTCCTCGTTCACCGTTGAAGGCACGATCGAAGGCAGCAAGGTCAAGGCTAAGGCGACTGTCAAGGTCTCCGCAGTCAAGACCGTCAAGATCGCACCGGTCACCACGGTTGCGCAACGTTCCCCGTCTCTGCCAAACCCGATCGATGTCATCACCAATGACGGCGCTACCCGTCAGATGAACGTCAACTGGGATAGCATTCCAGCCAGCTCCTATCAGGAACCTGGCTCGCTGTTCACTGTCAGCGGTCAGGCTTACCTAGGAAGTTCCGATTCCATACCGGTGAGCACCACCGTGTACGTGCGTCAAGTCACCAAGGTCGTCACTTCTTCGATGGACGGTCTGGTGACTGAAGCTGGCACGGCGCCGATCCTGTTCGCTAACCTGCCTGTCGAAACCACGTCCGGTCAGGTCATCAACGCTCCGGTCGACTGGGACAAGATTGCGCCGTCCAAGTACGCCGAGACTGGTGAGTTCGACGTTACCGGTCATCTGGCATCCGTCAGCGGTACTGTCTCCGAAGCCAGCCTCATGACCGCACGCTCGCTCGACGCGCGTGCGACCACCCAGAATGGCACCGTTACCGTCAAGGTCAAGGTTGTTGCCCAGCAGAAGACTGCGCAAGTCAGCCTTATCGACTACACGACGAACACGATCACGCCGGGCGAGGACTTCACCCTGCCTAAGACTGTGACCGCGTACATGTCGGACGGAAGCACTCGTGGATATAGCCCGATCGATGGCTCGAATGATGGCTTGCCAGTCAAGTGGGATACTTCCAAGGTTGACTTCACCAAGCCTGGCAACTACGACATCATCGGTACTGTGACGCTCGACGGCAAGACCCTCGACAAGAAGGCGCACTACTACCTGACCGTGGCTGACGTCGCGGCTGGTACGCTCACTGGCTTCGAGCCGATCACCAAGCAAGTCGCCGCTGGTGCCAAGGCCAAGGATGTCGCTGCAATCCTGCCGCAGCAGGTCACTGCGAAGTACTCCGACGGTACGTCGCGTCTCGCGACTGTCGCATGGGATCTCACCCCGCTGACCGACGAGTCGCTGACCAAGGTCGGCAACAAGATCGAAATCAACGGTAACGTCGACGGCACTACGGTTCAGGCAAAGGCAACCATCGAGGTCGTCAAGCCAGCCGAGCTGCCGCAGCAGCCAGCCGACATCAAGCTGAGCACTCCGGAAGGCGTCAAGCCGACCCTGCCGGCGACCATCACGCTTAAGTACGCCTCCGGCGCCGCGAGCGTGGACTCCAAGGTCACATGGTCTGAGTTCGGCGACAACCTGTGGGCAGACGGCAAGGCCGGCACCACGTTCACCGTCACCGGTATCACCGAAGTCGGCGCGTTCACCGTCAAGGCTGTCGTCACCGTCAACAAGGTCAAGAAGTACACGTTCACGTTCGACGCGAACGGTGGCAAGCTGGCCGACGGTACGGACGCCACGGTCGTCGTGCGCGAAGGCAACGATCTCGCTGCCCCGGCCGACCCGACCCGCGCGGGCTTCGTGTTCGCCGGCTGGTACGACGCGGCCAAGGGCGGCAAGAAGGTCACGCTCCCGTTCACCCCGACCGGTGACGAGTATGCAAAGACCCTCTACGCACACTGGTCCGAGAAGCCGATCCCGGCCGAATCCGTCACGATCACCGGCAACGGCGTCAAGGACGGCAAGGCAACCGTCGCCAAGGGTGCAACGCTTGACGTCACGGCTAGTGTCAAGCCGGCCAACGCGACCGATTCTTCCGTGGTCTGGACGTCATCCGATCCGAAGATCGCAACCGTCACGGCCAACGACAACGGCACCGCGACCATCAAGGCAGTGCGCGGCGGTAAGGCAACCATCACGGCCGCAACCAAGCCGCTGAGCAGTGTGCCCGGCGACAAGGCCAAGACCGCGAGCGTTGAGATCACGGTGCCGGCAACGGTCACCGAGATCGCAGCCAAGGTCAGCAAGAGTGCGTACACCAAGGGTGACACGTTCGACGCGTCCACCCTCACCGTCACGGCCAAGCTTGACGACGGCACCAGCCGTACGCTCAAGTCAAGCGAGTACACGCTGTCTGACACGACGCTCAACGAGGTCGGCTCCAAGTCCGTCACCGTCACGTACGGTGCGAACACGGCCATCAAGACCACGTTCACGTTGACCGTCGCACAGCGTTACTGGAAGGTCACGTTCGACTCCAACGGCGGCTCTGCCGTCGCGCCGACCAGCGTGGCTGACGACGGTACGTCGCACGTCACCAAGCCGGCCGATCCGACCCGCGAAGGCTTCGCGTTCGCAGGTTGGACCACCGATCGCGACGGTAAGCAGCCGTACGGATTCGACGTGGCTGTGACCGGCGACCTGACCCTGTACGCACAGTGGAAGGATGCTGCGGCTCCGGTCATCTCCGGTGTGGCAGACGTCTATGTGGTCCAGAAGAGCACGTTCGACCCGCTGGCTGGTGTGAGCGCAACCGATAACGTCGACGGCAAGGTCGAGGTTACGGTGGAGCCCAGCTCGGTTGACACTTCCGCTGCAGTTGGCACCGTGACCACGCTCACCTACACTGCGACCGACAAGGCCGGCAACAAGGCCACCGCGACGCGTAAGGTGACCATCGTCGAAAAGACGGTGGATGTGGACGAAGCCAAGACCGCGATCACGGGCGAGGGTGTCAAGGACGGCAAGGCTACGGTTGCCAAGGGCAAGACGCTTGCTCTTACCGCTTCCGTGGCACCGGCCGACGCGACCAACGTCACCGTTGAGTGGAGCGTGTCCGATGCTGCCGTTGCATCCGTTGCGGCTGCGTCTGACGGCTCGCGCGGCGCTGTTGTCAAGGCTCTGCGCGGCGGCAAGGCGACCGTGACGCTCAAGGTCTACCAGATCAACCCCGTTGGCTTGAAGCCCGGCGAGAAGAAGCTGGTTGCGACCAAGACCGTCGAGATCAACGTGCCGAAGACTGCTACCTCGGTTGAACCGCTCGCTGACGTGACCGTGTTCGCTGGACGCGCGCCTGAACTGCCGAAGACCGCTACTGTGGTTTACGACGACGGCTCGAAGGAGTCCGGCAAGGCGATCGCGTGGGATGCTGAGCAGTTTGTTGACTGGCCGAAGGCGCAGATCGGCTTCTCCACTGTGCTCAACGGTACGGTCGAGGGTCTGCCGATTACGGTGAAGGTCACTGTGGTCAACGATAGCGAGGCTCCGGTGTTCGCTGGCGTGGACGACAAGACCATCACGGTTGGCACTGCGTTCGATCCGCTGGCTGGCGTTTCCGCATCTGATAATGCGGACGGCGACGTGACCGCGAACATCACGGTTGAAGGTACGGTTGACACGGCTAAGGCTGGCAGCTACGCGCTGACCTACACGGTGTCGGATTCGTACGGCAACGTGACGACGGCGGTGCGTACGATCACCGTGTCGGCGAAGCCGGTGCCGGGTGAGCCGGGTAACGGCGGCAACGGTGGTACGAACGGTGGCTCTGGTCAGGGTGGTCAGTCTGGCAAGCCGGGTACTGAGCAGCTCGTCACCAAGCCGACTAACGTGCCGAACACTGGTGCTGTCTCCAGCGTGGCTGCTCTAGTCGCGCTGATGCTCGCCGGCGCCGGCCTGATCATGCAGTTCGGCGTTACCCGTACTCGCCGCGGCAACTCCCGCGGCCGTCACCAGCGCTGAGTCCCGCTCGGCAGCCCCTCTAACGGGGCTGCCCTAATGGCTTCCCTTGCCAAGGGGAGCTGCGAACGGCAATAAACGTAAGGTGGTTACTCATCCTTTCCGGGTGAGTAACCACCTTTTGTCGTTGCGATATCGCGTGAGGTTATTGTTGCTCAGTAATCGCGAAGCTGATGTTGTGGCCAGTTCTCGAATGTCGTGTGTTCGTAGACGGTTTCGGGGGCAATATCAATGCTGTCATCCAGCCATATGGCAGTCTGTCCATCCGTTGTATATGAAGAAGTGTCACATCACGATGTGGTTGGCTCTGAGTGTTGGTAGGGGGTATGGGATTGGGCTGATTATGAGGGGGATTTTGTCTCGAAATGGCATATGCGGGATATTTCGGATTTGGAGACTGATGGCGACAAGTGACGGAGTCCGCTTAAAAATGCAAAATGGCGGAATTCCAATGATTTGCGCAGAAGTGAGGTTGTCTTTACTTGCGGGAAAAGGTCTTTTGGGGATTTGGAGACAAAAATTTTGTCTCCAAATTGGTGACGAGGTCCATTTTTAATTTGGAGACAGAAAAGCGCCGAAAACACGGGTGTTTATGAAAAAGGATGATTGAGTTTCCTCGTGAATGCTCCGTTTGAGGATGTATTGCCCATAAGACGGCGGTGCTATAGTGGTTGACATAGTGTCAACGCTGATAGATGATGATCGGGAGGTTCGACGATGAACAATACAGCGCAATCACAAAACCCTGCGACGCACGAAACGCTCGTGACGCCCGCAACGCCGTCGATCGCACCCACACTCCAAACCGCACCCGCCACCAAACCAACCCACGTCAAAGACCTCCCCACCGCCAAAATCTGGGCCTTCGCAACCGGCCAATTCGGCTGGGCTCTCTTAAGCGGTATCATCTCCAACTGGCTCGTCTACTTCTACCAACCCGACGCCGAAACCATCGCGCAAGGCCAAACCGTCTTCATTCCGCAAGGTCTCGCCATCCTAGGAATCGTCACTGTCGTCGGCGGCATCACCGCATTCGCTCGCTTCTTCGACGCGTTCGTCGACCCAGCTGTCGCAAGCCTGTCAGATCGCAGCCAATCCCCGCGCGGCCGCCGCATCCCCTTCCTCCAGCTCGCAGCCCTCCCACTCGCCGCCGTCACAGTCCTCGTATTCTGGAGTCCGGTCAACACCACCAGCTGGATGAACGCCGCGTTCCTCTTCGTCACCGTGATCGGCTATTACATTGCCCTCACGTTCTACTGCACGCCATACAACGCGCTCATCGCCGAACTCGGCCACGATTCAAAACAGCAGCTCACCATCTCCACCACTATCTCGTTCACGTTCATCGCCGGCACTGCAGTCGCCTACGTCGCGCCGGTGATCTGGGGCGGTTTCGTGCCCGCCTTCGGCCGAGTCAACGCAATCCGCCTCACGTTCACGATCCTTGCGGCCGTCGCGCTCGTGTGCATGCTCGTACCTGCGCTCGCGATCAACGAACGCGAGTATGTCGACTCGAAACCGACTGGCGAAGACACGCTCACCTCGCTCAAGGAGACGTTCCGCGACCGCGAGTTCGTGAAGTTCGTCAGCTCCGACATCGTGTACTGGGTGGCGATCACCATGTTCCAAACCGGCTTGCCGTTCTTCGTAACGAGCCTGCTGAAACTGCCCGAAACGAGCACGACGATCTACTTCGTGCTCATGACGGGCGTGTCGGTGCTGTGCTATCTGCCGGTGAATATTTTCGCGGGTCGCGTTGGTAAGAAACGGCTGATGTTGATTGGATTCGTGATTTTCACCTGTGCGTATGCGTTCGCGTCGCTGCTCGGTTCGGGCGTACTCGGCGCGATTCCGGCGATGGCGCAAGGCGTGATCTTGTCGGTTGCGTGCGCGGTTCCGATGGCGATTTTCGGTATTCTGCCGCAGGCTGTGGTGGCGAATATTGCGGGCGCGAGTTCAAAGTCGACTGGCGAGGACCGGCAAGGCATGTTCTATGCGGCACGCACGTTTGCAATGAAAATGGGGCAGAGCTTGTCGATGCTGCTGTTCACTGGGTTGAGCACGATTGGCGCGGGTTCCGGCGCCGGATACCGTGCGGCGGCGGTGTGCGCGGCGATGTTGTGTGGTATCGGCGGCGTGATTTTCGCGTTCTACGACGAGCGCAAAGTACTGTCCGTGCTGGAAGGCTGATCGCGCGCGTGGGGTGTGGCTTTGTACGGTCGTTCGCTGTGTCTGATTCGACTCGTGATACCCCCTTGTTGGGCTGATGCTGTCCAGAAACGAGCGTAACTGCGCGCAATTACCAAGGGTGCGCGCACTTACGCTCGTTTTTTCGCCCTAAATCAAGCGTAACTGCGCGCAGGTCCCGTTATTGCGCGCACTTACGCTTGAAAATTGGGCTGGCTGGGACTGTTGGCGCTTGCCGAGTGAGCATGGAAGGCTGTCGTGACCGTGCCGAAGTGCGGTCGGCGTGCGATTGGCGTATGACTGGCATATGGCCAACATGCAGCCGATGTGCGATTGATGCAGGACTCTGGTATGTGGTTGGCATATGTCCGGAACGCGGCCGCCCTGCGGTTGGCGTATGACTGGCGAGTGGCCGGATGGATGTACGTGGCGCGTGGCGGCGATGCAGTATGACGGACGCTCGGCTGCGGCATGCGATCGGCGTGTCGCGGCGGTCCGCCGCAACGCATGATCACGATGTGTATCGCATAGTGAGATATACGGCGCGTCGATCACCGGCTATAAATGGCGATTTTCTGCGCAATTCTACGCCACCACAGCAGCACTACCGCAAATGTTACAAAAAATCAAGACTGTATTTTCCTGAGGTTTCCTCGTAGCGTTATGTCGCGGTAGGGCCAAGTGCCCATATCGCAATCGAGAGGAAGCGTTGGGATGTCGAATCGTGCCATGATGCGTTGCGCCGTCATGCGGACGTTTGCCGGTGAAGTGGGTGCGGACGTGCGCGGCGTGAGTCGTTCGTCGGCGAGAACGATCATCGTCAAGATGATGGTTGCGGCGACGGCACTTATCGCTGCGTCGGTGACCATGCTGTCCCTTGCGATCGCCCCGATCACGAGCGGCACGAATGCCACGACAAGCGACACCATCATCCTCACCTCGCACATCGCGCGCGCCGACGACACCACTTCGTCCGCAACCGATTACGATACGTGGACCGCCGTCGCCAAAGCCATCGACAGCCAACTGCAGGACGGTCTCAAGGAATACACGTCCGGCAATACCGCAGGCTCAACGTCCGCGTTCATGGCCGCGTACAACTCGATTTACGTCGCGTCCAATCTCACTGCAGTCGTGCGCGACTCGGTAAACGCAGACAAGCAAACCGCACAACAGCAGGCTTTTCAGGATATTCAGAACCTGTCGTACACGGCTGGTAACGACGATCAGCTCAAACAAAAAGTCACGGATCTCGTCAACGATCTCAACGCCACCGCGCAACAGCTCGACGCGAATACGCAAGTCGCGAACCCGAAGCAGTACGCGGCCGACCTGCAAGCGCAGATCGCCAAGGAACGCAAAGAACTCGACGCCAAGAAAAAGAAGAATCCGGGCAAAGGCAATCGTTCGTGGACCGACGTGGCCAACGAAATGACCCCGATTCTCGACAACGCGTACAAGGCGTACGCTGCGGGCGACGGCGCGAAAGGCGCGACGCTCGTCAACAACGCGTACTACCAGTACTACGAAAAGCTCGGTTTTGAGAAGAACGTGATGAACGCGATCAGCGGTAGCCGCGTCTCTGAAGTCGAGTATCAGTTCAAGATGTGCCGTAAGTCGATGAACACTGGCGCGTCGCTCAAGGATACGAAGAAGCTCGTCGACGATCTTAAGGCCATGCTGGTCAAGGATGCAGGCATCCTCGACGGCGGCGCGGCCGATAAGGAAGGCGGCTTCACTAAGTTCATCACGAGTTCGGTCGGTCAGGCGTTTCTGATTTTGATTCGTGAGGGCCTTGAGGCGCTGCTCGTGGTCGCCGCTGTGATCGCGTACCTCGTGAAGTCCGGCAACAAGCGGTTCACCAAGTGGATTTACGTGGGCGTGCTCGCCGGTCTGGCTGGCTCGGGCATTATCGCGGTGATTTTCGGCCTGATGTTCGGCGGTTCCGGCCCGCAGCAAGAGATCATGGAGGGCGTGTGCGCGCTCATCGCCATGGGCATGCTGCTGTGGACGAGTAACTGGATGCTCAACAAGAGCTCGGTTGAAGCGTGGAATCGTTACATTCGCACGAAGACCGAGGCTGCGGTTGCGTCTGTGTCGTCGCAGGTTGAGTCCGGCGATCGCGTTGCGTTCAGTACCGTGATTTCGCTTGCGATGCTGAGTTTCCTCGCGGTGTTCCGTGAGGGCGCCGAAACGGTGATCTTCTACGAGTCGATTTATTCGATGAGTCAGGATTCGCGCGGCATGTGGATCGGTGGTCTTGCGGCTGCGGTGGTGCTTGTGATCGTGTTCCTGATTATTCGTTTCACGTCGGTGAAGATTCCGATTGGACCGTTCTTCCTCGTCACGTCGATTCTGATGTCGGTGCTCGTGGTCGTCTTTGCAGGCGGCGGCGTGCATGCGCTGATCGAAGGCGACGCACTGCCGGCCATCTATCTGCAAGGTGTGCCGACGAACGATTGGCTCGGTTTCTACCCGTACGTGGAGTGCATCGTGGCGCAGGTGATCGCGGCCATCGCAGTGATCGTGCTGTTCGTAGTTGGTTTCGCCAAGCAGCGCAAGGCTAAGGCTGCGCTGGCTGCGGGCGGTACACAGCCCGCAGCGACCGCTGGTACGACGGCTGACGCACAGTCCGCCGCGACTAAGTAACCCAAGTCAATCCAAGTCATTACAGATTTTCCCCTATATTTTCAACCCCATAAGTCAAAGGAAGAGAAAATGATGAAGAACAAGAAACTCGCCGCTGTGCTCGGCGTGCTGCTCGCTGGCTCGATGGCCTTCTCGCTGGCCGCTTGCGGCTCGACCACCGCGTCGAACAACGGTTCAAGCGACACCAAGTCGGACACCTCCTCGCAGACTGACGACTCCAGCTCGTCCGATAACTCCAGCTCGTCCGACGCTGGCGCTGGCTTTGAGGAAGTCCCGGTCGGCCCGTCCGGCACCGCTGAAGAGCAGGATCAGGAAGCCGGCCCGCTGACTGTTGGCGCTGTGTACTTCCAGCCGATCGATATGGAGCCGGCTTCGATGGGCCTCAAGGCTGCGGACGCGAGCTTCCACCTCGAAGCTGATATCCACGCCAACGAGAAGGGCACCGAACTCGGCTACGGTAAGGGCGACTTCATCCCGGACCTGACCGTGAACTACACGATTATCGACAAGTCCACCGGCAAGGAAGTCGAGGGCGGCACCGCCACTTCCGGTACGTTCATGCAGATGAACGCGTCCGACGGCCCGCACTACGGTGCAAACGTCAAGCTCGACAAGGCCGGCACCTACCAGCTGAAGCTGTCGATCGAATCCCCGGCCAAGAAGGGCTGGATGCTGCACGTCGACCCGGAGACCGGCGTCAAGGGCCACTTCTGGACCGAGCCGATCGAAGTCACCTTCGACAACTGGGATTACACGCCTCGCCAGTGGTAATGAAAACCGAAGGTTTTCGTTACCACGACGGAATGGCCGAGCCGTGAAGAAAACAGTCCAGTGGACTGTTTTTAGGCGAGGGCGAGCGATAGCGAGCCAGCAACAACGCGTTCGCGATAGCGAATGTCCGAATACTGGCGACGAAATCGTTGATCCCATTATGCTATAAGCAGCAAATCGCTCCCTTCCCTCAGAGGGGAGCTTTTGCTGTTTTATGCGAAGAGAGTCGGCTCAGTTCAGCAATTAAGGACCTGCAAGGCGCAATGAAAGGACGCGAATGCTTGAACAATTCGTGGCGGTGATGCCGGGCACGCTTGCCCCGGCGTTACTCGTGATGGGCCTGAGCGTAATGCTTACGGTCGGCGAAGGCCGTGACAAGCCAATCAGCGCGCATTGGCGACTGATCGGCCTCATCGTCGGCATCGTCGCAGCGCTCGTGTTCGCGACCCTACGCGCCGCCGCCGTCATCAATCAGCGCACATTTATCAACTATCCAGTCCTGTGCGTCGCGGTTGTCGTCGACGTACTCGCCATTGCGGCCGTCATCGCCGCGCGATACATCACCGCGAACTGGCAACGTCACGCAATCTGGATGCACGTTGCGAACGCGATCGCCGCGCTCGACATTGCGCTCACGCTGTTCTACGCACTGCCTGACGTGATTTTGCAGCTGACGATCTGGGTCGAACCGGACGCGCCGGTGTTCACATCTGACATGTTGCTGCGCGCGCTCGGTTTTGCGCTGGGACTGGCGATGTCGATTATCGTCGCCGCGATTTTCCGCACGATGCGATCGACTGCGGTGCGAGTATCGTTTACGATCGCGGTCGTCGTAATGATGGCGATCCTGTTCGTGCAGCATCTGACCGGTCTCATGCAGATTCTGCAGGCGCGCGGATTTCCGATGAATCACACCGAGTTCGTACTGCTCGCGTGGTCGATTAATCATAATCGGCCGATGATCATCGCGCAGTCGCTCGCGTTCCTGATTCCGGCCGTCGCGTCGGTCGTAGCAGGATTCCGCATGCCGATGACCGGTACGAACGAGGCGATCGGGCGCAAGCATAAGGCGTTCCGTCGTCGCGCGATCGCATCGGCTGCGTGGAGTCTCGTCGCGATGATCGGCGTAACCGTAACGCTTACGGTCGGCGTGGCTGCGACTGAACGAACGATTACGTTGTCGCCGCCGGAAGAGTACTCACTTAAGGACGGCGTTGCGACGATTCCGTTCACTCAAGTTGAGGATGGTCACCTGCATCGCTTTGAATACAAGGCGAAAGACGGCACGGTGATGCGGTTCATCATCATCAAGAAGAACGGCGGCGCGTATGGTATCGGCTTGGATGCGTGCGATAACTGCGGCGACGCCGGCTACTACGAAAAGGACGGCAAGATCATCTGCAAGAAGTGCGAGGTTGCGATCAACTTGGCGACCATCGGCTTCAAGGGTGGTTGTAACCCGGTCCCGTTCCCGTACAAGACCGGCAACGGCCAGATCACTATCCAAACCGCCGATCTGGACGCCCTCAGCGCCCACTTCCAGTAAGACGAGAGAGCGGGAGGTACTGTCATGTTCTTTCTGCGTATGATCGCGCGGTCATTTACGCGCCAGTTGCGGCGTCGTCTGCTGATCGCGCTCACCGTGTGCCTGTCGGCCACGGTCAGCGTGTCCATGCTCGGCGTCGTGTTCGATGTCGGCGACAAACTCAACGCCGAACTGTCCACCTACGGCTCGAACATCGTCGTACAGCCGAAGGCCGACGCAGTCGTCTCCGACCTCTACAACACCACTGGTACTGCGAGTTCAGCCGCCGCACAATCCGACCCGACGTCGTTCCTGCACGAGTCGGACGCGGTCAAAATCAAAACGATTTTCTGGGCGTTCAACATCACCAACTTCGCGCCGCAATTGAACATTCATGCCGAAGTCAACGGTACGAACGCGCCGCTCGTCGGCACATGGTTCAACAAGGAATTGAAACTGCCGTCCGGCGAAACGACTGTGGTCGGCGTCGACGGCATGCGCTCGTGGTGGAAGCTTGAAGGCGCGTGGCCGAAAGACGACACCGATCAAGGCATCGTCGGCACCACACTTGCGCAACAGCTCGGCGTCACAGTCGGCGACACGGTTACGCTGAACAAAACCACGGCGTCTGGTCGCAAGACAACGCAAGCTATCAAGATCACAGGCATCTACGATTCCGGCGACGACGAAAACGGTTCGCTGTACCTGTCAAGTTCGGTTGCGCAGGTGCTCGCCGATCTGCCTGATTCGGTCGACAAAATCGAGGTCAAGGCGCTGACCACGCCGGAAAATGATCTCGCCCGTAAGGCCGCGCAGAATCCGGCAGCGCTGAGCCAAGACGACTGGGAAACGTGGTATTGCACCGCGTATCCGAGTTCGATCGCGTACCAGATCGAGGAAGTCATTCCGGGCGCGGTGGCCAAGCAGGTGCGTCAGGTCGCCGCGTTGCAGGGTAACGTGCTGCAGAAAACGCAGGCCGTGATGATTGTGATGACCGTGCTGAGTTTGATCGCGGCGGCCGTGGCCGTGGCGAATCTGATGGTCGCCTCGATCGGCGAGCGGTCGGCCGAACTGGCGTTGCTCAAGGCGATCGGTGCGACGGATGGTGCGGTGTCGCGTTTGATGATGGCTGAGACGGCGGCGATTGCGCTGCTCGGCGCGATTGTCGGCGCGGTGCTCGGTTCGGGCGTGGCGCAGATTATCGGGCAAGTGGTGTTCGGTTCGGGCATTACGATGCGGCCGATGGTGTTCGTGCTCGTATTCGTGCTGCTCGCGTTGACGGTTTTGGTTGCGTCTGCGTCGTCGATTCGCTCGATTTTGAGCCTGCGTCCGGCGGAGGTGCTGCATGGTCGGTGATGCTATGGTTCGTGGATTCGCGGCGAAAGGAGTGGTGAGATGACGAATACGGGGATGTTTTTCCGCATGCTGTTCAGCGCGGTGTTCCGGCGGCGCTCGCGTGCGGCGATGGCGGTTGTTGCGTCGCTCGTCGGCGCGGCTACGCTGTTCTGTCTGGCGATGATCTGCATCGCTGTGCCGCAGCAGATGAACGAGGAAATGCGCGCGTACGGTGCGAATCTGATCGTCACTCCGACCTCGTCTACGACGACTGGCGGCTCGTCTGACGACAGCGCTGCTGCCAAAGCTGGCATTGATGCAGCAATGGTCGAGCATACGAGTGAGATGGTCTCCGCGAAAGGCTCCGAAAAGCACGCGACTTACCGCTATGAGAACGTTCGCGTGAACGCTGCTCCGTATGTGATGGCCGGAGTGAACGCGAGCGAAGTGGAAAATCTCAACCATCACTGGGTGATTGACGGCTCGTGGCCGTCCGATGGCAAGGTGCTCGTCGGCCGAGACGTGGCTGACGCGATCGGGCTGAAAGTCGGTTCCGGCATCACGATCGGCTATCGCGCGTCTGATAACTCCGCTACTTCCTCGGCCCCCTCGGCTGAGGGGGCTGGCTCGGCGAACGCCGAGACTGGGGGAGCGTCAGGAAGTTCCGCCTCGACTTCTAACGGAACAACTAGCACGCAGTCCTCCGGCCAACCCACGCAAGACGGCCGCGCGTCCAGCGACATCATGGACACGTCCGGTACCGAATTCCGCGTCGCCGGCATCGTCGACACCGGCGGCAGCGAAGACTCGATCATCTACGCAACCAACGCCGACGTCAACAAGCTCACCGGCGTCACGCGCGGCGTCGACGTCATCGAATACTCCGCCGGCGCGAGCGATCTCGATGCGCTGGTCGCCAGCATCAACGACATGACGTCCATGCACGTCAAAGCGCAGCAGGTCACCAAAATCACTGCATCCGACACGCGTATCATCACCATGCTGCAAACGTTGTTCTGGATCGTCTCGCTCGTCGTACTCGTGCTCACGCTCGTCGGCGTCGGCACCACGATCAGCTCGATCGTCTCGCAGCGACGCAACGAAATCGGCCTACGTAAGGCTCTCGGCGCAAGTTCGTCCGCGATCGGCGTCGAATTCTACGTCGAATCAGCCATGTACGGACTGCTCGGCGGCCTACTCGGCACCGCAATCGGCTACGGACTTGCGCAATGGCTGTGCGTGACCGTCTTCGAGCGTTCGATCAGTTTCAACTGGGCGCTCGGCGTCGCGTCTGTGCTGCTCGCGACTCTCGTTGCGGTCATCGCGTCCATTCCGCCCGTCCACCGTGCCACGCGCATTGACCCGGCTGTCGTGCTGCGCGAAGAATAGTTAGCTTGCTTGCTGCTGGAGACTTGAGTGAATCACAGGAGAAACATCATGGATATGCTGCTTGAACTCGACCATATCTCGAAAATTTACGGCGATCTGCATGCCGTTGACGACCTGAGTTTGACCGTGCCGGCAGGGCAGTGGCTGGCGATCGTCGGCTCGTCCGGTTCCGGTAAAACCACGCTGATGAACATGATCGGCTGCATGGATACGCCGTCGCGCGGGTCCGTGAAGTTGGAAGGGCACAAACTGGAGGATTTGAACGCCGGGCAGCTCGCCGACGTGCGCAAGAATCTCATTGGACTCGTGTTCCAGAAGTTTTATCTCGTACCGCATCTGACGGCTGTGGAAAACGTGATGGTTGCGCAGTATTACCACTCGGTCGTTGACGAAAAGCAGGCGTTGGAGGCTTTGGATCGGGTTGGTTTGAAGGATCGCGCGCATCACTTGCCGAGCCAGCTGTCCGGCGGCGAACAACAGCGCGTATGTATTGCGCGTGCGTTGATCAACGATCCGAAACTGATTCTCGCCGACGAGCCGACCGGTAACCTGGACGAGAAGAACGAGAAGATCGTGCTCGATTTGTTCCGTCAACTGCACGAGCAGGGGACGACGATTATTGTCGTGACGCATGATGCGCTCGTGGCGAGTTGCGCCGAGCGTGAGATTATGCTCAACCACGGTGTGCTCGTGGGGGAGAAGTGGAATGATGAGAGCGCGCGGGCAGCATATGAGGCGGCTGGCGGGCGACCGGCGTCTACGGGTGCGGCTGTTGAGGGCGCGCAAACCGGTGAAACCGCGATCGGGTTCGCTGACCCCACCAAAGCCGCCAAAACCGGCGGTGAGGAGTGAATGCGCGCTCCCTTAGCAGGGCATAATGGAGGCATGATGAGTGACGCGAATGTAATGACGAAATCGGTGGTGGTTGCGGCGGCTGGACTGGTTGTCGCAGGCGCGGTGCTTGCCGGATGCGGCGAGCCGAAAGCCACGCCGATGAACGACGAATACTCGGGCAATTCTGGCGAAACCCAGCAATCGCAGGAGCAGCAGTCGCAGTCTGGTGACTCCGGTTCGTCGTCAAGCAGCGGTGGGGCTGGGGTCGGCAGTCGTGATACCGGCACTAAGTCCGATAAAAAAGACACCGGCAACTATGCTGATGGCACGTATTCGGTCAACGGTCAGTATGGTCCGATTGGTGAAGACACGATTGACGTGCACGTTACGGTCAAAGATCAGAACGTGGAAAAAGTCGAGATTATCGGTCACCCGTTTACGAGTATTTCCAAGCAGCATCAAACCGATTTTGCCGAAGCGATCAACGGTGTGGTCGATGGTAAACCGCTTAAGGACCTCAAGGTCGACACGGTTGCCGGTGCCAGCTGGACCACCGACGCGTTCAACGCCGCCCTCGAAGTTGCCCGCCAAGAAGCCTCCATCCAATAACCCTTAAAACCGCCCCCGGTCCTTCCATGATGCGGTGATTTACCCATGATGCGGTAAACCTTCCATGATGCAGTTAAGCAAAATGGCTTAATTCCGCCGTTTTTGTGTGTAAGGTCATTTTTGGTTTACCGCATCATGGGGAATTTACCGCATCATGGGGAATTTACCGCATCATGGGAGGTTTACCGCATCATGGGAGGGCGTCATGAGTGAAAACCACTTCACCCCACCAACGCAGGCCATAGGAGCGAGGTCATGCGCTCGGCCCAAGCGCTGGCTGCGGCGCCCGCATCATCGGGTGCGAGTGCTTTACACGCAAGCATCGAACCGAGCACCGAACCGAACAGGAATCGCGCATCAACATCCCGCCGAAACGCGCCAGCCGTCACGCCACGCGCCACGAACCCAGCAAACCGATCCATCGCCGGTTCAATCATCTGTCGGGCCATCCCGCGCAACAGTTCGTTACTTGTCGAGAGCACCACGCCCACGGCTTTCAAACCAATCTCGCCGTTAAAACTTGCCGCAATCCGCTCCAACATAAGTCGCACACCGTCGCGCGTCGGCGTAAGATCAGCGAAATCCGGCACACTCGCCGCTTCAATCTGCAAGTGATGCAGCAAATCGTCAGTGTTGCGATATCGCCGGTAAATCGTCGTTTTCGCTACGCCGGAGCGCCGCGACACCTCCTCGATCGTCGCTGCGCCAATCCCATCCGACATGAGAATATCCAGCGTTGCCTGCATGATCTTGCGGTCGGTCGCCTCGCGCATACGTGCGGCGCGCGGCGTCGGCATTGCGGTGGCCAGCATATCCGTCGTCATCAATCCTCCTCACTCCATATGCATGTCATAGCACGCGTGGCGGTTTTTGCTCGCTGAGGGGCGCTTAGCGAGTGTTTTCTGCCACGCACCGGCGCGCGTGGCGGTTTTTGCTCGCTGAGGGGCGTTCAGTGAGCGTTTTCTGCCACGCACTGATACGCGTGTCAGTGTGCTGCCACGCACCGGCGCGCTCACAGCAGCTTCGTGCTCTCCACTTGCGCCACATACCATCGGTTAAACCCAACCAAAGGCTTGCGTAGCAGCAGTCCGAGCAACAGCAGCGGCGGAACAAACAGCAACAACTTGCCCATCGCCAGCCAATAATCGTTCGCGTAGATGCCAGCGATCGCCGCGCGCACCATCGTCACCGAATGCGTAACCGGCAGCCACGGACTGAGCGCCGACACAAAATCAGGCAGAATCTGCAACGGATACGCCGCACCCGATCCACAAATCTGCACCACCAAATACAGCACGCCGATCGCCTTGCCCACGTTGCCGAAACTCACCACCATCGTATACGCGAACAGCGAGTACACGAGCGAACTCACCCAGCCGTCGAGCATAAACAGCAGCGGATGTACGGCTTGCACGCGCATGAACAGCAGCGTGCCGCCGCACGAGACGGTACTTTGCAGTAGCGCGATCGTTGCGAACACGCCGTAGTGACCGAGGTACAGCTGATGCGGGCGCGCAGGACGGCCGGTTTCGCGCTCGAGTTCGTCGCGCACACGCCGCGAAACGGACGTTTTGAGCGTGACCGCCATGAGCAGCGAGCCGACCCACAGCGGCAGGAACGTGTACAGCGGCGCGAGCGAACTGCCGAAGTTCGCAACCGGGAACATTGCGTGACGTTTGAGCGCGACCGGTGCGGCCAACGTTGCAGCTAGTGCGTCGGTGTCGCCGCCGAGCAGGTCGCGCACTTTCGACATGTCGCCGCTGTTGAGCGCGTCTTGCATCGCTTCGTTGAACTCGCTGAGTTTGTTTGCGGCGGCTGTCAGTTTGTCTGCCGTGTTGTTCAGCGTGGACTTGACGTCCGTGAGCTTGGTGTTCGCGTTGGCTGCGGTGTTGTCGAGATCGTCGATCGTGCTGTTCAGTGAGGATGAGCTGTTGTCGATCGTGGCGGCGACGGTCGTGAGCGATGTTGACAGTTCGTCAATTTTCGGCTTGAGTGAGTCGTTGAACTCCGATTTGACCGAGGTGACGCTGGACTGCGCTTGCGCGGCGAGATCCTTGATTTGCTGACGTTGCGACTGCGCTAACTCGTTTTTTGATTCGAGATCGCTGGCCGCAGTGTTGAGTGAGTCGCGCAGTGCAGTTTGCCGTGCGATGATGCGATCGAGTCCGTCCAGCAGCGCGGTTTGTGCGTCCGTACCGATGGTAGTGGACGGGTCGAGCGCGGCGACCGTGTCACGGATGGACTGGTATTTCGCGCGTTGATCGTCGACGTTCGACGCTTGCGCTCGCAACGATGCGACCATATCAGTGCTCGACTTGCTGGCGCTGGCGTACACGTCGTCGATGTTGGTTGACACTGCGTCAAAACTCGTTGCGCTCGCGGTGAGCGCGTCCGATAGTGTGCTGGAGGCTGAGTTGAGCGCGGTTGTGACATCGCTCGCACCGGACTTCGCCGACTCGGCCTGCTGCTTGGTGTTCTTAGCTTCGTCAGATGCGGTTTTGATCAACTTGACTGAACTCGACATCAGCGAGGACGCCGAATCGGTGAGCGTGCCGTAGGTTCGCAACGTTGCGGCCGTGTCGTCGAGCGTGGTCGCAACGTCGCCGATTTTCTGGTTGAACGAGCCGAGCATCTGCGTGGCTTGCGGATCGTCCAGCTGATCAATCAGTCCGGATGCGATCGACAATGCAGTGCTGGTGAGTGTTTGCGCAAACATCTGGTTGACTTGTGCGGCGACCTGATCGGCGCCCTGTCCAGTCACCTTCGGCGCAAGCGCGTTCGCTTTCTCGTTCGTGTAATACGTGAGCGTCGCGTGATTCACCGTATCGGACGTGAAAAACGTCATCATCTTCTCGGAAAAATCCTTCGGAATAATGACGGCCGCATAATACTCGCCGGATTTCGTGCCATCGATCGCATCGGCTTCGCTGGTAAACGTCCAGTCGAGCTGACTGTTCGCGCGCAGAGCGTTGACCACCGAATCGCCGACCTTGATCTTCACGGGGATGAGATCGCTGCTGTAACCCTCGTCAACGCTGGCGACCGCGAATTTGAGATTGCCGGTGTTGGCGAACGGGTCCCAGCTCGCGGCGATGTTGAACCACGAGAACAGGCCGGGGATCGTGACGAGGCCGATCACGAGGATAATCGAGACGATGTTGCTGGTGATGCGTTTGAGATCGCCGATGAACAGGCGGATGATCGTGCTCATTGCGCGTGCCTGCCTTCCTGCTGGTGGGGTTGCGTGGGTTGTGGCTGGTGTGGTTGGTGAGGTGACTGGGTGGGGATAGTGATGGGCGTGATGGGCGGAATAGCGAGGTCGACAGTGGGCAATTGCTGAGTGACTGCCTCGTCGGCTGTCTGCGTGGTAGGTTGCGGCGCAGATGCTGGTGTAGCAGCGATTACATGCGTCGCTTGAGCAGCTGTTGCCGTCTCGATCGGAGTGATATCGGCATGTGATTGTGCAGGATTTGTCTGTACGGCAGCCGTCGATATGCCTGTATTTGCTGGCGTCGCGGCCGATTGTATGGCCGATTGTGCGGCCGCCGCTGTCCTGCCATCACGCGCGTGACGCCGCCGCCTGCGACCGCCGCGACCGGCGACTAATACCGCGCGAATCGCATCGTCGCCGAGCGTACCGAGTCGAGTCTGCCGCTCGAAACTGTCGCGCATCAACTCGATCGTCATCAGGAATCCGATAATCAGCAGCAGCCAGATTATCCACGTCGCCAACGCGGCGAGCTTGACGCCAATCGCATCATTCGCGCCGGCAACCAATGACAACGTTATCGCGAGCACCGCTGGTACTGCGAGTCCGGCCACAAGCGCGCCCTGCTTGAGTCGCGGATATTGTGCCATAAACGCGGCCGCGCGACGTTCGACGCCTGTGCGGTACACGTCCTTGTCCGCCAGCATGCGGATCGCTTGAGCCATGCTAAATGGCCGATCCGGCAGCTGCACTTGCTCGCCGACGAACATGTCACCCTCGGCAAGCTGACGCGCAAACAGTCGGTTGAGATTCGTCAGCCAGGGCCGCACCGCGATGCCAATCGCAAACGAAACGCATGCGAACACGAACAGCATCGCAACGTTGCGTAACCATACGTTGCTGTAGAATCCGCCGATCGTCTCGCGGAACGCGCCGATCGAATACGTGAACGGGAAGAACGGGTACAGATCGCGGTAAAAACTGGGCATCATTTCGATCGGATACAGGCCGGACGCGCCCGGAATTTGCACGATAATCAGCGCCACGCACAAGCCCTTGCCGACGTGCATGAGCGTGGTTGATAGCATGTACATCACGCTTAAGTACGCGAGCGATGTGATCACGCCAGTGATGACAAACAACGGCACGTTCACCGTCTGTACGCCGATCACCAAGTCGCCGATCGTGGTGACGATTCCCTGCGCGGCGGCCGGTACCGCGAGCAGTAGGAAGCGGGCGACATAGCGTTCCGCGGCGGTTGGCGCGTCGTCAAGTCCTTCGTCGTCAACTTCGAGCCGGACGATCACCATCAACGCGAACGCGCCCACCCACAGCGCCATATTTGTGAATAGCGGCGCCATGCCGGAGCCGTACGTGGCAACCGGATACACGGTTTTCGTGTCGAGCACGGTGGGGGAGAGCATGAATTCGGAGATCGCGGACACGTTGAGTTTGCCGTCGGTGCCGAACAGGGAATTCAGTGCATTGGTTGATGCTAACGTTGTCAGATCGGTTGCGGTAGTGGTGAGTTTCGCATCGATGCGAGCGAGTCCGTTGTCGGTTTGCTTGAGTGCTTGCACCGTGCTGTTCGCCGCCTGATCGAGCTGATCGAGTACGTCGCGCGTTTGCGTGGCAAGCGTGGTCTGATCGCTGAGCGAGTCCGACAGCGTGCGCGCGGTACCGGATACCGAAGTCAGTCCGCTGTTGAGCTGCGGAATCGCGGTGGCGTTAAGATTCGTGCGCGCGGTTCCGAGCTGGCTGATCGTCGTCTGCGTGGCTGTGTTCATCGCGTCGGCGGACTGCTGCGTGCCGGTAATCAGTGAACCGGTGTCGGTATTGAGCGCAGTCAATCGATTGATCGAATCACCGAGCGCGGTATTGCGGGCCTCCAACTTGCTGATCAGGCTTGCGGTCACGTCAGTGGACGGCAACGACTTGAGCTGGGCGATGAGTTCCGCCGTCGTATCGTTAGCCTGCTTGGCGACGGTAAGCGCGTCGCCGACCGCCGCGTTTGCGCTCGTCATGCCGCCGGTGATCGTAGCGATGCCGGAATTGGCTTTCGCGCTCGCCTGCGACAGCAAGTTCGAGCCTTGATCGATCGCCGTGCCGGAGCTTGCGATGACATTGTTTGCCGTGGTTTGCGTGTCGGCGATAAGCGTTGCGGCCGAATTGAGTGCGCTACCTGCGTTCGCGGCGGCCAACGTGGCTTGGGTGACCGCGTCGCGAGCCTTGTCGGTTTTGTTAGGGATTTCGTTGAGTTCTGCGGTCAGATCGCTGATCGACTTGCGTGATTTTGCAATGGTTTGCTTCGACTCATTGAGCTGTTTGATCGCGGCTTGAGTTTTCTCGTCCGCGCGTGCCGACACCGTGTCGCCGGCCTTGTTGACCACGTCGGAAATCACTGTGCTGGCGGTCGATACGAACGCGTTATTGACCTGCGTATCAACGGTGGACGCGCCGGTATCAGTGATTTTCGGCGCGACGGCGTTCGCTTTTT
The DNA here is from genome assembly GCF_002259755.1 of Bifidobacterium hapali. Classification (GTDB taxonomy): domain Bacteria; phylum Actinomycetota; class Actinomycetes; order Actinomycetales; family Bifidobacteriaceae; genus Bifidobacterium; species Bifidobacterium hapali. The sequence continues at coordinate 102,937 of NZ_MWWY01000026.1, forward strand.
CGTTGACGTAATACTCCAGCGTCGGACGATTCTTGCCGTCGGTGATCACGCCGGCCATATCTTCGCTGAACGTTTTCGGAATAACGATCGCAGCATAACTTTCGCCGGATTCCACGCGACTCAAGGCTTCGGACTTGCTGACGAACTGCCAGCCGAGATCATGGTTCGCCTTGAGCTGATCGACCAGCTGATCGCCGATGGCAAGGTGGCCGAGCAGAGCGTCGTCGGTGCCGGTGTCTTCGTTGGCGATGGCGACTTGGACGCCTTTGGTGTTGCTGTACGGGTCCCAGAATCCGACGATATTGAACCATGCGTACAGCGCGGGAATCACGGTAATGCCGATGATAATGACCCATGCGGTGGGTACGCGCAGCAGGCGCAGTGCGTCGCGGCGCAGGATCTTCAGCACATTGCTCATGGCGTCCTTTGGGTTGTTGGGTGGGTGGTGGTTGGGTAGGTTGGCTTGTGGCGGTGCGCGCGGTAGTCGTGCGGCTGGGCTGTACGGTCGCGCGTGTGGCTACAGGTGAGTGCGTGCAGTTGTGCAGTGGTTGCATGACTGCGGGTTATGCGGTCACGCGGCTGCGCTGGCAGTCGTATTGGCTATACAACCCGCCATGCGGTAGGTATGCAGCTGACCACGTGCGGTCGTGCGTGTCTGCGCTGCGCTGGACCGTGTAGCGGTTTCATTGCTGGCGCTGTATAACGCGCGTGGCTGTGCGTGCAACTGCTGTTGCAATAGCTGTGGGGCTTATGCAACGGCGGGTAACTTGGCAGTCGCCGTTTGTTGCCGGTGTCGCTACGGTTAGCGTAGCGCTACGCAATCCGTAGTATATGTGATCCTCGTGACGTCGTTCTTGGCTTGCTTGTTGGCTCCCTTTATCGAGATCACCGTTATATATGCCCACGTTCCTCAGCATCGAAGGGTAATGTGCTGTTGAATCAGAATTGATATTGATTCTTTCCTTGGTTCCCCTTGTCGGGACGTTGCCGTTAAGCAAACAGCAGAGCTGTTTGTAGGCAACGCGCTCGCCGACAGGTGAGTCAGTAATACGCGCGCGAAGTGCGTCCTTAATTGCAGAACCAGCTGTCGGCGAAGATGACTGAGGGATAGTCTGCGAGCATATGTCAAAGTTGGTTTAACAGGGCTAAAGGCAATGCTGCATATGCGAGATGGGAATGTGGTGTTGAGTACAGGCTAAGTGCAAACTGAGAGGCAGTTTTTTATGGTTGCATGGGTCTATTTGTAAAGTGAGAGGCAGTTGTCTTTGCTGTTACGCCTAATATGAGGGGTTTCGGGGGCGTGTTTTCCGTGTGTATGCAGGTGTGGCTGCCTCTCACTTTGCATATAGACTCGTGTAAGTTTTGAAATCTGCCTCTCAGTTTGCGAATTGTGATTGGCGGATGTGTGCATCGTTAACATTCAGGATTTGATGGGCGTATCTTTATCTCTCGGGATGTTGTGGCATGATATCGCGCAATTGTGCGTGGCGGTTTTCTCTCGCTGAGTGTTCGCTAGTGAGTAAAAACCGCCATTCCGTATAGTGCGTGGCGGAAAACGCTCGCTGAGGGGGCTGTCAGCGAGCAAAAACCGCCACGCGTTAGTTGGAGTGGCAGAAAACGCTCGCTGACGGTGCCCTCAGCGAGCGTTTTCCGCCACGCGGCACGCGCGGGAGCTGAGAACTGAGTGGCATTACAAGGACAGGACAGCCGGAAAACGAAAAAGGCTAGGAACCTTGTGATTCCTAGCCTTTGACCAGTAGCGGGGCATGGATTTGAACCATGGACCTCTGGGTTATGAGCCCAGCGAGCTACCGAGCTGCTCCACCCCGCGTCGGCTTGTCTGTAAGACAGCTCTATCTAAGATACCGTCGAACGCCGCTATGTCAAATCGGCGTGTCGCGCTCCTATGTGTGCATTCCAAAACCCATCAATAGCACGACATAACGGATTGCTATAACCCACTAGGCATCCCGTCGTCGCCTTGTTGCCATAATAGTAGACATGCCTATCAAGATCCCCAGTGGCCTGCCGGCCCGAGCCATCCTCGATTCAGAGCGCATTTTCGCGCTCGAGAAGTCCGAAGCGGAGCGTCAACGCGTGCGTCCGCTCAAACTGGTGATCTTAAATCTCATGCCAAAGAAGATTGAGACGGAAACACAGCTGCTGCGACTCATCTCGAAATCGCCGTTGCAGGTTGAGATTGATTTCATGAAGACCTCGACGCACGAGGCTACTCACGTTTCTGCCGATCATCTGCTCAAGTTTTACGAGACGTTGGACGCGTTCGTGGACAACTATTACGACGGTTTCGTGGTCACGGGCGCGCCGGTTGAGCACTTGCCGTTTGAGGAAGTCGATTATTGGAACGAGTTCCGTGAGATTCTTGACTGGGCGTCAACGCACGTGTTTTCAACGATGTACTTGTGCTGGGGTGCGATGGGTGCGCTCAACTACCGTTACGGCGTGCGCAAGGTTGACTATCCGGAGAAGATTTTCGGCGTATTCCCGCAGTATTTGCAGGATGAGTACTGTTTCTTGACGAACGGATTTGACGAAATCGCGTTGCAGCCGCACTCGCGACTTGCCGGCGTGAACGAGGATGATATTGCGGCGAACCATGATCTGCAAGTGCTTACGTGGGGACCACAATCTGGTCCGGGACTTATCGCAACGCGCGATTTTTCGGAAGTGTTCGCGCTCGGTCATTGGGAGTACGGCAAGTACACGCTTGCGGAAGAGTATGAACGCGACATGGCGAAGGGACTGACGAATGTGCCGTTCCCGAAGAATTACTTCCCCCACGATGACCCGAATCTCGAGCCGCTGTTTAGTTGGCGTGCACACGGTAACCTGTTGTGGCGAAACTGGTTGAACTGGGTGTATCAGACGACGCCGTACGATCTGACTGAAGTGCCGCAGTTGCGTCGTGAAAAGCGGCTTGGTACGGACCGTTCGATTCGTCACGAGCCCGGTTCGCCGCGCAAGGACGGTTTCGTACCGTTTATGCACGATGGTTATGGCGTGATCGTCGGCTGACGAGCCAGCAAACCGCGCGGAGTGATTTATCTCGGCTCCCCTGACAGGGAGCCACCACCGATCACCAATCGCTACGTGTCCACAAAGTGGACAGGATAACGGTCACGACGTGGATATGCGAAAGATCACATTGTGAATGGTAATGATCGCGTTAACATGACATTTGCTAACGGATTGTCCATATACCCATAAACCGAGAAACGCCGAGAATATGGCGGTTTTGCAAGCGTTTTCGAATTTGTCCGAACGCGGTCTAATAATCACTTCCAGCCATTCGGAGTCGAATGCACAGCGTCGACTCCTAGCCACGCCGCGCAGACCCTGAACCGGGGAGACGGAAGTAACCGGCACGTCACATTCGCCCCACCCGGTGGGCTAAACTGACACCGGAAACAAGAAGCAGGAGGCGTGATTATGGTCGGTGCATTCGGCACGGGTCTGCTGTTGGCCGCCGAGACGGGCGCAAACCTTCCGTCGGTTAACGACTTCCTTCCTCAGGAGATCCTGTTCCAAGGAACTCCGTTCGCAATTAATCGCATCATTCTTATTCGTATTGTCGCCACTGCGGTCCTGTTGATCGTGCTCGGCATCACTGCAAGCCATGCGAAGCTGATTCCCGGCCGCTGGCAGGGCGTGGTCGAATACGGCCTCGATTTCGTGCGCGACAAGATCGTCTACGACATCATGGGTGAAACCCGCGGCAAGCGGTATGTCCCAATGATTACCACGCTGTTCTTCACGATTTTCGTCTTCAACCTGTGCGGCATCATTCCGGGCATGAACATGGCCGCCACCGCGACCGTCGTCATGCCGCTGGTGTTCGCATTGTGGACGATGGTCCAGTACTGGATCGCAGCTGCTCGCTCGCAGGGCATCGGCCACTACCTGCGTCACGAGCTGTTTACGCCGGGCGTGCCGTGGCCTGTGTACATTCTGCTCGCGCCGATCAACCTGCTTGAGCTGCTCATCATCCGTCCGGCTTCGCTGACCATTCGACTCTTCGCGAACATGGTTTCCGGCCACCTTATGGTTGCCACTTGCCTTGCGTTCGCACAGTACTGGATGGTTGACGCAGTTAACAAGCTGCAAGGTATCCCGGTCGGTGCGCTGTGGTTCGCAGGCGGTTTCGCGATGACTTGCTTCGAGGCGTTCGTCGCGTTCCTGCAAGCCTATGTGTTTGCGATTCTGTCGACTGTGTACATCAACCTGAGCTTCCCCGAGGAGTAATCACGGGAGAAATGCGCGGCGGATTGCATAGATAACGGTAGATAACGGTAAATAGCGTAAATAACGTTCACGCAAAACCGCGCAAATTAAAGATTTATAACGTCACCACGTACGTTAGAAAGGAAAAACAATGGATATCATCACCCTCGCTGAGGTCGCTGGCAACCTGTCCGTGATCGGCTACGGCATCGGTACTCTGGGCCCTGGCATTGGTCTGGGCATCCTCTTCGGTAAGGCAATGGAATCCACCGCTCGTCAGCCTGAGATGTCCGGCAAGATCCAGACGATCATGTTCATTGGTCTGGCTCTGGTCGAGGTTCTGGCTCTGATCGGCTTCGTTGCGGCCCTGATCCTCTAGTAACGCAAAGTAACGATTGACATCGCGCACGATATCACGATATACCGTGCAATCCCATGAACAACAGTGAAAGGAGGGCTTCATGATGACATTGGCGGCAGACGGCATCCAGCTGTTTATCCCCGAAGTGTATGACATCGTGTGGTCCCTGATCATCCTTGTCATCGTTGCGCTGTTCTTCTACAAGTTCTTCATGCCGAAGTTCAATGCGATCTTCGACGAGCGCGCGGCAAAGATTGAAGGCAATATCGAAAAGGCCCAGCAGGCCAAGAAAGAAGCGGACGAAGCTAAGGCCAAGTATGAAGCCCAGCTGAGCAACGCTCGTATCGAAGCCTCCAAGATCCGCGACGACGCTCGTGCAGAAGCCTCGCATATCATCGCAGACGCTCGCTCTCGCGCCGAATCCGACGCGGCACAGATCACGGCTAACGCGCAGCGCTCTATTGAGTCGCAGCATCGTCAGGCTATGGTCAGCCTTAAGGGCGAAGTCGGCACGCTCGCCGCAGCTCTCGCTGGCAAGATTCTCGGCTCCAAGCTGGAGGACGCGGACGTGCAGTCGAACATGATCGACACCATGCTCGACCAGATGGACGCTGACAAGAAGTGACTGTCGAGAAGTGACTACAACGCAAACGTCAAGGAAGTCAAGGAAAAGGAGGTGACCAATGCGAGGAGAAGCATCGCGTATCGCTGACCGAGTCTCCCGTGACTCGCTGGCGCCTAAGCTGCGCGAAGCCGGGCAGGACGCATGGCGTATCGGTAACGAACTGTTTTCGCTCACCAACGTCCTCGATCGCAACGTTCAGCTGGAACGTGCGCTGACTGATCCGTCGCGTCCGGTTGCGGACAAGGTCGCCGTTCTCAAGACCCTGATCGGCGATCAGGCGCATCCGATGACGCTTGAGATCATGACTGATCTGGTTGGTCGTCGCTGGAGCCGCGTGTCCGATATCGCTAACGCCGTGGAAGATTTCGGCGTTGACGGCATGATGTACTACGCGGACGCTACTGGCACGACGCTGCAGATTTCGATTGAACTCGCTGAACTGCATTCTGCACTGCTCGGTATGCCAGTCCTGCGCTCCGAACTGTCTGATGACAGTGCGCCAGCTGAGGCTCGTACCAAGCTGCTCAACAGTTTGATCGGTACTTCTGATCTCAACAAGGTCACCAAGCGCCTCGCTGAACACGCGACCTGCAACCTGCGCAACCGTCGTTATCTGCAGACGATCCAGTGGCTGATCAACAAGTTCTCGCGTCACATGGGCGAATCGATGGTCACTGTGACCACCGCAACACCGCTCAAGAGCGAGCAAGTCAGCAAACTTAAGGACATCTACACCAAGCGCGTCGGCCATCCGGTGCACATCAATTCGGTTGTCGATCCTTCCGTGATCGGCGGCATGCGCATTCAGATTGGCGACGAAGTTACCGATAACACGGTGGTCGCCCAGCTTCAGCACTTGAACCGCACCGTGCAGGCTAGCGCCTGACGCGAACACATCCGCGCTGCCCGCAGCGAAACGAACACACGCGAGCGGACGGCGTGAGATCCTACAGATTTACCAATAACAACAAGGAGTGATCATGGCAGAACTTACCATTGATCCCACCACGATACGCAAGGCGCTCGATGAGTTCGTCGAGTCGTACAAGCCGTCGGACACGCCCACTCAAGAGGTGGGCTACGTGGCCACGGCCGGCGACGGCATTGCGCACGTGACGGGACTGCCTGGTTGCATGGCCAATGAGCTGCTGACCTTTGAGGATGGCACGCTCGGCCTGGCGTTTAACCTTGACGCCCGTGAGATCGGCGTGGTTATCCTCGGCGACTTCGCAGGTATCGAGGAAGGCCAGGAGGTCCGTCGCACCGGCGAAGTGCTCTCCGTGCCTGTTGGCGACGGCTACCTCGGCCGCACCGTGGACCCGCTGGGCAACCCGATCGACGGTCTGGGTGAGATTCAGGGCATCGAGGGTCGTCGTATCCTCGAAGCTCAGGCCCCCGACGTGATGCATCGTCACCCGGTTGACGAGCCTATGTCTACTGGTCTTAAGGCTATCGACGCTATGACGCCGATCGGCCGCGGTCAGCGTCAGCTCATCATCGGCGACCGCCAGACCGGCAAGACGGCTATCGCGATCGACACGATCATCAACCAAAAGAAGAACTGGGAATCCGGCGATCCGAAGAAGCAGGTGCGCTGTATCTACGTCGCTATCGGCCAGAAGGGCTCGACTATCGCATCCGTGCGTCAGAGCCTTGAAGAAGCTGGCGCGATGGAGTACACGACCATCGTCGCCTCCCCGGCATCTGATTCCGCAGGTTTCAAGTACATTGCTCCGTACACCGGTTCCGCTATCGGACAGCACTGGATGTACCACGGCAAGCACGTTCTCATCGTCTTCGACGATCTGTCGAAGCAGGCTGAAGCCTACCGTTCGATCTCGCTGCTGCTGCGTCGTCCGCCAGGGCGTGAAGCGTACCCGGGCGATGTGTTCTACCTGCACTCTCGTCTGCTTGAACGTTGCGCCAAGGTTTCCGATGACCTCGGCGGCGGCTCGATGACCGGTCTGCCGATCGTCGAGACCAAGGCGAACGATGTGTCCGCCTACATTCCGACCAACGTGATTTCGATCACCGACGGTCAGATCTTCCTGCAGTCCGATCTGTTCAACGCAAACCAGCGTCCGGCTGTGGACGTCGGTATTTCCGTCTCCCGAGTCGGTGGCGCGGCGCAGACCAAGGCACTCAAGAAGGTCTCCGGTACGCTGAAGATCTCGCTGGCACAGTACCGTTCGCTGGAATCCTTCGCGATGTTCGCGTCTGATCTGGACGCTGCATCCAAGGCTCAGCTCAACCGTGGTTCTCACCTGACCGAGCTCTTGAAGCAGCCGCAGTTCTCGCCGTACTCGATGGAACAGGAAGTCGTTTCGGTGTGGGCCGGCACTCACGGCAAGATGGATGATCTGCCGCTGGGTGACGTGCTGCCGTTCGAGCATGCACTGCTCGACTGGCTCGATCACAACACCGACATCCTCACCACCATCCGTGACACCGAGAACTTCACTGCTGATACTGAGGCTGCCCTCGATAAGGCTGTGGACGAGTTCCGTTCGACCTACGTGACCAAGGCCGGTAAGCCTCTGGTCGAGAAGAAGAAGGCCCCGAAGAACCCGACCCCGATCGAGCAGGAGAAGATCGTGTCCAACGCTGAAAAGCCGGAACACGATCCGAACAAGCACCCGATGGCTGGAGAAAAGAAGTAGCGCATGGGATCGCAACTCGCATTGAAGAGCAGGATCGCCTCCACTGGGTCGTTGGAGAAGATCTTCAACGCCCAGGAGATGATCGCGTCTTCGCACATCGCCAAGGCACGCACCGTGGCCTTGAACGCGAAGCCTTATGCCGATGCGATTTTCGATGCCGTACAGGCTGTGGTGGCCCATTCACATATCACGCATCCGATCGTGAAGAAGGACGAGGACGACAATCTTAGGGTCGCCGTCCTCTCCCTCACGGCGGATCGTGGTATGGCCGGCGCGTACACGTCGTCGATCATCCGTGAAACGGAAGATCTGCTCAACCGTCTCGAAGCGGACGGCAAGCAGCCGGAACTATACGTATACGGTCGTCGCGGCGTGACGTACTACAAGTACCGCAATCGCGCCATCGCCGATACGTGGGAGGGTGACACCGACAAGCCTGGCGTCGAAATCGCTGAGACGATCTCCTCGGCCCTCATGAACGCTTACATGAAGCCGGCTGCTGAAGGTGGGGTCTCCGAACTCTACATCGTCTACACCGAGTTCATCAACATGGTCGTGCAGAAAGTGCGCGTGCTGCGCATGCTGCCGGTCGAGGTTATCGAGCCGGAACATGAGGCTGCTAAGCCGGGCTTCGATACGCCGAGTGATGACAACAAGGCCACGCCGCTGTACTCCTTCGAGCCGAGCCTCGAGGAAGTGCTGGATGCCGTGCTGCCGAAGTACATCCAGTCGCGTATTCACGAGTGCCTGCTCGAGGCGGCCGCATCCGAGACTGCAAGCCGACAGAACGCCATGCATACGGCCACGGACAACGCCCGTAACCTGATCGATGATCTGACTCGTAAGCTCAACGCTTCGCGTCAGGCATCGATTACCCAGGAACTTACCGAAATCATCGGCAGCGCCGACGCGCTGAACAACAAGGAAGAGTAGGAATATGGCTGAGAATCTTCAGACCACAGCACCTGCCGAGACGGCCGCAGAGCCGATCAATGGTCGCGTCACGCGTATCCAGGGTTCGGTTATCGACGTCGAATTCCCGGTGGGCCACCTGCCTGACATTTACAATGCACTGACCGTGCGTCTGACCAACACCGGCGAGCATGAGGAAGGCGAGACCGCTCACACGATCACGATGGAAGTCGAGCAGCACCTCGGCGATTCTACCGTGCGTTGCGTCGCGCTCAAGCCGACCGATGGTCTGGTTCGTGGCGCGGTCGTCACCGATACCGGCGGCCCGATTTCCGTGCCGGTTGGCGACGTGACCCTTGGCCATGTCTTCGACGTGACTGGTCACGTGCTCAACAAGAAGGCTGACGAGACGATTAAGGTCACCGAGCGTTGGCCTATCCACCGCAAGCCGCCGGCATTCGATCAGCTTGAGTCCAAGACTCAGATGTTTGAAACCGGTATTAAGGTCATCGATCTGTTGACCCCGTACGTGCAGGGCGGCAAGATCGGTCTGTTTGGTGGCGCTGGCGTCGGCAAGACCGTGTTGATTCAGGAAATGATTCAGCGCGTGGCTCAGAACCACGGTGGTGTGTCCGTGTTCGCTGGCGTTGGCGAGCGTACCCGTGAGGGTAACGATCTGATCGGCGAAATGGGCGAGGCTGGCGTGCTTGAGAAGACCGCACTGGTCTTCGGCCAGATGGATGAGCAGCCGGGTACCCGTCTGCGTGTTCCGCTGACCGCACTGACGATGGCTGAGTACTTCCGTGACGTGCAGAATCAGGACGTGCTGCTGTTCATCGACAACATCTTCCGCTTCACGCAGGCCGGTTCTGAGGTGTCCACGCTGCTGGGCCGTATGCCTTCCGCCGTGGGTTACCAGCCGAACCTCGCCGACGAGATGGGTGCGCTTCAGGAGCGTATCACCTCGACGCGTGGTCACTCGATCACCTCGCTGCAGGCCATTTACGTGCCGGCCGATGATTACACCGACCCGGCTCCGGCTACGACCTTCGCCCACTTGGATGCAACCACCGAGCTGTCTCGTGACATTGCGTCTAAGGGTATTTACCCGGCTGTGGACCCGCTGAGCTCGACGTCGCGAATCCTCGATCCGCGTTACGTCGGTCAGGCTCACTACGAGTGCGCCAACCGTGTCAAGGCGATTCTGCAGCGTAACAAGGAACTGCAGGACATCATCGCCCTGATCGGTATCGACGAGCTTTCCGAAGAGGATAAGACCACCGTCAACCGCGCCCGTCGTATCGAGCAGTTCCTCGGCCAGAACTTCTATGTGGCTGAAAAGTTCACCGGTCGCCCGGGTTCGTACGTGCCGGCCGACGAGACCATCGAAGCCTTCACGCGCATCTGCGATGGCGTGTACGACGACGTTCCGGAGCAGGCGTTCTCCGGCATCGGCGGCATCGACGATCTCGAGAAGAAGTGGCACGATATGCAGAAGGAGCTGGGTGAGTAATGGCTGAGTCCTCAAAGACCTTGATGCAGGTGAATATCGTCGCCGCCGACCACCCCGTGTGGCACGGTGAAGCGCGTTCCGTAACTATCCCGGCCTCTGAGGGCGAGATGGGTATTCTGGCCGATCACGAGCCGGTGCTAACCGTTATTAAAGGCGGTTCGCTGACGGTTGTTGACCCGGCTGGGGAACGCCATGTGTTCGAGGTCGCTGACGGATTCATCTCCTTCGACTCGAACAAGCTCACGGTTGCGGTCGAACGTGCCCGTAACGTGGTTCGCACCGCCGGTGTGGACACTGATGCAGACGCCGAGTAGTCGTTCGCTCGGTGTGCACGCACTTTGACAGCCTTCCTCGCGTGATGCGAGGGAGGCTGTTTTTGTATTGCGTAACGACGGCCCGATTCCGATGGTGGCCTCGACCCGCGTGGCAGAAAACGCTCGCTGAGACCCGCCTCAGCGAGCGTTTTCCGCCACTCAGGGGTTGGCGTGGCGGTTTTTGCTCGCTTAGGTACCCCTCAGCGAGCGTTTTCTGCCACTCACATTTAGTGCGTGGCGGTTTTTGCTTGCTGAGGGTGTGGTCAGTGAGTGTTTTCTGCCACGCGGGGGTTGGCGTGGCGGTTTTTGCTTGCTGAGGGGTGTGTCAGTGAGCGTTTTCTGCCACGCAGGATTGCTGGGTGAGCGCGATGCCCGCGGGCGCGTGTGACGCCGTATGCTACAGTGGTGCGCCGTGCGCATTATCGTTGCTGACTGTTCTGCTGAGTATTCCGGCCGTCTGACGGCCTCGTTGCCGCCCGCGCGGCGCGTTCTGCTCATCAAGGCTGATAATAGTCTGTTGATTTTTTCTGAACTCGGCTCATATAAGCCGCTCAACTGGATGGCGGCACCGTGCACGATCAAGGAGATCGTGCCGGATACAGCCGCCCTGACTGCAACGGAAAGTTCAGCGGTGACGTCTAACGATACGGTAGGTGACACGGCTGATTCGTCGCATGCTGACACAACCGTATCGAGCGTCGATGCAACCGATGACGTGCACGTATCCGTCGTCGGCAAGGACCCGTCTGAGCTCACGCCGATCAAACTGTTGCGCGTCGCGGCTGACAAGTCGAGCGATATTCTCGAAGTCGCGTTGTACCGCATCTACTCAGACGAAACGTACGATCTCGGCGAGGACCCGGGACTGATTAAGGATGGCGTCGAGGATCATCTGCAGCGTTACCTTGCGCAACAGATTACCCGCATCGGTGAGGGTGCGAAGCTCGTGCGTCGCGAATATCCGACTGCGATCGGACCGGTCGATATTATGGCGATCGACGCGGACGGTACGCACGTGGCGATCGAGATCAAACGGCACGGCGGTATCGATGGTGTCGAACAGTTGACACGATACTGTGAGCTGCTCAATCGTGATCCGTTACTCGCGCCAGTGCGTGGGATTTTTGCCGCGCAAACGATCACACCGCAAGCGCGCGTCCTTGCGCAAGATCGCGGCTTCACCTGCCTGATTCTCGACTACGACGAAATGCGCGGCGCCGAAGATGACTCCCTGCGCCTGTTCTAGTTGGGGAGGCAGTCTTTTTTCACGGCAACGTCCTGTCAGGGGGAGTCGAGCAAGCGGGTCTCAGCAGCAATATCCTGCACAAATCAAGCGTAAGTGCGCGCAATATCGAGTCCCGCGCGCACTTACGCTTGATTTTTACACAAAAAACGAGCGTAACTGCGCGCACCTGTGCCGAATGCGCGCACTTACGCTCGTTTTCAAGGCGTTACACACCCCAGAGGCAACCCCCGTGGTGATCAGTACGCCGCGAGAATATCGACCACAAACACAAGCGTCGAGTTTGCCGGGATCGAACCGGTCGCCTTGTCACCGTATCCGAGGTCCGGCGGCACGACGAGCAGCACTTGCGAGCCAACCGTCTGCCCAGCCAAGCCCTGCGTCCATCCCTTAATCACACTGCTCAACGAGAAGTCGATCGGTGTGCCCTTATCCCACGACGAATCGAACTGCTTCCCATCCAGCAGCCAGCCGGTATACTGCACCTTCACCGACTGCGACTCCTGAACCGTCGCGCCGGAACCCTTAATCAGCGGCTGCACGACGAGCTTGTCGCTACCCTTGTACCCGTTCATCTTGATCGACGGCTTACCATCCGCCGCACGCGTCACCTTCGGCAAATCGGCCGGTACGTCGCTCACTTCAGTGCCAGTCGCTTTAGTTGGGTCTGGCGCGGAAGAAACAATCGTAAGCACCATAATGTACGACGTGCCTGAGCTGTTGGAATCGTTGACACCGAACGCGAGTGTCGTATGAATCTTTTGTCCCACAAACAGCTCTTTATACGCGGTGTTGAGCGTGCTACTAGTCAAATCCCACGAGCAGTCGGGCGTGTTCTTTTCCCACGTGCTCATCAGTTCCGAGCCGTCCTTGGCGTTCACCGCGATACCTTGCACGCACACGCGATCAGTATCTTTCACTTCGTTACCGTCGCCCTTTTGCAGCACGGCATACGCGCCGTCTTCCACGGTCATCGGCGTGTTTGCGAGCGTGACTTTCGGCTTTGAGCCGAGATCACCGGTCGCGGTAATGCCGGCGAGTTGATGCAGATCCTTGAGTGACGAGGCGTCCTTAGACGAGCTGGACGAGCCGGATGACTTTGAATCGGACGACTGAGACGACGAAGAGCCGTTCGACGACGAGTTGTTCGCATTCGACGAACTACCGCACGCGGCGAGCGTCACGCACAGGCCGAGTGCGCACATGCCGGACAGCACGGCGTTGTAATACTGGGAAAGAGTCTTCTTGCGCATGATGTCCACCTTACTGGCACTGCTTGATGTTGCCTGATGACACCCATCCAGCTCGCTTACCACGCACACACGCCGCCGATCATACCCCCGTACCGCACGTTTCCCCGCACGTTCTTGAGCCAGCCGGCAGAAGGACTGTAGAATGGGATGGCTATGACTGTGAACAACCAAGATACTGCGGATACGCAAGAAGACGATCGCAAGGCGCGAGCGAAGGCGGAAGCTCGCCGCGTGTGGATTATGCGTGGCCTGATTACGCCGATCCTTGGCATGCTCGCCGTCACATGCGTCGCGCTGGGATTACTTAACGCGACCGTGTGGAAGCCGAGCCGTGAGATCACGGCGACGTCGTCCGTGAGCGGCGTGCAGTACATCACCACCGATCCCGGCGTACTGCCGCTGGTCGATCAGCAAGCCACGTTAACTGTTCGTTCGACGGCGAGCGACGAGATTTGCGTGGCACTCGGCAGTGGCAAGGATATCAACGGTTGGGTTGCCGGCGCAGCGTACGCGCGTGTGACTGGACTGCACGACTGGCATACGCTTTCTTCTGATCAGGTGATCGCGAAAGACGATGCGAAAACCGACGATAAGTCTGCGGTTGCGTTCAAAGATTCGGATATGTGGACGCAAGTGACCTGTGGAAAAGTTTCGGTGAGCGTGAAAACGGAAGTCGAGTCGGGCGCGTCGACGATGGCACTGATCGATCTCGGCAAGTCAGGTTCGGCGGATGTGTCACTGCACTGGGTACGTCAGACGCTGCCAGATTTCGCAATACCGTTCTATTTTGCGGGCGGACTACTCGCCGTCATGGCTGTACTGACCGCGTCGCTGTTCGCAATGCCGCCGCACAAGCGTCGCAAGCGAGTCGTGGCGAGCGCTGCGGCGAAGGCCGAAGAAGTCGCGATCAGCGAGGCGATCGCTGGTAGCTGGGCGGCGATTCGACCGCGTTCGGCGTCGTCGAAGTCGCGTCATTCTCGGCATCGTCACCGTACGCATCGTGATACTGAGACGTCCGTCGAGACAACAGGATCGCAGCCGACGATCGTTGATCCGTCCGCGCGTAACTTGGTCGCGGAAGCTGCGCTCGCAGCCGAAGAGACGACGGTAATCGCACCGATCGGCGGCGGCCTGCCGCAGACGGACGATCATGCGCAGTCCACGGCGACGATCAGTGACGTTTCGACTGACGAAACGGCTGCCGAGTCTGCAGATGACAGTACGGCTTCCGATATGTCCGCTGATGATTCTGCTGGCAACGAGGCAGCGACGTCCGTGATCACACCGGAAGAACTGCAAGCGTACTTCGCGCGACTCGCACAGGAATCAACTGACAGTACGGACGATACTGCTACCGATGACTCTGCGCACGATGATAAGGAGGCGAAATAAGCAATGATCATCACCAAAACTATGCGTACTCTCGCAGCGGCAACACTGGCGATCGCTGTATCCGTCTCACTCGCCGGCTGCGAAGGCCAGATTCCGCAACCGTCAACCGATACGACCGCTGATACCAGTACGTCAACCACCGCAACGCCAGACTTGACAGAAGCGCAGGAAAAAGCCATTCGTAAAGCCATTCTTGACGCGTACCAAGCCGCCGGTGACTCTAAAAATACCGACGGACTTGACTCGCGCGTCACCGGTCCTGCACTCGACATCTACTCAAGCCGCATCACGATCGCACGCACGACCGGCACACTCGACAAGTACGCGACCATCCCAGCTGACATCGCGCAAACCGTTATCCCAACCGATTCAGGCTGGCCGCGCGCCGTCTTCAGCATCACCACCACCACCGAAGATCAGCAGTCCAAACGACTCCTCGTCATGGTTCAAGACTCAGCGCGCTCCAACTACAAACTGTGGGGCGTAGCCCGCCTCTTCCAAGGCACCACGCTGCCCAGCTTCGCCGTTCCTACAATCGGCGCATCACTCGGCTCGCCCACTGACAGTGGACTCGTTGCCACCCCGCAAGATGCCGTCAACCAATACGCCGACGTGCTCGCCAACGGGTCAAACAGCAAATACGCGGCCAATATCGCTGACGATGAACTACGCAAAAACCTTGCCACCACCACGCAGCAAGTCGCGGACGGCATGGCTCGCAACAACGGCACCCAACAACAAGTGTTTACCCCCGTCGACGGTGCGATTCATGTCATGCGTTCCGTCGACGGTGGCGACCTTGTCGTCGCGCAAATCAACTCGCAATGGACTCGCCAAGCCGGCGAAGGACGCGAATCCCAGCCCGCCTCCAACGACGAACGAGCTCTTTTCGGCGACGCCAAATCCACCAGCACCATCCGCGTTTCCTACGTCAACACTATTGCTCTGTATGTTCCGGCCAAAGATTCCGGTAAACAGATCACGGCAGTGGGTGCGGATAGGCAAGTCGTCAAAGTTGAAGCCCTGTAATGCTCACAGACCACGCACACAGACCGCCTTTCCTCACCGCTCGACGTGCCTGAGCACGCCTTCGGGTTCGGACGGCGGTCTGTGCACGCGTTCTGTGAGCATGCTCACCCCACAACGGAGCGCCCTGAGCGTTGCTCCTCAGTGCGTCTCGCCAATGGTGGCTCCCCTTGTCAGGGGAGCTGCGATTTCACAGATCCGCCATCTCGGCGCGCAAGAAAAATACGCCGAGCGCGACTGGCTCACCGCATATTCTCGTCGAGACACTACAATGCCAAATGGTACGGTTGCGGCGAAGCATGTTCCCGCCCGCGACCCAGCATGACAGAACACCTACGTGGAGGCAGTGATGGTTGATCAGTACGATTCTTGGCTCGTCGGTCAGGGCAATAATAACCAAAGCGGCGATCTCAACGAGCTCAAGCATCAGGTAAAAGCCGCTCCCGGCGAGTTGGGCGGCGCTCCCGCAGCTGGCGGCTACGTCATCGACGTCACTGAATCCACGTTCCAAGCAACAGTCACCACATCTGCCACATTCCCAATCCTGCTGTTACTGTGGACTGCAAACGACGACCGCCTATTCGACATGGCTCGCGCGCTCGGCGATGCAGTCAACAAGCTCAACGGTCAAATCCAACTCGCGCGTATCGACGTCAAAGAAAACCCGCAGATCGCGCAAGCCTTCCGCGTCACCGCAGTACCCGCGCTATTCGCTCTCGTCAACGGTCAGCCGATGATGGTCACCCAGCCCGGCGTTCCTACCGACGACGAGCTCACGCAAATCACTGACGCAGTCCTGCCGCAAATCATCCAACTCGCTCAGCAGCAAGGCGTCACTGGTACTGCGCCGTACTCAGGCGACCCTGAAGCCGATCGCAAGGCTGCGCAAGAGCAGGCCGAGCAGATTCCGCCCGAACATGAGGAAGCGCACCGTCTCGCGCTTTCCGGCGACTACTCCGGTGCGGCCGCAGCTTACGAGAAGGTACTCGAAGCGAATCCGAACGATACGCTCGCCGCGCGCGAACGCTCCAAGGCGTTGCTTCTCGCGCGTTCTGCAACCGCCGACGTGCGCGAAGTGCGTGCCGCTGCAGCTGCGCACCCTGACGACGTGGACGCGCAGTTGGCTGTCGCCGATATTGATATGATCGGCGGCCAGATTCAGGACGCGTTCGACCGTCTGCTTGACTGGCTTGCGGCTGGTCACAAGGACGAACTTGAGCCCGTTCGCAAGCGTCTGCTTGAGTACTTTGCGATTCCTGAGCCGACTGACGAACGCCTCAAGCGCGCGCGTCGCCGCCTCGCCACACTGATGTTCTGACATCCCTCGCTCGTCTGTAATTACAGAATGAGCTGTCGACGAAGTCGATTGAGGGGTAGTTACATTGGGCTTATGCCGTTACGCACGGTACGTAGCGTAAGGAATACTGTGACATATGACGGCAGACAGGACGAATGGACAGGCGATGAGTGAACCGACCGACATGGTTGACGATGCCGACTTGAGCGATGTGCTTGACAGTGTGTCTAGTGACGCGAGTGACGATGTCCACGGCGACACGGTAGGTGACACGGTAACGATCACGATTCCGCGTGGCACAGTCGTACTCGCGGCCACGCCGATCGGCAACGTCGCGGATGCGTCTGCACGACTGCGCGCGCTGCTTGCCGACGCGGATATTGTCGCCGCGGAAGACACACGTCGACTGTACGATCTCGCAAATCGGCTCGGCGTACACGTCGGCGGAACCGTCGTCGCGTATCACGATCACAACGAGCGCAACAAAGCCGACGGACTGCTCGACCGCGTTGAAACCGGCGCAACAGTGCTCGTCGTTTCAGACGCTGGCATGCCTACGATCAACGATCCAGGACTCGCGATCGTACGTCGCGCGATCGAACGCGGACTGCCAGTCACCTGCGCGCCCGGACCGAGCGCTGTACTCGATGCGCTCGCACTGTCTGGACTGCCGACTGACCGATTCTGCTACGAAGGATTCCTGCCGCGCAAGCATGCCGAACGTGTTCAGCACTTGCGCATGCTGCAATCCGAACGCCGTACGATCGTGTTTTACGAGACGCCGCATCGCATCGCTGAGTCGATGGACGATCTGCTTGACGGATTTGGTGCAGACCGTCCGATGGCCCTGTGCCGCGAGCTGACCAAGGATTACGAGGAGATTCGCCGCGGTACGATCAGCGAGATTCGCCAAGGCGTAATCGACGATCCGCCGCGCGGTGAGATCGTACTCGTAATCGGCGGTGCATCCGACGAGGAAGCTGCCGCTGCAGCGCCTGCCACGTTAAGCGTGGACGAGCTGGCCGTACTTGCGATTGATCGCGCGCTCGAAGACGGGTTGCGTATCAAGGATGCGATCGCGCAGGTCGTCAGCGAGCATCCGCTTGCTGATGGTTCGCTACCCAATCGTAAGCAGGTCTACGCCGCCGTACTACGTATCAAAGGCTGATTAGCGCGCTCATTCGTTATCAGCCATCGAGCAGTACGGTGAGCGCTTCATTAACGCCCGGACCGCCAGCTTGCGCCACGTATTCAAGTAACGCCGCATCTGCTTGCGGATGAGCGACCAGCCAACGCCGCAACTCGGGAATTTCACGAGCAATATGCCACAGTACCTCCATCGGTGTGTTCGGATCGCACGCCACGAGCGGCGTGAGCTCGATCGGCGGTTGCGGTGGTTCGAGTGTTGTATCCCCACGACTGCGGTTACGGTCGACCTTGCGACGCTGCACGCGGGAACGATCAGCAGCACCGGTACCACTGCGCTCATCGTGCGCATCATACGCATCGCAACGTGTGTCGCGCTCGTTGTGCGAATCCAGCTGTTCGAGACGACCTAATCGTCCGTTTGCACTGCCAGTCGTTGTTTCACGCAACCGGTCTGTCTGTTCTCGTCTCCGATAATCCACGCGCTGGCGTTTACGAGAACTCCCGCGCGCGGCCGCAGCTGGCCTCAATCTCATCCTGTCAGTCCTTCGAAAATCGAACGTGCCGCGGCCACGCGCGGCCAAAACGGATTCCTGTCGAGAATCGTCAAGCAATCGTCCGGCGTCACGCGATACTCCTGCATCATGTCCGTGACCATCCGATCAACCGTATCGCCGTTGTCTTCGGCCAGCTCCGGTAGCAATACGAGATCGCATACCGTGCGCGCCGGCGTTGTTACGCGCGTATCGCCGACTCGAATAAGATGCTCGGGAGGACTGCGCCGATTGAACACGCGAATCGAACGATCGTGCACAATCGTGCGGTAATGCGAGCGCGAAATCACGTCAACAGTATTCGGAAACAGTCCGCCGAGCCACAACCACGCGGCGGTGAGTGCGCACACAGTGGTATTGTGCGGGACGAGCGTGGACAGGATCGTGGACCGACCGTATAACGTGTCTGCGTGCGTGGTCTGGTAGCCGCTGACGGCGTCGAGTTGCGACACGGTTCCGAAATCGGATAGTGCGCGCAGGCTGAGCGGTCCGGGCAAATCGCGATCGTTGAGCAGCGGCTTTGCTGCAGTCTGTGCGCACGTCATATAGCGGCGTCCGGCGGTGGGCGTCGGCGTGATACCAAGTTTCGCGAGCGTTTCGCTGGTTGTTTCGATCGTGGCGTCGCGATCGGTGGGGCCGTAGCTGCCTAGATTCGCGGGGCCGCGGTGAGCTGGGCCGGTCGGGCCGGATGGGCCGGTCGGGCCGCGATTCGTCGGACTAGCCCAGTTACGGCTAGCGGTCAATGTGTTTGTTTGCATGTTCATGTCGATGACCATACCGGGTTGTTCCTCGGTGCGCCAGCGGCGGAAGGCGAAAATGTGGATATGTGCATATCTTTTTCGGGAAATCGTAAATTGTGGATAAGTCGGTGGATAACTTGGCATGTAATCAGCGGATAGCCTGCGGATAACTTACGGATAACTTACGTATAGCCCGCGCGAATCGTGCGGTCAACCACCCCGTTGTCACTGTCCCCGCTGCGCCGGATAATCGGGAATCATGAGTCATATTCTGGTGAATGTTGCATGGCCGTACGCAAACGGCCCCCGTCATATCGGCCACGTCGCCGGCTTCGGTGTGCCGTCCGACGTTTACGCGCGCTACGAGCGCATGAAGGGCAACGATGTCCTGATGGTGTCCGGCACCGACGAACACGGCACTCCAATCCTCGTCGAGGCCGAAAAGGAAGGCGTCAGTGCGCAGGAACTCGCCAACCGTTACAATCGCGTCATCGCGAAGGACCTGTGCGATCTGGGCTTGAGCTACGACCTGTTCACGCGCACCACCACCGGCAATCACGAGCACGTTGTGCAGGAGCTGTTCAAGCAGTGTCTCAAAAACGGCTACATTTATAAGGGCACGCAGAAGGTTGCTATCTCGCCGTCTACCGGCCGCACCCTGCCTGACCGTTACATCGAAGGCGAGTGCCCGATTTGCCACACCGAAGGCGCGCGCGGCGACCAGTGCGACGCTTGCGGCAACGAACTCGACCCGGACGAGCTCATCAATCCCGTCTCCAAAATCAACGGCGAAACCCCGCGTTTCGAGGAAACCGAGCACTATTTCCTCGATCTGCCGGCGCTTGCCGAGGCGAATCTCGCGTGGCTCAAGACCCGCACTGGTTGGCGTACCAACGTCATCAACTTCTCGATCGGCCTGTTTAAGGAAGTCAAGCCGCGTGCGATCACGCGCGATATCGACTGGGGTATTCCGGTTCCGGTCGCCGGCTGGATCGACAACCCGAACAAGAAGCTTTACGTGTGGTTTGACGCGGTAATCGGTTACCTGTCGGCATCGATCGAATGGGCTCGCCGCAAGGGTGACCCACAAGCGTGGCGTGCGTGGTGGAACGACCCGGCGTCCCCGGCCTACTACTTCATGGGCAAGGACAACATTACGTTCCACTCGCAGATCTGGCCGTCCGAGATGCTCGCATACAACGGTCAAGGCTCCAAGGGCGGCGAGACCGGCGAATACGGTCCGCTCAACATGCCTGAACAGGTTGTCGCTTCTGAGTTCATGACGATGGAAGGCAAGAAGTTCAGCTCCTCGCGCGGCATCGTGATTTACGTCAAGGACATTCTCGCGCGTTACCCCGTGGACGCTGTGCGCTACTACATTTCCGTGGCGGGTCCGGAGTCGTCTGATTCTGACTTTACATGGGCTGAGTTCGTGCGTCACAACAACGAGGAACTGGCGTCTTCGTGGGGTAACTTGGTCAATCGCGTTGCGAACTTGATCAATAAGAACTTCGGTGAGATTCCGGCACTCGATGAGGCTTCGATGACTGACGAGGATCGTGCGCTGCTCGACGAGGCGAACGCCGCATTTGCGACGGTCGGTGGCCTGATCGAGCATCATCGTCAAAAGGGTGCTCTCGGCGAGGCTATGAAGCTGGTTGGCGACATCAACAAGTACATTTCTGCCACCGAGCCTTGGAAAATCAAGGATAATCCGGCGCGACTTGGCACTGTGCTGCATGTGGCCGCACAGGCGGTGTCCGACGCAAATCACTTGCTCGCGCCGTTCCTGCCGCATTCCGCGCAGAAGGTGTGGGAGGCGCTTGGCGGCATTGGCACGTTCTCGCCGCTGCCGCGCATCGAAGAGGTCGAAGATCTCGACAAGCCGGGATTCCATTACCCGATTATTACGGGTGATTACAAGCTCGGTGAGACGGTGCATCCGTGGAAGCGCGAGGAGATTGTGCCGGGCACGCCGGTGGCGAAGCCGTCGCCGATTTTCGCGAAGATTCCGCAGGAGGCTGTGGCTGAGGAATTGGCTCGTTTTGACGCTGAGCTGGCGGCTCGTCGTGAGGCTGAGGCGCAGCGCTTGGCTGCGGCGAAGGCTGAGCTCGCCGATAATAAGTAAATCGGCAGTTGCCGCTGACTGATCGGGGTCTTGTTCGTGTTATCGCACGGGCAAGACCCTTTTTTGTGTTGGTGTGCCGCGATCGATCGTGTTTTGCTGGCAATTTGCAAACTGAGAGGCAGATTTTGGTCTTTGTTGGGGTCTATTTGCAAACTGAGAGGCAGCTCAACACGGATACATACCCCCGAAACTGGCCTATATAGGGCCATAGCCCAAGAATAAGCAGGAACTCTGCCTCTCAGTTTGCAAATAGACCTGTGCAAGGGGTGGGAATTTGCCTCTCAGTTTGCGAATTGCTGGTGTAGGAGCTTGCATCGTATTTGCACTTGCATAGTGCAGGACTGATAGAAAGTGGGTTGAGTGTGTTGTTGAATAATGGCAAACGTGTTGACCACAAAGCTGTTACATGGCTTTCAGGATTTTCTAAGGAACGCGCATCATTCCTCTAAGAAACCAACGGTTATATAGAGCATGTCAGAGGTTATGACCGATGGCGAGGTTCTGCGAGAACCCCATAACTGAACCCTTCTTCTCTCTTCTCTCTCACCCGGCGGCTCTCCCCGCCGGGTTTCTTTTTTACGGGCTTAGGAATTGTTGCCTGGTCTTGTGGTAGCAGGCGTGTCGGTTGGTTATTCTCGATGGCGGGAAAATAACTGGGCTGGATGGTGTGAGAACGAATGTGTGCATTCAATTGAACGAGCGAAATCCAGTAAGACGGAAAATGCCTGATCTGTGGTCGGGAGATGAAGAAAAACGGCAGGACTGCCTACCTAACGATGGAAATATCTCCTTATTGCTACGGGGCTGATGTGAATGGCGGAAATCTCTCACTGAGCAATGCTCAGTGAGAGATTTCCGCCACCCAAATGATGTATAGCATCGCAGAAGGTCCACGCCCTCCCAGTAGCTGGCGGTAGGGGGGTATTGATTCGTGCCACACAACGCAAAAAATAGCGATTTTTGCGTTGTGTGGCACGTCGGTGTTGGAAGCCTCATCAGGCCCATTTTCAAAAATGGCGGTTTTCCGCGGTTTTGCCGAATTGGCTATTGCCGCATAACAGTGTTTTACCGCTATAACAACCTTGTGTGGCACGTCGCGTTGCCACACAACGCAAAAATCGCCGAAAAATCGGTTGTGTGGCAAATCTCATGTACACAATAGCGTCGTATAACGTTATACCGAGCTATTGTGCACACGCATATCGCAATTCAACAATAAAGACTCCCAGAAAAGTTCATATATCCCATATGTGTGGCGCGATCTTGGCATCCGTAGGATGTGGAAGAATAATGTGTAGCATCGCAAAACCACAATACGATGCGCGCAACACAAGCCGTGTGTACGGGCAACAGGCAAGGGGGACTGTCACATGATATTCGGGATCATCGCACTAGTAATACTAGTCATACTCGTGCTGTGGAGTGTGGGCGCATACAACGGATTAGTCACACTGCGCAATCGCGTGAAAAATGGCTGGGCACAGATCGACGTGCACTTAAAACAGCGCGCCGATCTCATCCCGAATCTCGTAGAAACGGTCAAAGGGTATGCGAGCCACGAGTCGGCAGTCCTCACGCAAGTCACCGCAGCCCGCGCCAGCGTCGTCGAGGCATCCCGCAACCCGAACGCGACCACCGCCAGCCGAGCTGTAGCCGAAAACGCGCTGTCTCGCGCGCTCGTCAACCTGCAGGCTACTGCCGAAGCGTATCCGCAACTGCAAGCCAATCAGAACTTCATGGATTTGCAGTCCCAGCTCAAAGAACTCGAATCGAAAATCGCGTACGCGCGGCAGTTCTACAACGACGTTGTCCTCAAATACAACACGGCCACTGAAACAGTGCCGAGCAACATCATCGCCGGTATGTTTCATTTTGAACAAGCCGAGTATTTCCAGACCGATGATACGTCGCGCGCCGTGCCGCAAGTCGCATTTTGATTGGGTTACGCGAATCGAACTGTATGCTCAGTTGAGAGCTAAATTGCGCGACTTGCGAATCGATTTGTGTGTCAACTCGCGTCGAAATCATGCGTATGATTCATGCATCCCGCGTAACGTAAGGACCCGCATATGAACGTTAAACGCGCCGTACGAGCCGTTTTTACCGCGGCACTCGCCACGATCTTCGTCTTCGGTGGTCTTTTATTTACTGTGAAAGTTTGGGCAAGCGCGGACCTGAGCTATCGAAGTCTCGACTACGACGTTCAAATCCAGACCGACGGCAGTCTCACGATCACGCAGCACATCGACATGCGCCTGCGCAAACGCACCGATGACGACGATAACGTTAAACCTTGGAAACAGCTGTATCAGCAGTACACACTCAACGGCACGAACCTGTCCGACATCACCGACATCAGCGTGCGCAACGTGACCACCGGGCAAACGTACACGCAAACTGAGCCGCGCAATCCGAACGGCGTGAGCAAAACCGAGTGGAACAGTGACTACGCGAATCACTGGTATATCGCCGACGTGACGAACGGCGTGTACTCACCGCAACCGTATGAGCCGATTCGTGACGGATATCCGATTCGCTCGGGTGCGGTGGATGGCAGTAAAACGATCGAGATCGGCTGGAATATTCCGTTTACTGAACACGCAAATAGTTTGCAATTCGACGTGACGTTCACGTTCGTCGGCGCGACGACTTTGTACGACGACGTTGCCACGTTCCAATGGGAGCCGTTTGGTGAAACGAATCAAACGCCGATCGGCTCGCTGACTGGTACCGTGCATTTTCCGAGCGGCATTGACGCGGATAATTCGTGGGCGTGGCTGCATTACGCGGGTACGTCAAGTACGTCGCGCGGGGAGGATGGGTCGCTCACGTTTACGGCGAGCGATGTGCGTGCGAAGGAGTATCTCGATGTGGTCGTGGCGTATGATGCGAGCGTGGTGAAGCCGCCGGCGTGGTGGAGCGGCGGCGGCGCGACTGGCGCTGGTGCGGACGCTGGTGGCGACGGCGGTAGCGCGCACAGTCGCAACGATGCGAACGCAGTCGGCAGTCGTTCAGGCGACTGGATTCACCGCGGCGCTGGCTCTGCGCTCGACGCAATCAAAGCCAGCGAAGCCAAGCAGGAAGTCGCGTGGCGTGATCAACAACGCTCTCGCGCGCGCATCAGGCTTGCCATCTGGATTGGACTCGCGCTCGTTGTGCTTATCCTGTGTACGATCGCGCTCGTGTCTGCACTGCGCAGTCACCTCGGCATGCGCTATCGCGGCGATATCGAATACTGGCGCGACGAGCCCGACGTAAGTCCGTCATCGGCCGCAAAATTTGCCGACGTGCTTGACCTCAAGTCGCACGGCTCGCTGTCCGCGCGTCAAATGAGCGCGAATGTGCTGTCACTCGCGTCGAAGAAAGCGATTGCGATAGTCCCCGGTCCGATGTCGATCTATCAGGGCATTGACTTAAGCCAACTGAACGCTACTCAGCTGGCAACGATGATCGGTTCGAGCGCAACTGATCGTCAGGTCGCTGGCACGACGAGTACGATCGTGCTGCTACCAGTATGTTACGACGATCGCGAACGTGAGAACTTGCAGCTCAGTCAATCGGAAGCCGCAACGTTGCGATTGCTGAAGGTCATCTCGGAGCGCGTGGGTGGTCCAGTGTTCGATCTCGAACGTATGAACGCGGTCTGTAAAAACTGGAGGGATGGCTACGAGTCGCTCGAACAGTACGAAACCGCGTGCGACAACGAGTTTGCGATGCTCGGTGCGACGCGCACATGCGGCACTCTCGCGCGCGTGTCAGGCAGATGCGCGGTCGCACTTGCAATCGTTACGGCCGTACTGCACGGCATCTTCTACACGATAACGGTCGCGTTACTGATCGTTGCGCCGGCGCTCTTCGTGGGCCTGTTTTCGATACAGTATGCGGCGCGCACGTCATTGACGGACGCAGGTCAGCGGCTTGCTGGTCAGGTGCGCGGATTGTACCGGTACATGACTGATTTTTCGAATTTTGCCGATCGTGGTGCGGCTGATCTCGTGCTGTGGGACCGCTATCTCGTGTATGCTGCTGCGTTTGGTATTTCCGATCGCGTATTGCGCGAGCTGGCGAAGGCGTATCCGCAAGTGATGGACCCGGATTGGTTGGATAGCAACGCGTCTGATTCGCTGCTGTACTGGAGTTACCGGCCATATGCGTGGTATGGCGGCGGTACGTCCGGTACGTCCGACGGCGGCGGATTCGGTGATTCCGGTTCCGGTTCTGACGGGTTCGATCCGGCTGCATTTAGTGCGAACGCAGGCGATATCGGAGCGCAGTTGAATGCCGGATTTGCGGATATTCGCTCGACAATTCAGGCGGCGGCGCCTTCGTCGAGCAGCGATTCGGGCGGCTCGTTCTCCGGTAGTGGATTCGGTGGTTCCGATGGTGGTTCTGGTGGCGGTTCTTTCGGCGGTCGGTGAGCTGGGTTTTTATGGGCTGTTGATGGTCGGCGGGCTGGTTGTACGGTCTGTTGATGGTCGGCGGGCTGGATTTCCTCAACGCATAGGTGCGGAAACCTGCTTGGTGGCGCGATTGTGTGTGCAGGAGGGTGCGGAAACTACGTCGTGGCGGAAAACGCTCGCTGAGACCGGTCTCAGCGAGCGTTTTCCGCCACTCCCGTTCGTGCGTGGCGGTTTTCTCTCACTAAGGGGTGTGTCAGCGAGCGTTTTCTGCCACGAGCATTGGGGTGTGTGGGTGTGTGTGGGAGGTTTGGTCACGCGATGGAATTGACCCGTTTCAATCCATCGCGTGACCTATGTATCCCCGATGTGTAGCGCACGGGATGGTAAAACCTCTATTTTTTCCATCGCGTGATTTGGGCATTCCACACGCGATGGCATGAAACCGGTATCATGCCATCGCGTGACCTTAATTCCTTTATTGTTCAGCGCACGAGATGGAAATTCTAGGTTTTTGGCCATCGCGTGAACATATCTATAATCACGGGATGGCAAAAACACGCTTTTTGCTGTCCCGTGATCCATGCTGACTCATGACCGCCTGCGCGATCGCCCATTTTGTGATGTTGCGGCGGAGGATAGGTTGTTTTCCGCCGGAATGTCACGGAAATGTGCTGGAAAGTGTGATATTTCGGCGGAAGGTGTTGGTGTGTCCGCCGGAATGTCACAAGAATTGGCCTGTTTGTGTGATATTGCGGCGGGCCTTAGGTGGTTCTCCGCCGGAATGTCACATTTGGGACCGGATTTGTGTGATTTTGCGGCGGAATGCAGGTGATCCTCCGCCGCAATGTCACACAAATAGTGATCACCACTCACCACATATAAACAAAAGAGCCCAGCGCAGTAAGAATAATTCGTCAAGCATTCATACTGTGTTGGCGCACTGGATATATGAGCGCAGCATAAGGATTGCTTTGTCACTATATGATGACAGCTACATGGCGTTGTTATATCCGAGGCTGGCCGTGGTACCGGATTGTATTGAGGGGTTTATACGCAAATCCGGCAAGATCAGTATGGCAGTAACAGTGCCTGTGCACATGCACAATATCGAACAATAACAGTATTCATGAATATGTCCAGCTGTTAAGGCTCGACATGCGGTAGCTGTAAGGGTGATGGGGAGTGTTGCGGAACAATGCTGTAAAAAGAACGGTCATAGCCGTACTCGTGGCTATATCGTTACTTTTCGCAGAAATGAACATCACCACTACGGCTGCTTCACCAGCTTCCTCCTATAATCCGAATGCTCCTGCGGTGGAAGTCGGTGAAGGGTCGAAAACCAAAATCACCCTCGAACTATACAAAGACAAGGATGGTACTCAGCCATTCAATCCCGACAAGGATACGCTCAAAGTGGGCGAATCCATGTTTGGAGATATCACATGGGATTGGGATGATACTGAAAAGCCGACGTTGGAAAGTCCGACTCGTTTTTACACAATACCGAGCAACGTCACTGTCAAAGATGCCGAAGAATCCACGCTGTACGATCCTAATGGAGCTGAGGCTGGAGTGTGGTGGATCAAGGATGGCAAAGTCTATACTCGCTGGAATGAGGACTGGCTTACGCGCAATCCTTCAGATATTACTTCGCGTATACGTTTCGAGTTCACGCTCAAACATGAGACAAGCGGCAATGACGATACCACGGTCGTTCATTTTCCCGGTGTAACAGAAAATATCATCATCAAGACTGACAAAACTGAGATTGACGGTAAGAAAACGTGGGCGCTCAACGATGACGGCACGATCACTTTTACTATCGCATTGCACAATAAGTTCAACGCTGATCATGTTGTGCTTACTGACACGATGGGCACGAGTTTTTCGTTTGTACCGGGGTCGTTTCAGTTAGATGGTCAATCTATTGACGCCAGCAAGGTGACTATTGACGGGCAGACAGCAACCGTCACCTTGGGTAAGCTGCCGGCTGCTCAAGACGGTGGTCATGTGATTACGTATCGAGCGGCGTTGACTGAAGCTGCTCAGCAAGCGCTTGCCAAAGGTACTCCGCTTGATCAGACTCAGAATAAGGCGAATTGGACGTGGGATGGTGCGGCGCATCCCGGGCACGCCGAGAACACACCGGACTTACGCAATACGTTGATCTCAAAAAATGTGGGCGGTTCAACTGAGAACCTTACATGGGATGTGACGATTAACGCCGGTAGTTACAAGTTTGACATGGGTGGCTATCAGTTTCGTGACCAGCTTCATGGCGCCCAGCACTACACCGGTACATACGAGGTAATCAAGCGAGTCGATGGTAAAGACACGAGCGTAGCGTCGGGTTCGTTTCCTACCAATGGCAAGGAGTTTACGTATACGTTTGGTATGGATGCGGGACGTAATGAGTATCATATCCGTTATCACACAGCGTACGATGATCCCAAGTCGATGGAGTCGATTAGTAATACCGGCACACTGACGCCGCATGATACAAATACGCAACCTAAGGGCGAGGACTCCACGGACTTCACACCGCAAGATACCACGGCTTATATCCACAAGAGACTTGACGCCAGCGCTTCTACGAATGCGGATGGAAGAGCGACATGGACGTCGACTATCTATACCTCACGGATGCCTGCGACAACCGATCCCACCACGCTCGAGTTTGCGGATGTTTTGCAGGGAAAACCAAAGGGGGCTTCGTTCAAGTTTGAGAAGAAACCAGTCTTCAAGATTAGTGACACAACGTTGATCGAAGGGCAGGATTATGACTATACGCGCGCGTTTAACCCGGATAATGACACTTCGTTCAACGTTAAGTTTAAGGGCGATTCAGTCAAAGCGGCTTTCGGCAAGCAGGATATTACCGTTACGTATGCCACTATTTGCAGCAGCGCTCCGGGAGATTACATCAACCGCTCTGTAGTGAAGTTCGGTACCAATCCGTCGCAAGGATATAACGCCGTCGATCATATCGATAAAAGCAACCTAGTGTCGAAAACTGGCGAGCTACAGTGGAATCAGGACTTCGATTGGAGCAAAATCGACTCTGCTGACCGATCAAAGGGTGCTTGGGTGGCCACGTGGAAAGTCGTGGTCAATGAGGATGATGACCCGAATAATCTTCACGGTCAGGTGAACACCGAAGGAAAGCCGATCGTAGTGACTGAAAAGTTGCCTGAAGGAATGACGTATGTGCCGGGTGGCAAATACGATATTCAAGCCGGTAACAGTCCCGGGGCACAAATCGGTCTCAATCTCGATGCCACTATGACGAAAAATACGGATGGTACGATCACCTTCACGCTGCCCACCGATTATCTTGAGCAGAATGATCACTTCTATAAGGCTTTCGCTATGCTCACGTATCAAACTGCGGCGAAACCAACTGGCAAACCGGTCACTTTCACGAATACCGCCACGGCTACCACCGGAAGTACTAATCTCGGCAGCGACTCAACAACAGTCAACGGAACACCCGAAGTCATTAAGAAAACGTCAGCGCAAGATAAAGACAAAAATCGTGTCACGTACAGTATTACCGTAAATCCTGAGGGTACCGATCTCGTTGCGAAAACTGACAAACTAACACTTTCCGACGTGATGGATACTGAGTCTACGTTTGTCACTGACTCATTGCGCGTAACCAATATCGCAACGAATAATCAGTTAACCGTGCCAACGACAGTAGATAACGTCAAAGATCAGCAAGGTAATCCGACGACAAAACTTACACTTGCGTTGCCTGACGCAACGCCGATGAAGGTCACGTATGATGTAACGCCGACCGGCGACCCCGGCGATAAGGTAACGTTGTCCAATACGGCTGAGCTACAGGGAATCGTCGCGGCAGCCTCTACGAATGAGAAAGAGTGGACAGTCACGAAACCGCAGGCCGAATCCGAAGGTGCTGCTGGCACGTTCACGGTGACCAAAGTGGATAAAAATAAGCTGGATCGATACCTTGAAGGTGCGGAGTTTGAACTCTGGAAGGTAGACGTAAGCAGGTTGCCGCAGCAGAACCCAACCGAGGATCAAATCAAGAATGTGTCAACTAAGGTGAGGACGGAAACGACCGGTACCAGTGGTCAGCTTACGTTTGGTTCCGCCGATCATCCCTTGGAAACGAACGTGCTGTACTACTTCATGGAAACGAATCCGCCGACATACACTGATACCAACGGCAACAAAGTGTATTACACGCTTGATCACACTCTGTACTATGTCATGCTCAAAGGCACCGTCGAAAGCGAATATCAGGCAGCTCTGCAAACAGTGACATCCCGCGGCATTCATCCTTCGTCGGCGAGAAAATTCAACGCGTACGACGAGGTATACAGGATGGAGTTGTTACCTATGACCGGGAGTAGTATGACGGCTCGTCACTGGATGCTCGTCGGCGGACTGCTTGCAACGATGTCTGCAATGATGCTGGCTGTGATTCACGATGTACGTAAGCGTAAAGGCTTGGGATGGTGATTGTGCGCTGGGACTGCGTCGTGGCAGAAAACGCTCGCTGAGGAGGCCTTCAGCGAGCGTTTTCTGCCACTCTCATTAGTGCGTGGCGGTTTTCTCTCACTGACAACAGCCTAAACGAGAGATATCTGCCACTCATATCCACGCGTGGCGGTTTTCTCTCGCTGAGGGTGTGCGTAGTGAGCGTTTTCTGCCACGCGCATTGGTGGTGTGTGTGGAGGTTTGATCACGCGATGGAATTGACCCGTTTCAATCCATCGCGTGACCAAGTGATTACCCCGTTTTGTGATGTTGCGGCGGAGGATAGGTTGTTTTCCGCCGGAATGTCACGGAAATGTGCTGGAAAGTGTGATATTGCGGCGGAAGATGGTGGTGTGTCCGCCGGAATGTCACAAAAATTGGCCTGTTTGTGTGATATTGCGGCGGGCCTTAGGTGGTTCTCCGCCGGAATGTCACATTTGGGACCGGATTTGTGTGATTTTGCGGCGGAATGCAGGTGATCCTCCGCCGCAATGTCACGCTTATAGATGACTTTGGGTTCAGGAGTGTAGGCTGGAGGCGGAAGGGCATCTAGCTATCAGGCCCAGCACAATCCAGTCAAAGGAGCACGCTCATGCTGCATCGCAATCTTGGCCCGTTCAATACCACGGCCATCGGCCACGGCGAAATGCCGCTGACCATCGAAAATAACCGCGGCCACGATATCGGCATTGAAACCCTGCACGCCTCGCTCGACGCGGGATGCCGTCATATCGACACCGCGTGGGCATACTACACGCCCGGCGAAGAGGAACAGACCGGCGAAAAACTCGTGCGCGAAGCCCTCGAAACGTGGAATGGGCCGAAAGACGAAGTGCTGGTCGCTACGAAAATCGGACTGCGCCGCGCCTACGACGAGGAAGGCAAGCCGATTTGGCCGCGCGATGGCAAGCCGGAACACCTCATCCGTTACGGCAAGGAATCGGCGATGGCGCTCGGCGTTGACACGATTGACCTACTGTATATGCACCGTCACGACCCGGAAGTGCCGTACAACGAGTCCATCGAAGCGCTGAAACAGCTCGTTGACGAGGGCGTTGCCCAGTATGCGGGCGTGTCAAACGTGAGTATCGAACAGCTCGATATTGCGCGCGGCATTCTCGGCGACAAGCTCATCGCTGTGCAGAACCAGTATTCGCCGATTCATCTCGACACGCAGGACACGCTCGACTACTGCGCCAAGCTCGGTCTTGCATTCGTATGCTGGAGTCCGCTCGGCGGTTATCGTCACCCGTACGACGAGTCCAAGTTTGACCCGTTCCGTAAAGTCGCGGCTAAGCATGGCGTGAGCTACCAGCAGGTCGTACTCGCGTGGGAGCTCGCTAAAGGCGACCACATGTTCGTGATTCCGGGCGCACATCGTCCCGAAACGATCCTCGACAGCCTTAAAGCCGGCGAACTCAAGCTCGACGACGAAGATTTCGCCACCCTCGGCTGAACGGGTTTGCCTAGTGGACTGCATCAGAAGTTCGTTTACGATGGTCGTTGCACTTTTGGCAGCACACCGCGCATGTCGGCGCGTGGCGGAAAACGCTCGCTGAGTGGCGTTCAGTGAGAGAAAACCGCGTGACTCTTGGCTTCCCCTGTCAAGGGAACCACTCCCAATAACGGGTAGTGAATTCGCTAACGAATGTATGACGCAGGAGACTAGTGGATGTTTGGGTAGTGCCCGGATTCTTGCGCACTTTGGTCTTCGCCCGGCTCTGCGACGATGATCAGTTCGCTACTGGTACGCTCTCACCGAGCCGGGACATGTCGAGGTAACGGCGCGTCGACCACTCGTTCGAGGTCACGTAGCGGACGCGCGCGCAGACGAGCATCAACGCGCTCCGCCCGTCCGGAAACGAGCCGACCACGCGCGTGCGTCGCCTGATCTCGCGGTTCAATCGTTCGATCATGTTGTTCGTACGGATGCGCCGGCGATGTTCCCTCGGATAGTCGTCGAGCAGGTAGGTCGTCGTCTCGCTAATGCCTTCGCGCAGGCATTTGGCAGCCTCTCTGAGCTTCCTTGTCTCCAGTTCCTTGGCGACGGATTCCGCCTTCTCCAACGCCTTGTCGCGTGATTCCATAGCAAACACGGCCTTAAGCGCGTCCGCAGCCCACTCCCGGTTTCTGGGGTTGACCTTGGCGAGGATATTGCGTTCGAAATGCACCATGCACCGCTGATAACGCGCCTCCGGCAACAGTTCGTTCACGGCGGC
>NZ_MWWY01000027.1 GCF_002259755.1 Bifidobacterium hapali
ATCGTGATCGAGTTGCGCAGAAGCTCGCACGCGGGCCTCGTGCCCGCCAGGCCCTTCGGACGCGCCGCGTCCCTCGTCTTCCTGAGGTACCGGTCCATCGTGGCCGGGCTCATCGCCATCAATTCGTTGAACGCGAACCCGTCGTACTCGGCAAGCTCGCCACGGGCTCTCAGCGTGGGCAGCCACAGGGGCAGCATCTGCTTGAGGTACTTCGCGCACGGCAGATCCATCATCAGCCACACCCGCACCAGCAGCTCGCGCGACTGCTCCGAATACCGTTTCGGCCGTGTCTTCCTGGCCGCCGGCAGCTCGCGCGGCTGCGTGCCGGCCTCGGTGAGCCTGCGCCTCGCGGTGCTTCTGCCGATCTTCAGCACGGAGCACATCTCGTCGAGGATGCGCCCCTTGTCCTTCTTCGATGCCTTCATGTACTCGTCCCTGAACCTCAGGGTGACCTGCCGCTTCGTCGCCATGCTGATCTTGCCTTCCATACGACAAGCCAAACAGGACCGGTACCGTTCGCGCTCATTTCCGATGAGGCACCACTAGCCATTACGCGCTCAAAAAACGTGAGTCACGTCGGTGGTGCGCCGAAGATCAGACAGCATGATAATGTGATCGAATTCGCTAACCCGATCAGCGTATCCGCTGCCGCCGATATTGATCCAAACCAGCTGTTTGACCGTTTTTATCAGGCCGATCATGCACGTAGCAGCAAAGGTTCCGGACTTGGCCTTGCCGTCGCTCAGTCGTTAGCACAAGCGATGCGGTTACGTCTGACTGCCAGACTCGAATGTGGTTCAGTGCTCTCGGATAGTAATGATAACAGTGCCAGCAGCAATGCGACATCGCTTATCATCACCATCATGCCCGCATAACTCAGACAAATGCGGTTTGGAATGTTTTTCCCATTGCTGCCGCGAGTTTTGCAAGTGTGGATATGGTGGGAGACGCGTCGCCATGTTCAATGTGAATAATCGTACTTTTTGCTACGCCGCTTTCTTGCGATAACGTGTCCATACTCATTCCTGCGTCGGTTCGAGCTTGAGAAAGCTGAATACCTACTGTCATTTGAGCCATGTGGCTATTGACGAGTTCTGCCATATTTGGATCGCGCATGGCATTGTTGAATAGAGTATCAAATGGTTGTGTTGGCATCGTGTTCCTCCTCGTACTGTTTCATGATTCGATGTGCGGTAGCGAGTTCACGTTTTGGTGTTTTTGGTGTTTTCTTAGTGAATCCGTGCGTAATGATGCAGATATTATCTTTCACAAAAAAGAATGGTGCCCTCTGGATATTGCCGCCAAATTGAGAACGAATTTCCCAAATGTCGTTATCCAGTTTCTTTACCCACTCTTTTTGCATGGCGATTCCTAAACCGAAAATTTCAATATTTTTGATGGTCGCATATACTTTGGCTTGGTCATTGCGTCTCAGTTTGTTTAACCAAGTCAGGAAAGGGGATACTCCTTCCTTTGTTTGGTAGTATCGAAATTGAACCATCTATATTCCTTTCTTGATGGTAGTGAATTCGCTACCATCTGTCAACGCTGATTCATTAATTGCCGAGCATTTTGGGGGAGATCTGACGATCGGACGGAGCTATGGTGATGCCATCATGCATCATGCGGCCGCGGAAGTATCGCGTTTCTTCAAGCTCGCCATCAATGACATTCTGAAAATGCTGTTCATGCGCAATAACTGCTGAGGAGCCAAGATCGGTAGCGTTCTGATATGCGGCTTGATGATATTTAAGCCAATGCGTGATCTCTTTGTGCTCTGGTGCATCTTTGACTTCCGCGCCGTGATACCCACGTTCCCATGAGGAGAGCGTATTGCCGGGCATACATGAACCATTCTCGTCAATATCTCCGAGCGATGTTGCTCCAGTCTTCGTTGCATAACCATGCACCGTGAGCCAATTGTCGGTAGTTGGATTTGACGCTCCGTCGAGAGCTGCGACAAGCTCGTCTTCCATCTCAATACTCGTCACCCACGTTGATGATGGTATCGGGTGGTTCGCGACTGGCGAACCGGCTGTCACTACATGCTGAATGTTGTATTGACTGGCCATGTCTGCTGCGATTGTCGCCGCCACGATGCCACCTTGCGAGTGCCCGATCAGTGCGACTGGCTCATTGGCACCAATGCCAGCGCGGCGCATGGATTCAGCAACCATACGCGCACTATCCGCGTTCATGCGACGCGCTGGGTCTGAACTCATAAGCTCTACGTTCTGCGGCCAACCAAACGGCGAATCATCCTGTCCATCAGTGCCCGGAATTGTCACGAGCCAACTGACTGAACCGTCCGCCTTACGGTATTTCTGAATAGCGATCGTCGCGTAATCCAATCCGCTACCTAAATCGACTTTACCGAGCCTTTCTTCAGCTAACCGACGCAAGTTTTCTAGCGATTGCGATACCGATGACGATGAACGGACCACATCTACTGGAGTCGTGACTTCAACAACGTCGAGTACGTTACCTTGGCGCATACCGTCGAGCGGTGCGCAAATTGCAGCGATGCGTTCGGCTGCGCGATTGACCTCATCGGTACGAGTAATACCTTCAATAGGATTGACACCACCTACGAACGCACCAAGTCCACTCATCAAGCCTTCGTGAGCACCGGCGGAAGACGTTAACCCCCAGATCGGATTAAAACGTCCTTCATACAGTGAACCAAACAACATGCCACTGCCAGCTAAAGCAGCACCGCCAGCCGCTGTATATTTCGGCTCAATCCCAGACACGCCTTGTAGAAGCTCGTTGATCATTCGTGTCATCCACGATTCAGACTCTGCATACAGTGAATGTGCACGAATGAGCAGCATTGCCATATCGGTGAGTCGATTGGCGATTGACTGGCAGTTACGTGCGTGCTCGGCACAACGTGCAATCAGTGTCTCGTATGGTAGCGTTACGTGACCGATGGATGCTGAGTACGGACGACCGGACGCGAGCGTAGTACACAACGCCACGCTGAACCGTTGCTGCGCGAGTTGCAGCGCAGAAGTGGACCATGCCACAGATGCTGATCGCCAATCCGAGGCAGTGTCATGCAAGGTGCGAGCAAGTGATCGGTATTCTTCTAGATCGGCAGCAGCATACGGTTGCCCACCATAAATAAATGAAGTAACTTGCCAGCCCATCATGCACCTGCTTGCCATGCAAGACGTCGTGTCTGTCGTGCAGCTTCAGCAGTGGAGCGCGCATCGGATACACAATCATTGAGTCGTTGTCGGAACATCGAGGCTGCACCACCTTGCCATGAGATAGAGGCGCCGGCCTGTTGCGCAGCGTCAGTGCGATCGCAGGCGGTACGAATGGAACGCTCATGTACATCAAGTAATGTGCGACCATTCGCTACAACAGTGTGACAGGCACAAGTGGGGGAGGAGACGGCGAATGGTGGCATAGCATTGTTCACACCGAACGGAGATACCGCCGGGCCGAAGGGCGAAGTTTGCTGGTTAAATAGACTATTCATATATGTATTGAACGGGAGCAACCTAGCGATGTCCAGCTCAACTGGGGGCTGTGGACGCAAGCTCAACTTATCGGCGTGTTGTGGATAAGTCACTGTGTGCAACTCGGCAAGTTATCCACAATCGAGCGAGGAATGCCGCTGGATATGCGTAAGAAGGCGTGTCGTTTGTCCGACTGATGCGTATCATAGTAATTCGTGTGTGCCAACGGCATGCCTTATGTAACAGGTGTGCGGGTTGGGATATCCCGTGAATCGAATGGATCGCGCGCAGTAATGCGGACTGTGAAAGAGGATCGGGCCATCGGGCCGGTGGACTGTGGCTAGCTTTGACCGATCTTACGATCAGTGGGCAAAGTGTGGGCGCAGTGTAGCGGTCGCACGAAGACAAGAAAACCACTGAATCGGAGAATTCAAGTTGCCTACTATTGAACAGCTCGTCCGTAAGGGACGTTCGCCGAAGCCGAAGAAGTCGAAGACTTTGGCGCTTAAGGGCAGCCCGCTGCGTCGCGGCGTGTGCACCCGTGTCTACACCACCACCCCGAAGAAGCCGAACTCGGCTCTGCGTAAGGTTGCTCGTGTGCGCCTGTCCTCGGGTATCGAAGTTACCGCCTACATTCCGGGCGAAGGCCACAACCTGCAGGAGCACTCCATCGTGCTCGTACGCGGCGGCCGTGTGAAGGATCTGCCGGGTGTTCGTTACCACATCGTGCGTGGTGCGCTCGATACCCAGGGTGTCAAGGACCGCAAGCAGGGTCGTTCCCTGTACGGAGCAAAGAAGGCGAAGTAAGAGATATGTCACGTAAAGGACCTGCTAAGAAGCATACGCTGCTGCCCGATCCGATCTACGGTTCGACTGTCGTGGCTCAGCTCATCAACAAGATTCTGCTTGACGGCAAGAAGTCGATCGCCGAGGACATCGTGTACTCCGCACTCGACATGGTCAAGGAAAAGACTGATCAGGAGCCGGTCGCTGTTCTCAAGCGCGCTCTTGACAACATTCGTCCGTCCCTCGAAGTGCGTTCCCGCCGTGTCGGTGGCGCTACCTACCAGGTGCCGGTCGAAGTCAAGCCGAACCGTGCTAACACGCTGTCCCTGCGCTGGCTGACTGACTTCTCTCGCGCTCGTCGTGAGAAGACGATGGCCGAGCGTCTCGCCAACGAAATTCTCGACGCTTCCAACGGCCTTGGCGCTTCTGTCAAGCGTCGCGAGGATACTCATAAGATGGCAGAGGCCAACAAGGCCTTCGCTCATTACCGCTGGTAATTTCGAAGAACAAGAGCTAAAGGAATAGCAATGGCACTTGACGTGCTTTCGGATCTGCACATGATCCGCAACATCGGCATCATGGCTCACATCGATGCCGGTAAGACCACCACCACTGAGCGTATTCTGTACTACACCGGTAAGAGCTACAAGATCGGCGAAGTGCATGATGGCGCTGCGACGATGGACTTCATGGCTCAGGAGCAGGAGCGCGGTATCACTATTCAGTCCGCCGCTACCACTTGCTTCTGGAACCGTCAGACTCACGACACCGAGCAGAAGTTCCAGCTCAACATCATCGATACCCCTGGCCACGTGGACTTCACGGCCGAGGTCGAGCGCTCCCTGCGCGTGCTCGATGGTGCTGTGGCTGTCTTCGATGGTAAGGAAGGCGTGGAGCCGCAGTCCGAAACTGTGTGGCGTCAGGCCGACAAGTACGGCGTGCCGCGCATCTGCTTCGTCAACAAGATGGACAAGCTGGGCGCTGACTTCTACTACTCGGTGAAGACCATTCACGACAAGCTGGGTGCAACCCCGATCGTGATGCAGCTGCCGATGGGCGCTGAGAACGACTTCACTGGCGTGATCGATCTCGTTGAGATGAAGGCCTATGACTGGAACACCGGCGACGAGCTGGGTGCTCACTACAACATGGACCCGATTCCGGCTGAGTACGCGGACAAGGCACAGGAATACCACGAGAAGCTCGTGGAAGCTGCTGCTGAAGCTAACGATGAACTTATGAACAAGTTCTTCGAGAACGGCGACCTGTCCAAGGAAGACGTGCGCGCCGGCATTCGCCAGCTCACCATTGAGCGTCGTGCATTCCCGGTCTTCTGCGGCTCGGCATTCAAGGATAAGGGCGTACAGCCGATGCTGGACGCGGTTATCGATTACTTGCCGTCTCCTGAAGACGTGCCGGCCATTAAGGGCTACAAGCCGGGCGATGAGTCCGTTGAGATCGACCGTAAGCCAGTTGTGTCCGATCCGTTCGCAGCACTGGTCTTCAAGATCTCCACCCACCCGTTCTACGGCAAGCTCGTGTTCGTGCGCGTTTATTCTGGTTCGGTCAAGCCGGGCGACAACGTGCTCGACTCCACCAAGAGCAAGAAGGAACGCATCGGTAAGATCTTCCAGATGCACGCTGACAAGGAAAACCCGGTCGACGCTGCTGAAGCTGGTAACATCTACACGTTCGTCGGTTTGAAGAACGTGTCTACCGGTGACACCCTGTGCGCTGAGAGCGCGCCGATCTCCCTCGAGTCCATGACCTTCCCGGACCCGGTCATTCAGGTGGCTGTGGAACCGAAGACCAAGGCTGATCAGGAGAAGATGGGCATCGCTCTGGCGAAGCTCTCCGACGAAGATCCGACCTTCCAGGTCACCACCGACGAAGAATCCGGCCAGACCCTGATCGCAGGTATGGGCGAGCTCCAGCTCGACATCATCGTCGATCGTATGCGCCGTGAATTTAAGGTCGAGTGCAACGTCGGTAAGCCGCAGGTCGCCTACCGCGAGACCATCCGCAAGGCCGTGATGAACGAAGTTTACACCCACAAGAAGCAGACCGGTGGTTCCGGCCAGTTCGCAAAGGTGTTCATGAACTTCGAGCCGCTCGACACCGAGAAGGGCGAAACTTTCGAGTTCGTCAACGAAGTCACAGGTGGCCACATTTCCGCCGAATTCATCGGACCTATCGAGGCTGGTGTCAAGGAAGCTATGGAGTCTGGTGTGCTCGCTGGCTTCCCGGTTGTCGGCGTCAAGGCTACCGTGTACGACGGCCAGATGCACCCGGTCGACTCCTCGGAAATGGCCTTCAAGATCGCCGGTTCTATGGCGTTCAAGGAAGCCGCTCCGAAGGCCAAGCCGGTCATCCTCGAGCCGATCATGGCTGTGGAAGTCCGTACACCGGAAGAGTACATGGGCGATGTTATCGGCGATCTGAACCAGCGTCGTGGCAACATCCAGTCCATGACCGATGCCACCGGTGTCAAGGTCATCGATGCGAAGGTCCCGCTGTCCGAAATGTTCGGTTACATCGGCGATCTGCGCTCCAAGACTCAGGGCCGCGCTATGTTCACCATGCAGATGGACTCCTACGCTGAGGTCCCGAAGTCGGTCTCTGACGAGATCATCAAGGCCCAGCGCGGCGAGTGACACGCGTTGTGCGCTTTTGCGTGACAGTGTCTCCAGTCAGCGCTAAGATCGTGTAGCGCTGACTGGGTTCTGGCACCAAAGTGGCACATAACCCAGAAACCCAGTAAACTGTAGCGAGTACCCTGAGCCAAGAGCTTAGGGAGTCCTACACGAGACGTCCAGGAGGACAAAAGTAATGGCAAAGGAAAAGTACGAGCGTACTAAGCCGCACGTTAACATCGGCACCATCGGCCACGTCGATCACGGTAAGACGACCCTGACCGCGGCCATCTCCAAGGTTCTGTACGAGGAGTACCCGGATATCAACACTGAGTACGACTTCAACCAGATCGATTCCGCTCCGGAAGAGGCCGCCCGCGGTATCACCATCAACATCTCCCACATCGAGTACCAGACCGCTAAGCGTCACTACGCTCACGTCGACTGCCCGGGCCACGCCGACTTCGTGAAGAACATGATCACCGGTGCTGCCCAGATGGATGGCGCTATCCTCGTGGTCGCCGCTACCGATGGCCCGATGGCTCAGACCCGCGAGCACGTGCTGCTCGCTCGTCAGGTTGGCGTGCCGAAGATCCTCGTCGCTCTGAACAAGTGCGATATGGTCGAGGATGAGGAGCTCATCGAGC
The DNA here is from genome assembly GCF_002259755.1 of Bifidobacterium hapali. Lineage (GTDB taxonomy): Bacteria > Actinomycetota > Actinomycetes > Actinomycetales > Bifidobacteriaceae > Bifidobacterium > Bifidobacterium hapali. Next base: position 7,537 of record NZ_MWWY01000027.1, read on the forward strand.
TCGTTGAGGAAGAGGTCCGTGACCTCCTCGACGAGAACGGCTTCGATCGTGACTGCCCGGTCATCCGTGTGTCCGCTTACGGCGCTCTGCACGACGATGCTCCGGATCACGAGCACTGGGTTGAGCAGATCAAGAAGCTCATGGACGCTGTCGACGAGTACATCCCGACCCCGGTCCACGATCTCGACAAGCCGTTCCTGATGCCGATCGAGGACGTGTTCACCATCTCCGGCCGTGGTACCGTTGTCACCGGTCGTGTTGAGCGTGGCCAGCTGGCCGTCAACACCCCGGTCGAGATCGTCGGTGTCCGTCCGACCCAGACCACCACTGTGACCTCCATCGAGACCTTCCACAAGACGATGGATATGTGCGAGGCTGGCGACAACACCGGTCTGCTGCTGCGTGGTATCAACCGTACCGATGTCGAGCGTGGTCAGGTTGTGGCCAAGCCGGGCTCCGTCACCCCGCACACCAAGTTTGAGGGCGAAGTCTACGTGCTGACCAAGGACGAAGGTGGCCGTCACTCGCCGTTCTTCTCCAACTACCGTCCGCAGTTCTACTTCCGCACCACCGACGTCACCGGCGTCATCGAGCTGCCGGAAGGCGTCGAGATGGTCCAGCCGGGCGATCACGCAACCTTCACCGTTGAGCTGATCCAGCCGATCGCTATGGAGGAGGGCCTGACCTTCGCTGTGCGTGAAGGTGGCCACACCGTCGGCTCAGGCCGTGTCACCAAGATTCTCGCCTGATTTACATCAGTGAGTATCAAGACACGCTTGGACTAGCGTTCTAAAGAAACCTCAGGCCCTATGGTCTGGGGTTTCTTTGTATATGCTTACGTTTGTAGTATTTTCCAATACGTGTGAGTCCTATCTCTGTCTTATCTAACTGTTCTAACTGCCTGTTCCAACTGCACCAAACGCAAGGCGTGAGAACGCTGTAGAACAAAGGTATAGACGATATGGCATAATAGCCAAGGCTATTTTTCAGCTTCACGTATATTCATTTCAACGAACAGGTGAGTTACTGTGGCACAGACTACCAATGACATCAAGAATGGTTCCGTTCTGAACCTTGACGGCCAACTGTGGACCGTCACTAAGTTCCAGCACGTCAAGCCGGGCAAGGGCCCCGCTTTCGTACGCACCACCATCAAGAACGTGCTCTCCGGCAAGATCGTCGACAAGACGTTCAACGCGGGTATGAAGATTGACTTCGAAACTGTCGACAACCGCAACCTGCAGTACTCCTACGAAGACGGCGAAAACTTCGTCTTCATGGATATGACCACGTACGATCAGATCTACATCCCGAAGACTCTGGTCGGCGATCAGGCCAAGTTCCTGCTCGAAGGCACCGATTGCGTGGTTTCTTTCCACGATGGCACTCCGCTGTCGGTTGAACTGCCGGCATCTGTTGTTCTGACGATCACCCACACTGAGCCGGGCCTGCAGGGCAACCGTTCCAACGCTGGCACCAAGCCGGCTACGGTTGAGACCGGTGCTGAGATTCAGGTTCCGCTGTTCATCAACGAAGGCGAGAAGGTCAAGGTTGATACCCGCGACGGCTCGTACCTCGGCCGCGAGAACTGATTTCGCGTTTACTGCTAATCCGTTCGCAATCGATTTTCGAACGAGATCAAAGGAATAGAGAGCTTCATGGCACGTTCCACCGCCCGCAAGAGGGCTCTGAACACGTTGTACGAAGCGGATGAGAAGGGACAGGATATCCTGTCCCTTCTTGCTGAGCGCATCGCCGAGCCGGGCGCGCAGACCCCGCTTCCCGATTACGCTATTGATATTGTGCGTGGCGTTGCCGAGCATCGCCGCAACATTGATCATGTGCTCAACGATCATTCCACCGGATGGAAAGTTTGGCGTATGCCAGTCGTTGACCGTAACATCTTGCGCATTGCCGTTTGGGAAATCCTGTTCAATGACGATGTCCCCGACAAGGTAGCTATCGACGAAGCAATTGGTTTGTCGAAAACCCTGTGCGATGACGATTCGCCAGCATTTATTCATGGTCTGCTGAGTGCAATATGCACTAATAAAGAGACGATTCTTGCTGGACTGGCTTCGTCTGACTCGGCTAAGACGGACCGTGAATCGCATGATGAATCTGAATCCGCTGATGATTCTGCAGCCAAGCCTGTAGATGACAGCGAGACTCAGGATACTACTTCGGACGGCGAGTCCGCATAAAACAGTGCAACTTCCGGCTTGACGGGGGCTGGTCGAGTCCCCGGCGGCCGGTATCGTGAAAGACAGTTAACCCGAGATATTTGAGGGGGTTTTGGTGAACCAGATTGATTCCGAAGCCGTGAGTTTTTCCCCTGATGAAGCCGTTCTTGTACTTGAGGACGGGCAAGTGTATGTAGGGGAGCCTTACGGTGCGCTTGGGACTACCCACGGCGAGCTCGTGTTTGCAACCGGCATGACCGGTTATCAAGAGACGCTGACTGACCCAAGTTATGACCGTCAGATCGTCGTGCAGACGTTCCCGCACATCGGCGACACTGGAATCAACCAGGAGGACCCTGAATCCTCTCGTATCTGGGTTGCCGGTTATGTAGTGCGTGATCCTAGCCCAATTGTGAGCAACTGGCGTGCTACTGGCTCGTTGGATGATGATCTCAAACGCGAAGGTATCGTGGGTCTGAGCGGCATTGATACGCGTAAATTGGTACGTCATTTGCGTTCTGCCGGCGTGATGCGTGCTGCGATTTTCTCCGGTGACGCCCTGCTGGACAAGACTACTGGCAAACTCCGCACGCTCGATTCCATGCTTGACGAAGTTCGTTCAACGCCGCAGATGAAGGGACTGAGTCTGTACGACGAGGTCAGTACTCAGGAGCCTTACACGATCGAACCGTGTGGTGAATATGAAGGCAAAGAGCCGCTGTTCACGGTTGCTGCCGTTGACCTTGGTATTAAGGCAATGACTCCACATCGTATGGCAGAGCGCGGATGCCGTGTACATGTTGTACCATCCACCATCACGTTTGATGAACTCACTGCCCTTAATCCAGATGGCGTGTTCTTCTCCAATGGTCCAGGAGACCCGGAACAAGCAGACCCTGAGGTTGAACTGTTGCGCAAGGTACTCGATGCGGGCTATCCGTTCTTCGGTATTTGCTTCGGCAATCAGTTGCTCGGCCGAGCGCTCGGTTTCGGTACCTATAAGCTCAAGTTCGGCCATCGTGGTATCAACCAGCCAGTGAAGGATGTAACTACTGGCAAGGTGGAAGTTACCGCACATAACCACGGTTTTGCTGTGGACGCTCCAATCGGAGATCCGGTTGATGCGCCATACGGTGACGGTAAATACGGCAAGGTATTTGTCTCGCACATTGATCTCAATGACGATGTTGTCGAAGGATTACAGTGCGTAGATATCCCTGCGTTCTCCGTTCAATACCATCCGGAGGCGGCGGCCGGCCCGCATGACGCCGCATATCTGTTCGACCGTTTCGTAGATCTGATGGCGACGGCGAAGACGACCAAGGAGGAACATCGCAATGCCTAAGCGTACGGACATCAAGTCGGTGATGGTCATCGGCTCTGGACCGATTGTCATCGGACAGGCCGCTGAGTTTGACTATTCCGGCACTCAGGCATGCCGCGTGCTGCGTGAGGAAGGCATTCGCGTCATTCTGGTCAACTCCAACCCGGCCACTATTATGACCGATCCGGAGATGGCGGACGCCACGTACATCGAGCCGATCGCTACGCCAATTCTTGAGCAAATTATTGCTAGGGAACGCCCGGATGCACTGCTGCCGACCCTTGGCGGTCAGACTGCGTTGAACGCTGCAATGGCGTTGGGCGAGGCTGGCGTGCTCAAGAAGTACGGTGTTGAGCTTATTGGTGCCTCGCTGGAAGCGATCGATCGAGGCGAAGATCGTGAGCTGTTTAAGAAGGTTGTCGAAGAAGCCGGTGCTGAATCGGCACGTTCGCGCATCGCACACACCCTGCGCGAATGTGATCGCATTGCGGAAGAGCTTGGCTACCCGCTGGTCGTTCGCCCGAGCTTTACAATGGGTGGACTCGGTTCTGGTATCGCTCACAATGAAGAGGAATTGCACCGTATCGCTGGCGCTGGTATTCACTATTCACCGACTGACGAAGTCCTTATCGAAGAGGGTATTGAGGGCTGGAAGGAATTCGAGCTCGAACTTATGCGCGACCGCAACGATAATGTTGTAGTTGTTTGCCCGATCGAAAACGTCGATCCTGTCGGTGTGCACACTGGCGATTCGATTACGGTTGCTCCAGTATTTACACTCACGGATCGTGAATATCAGAAGTTGCGTGACATCGGTATCGCGATTATTCGTGGCGTCGGAGTTGACACAGGCGGTTGCAATATTCAGTTTGCTGTGCATCCTGAAACTGGTCGTATCATCGTTATCGAAATGAACCCGCGTGTTTCGCGTTCTTCGGCTCTCGCATCGAAGGCTACTGGTTTCCCGATTGCGAAGATTGCGACGAAGTTGGCTCTTGGTTACACGCTTGATGAAATTCGCAACGATATCACTCAGTCCACGCCGGCCAGCTTCGAGCCGACTATCGATTACGTGGTGACAAAAGTACCGCGTTTCGCCTTCGAGAAGTTCCCGGGCGCCGATCCGCGACTGACAACTTCTATGAAGTCTGTTGGCGAGGCAATGGCTCTCGGTGGTAACTTCCAAGAGTCACTTGGCAAGGCCATGCGTTCGATTGATAAGCGGCACATGGGCTTCAACTGGGATGGCGAACGTCCGTCTGCGGATGAGGTTGCTGAACTACTTGAAGCGATCACTATTCCGACGGAGCATCGCTATTTGCAGATTATGCGTGCTCTGTGGGGCGGCGCAAGCGAACAGCAGATTTTTGACGCGACCAAGATCGATCCGTGGTTTATTCGCCAGCTCACGATGATCAACGATATGGCGATGACTGTGCGCGCTGCCGAAGCGTTGACGCCGAAACTGCTCAAGAAAGCAAAGCAAGCTGGTCTGTCTGACGTGCAGATTGCACATCTGCGCGGTCTTGGCGACGAAGGCGAGAACACAGTGCGTGAACTGCGCTGGAATTACGGCCTGCGCCCGGTGTACAAGACGGTTGATACCTGCGCTGCCGAGTTCGATGCAGTCACGCCGTACTATTACAGCTGCTACGCTGACGAGACGGAACTGCGTAAGCGTGATCGTGAAGCAATCATCATCCTCGGTTCTGGCCCGAATCGTATCGGTCAGGGCATTGAGTTTGATTACACGTGCGTGCACGCAGTGCAGGAGCTTGGCAAGGACTATGACACGATCATGGTCAACTGCAACCCTGAGACGGTTTCCACTGACTATGACATGTCTAACCGACTGTATTTTGAACCGCTCACCTTCGAAGATGTGCTCGAGATTTACGAGGCTGAGAAGAAGATGGGACCGGTCAAGGGCGTGATTGTGCAGCTCGGTGGTCAAACACCGCTGTCGCTTGCTGCTCGACTCAAAGCTGCTGGTGTGCCGATTCTCGGTACCACGCCTGAATCGATTGATCTGGCTGAAAACCGTGAGCTGTTCGGTGAAGTACTGAAGAAAGCGCATATGAACGCGCCACGGTACGGTACTGCGCTGAGCCTCGATGAGGCACGCGAGGCTGCACATACGATCGGATATCCAGTACTGGTACGCCCGAGCTATGTGCTCGGCGGTCGCGGCATGGAAATTGTGTACGATGATGCCCAGCTTGTCAAGTACGTCAATCGTGCGCTTGATGCAGCCAAGGCTGATACGGTTGTTTCCGGTCGTCTGCCATCCCCGTTGCTGATCGATAAGTTCCTGCAGGATGCTATCGAAATCGATGTTGATGCGCTGTTTGATGGCGAAGAACTGTACATCGGCGGCATCATGGAACACATCGAAGAAGCTGGCGTGCACTCCGGCGATGCGGCTTGTACATTGCCTCCGTCAACTCTGTCGGATGATCAGATTCGTCGTCTGCGCGAAGGCACATACGCCATCGCTAAGGGTTGTGGTGTCAAGGGCTTGATCAATGTGCAGTATGCTTTCATGGCAAACACACTGTATGTGATCGAAGCTAATCCGCGCGCATCTCGAACCGTACCGTTCGCATCCAAGGCGACCGGTGTGGCCCTTGCTAAGGCTGCTGCACGTATTATGGCAGGCGAAACCGTTGCTGATCAGCGTGCTAACGGTCTGCTACTGCCGAAGGGTGACGGCGGCATCATGCATCGCGGTCAGCAGGTTGCGGTCAAGGAATCTGTGTTGCCATTCAAGCGATTCCGCACGCCGGTTGGCAAGACTGTTGACGTACTCCTCGGACCGGAAATGCGTTCAACTGGTGAAGTCATGGGCTTCGATCGTGACTTCCCACACGCGTTCGCCAAGAGCCAGCTCGCTGCATACGACGGTGGACTGCCGACAGGCGGCAACGTGTTTATTTCCGTGAACGATACCGACAAGCGTCAGCTGCCAATGGTTGCAGTCCGTCTCGTCGAACTTGGATTCACCATCTGGGCGACCGAAGGTACCGCATCCGTCCTGCGTCGCTACGGTATCGACTCAAAGATTGTTGACAAAATCAACACGCGTATGGATTCCGATCCAGACGCGCCAGTTATCGTCAAACATGCGGAAGGCAGTATCGGCAAGAATGTCGTGGAACTCATCGAGGACGGCGATATTGACCTCATCCTCAACACGCCAAACTCGCGTGGTTCTCGCTCCGACGGATACTCCATCCGTGCCGCGGCTATCGCAGCCGACATCCCGCAGTTCACGACGATGACTGAATTTCAAGCTGTGCTCATGGCCATCGAAGCCGTTAAACACAACGACTACCAGATCATGAGCATCCAAGAACATTCACAACAGCTGTTCGATATGGAAAGCCGGGATATGAAATGACCAGTAACCTCAGCAGTGAAGAGCAACAAGCCCAGCGCTCGGATTTCGGTCTACGTCTGAGCAATTCAATGGCCAAATATGGCCCGTTGTGCGTAGGAATCGATCCGCATCGCAAGCTCCTCACTGACTGGGGCTACAACGTCGATGCGGACGGCGCGGAAATGTATGCCATGCGCATGCTACAAGCCGCGTCCGGCCGCGCAGCCGCCGTCAAATTCCAATCCTCCATGTTCGAGCGCTACGGTTCCAAAGGTATCGCTGCGCTCGAGCGTGTCCTCTACGCAGCCCGTCAAATGGGTATTATCACCATCGTTGATTGCTTACATGGTGGTCTACCTACCACGATTTCCGCAATCTCTGATGCATACTTCAAGCAAGGTGCACCGTTGCTCGCTGACGCGATCACATTGCTGCCATACTACGGTGCGCGTTCACTGTCAGGCGTCATCAACGACGCACTAGACAACGGACGAGGCGTATTTGTCGCATCCCTCACCTCCAATGAGGAAGGCGCTAGCCTACAAACCGCTATTCGCCAACGTGGCGATTACAAAGGTAAAACCGTTGCCTACGGTGTAGCCAGCACAGTTCAGAAATTCAATGCTGGCATCGACGGTATGGGATCAGTCGGTTTGATCATCGGTGCTACCATCGGCCAGTGGATCGATAACAGCGGTATCGATCCCGCACAATTCACTGGACCAATCCTCTCCCCAGGCTACGGATGGCAAGGCGCAGAAGCAAAAGACTTGCGCTCCGTATTCAAAGGCACCAAAGGCAATGTGCTTGTCACCGTATCGCGTTTCATCGCCTCACACGGTCCAGACATTCAAGCCCTCTCCGAAGCGACCGACGCAATCTCCATCGATGTACGCCAAGCACTACTCGAAGCGACCGATACCAAGCGTCAAGAGGATCGTATGACCATGATGACCAACAATGCCGGAACCCCAGCATCTGATAATGCTGCGCCAGCTGAAACAGGCGACGCTCAGCAAACAACCTCCGCTCCTGCTGATGGAGAACAAGCATTACGCGGAGGCCGACTGCTCGTCCTCACCGGTCCTGCAGGCGTCGGCAAAGGAACTGTAGAAACCGCATTGCGTAAGAAGCACCCCGAAGTATGGGTATCCGTCTCCGCAACCACCCGTAAACCTCGCCCCGGTGAAGTCAACGGGCTCAACTACTGGTTCATGAACGACGACGAGTTCATCGCCAAAGAAGCAGCCGGCGAATTCCTTGAAACCGCCGTCGTCCACGGCCTCGCCCACTACGGCACACCGCTCAAGCCAGTAGAAGAACACCTCGCCGCTGGCACCCCCACCATCCTTGAAATCGATCTCCAAGGCGCCCGTCGCGTCAAAGAACGCGCCAAGGAGCTCGGCATGGACGTTCTCTCCGTCTTCATCGCGCCCCCAAGTTTTGATGAACTCGTTCGCCGCCTCACCAGTCGCGGCACCGAAACCGAAGAAGAACGCAACCGTCGCCTCGAGACCGCTCACACCGAACTCGCCGCCGAACACGAATTCGACGTCACCATCGTCAATGACAACGTCGAAAAAGCGGCAGAGGAACTGTGGACTCTCATCGCCCGCGAATACGGTATCGCTGAATGATGGAGCGTATACCGCCTTTCCTCAACCTCGACGTGCTAAGCACGCCTTCGGTTTCGGACGGCGGTCTCCGCACGCATCATTCAGCGATACACGAAAGGCCGTAAGTCAGCACTAATGGGATGGTTGTGCTGAGTTACGGTCTTTTTCTGTGGTGTAGAAGGCCGTAAGTCAGCACTAATGGGATGGTTGTGCTGAGTTACGGTCTTTTTCCGTGGTGAAGAAGGCCGTAAGTCAGCACAAGTGTAGTGATCATGCGTATTTACGGCCTGCATGTGGGTGATTGCAATCACCCATCAATCAAAGAAGGTCCTCACCGAACACATCGGGGAGGACCTTCCTTAATACCAACTCACTATAATACCAACTCACTATCACGCGAGGCCGGACGACGTGACTCACGTTTTTTGAGCGCGTAATGGCTAGTGGTGCCTCATCGGAAATGAGCGCGAACGGTACCGGTCCTGTTTGGCTTGTCGTATGGAAGGCAAGATCAGCATGGCGACGAAGCGGCAGGTCACCCTGAGGTTCAGGGACGAGTACATGAAGGCATCGAAGAAGGACAAGGGGCGCATCCTCGACGAGATGTGCTCCGTGCTGAAGATCGGCAGAAGCACCGCGAGGCGCAGGCTCACCGAGGCCGGCACGCAGCCGCGCGAGCTGCCGGCGGCCAGGAAGACACGGCCGAAACGGTATTCGGAGCAGTCGCGCGAGCTGCTGGTGCGGGTGTGGCTGATGATGGATCTGCCGTGCGCGAAGTACCTCAAGCAGATGCTGCCCCTGTGGCTGCCCACGCTGAGAGCCCGTGGCGAGCTTGCCGAGTACGACGGGTTCGCGTTCAACGAATTGANGGCGATGAGCCCGGCCACGATGGACCGGTACCTCAGGAAGACGAGGGACGCGGCGCGTCCGAAGGGCCTGGCGGGCACGAGGCCCGCGTGCGAGCTTCTGCGCAACTCGATCACGATCAGGAAGGCGAGCGACGAGCTGGACGGGCTGCCCGGCAACGTC
>NZ_MWWY01000028.1 GCF_002259755.1 Bifidobacterium hapali
CGGTACCGAGGTCACGCTACCCGTGCAGCTCAAGGGTGGGAAGACCCTCGACACGCGTATCGTAGGCGTGGACGGCCCGCGTTGGATGCTACGCGGTATTTTCTCCGGCAAGGCCGCAACCGATCCAACTGACCCTGAGACGCAAGCACTCAATGGATTCTTTGCTGATATTGTCGTTGATCGTGGTGAGGAACCGCTTGCACCGCGTGATCTTATTCCTATGCATCCGCCAGTCGCTCCTGCCGAGCGTAAGGCTGCTGCCGCTGCGGCACAAAACGGCGATAACGCAGAAGATAAGGAACATTTAAAGGATATTCCGAACCGCCCCGATGGTCCGTTTGACTCCGATCAGCAGGTCGAGGTCAAGACAACACTGTCGCGCGGTCCTATGTTCTCTGAAGTTCGCTAATCTAGGGCGGCAACAAACTGATGGTTGACAATAAACGTCGTACAGGCATGGCATCGCTGGCAGCGGTGGGCGATGGCGGTGACTTTTCCGTTATTGAAGCGATCGGCGGTCCTCGTGGTGTCGTTGAATCCATGCTGCCCGGTGTGGTGTTTGTGATGATGTTCATTATCACCAGTAATCTCAATCTCACGATTGCCGTGTCTGCCGCTTTGGCAGTGATTCAGGTGATCGTGAGATTGTTACAACATCAATCAGTAATGGGTGCGCTCAGTGGTCTGGTTGCGGTTGGTATCTGCCTAATATGGGCGTGGAAGAGTCACGAAGCTCGCAATTATTACATGTTTGGATTTATTTCCAACAGTGTGTATTTTGTGCTGTTAACTCTGTCTCTGATCGTGCGAGTGCCTGGACTTGGCGTGATGATTGAGTTCATTCGATCATTGCCAACTGAGCATTTCCAAGCATGGTTTGATGACTGGATGTCTGACCGTGCTCTCAAGCGTGCATATATGATTGTAACCGCATTGTGGATGGGCGTGTTCGCATTACGTCTTGTGGTGCAGGTGCCGTTATATATAACTGATCATGTAGCATTGCTCGGCACTGCACGACTGCTCATGGGCATTCCGTTCTGGGCGTTGGCAATCTGGGTATCGTACCTTATCATTGCCACGCCGTTGCATCGGCACAAGATCGCCGAGCAGGCGAGTGAACGTAATAGCGATCAGTTTGCCGACTGACATAATTAAGATTTTGAGGAGAGATCAGCATGGACGTTGAGGTCCGTATCGAACGCTACGCCGATCAGGGACGTTGCGTTGGTCATATCGATGGCCGCGTAGTGTTCGTACGGTTCGCACTACCTGGCGAACTCGTACGCGTGCGTCTTGACGAACCACACGATCGTGACGACCGATTCTGGACTGGCGAAGTTACGGATGTTGTGGAAGCAAGTGACGATCGTGTGCCACCTGCATGGCCGCTCGCAGGTCCCCTTGCGATGGGTGGCGGTGTTGGCGGCGCTGACCTCGTTCACGTGAGCTTGCCCGGACAGTTGAAGTGGAAAGCAATCACCGTATCTGAACAGTTGAGTCGACTCGGACATATTGACGTCACTGTGCCGATCGACCGCATGGACGGCGATGAAGCACTTGGCGGATTCCACTGGCGTACACGTATTGAAATGATTGCCGACGACGATGGCCGCCCATCCATGCGTCGCCGCGGATCACATACTCGCGTGCCACTTGGCACGATGCCGCTTGCCACCAAATCGTTACTTGACGTGGCCGACCGTGAGCATGTCTGGGACGGTGGTTTTGAACCCGGCTCACAGATTCGTCTATCCGTGCCCGAGCCGCGCGTCAATGTGCCTGAACACGATAATTACGCTGTGCTCGTCGATGGTGAATTGCGTGCCGGCAGTCGCCAACTCATCGAACATGTCACAATCGACGACACGCCATTCACATACGAGGTTGACGCGAATGGTTTCTGGCAAATTCACCGTCAGGCACCAATCGCGTTAGCGAATCATGTCATCACGCTTGCCAAACAAGAACTTGCTGACCAGCCGTCTGCTTGTATCTGGGATCTGTACTCTGGTTCAGGTCTGTTTACGCTACCATTGGCTACTCGTGTCACGCAGCGTACCCGTATGCTCAGTATCGAGGGCGGCCGTATTGCTGTTGCGAACGCGCAACGTAACATACGTCGACTGGATTTGCGAGATGTGGACGCACGATGTGGCGATGTGTCAGCAACGCTTACCAACGTGCCTGCTCATCTGGCACATCCTGATCTGATTGTGCTCGACCCGCCGCGAGCTGGTGCAAGAGCCAAGGTTTGCCGGCAAATGGTTGCTGCTGGAGCTCGCTCAATTATTTACATTGCTTGCGATCCGACCAGCCTCGGCCGTGATGCCGGCACGTTGCGTTCGCTTGGTTACGAACTTGCTGACGTGCGTGCGTTTGATATTTATCCGATGACGCATCACGTTGAGACAGTGGCACTTTTTCGCCGGGCGTAACGCGTGAGACAAGCACGCTGCGAGAGTTTCACGTACAATCAGCGTATGAGTTCACGCATGTCAGTTCGACTGTTTCGCCATACGATCGCAGTACTGTTGTGCGCGATCGTATGTCTAACGTTATCTAGCTGTGCACCAGCTGGTCGTGCAGTTGGCGATACGCAAGATAGCGAGCCTGAGGTTGCTCATATCGGCAAAATCAAAATGGATATGCTGATTGGTCTCATCGGCAGTACGCAGAGCAGTGATATTGATACGCTCGCATTATCCGCGTTCGATACAGCTAAGGTAAATGCCGTGTACTCGTCAACCGTCAACGCATCCGACCCAGATGAAGCTGCACGACAGGCTGTGAACGATATGATCGACCGACGTGCAACGATCATCGTGCTCAATGAAGCCGATGTTAACGGGAAAGCTGCAACCGCATGGAATCAGGTATTACTGCGAGCGCGTGATGCTGGTATTCCTGTCACCATGTTGAACCCGATCAGTGCGCCTGACGATGATACATTGTTTGCTGCCTCGCTCACGACTAATGATCGTGCCACTGATGCGCAGCCGATTGCGCGCGTACTTGCGAATATCATGGATGATAAGCCGCATGGTCGTGAGATTACTGTCAGTACGGTTGCTGCTGAAGATCTTAACCGCCCGTGAATGAGCGAGTGAACACGTTCGTGTAACGATCCGTCCACGGTATGAGAGCATAAGCAGCTGCACGCGGTAGGCTGGACGTTATGAGCGCGAATCCAATTTTGCCACAGACAGTAGCATCATCGGTCAAACAGTCAGCGACCAAGGTGTCAACTATGCCCTACGTGTCCGCAACTGGCTTAACGAGCGACGAAGTTGCTGAACGTGTCGCCAGCGGGCAAGTCAACGCTGTTAACACTTCTACGTCGCGTTCTGTTGCTGATATTGTGCGTGCGAACGTGTTTACGCTGTTCAACGGGATTATTTTCGCGGCCATGATCATGGTGCTTATTACCGGGTCGTGGAAAGACGCTGTTTTTGGTTTCGTGATTCTTATTAACACGAGCATCGGTATTGTCACTGAATTGAAGGCTAAGCGCACGCTCGACAAGTTGTCGATTCTTGTCGCTGCAGACTATGTGGTGCGCCGTGACGGCCACGATGAGACTGTTGCGCACAACGGTATTGTGCTTAATGATGTGCTGTGGTTGCGCGCTGGCGATCAGGTACCTGCTGATGCTGAAGTTACGGACGTATGGGGTATTGAGCTTGACGAGTCGATGCTTACTGGTGAATCACGTACGGTCCGTAAGCAGATTGGTGACGCAGTGTATTCCGGCTCTACGGTGGTTTCCGGTATGGCTTTGGTTCGCGTGACAGCCGTTGGTGAACACGGGTATGCGGCGAGTCTGACGCGCGAAGCTAAGGTGTATCGCAAAACTGTGTCCGATTTGAGTCGCGGTATTAATACGATTCTCAAATTCATGACGTTTCTTGTCGTGCCATTGTGCGTATTGCTGATTGTGTCGCAAATTCGTACGGTTGGCGGTTGGGATGTAGCGTTAGCAACCGGAGCATGGCGACGCGCGGTCGTTTCCGCTGTCGCTGGCGTAGTCGGCATGATTCCTGAAGGCTTGGTATTGCTCACATCACTCAACTTTGCGATCGCAGCGATGCGACTAGCCCGACATAATACGCTCGTACAGGAACTCGAATCAGTGGAAACATTGGCGCGTGTCGACTGTCTTAATGTGGATAAAACTGGCACGGTAACGGACGGTGGTATTGCGTTCGACCAGCTAATCATGTTGGAACCAGATGGTGCTGATAGTGGCAGTAGTGAACAGTCCGCGAAACAGGCACTGTATGATTTGTCCAACGAAGCACAACCAAACAGCACTGGTCAAGCAGTGCTCACTGGGCTACGCGAAGAAGGAATAAATGCAGGCAGTGTTATTGCGCGCATACCATTCTCCAGTGCGCGCAAATGGAGTGCGATTACAGACGAACATAACACGACGTGGTATCTCGGTGCTCCAGAAGTACTGCTCAACGCGTTCGACGGTGATTGGACGAATGTGCTGCACCGCGTAACCGAATACGCGCATGATGGCAATCGTGTACTTCTAGTGGCCAAGACAGCAACCAAGACAGTCTTTCCCCATGCGGTACTGCCACAAGACGGCGAGAATGAGCCAACACTGAATCCGACTGCACAGCCAGTAGCATTAGTGTTATGCACCGAGCGAATCCGCGCCGATGCGGAGCAGACTCTCGCATGGTTCCGGGACCAAGGCGTGCGCTGTCGTATTATTTCCGGCGACAATCCCGCCACCGTTGGTGCGATCGCAGCCAAAGTCAAACTCACCGGCGAACGCACGCCAGTGGCAATGGACGCGCGCAACTTACCGAACGATATCAACGAACTCGCCCGTACTCTTGAAACCGTTGATGTACTCGGCCGCGTGCTACCAGATCAGAAAAAAGCGATCGTACAAGCATTACATGTTGACGGTCATGTTGTTGCCATGACCGGCGATGGCGTCAACGATGCGCTCGCCATTAAAGAAGCTGATCTGGGCATTGCAATGGGCAATGCTGCACCGGCGACCAAGGCTGTTGCACAAGTTGTGTTAGTGGACTCGAAGTTCAGTCATTTGCCTGATGTAGTGGCTCGCGGCCGTCAAGTCATGGCCAATATGGAACGTGTCGCCAGTTTGTTTCTTGTCAAAACCGTTTATTCAGCGCTTATTTCACTCGGCGTGGTACTCACTGCTATTCCGTTCCCATATTTGCCACGTCATATCACGTATATTGGCGGACTGACAATCGGCGCGCCAGCGTTTATCCTTGCGCTTGCACCGAATACGCGCCGCTATATTCCGGGCTTTTTACAACGTGTGGTGCGCTTCGCATTACCAGGCGGCATGGCTATCGCAATATCCGTGTTGCTTAGTTCATGGCTATTGCCGGGCATCATAGGATGGAATCTTACTGATCCTGCTGATCTGGCTGAATTGCGTGCGACAAACGCAATTATCGTGTTCGTACTCGGCGTGTTCGTGCTCGCACGTGTTGCTCAACCGTTGAACTCGTGGCGAGGCATACTCGTTGCTGCCTTTGCTAGTATCGGTATTATCGGCATGTTTATACCGTTTGTAGCGAACTTTTTTGCACTCGAAATGCCTACTGGTCACGAGATTGTCGCGACGATGATTGCATTACTGATTGCGGCTGTACTGTTCATCATCTGCCATGTTGGAGTGAAACTCGTGTCGCGGATTATCTCACATGGCAAGCCGACACGCCAGAGCTGAAGTAACATGCCGGTATTGTAAAGGGCAGATAATCGGCGATACTACCGATTAGAAGTCCCATCAAGCCGGAGGCAATATGTCCGTACGCGACGACCAGCTGTCCACGCTTAACGTGAACGGCAAGGACTATGACTATTATTCGATCGCTGGTCTGCCCGGCATCGATCATCTGCCGTACTCATTGAAGGTACTCGTTGAGAACCTAGTGCGCAATATCGACGGTGCGAATATCACTGACGATCATGTACGCGCATTACTTGACTGGGACCCGCAAGCCCAGCCCAGCCACGAAATCCAGTTCACACCAAGCCGTGTGGTCATGCAGGACTTTACTGGCGTACCCTGCATCGTTGACCTTGCGACCATGCGTGACGCTGTCAAGCAGCTTGGCGGCGACCCCGAGGTTATCAACCCACAAGTCCAGTCCGACATGGTTATCGACCACTCCGTGCAAATCGACAAGTACGGTGTTGCAGACGCGGTCGAACAAAACATGGATATCGAATACCAGCGCAACGGTGAACGCTACCAGTTCCTACGCTGGGGTCAGCAAGCGTTCCGTAACTTCCGCGTTGTCCCGCCAGGAACCGGCATTATCCACCAAGTCAATATCGAGTATCTTGCCAAAGTCATTATGACCAAGGCAGGGGAGCGCGGCCGTGAACTTGCGTATCTCGATTCGTGCGTTGGCACCGACTCACACACTACTACCGAAAACGGTCTTGGCGTGCTCGGCTGGGGTGTTGGCGGTATTGAAGCCGAGGCAGCTATGCTCGGTCAGCCGATTTCCATGCTCGTGCCGCGCGTCGTCGGGTTCAAGCTCACTGGATCTATTCCTGAAGGTGTGACGGCCACCGACGTGGTACTCACCATCACTGATATGCTGCGCAAGCATGGCGTGGTCGGCAAGTTTGTCGAATTCTACGGTGACGGTATCGCGTCCGTACCGCTCGCCAACCGCGCCACTATCGGCAACATGAGCCCTGAATTTGGCTCCACCTGCGGTATTTTCCCGATCGATCAGGTCACGCTCGACTATCTCAAGCTCACTGGCCGCTCTGACGAGCAAGTCGCGCTCGTTGAAGCGTACGCGAAAGCCAACAAGCTGTGGGGTGACGCAAGCGATCCCGACTATGTTGAACCGCAGTACTCTGAATACGAGGAGCTCGACCTGTCAACTGTCGTGCCATCGATCGCAGGTCCGAAGCGTCCACAGGATCGCATTGTGCTTTCGGATGCGAAGAGCACGTTCGAGCAAACGCTGCCATCGTACGAAACTGACAACACTGCACACGAGCCGATCGCCGTGTCGACCGACTTCCGTGGTGACTTCGATCTGACCAATGGCGATGTGGCGATCGCTTCGATTACCTCGTGCACGAATACTTCCAACCCGTCAGTCATGATCGCGGCCGGTCTGATCGCCCGCAATGCGGTCGCGCGCGGACTGTCCCCGAAGCCGTGGGTGAAGACTTCACTCGCTCCCGGCTCGCAGGTTGTCGCCGATTATCTCAAGGCTGCCGGCTTGCAAGACGATCTCGATCGTCTTGGCTATGAGCTCGTCGGCTTCGGCTGCGCAACGTGCATCGGCAACTCTGGACCTCTGCTGCCGGAAATCAGTGAAGCTATTAACGCCAACGATTTAACGGTTACCGCTGTTCTATCTGGCAACCGCAACTTTGAAGGTCGTATCAGTCCAGATGTCAAGATGAACTATCTTGCTTCGCCGCCACTGGTCATCGCATACGCGCTCGCCGGCACGATGGACTTCGACTTCGCGACGCAGCCGCTTGGTAAAGACCCGGACGGTAACGACGTGTATTTGAAAGATATTTGGCCGACGAACGAAGAAGTCGCTGCCGTGGTGAACGGCACGGTGAGTCGTGAAATGTTCCTCAAAGACTACGCGTCTGTGTTCGAGGGCGATCATCGTTGGAAGGGCCTTGATGTGCCTGAAGGTGAACTGTTCCAATGGGATCCGAAGTCCACGTATGTGCGTCGCCAAACATTCTTCGACGGTATGAAGGCAACTCCTGACCCGGTTGAAGACATTCACGGCGCTCGCGTGCTCGCTCTGCTAGGGGACTCGGTGACCACTGACCATATTTCTCCGGCCGGCGCGTTTAAGGCGTCTAGCCCTGCTGGCAAGTATTTGACTGAGCGTGGTGTCGAACCGAAGAACTTCAATTCATACGGTTCTCGTCGTGGTAACCACGAGGTTATGGTGCGTGGCACGTTCGGCAACATTCGTCTGCGCAACCAATTACTCGCCTCGACCGGTAACGAGGTGACGCCGGGTGGTTTCACATTTGATTTCACGACCGGCAAGCCGTCCACGATTTTTGATGCGTCGCTCAATTACAAGGCTGCTGGCACGCCTTTGGTTGTGCTGGCGGGCAAGGAATATGGTACTGGTTCGTCGCGTGACTGGGCGGCTAAGGGCACACTGATGCTGGGCGTGCGCGCTGTGATTACGGAAAGTTTCGAGCGTATTCACCGGTCGAATCTGATTGGTATGGGTGTGCTGCCGCTGCAGTTCCCGGCGGGGGAGAGTTACACGTCGCTTGGCCTCGACGGCACGGAAACCTACGATATCGACGGTATTGACACGCTGAACACTGGTGAAACGCCGAAGACCGTGCACGTTACCGCCACGCACACGGATGGTTCAACAACCGAATTTGACGCGGTGGTGCGTATCGACACGCCCGGTGAAGCTGACTACTATCGCAACGGTGGCATCCTGCAGTACGTGCTACGTAACCTCATGAAGTAACAGCAAGTTCGTCGAATAGAATAAAAAGCCTCCTTGATCAAGGAGGCTTTTTAATGAACGACAGGTGAACGCTGAGAGTCAGAGTGCAAATATAGCCATAACCAAGAGCACAATACCTATGATGTCCGCTATGATTACCTGAAGCATGAAAGGTAGGAGTAGCGAGGGCATGAGGGTATTCGATTTCGACGGAACAATTTACGACGGCGAAAGTCTGTTCGACCTATACCTCTTCAGTGCGCGCTACGATCCGATAGTATTCCGTCATCTTGCGCCAGTATTGCGGTATGCGATCAAATATAAACTCGGTAGAGCCACGCTTGAGCAGATGGAACGTGGCGTGGGTGATATCGCGCGCAAATATTTGCACGATCTTACACACTCACGACGAGTGAACGCATTATGTGAACGCGATAATACTAATGAAGCGGATGACCGTGGTGATCTTGATGTCATTCTCGATGGTGTCGCTCGAGATGTGGAAACCGGTCGCATCGTCGCACCGCAGACTGAACGTGCATCGTCGGGAGGACTTGATGCGCTTGTCAGTCGTTTCTGGGACCGTAATATGCGACGCATCAAACCGTGGTACCATCCACAGCCTGACGATGTTATTCTCACTGCATCATTCGATGTAACCGTAGGCGAAGCATGTCGCAGACTTGGACTGCATAATCTCGTTGCCTCGACGATCGATCCGGAAACGTTGCAAGTCACGTATCTGAATTTCAATACGAATAAGCCAAAACGATTCCGCGAACTGTTCGGTGATGATGTGATTGTTGACGAATTTTATACTGACAGTCGCTTCGATCAACCAATGATCGATCTCGCCCGTAGCGCCTATATGGTGAAAGGCGATCGAATCACGCGCATCAAATAAAGCAACAGTGAGATATCGCAACTCTATAATGCGGTATTACGGATACAGAAACGAGGAACGGCTATGGGAATGCCGCTTGATTTATATGTCATACGACACGGCGAATCCGAAGCAAACGTGATCATCAGCGCCGGAGATCGAGGTGACAACTCGCTATACACGCAGGATAATGTCACCGTCCCCGATCGATCGTGGCGACTGACCGCCACGGGCCGCAAACAAGCTGACTGTATCGGCCGCTGGCTTGTCGAACAGCAGCAATTATTCGACCGCTATCTCGTCTCCCCATACGTACGCACTCGTGAAACAGCAGCTACGATGGCGTTGCCGAAAGCAAAATGGGAAGAAAACCGCGTACTCCGTGAACGTTCATGGGGTGAAATCAACACAATCACCAAGGATGATTTTCGCGACAATTATCCGCGCAACTGGATGTTCAAAAACACGGACCCACTGTACTGGCGGCCGCCAGCAGGTGAGTCAATCGCTGACGTAGCGGAAAATCGCGTACATAATCTACTCACCTCGCTCGATCGCAAATCAGATGCGCAATCGGTGGTCATGGTCAGTCACGGTGATCTCATGCTCGCGTTGATGCTTGTACTCGAAGATCTTTCGGATGAAGAGTTTATGCACCGTGCCGCTTCTGACGATTGGAAAATCACAAACTGCACTTGCCTGCATTATTCACGGCGTGACCCGGCAACTGGGCGCACGTACAAGCGATTCCGCTGGGAACAGACCGCTCGACCGGTATTGCGTGAAGAAACCGGCAAGTGGGAAGTCGAAGTGACTGACTGGCGTTCATTCAAGAAACCGACACTGTCCAACGGCGACTTGGTAGATGTGGTGCGCACCGTTGACCCGCACCTGTGAATAGTGCGACGACTCGTCGCGAAACGTGAAGGACTGGTGAACAGGTTACAATGGCTCACGATGCGCGAGCGCGGATAGTGTGCGCTCGCATCGGGAGAACCAAAGGAGTTCAGTTATGAAGAACTTGTTCACATGGTCACTACACGGTGACGGTAAAACACTCGCCCCTGGCGAAGTTGTCGAACCTGACGAACGCCTGACATGGCCTCGCACCGCTGGCATTGGTGCACAACATGTTGTCGCCATGTTCGGTGCAACTTTCCTTGTGCCGATTCTCACCGGTTTCAACCCATCAACCACACTGTTCTTCACCGCATTGTCAACCGCGCTGTTTTTGCTGATCAACAAGAATGTGCTGCCGAGCTACCTTGGCTCATCCTTCGGCTTCATCGCACCGATTACCGCTGTCACAACCGCGAACAAGGGCCTTGCGGTTGCGAGCTTTGGCATTCTGGCCACCGGCCTACTGCTCGCCCTCGTCGGCGTGGCTGTGCATTATGCCGGTTCCAAGTGGATTGACATTATCATGCCGCCGGTTGTCAACGGTGCAATCGTTGCCATCATTGGCTTCAACCTCGCTCCAAGCGTGTGGACGAACTTCAAAGTCGCGCCCGACACGGCACTCGTGACACTAGTCGCCGTGCTACTCATTGCGGTTCTGTTCAAGGGACTGACCGGTCGACTCAACATTCTGCTCGGCGTGATCGTCGGCTATGCGTATGCATGCGCTCGCGGACAGGTTGATTTCTCTGCGATTGGTAAGGCTGCTTGGATTGGCCTGCCACAGTTCCACACGCCGCAAGTGGATTTCTCAATCCTGCCCATGTTCCTGCCGGTGGTGCTCGTGCTCGTCGCTGAGAACGTTGGTCATGTGAAGTCTGTAGCGCAGATGACTGGTCGCGATTACGACAATCAAATGGGTACGGCACTGTTTGCTGACGGTCTTGGCACCGCGATTGCAGGCTTCGGTGGCGGTTCTGGTACTACCACGTACGGTGAAAATATCGGTGTTATGGCTGCTACGAAAGTGTATTCGACCGCTGCCTACTGGTGTGCTGCTGGTTTCGCGCTACTGTTGAGCTTGTGCCCGAAGTTCGGTGCGATTATCAACACGATTCCTGCTGGTGTACTCGGCGGCGTGACCACACTGCTGTACGGTATGATCGGCATGATGGGTATTCGTATTTGGGTGGAGAATAAGGTCAACTTTGATAAGCCACTCAACATTATGGTTGCTGCAATCGTGATGATTATTGCAATCGGCCAGTTTGCCTTCGCGTTCGACGGTATCCAGTTCAACGGCATTGCGATCGGTACGATCGTGATTCTCATCGCTTATCATGGTCTCAAAGCTATTGGTAAGGCCACTGGCACCATCGATAAGCATGATCCTGACATCCTGTAAATCATGATGATGTGCTGTGCTTAATGTGACCTCAGTGTGTCGTACCGGTTCGATACACTGAGGTCACTTTGTCAGGCGATGTGACATCGCTACATGTCGCAGTAAGCAAGGAGGCTCTTATGGCAACGTCGCAAGGACGCAAGATTGCAATCGTAACGGGTAGTGCATTGGGACTTGGGTTTGAACTGACTCGTCAACTGATTGAGCGCGGCTGGTTCGTCGCAGGCATTGACTTTAACGCTGAGCGACAGGCTGAACTTGCTGATCAATTTCCGCATGATGCATATCGCAGCTTCATAGGAGACGTGTCCGACGAAGATTTTGTGACACGCTCTGTTGCTGAGATCGCTCATATTGGTCATATTGATCTGCTCATCAACAATGCTGGGCAACCGTCGTTTAAAGTACCAACCGGATACGAGGGCGCGGATATTGACAAGTGCCTTAAAGGGCTTAAAGGCATGATCCTATGGTCGGTGGCAACGCTGCGCGCCGATAAGGAATCCGACCTGAAAATCGCAAACGTCATGAGCACTGCCGCCACGCGCGGCAACCCCAACGAATCTGTGTACTGTGCAACCAAGTGGGGAGAAAAAGGCTATACGCAAAGTCTCAAAGCTGCATACAAAGGCACAAGCGTCAAAATCGTTGGCGTATATCCGGGCGGTATTGACACTCCGTTCTATCGCGACAGTCGTGACTATGTTTCCGAAGACAAACAACACACCTTTATGAGCCCGGCTGAACTGGCTGAAGTCATCCTGTTTAACCTTGTCAACGATGCGAATCTCACGGTTTCCGACATTCTCATCGAACGTAACTATCAGTAACTATCAGTAGTTTTCTCACCAATTCTTCGACGCGAAGTAGTGGGCATCGGCTACAGTAGATGAGTTTGTGCGCATCCGGCGCACCATCCTGATGACGAAAGGCCATCGTGCCCACAACATTCGCGAAGAAGAAAACAACAAAGAAGAAGACCTTTGACGACGAACTCGCCGAGCCGTACGCGGTAACTGATACCGCAGTTGAAACACGGCCGATCCCGTTCGCCGAACTCGGCGTACCCGCACCACTCCTGCGCGTACTCGCCGCTGACGATAAAACTATTGCATTCCCCATTCAGGCCGACACCTTGCCTGACTCGCTCAACGGCCGAGACATTCTCGGCCGCGGACGCACAGGTTCTGGCAAAACGCTTGCATTCTGCATCCCGCTTGCAGCACGCTTATGCGAGGCTGCATGGGAGCCGAACATGTCAATGGCTGAATATCGACGCAATATTAAACATATTCGCCGCCTACATCTCGAAGAACGCGCGGACAACGACTTTATGCCGCATCCGCGCGGTCTCGTGCTCGCGCCAACACGCGAACTTGCTAACCAGATTAACGACGTGCTTGAGCCGCTCGCACAAATGGCTGGCATGACCACCACTACCGTGTACGGTGGTGTTCGGTACAATCGGCAGATTCGCGACCTCAAAGCAGGCGCCGACATTGTCGTCGCTTGCCCGGGTCGACTCGAAGATCTGCTGCGCCAGCAAGCGCTCGTATTATCCGATGTGCGCGTTGTGGTGCTCGACGAAGCAGATGAAATGGCCGACATGGGCTTTTTAGAGCCTGTGCGTCGCATTCTCGCACAAATTCGACCCGACGCACAACACATGCTGTTCTCCGCGACTCTCGACCACGGTATTGATCAAGTCGTGCGTGATTTCTTACACAATCCGAAAGTACATAGCGTAGCCGAACCGGAAAATGCTGCGGACACAATGGAACAGCACGTATTCGACATCGACAAAAACGATAAGAATGCGATTGTTCATGCGCTCGCTTCTGGCAAAGGCCGGCGTATTCTCTTTACTCGTACCAAATATCAGGCAAAGAATCTCGCGAAGAAACTCACGCAGTCTGGCATTCCGGCTTCTGAGCTGCATGGCAATCTGTCACAAAATCAGCGCGACCGCAACCTTGCTGCATTCGAGCAGGGTGATGTGAACGTTATGGTCGCCACTGATGTGGCTGCTCGCGGTATTGATGTCAGTGACGTGGAACTCGTCGTACAAGTTGACCCGCCGGCAGACCCCAAGTCGTTCGTACACCGTTCTGGTCGTACCGCGCGTGCCGGCAAGTCTGGCGTGGTAGTCACGCTAGTGACTCCCGATCAGCGTCGTGAGGCACGGCGCATGCTGAAGGCGGCTGGCATTGATGTCAAGCCGGTTAAGGTGCGTCACGATTCTACTGAAGTCCTCGAACTGGTTGGCGAGAGAGCTGATCTTGTTGAAGGCTGGAGTCTTGATTTAACGCAGCCGGCTGGTAACCCGCGCGAACGTGCTAAGCGTGGTATGCGTGGCGGACGACGAGCCGACCGCGACAAAGCGTTGAAACATTTGCCAGCTGATATGGAAGTGGATTTAGCACCGGGGGAGAGCCCTGAAAAGCGTGCGATACGGTTAGAACATGAGCGCAACGCAATGAAGAAGGAACGTCGCCGCCGCCGTGCTGCCGAACGCGCTGAACGCGCTGCAGTACAAGCTGCTACGCCACGTAACGATTCATCTCATGACGAGGCGGCGACTGCGCCGCTTGCTCATCGAACGGTGACGAACCATGTCGAACACGACAGTAAGACTGACAATCGATCGCTGTCACCACGACGCTCTTCATCGAGACAAGGCCAATCTGGTAGCAAGCGTATTCATCGTCGGGACGAGAATCGTATCATCGTTGACGAACGTGGCGAAGCAGTCAAACGTCACGAACGTCGCATGATCGCTAAATACGGCAACGCTGATGGCCCACATCGCCGTCACTCCAAGGTACAGCGTGCACCGTTCCGTAT
The DNA here is from genome assembly GCF_002259755.1 of Bifidobacterium hapali. Lineage (GTDB taxonomy): Bacteria > Actinomycetota > Actinomycetes > Actinomycetales > Bifidobacteriaceae > Bifidobacterium > Bifidobacterium hapali. The sequence goes on from NZ_MWWY01000028.1 coordinate 14,516, forward strand.
CGGCCGATAACCACGCTGACGTTTCTCCGCAGACTCATCTACGATGAGATGCCATGAACGAGTTGGGTGGCAATGGCAGGAAGCCAAGTATGCAAGGTGGTCATGCGCAGATACACAGACATGACACGGTAGCGCGCGCATGCGCAGCCGCGCTACCGCTCACCCTGCCTATTGCCGCCGGATTCTTCTTCCTTGGCGGCTCATATGGGCTGCTCATGCATGCCAAAGGATTCGGCATACTCTGGCCGATTTCGATGGCATTCTTTATTTTCGCGGGTTCTATGGAATTTGTGACCGTGAATCTGCTGATGTCTGCGTTCAATCCATTTGCTGCATTCTTGCTCGCAATTATGGTGAACGCACGTCACCTGTTTTACGGCCTGTCCATGCTTGAACCATTTCGCGGACTCGGTTGGAAGCGACCGTACTTGATTTTTGCGATGTGTGACGAAACATTCGCGATTAACTCGTCTGCGACAATTCCACCCGACGTTGACCGCGGCTGGTTCATGATGTTCGTGTCTATACTCAACCGCTGGTATTGGATTGGCGGTACTGCAATCGGTTGGCTGATTGGGGGACTGCTTCCATTTTCCACGCGAGGTATTGAGTTCGTATTAACCGCGCTGTTTCTTGTGATTTTCTTAGATCAGTGGATGGGATCGCGACAACATGTACCTGCGATGGTTGGTGTGCTGGCATCCGCATTGTGCTTGGCTGTATTCGGCTCTGAACGGTTCATGATTCCGTCACTGGCACTCATGCTTGTGTTGTTCGTTGCGTTGCGTCCATATCTCGATGATATGCGAGGAAATATTGGCGATGACGATCATGCCGTCGCTGCGGATGATACCAAGGATGGGACTGTGGAACAGGGGGAGACGGCATGACGATGACCATGTGGCAGGCAGTCGCAACGATTGCCGTAGTAGCATTTGGCACGATGCTCACCCGGTTTGTGCCGTTTTTACTGTTTCCAGAATCCAAGGAACCACCGCAATTCGTACGCTATTTAGGCAAAGTACTGCCATACGCCATGACCGGCTTGCTTGTCGTATATTCACTCAAGGACGTTTCGCTCGCCTCAGGCAGTCACGGCATCCCCGAAGCAATCGCTATGCTTGCAATCATCGGACTGCATGTGTGGAAACGTAATATGCTGCTTTCTATCGCTGGCGGCACGATTTTGTACATGATTCTCGTCCAACTTGTATTCGCGTGATCACAGTGCTTTGCGCTGAAAGACAGAGCTGGTTACGACGCCAATCCCATGCGGAACTTCAACGTCATGACGCGTTCGGCCGACTGCCGCACACGTCGCGCAAACGACTCGTCAGTACGTGCGCGAGCCAACAAGCCTTCGATAATTGGTTGCACATATGAATTGTCACCGATGCATGCGAGATCACCTCCTGCTTCAATGAGCCGTACGCCAAGCTGATCGGGAGCGATGCCACCTAGAGCGGCGGCTGACAATGAATCAGATGTCACCACACCGTCATAACCAGTCTCTGTACGCAGCAGACCGTTAATGATGGTAGGTGAGAATACGGCGGGAGCAGTTGAATCAATCTGTTGATAGGTAGCCAGTGACATCATCACCATCGCCGGCTCTGATTCGTGAATAACTTGTGTGAATACGCTTATTTCGGGGCCGTTTGCCGTGGTGGTTACATCGAGAATACCGTCTGTCGTGAAATCCGTGTTGCCGGTCACGGCTCCCAGTCCGGGATAGTGTTTGACTGACGCGCCAACCCCCGAGTCACGCATCCCCTCAACGAAAGCGATCGCATGATCGGCATTACCGTTCGCATCTAAACCGAAATCACGATTCAATGCACCAATCGGAGCGTTGGACGCACGGTCCACCGTCACTGTTCCAGCTACCGGTGCCAGATCAATACCGATACCAGCTGTCGCGAGCTGATTGGCCCACACCTTAGCCGATGCGCGCAACGCGTCGGGCGTCATCGTCCCTTGCACCACGGCGGAAGGTATTCGATCAAAACCTGGTCCTTTGAGATGCTGGACAAGACCTCCTTCCTGATCGGTGGCAATGAGCAATCGATGCTGTGTCGGCGTATACGATTGCAACACGTCGGTGGCTGCACGTACCGACGCGACTCCACTAGTCCAATTCCCGATGATGAGCACTGAACCGATATGCTGTCCTGCGATCACATCATGCAGTGTGGACGGATCGGTTCCTGCAAACAGTGGTGCCATAATAAGCTGTCCGACCTGTTCCTCAAGGTTCATCGCAGCAACAGCATGCCGTGCATGGGCCAAATTTGCGTCTATCGGCGCAGGTACGGCAATGCGAACCAGATCGTCATGTATATTAGGGCGCAACGTTGGACTGGTAACAGTGCCTACCACAGAATCGATTGTTTGGCTGTTGTTAACGTTGTCTGTATATTCGCTGCCAAATTGTGAGCAAGCTGTTAACGATACGATCATCGCGCAACACAGTACTGTGGCAAGCATCATGCGCACAGCATCACATACGCGCCGCACTGCTTTATCGATAACAGAAATATGATGAGTGTCGTGCCAAGCAGTATGACAGTCGCCAGCAGCAACAAAAAATCCCATATCCCTGATTATCTCACCGCGTCGCGCCTAACGATGCTGTAAGCATAAGCTATTTACGTACCTGACGATACGCTGGGGATTATGTCATTTTTCGATGCGTTTGGTCCCTTATTCGATGGCGACCCTCACAATCGCAACCGCCAGTCAAACGGCAATGATGATGGAGAGCCGATCATCATCAACGTGCAAGCTGATGGCGACGATTCAGCCACACCTCACGTTGATACCTCGGCACGCCCACCACGCCGGCCTTCCGAACCACGCATCACGCAACGGCCAAGCGGGCCACAGTCCAACCGTGGCTCAAAAATCCTCATCGGCGTGGCGCTTGCACTCGTCGTGATCGTCGGATTATTCTTCGGCCTTGCCCAATTCATCACTGATCTCATGTGGTACGGTCAGCTCGGTTTCCAAAGCGTGGTATGGACACAACTGGGCACCAAAGTCGGTCTGTGGATTGCATATGCGCTCCTCATGGCACTCACTGGATTCATCTCCGCCGTGCTCGCCATCCGTGCTCGCCCCGACTCTGCTGACGGCTCAACCATTCGCATTAACGGTGACGTGATCGAGATTGGTAAGGGCGTTGCTTCCAAGACCGCCCGTCGCGTGGCCGTTGTGATCTCCTTGATCGTCGGCGCAGTATTCGGCTCACAGTTCAACGCGAACTGGGCTGACGTGCTCCTCATGTTCAACGCGCAATCCTTCGGCACCACCGATCCCCAATTCGGTCTCGACAACGGTTTCTACGTGTTCATCCTGCCCGGTCTTGAACTGGTCGTTTCAGCCATCTCCATGCTGCTGTTTATCGGCATTGTGTTTTCACTAGTCAGCCATGTGCTTATGGGCGGCATCCGTTTCACGATGCCTGTGCACGGCCGCGGTATTCTCGCCGTTACTAAGCGCGCTCGCCGTCAAATCGGTATCTGGCTTATCTTGAACATGTTCGCATGGTCTGCTCGCCAAATCGTCGGCGTCTTCACTCATTTGACGGAGCAAGGCTCACGTATTACCGGTGCTACCTACACCACCGTGAACGCCACTATTCCGGTCACGTTTATTATGGCCGCGATCACTGCCATTCTCGGTGTGTTCCTTGGTATTTGGCTGATGCGCTCGCATGCCCTCGAAGGCCCTGCGAATCCTGCGGTACGAGCGGTTGCGGCTCTCAAGGCATGGCGCACACCAGTGGTGGCTATTGCCGCCACGCTTGTGGTTTCGCTGGTACTTACCGTCGCCTGGCCAATGCTCTTGCAACGGTTCAAGGTCAACCCTAATGCGCAGGAAATGGAATCAACCTATATTCAGCGCAATATCAAGGCTACTCAGCAGGCATATGGTCTCGATAATGTTAAGGTTGAACAGTATAAAGCCACGACTAAGGGTGAGTCTGGAGCACTGTCTGGCGAAGCGGACACAACCGCACAAATCCGCTTGCTTGACCCGCAGATCGTCTCGCCAACGTTTAAGCAGCTGCAGCAGTCCAAGCAGTACTACACGTTTGCAGACACGCTTGCTGTTGACAAGTACGAGATTGACGGAGAAAGTCAGGACACGGTTATCGCTGCGCGCGAGCTTGATCTCGACGGTCTTGACAATCGTAACTGGGTCAACGATCACACCGTATATACACACGGATACGGTATCGTCGCCGCGTACGGTAATAAGGTAACGGCGGACGGTCAACCGAAGTTCTTTGAATCGGGCATTCCGACGCAAGGCAAGCTCACCGATAACGAGAAGTATGAGCCGCGTATCTACTTCTCGCCGAATGCGAGCGAATACTCAATCGTCGGTGCTCCGCAAGGCACGAAGTCGTGGGAGTTTGACTATCCGACCGGTTCCGAGGGTGCGACTACCACATTCGAGGGTAATGGTGGCCCGTCAGTTGGTAACATTTTCTCGCGATTACTCTATGCGATTCGATTTGGTTCTGATCAGATTTTGTTCTCTGATCGTGTTACATCCGCATCGCAGATTCTCTACGATCGTTCCCCGAAGGAGCGTGTTGCGAAAGTTGCGCCGTATTTGACGCTTGACGGCCGTGTGTACCCGGCGGTCGTTGACGGTCGCGTCAAGTGGATTGTTGACGGGTATACGACTTCCGATGCTTATCCGTATTCACAGATGACGGATTTGGGGCAGGCAACCGCTGACTCGACCACTGAAACATCCAATACGGTGCAGGGACTTGGCTCGCAGCAGGCCAATTACATTCGTAACTCGGTCAAGGCTACTGTTGATGCCTACGATGGCTCGGTTGATTTGTATGTGTGGGACGAGAACGATCCAGTCATTAAAGCATGGCAGCAGATCTTCCCCGGCCAATACCACCCGGTTTCTGAGATTTCCGGCGATTTGATGAGCCACCTGCGTTACCCGGAGAATCTGTTTAAGGTACAGCGTGAACTGCTTGCCAAATATCATGTGAGTTCGGCAAACCAGTTCTTCTCTGGTGAGGATTTCTGGCAGACGCCGGTTGACCCGACCGAGTCTGAGGCAGCTCAGTCGCGCGATATTCTTCAACCACCGTATTATTTGACGTTGCAGACGGGTGGTACGAAGGAGCCGATTTTCTCGCTGACTTCGTCGTATATTCCTGCTGGTACGTCGACGCGTGAGATTTTGACTGGCTTCCTGTCAGTTGATTCTGATGCTGGATCAACCAAGGGCGAGATCGGTTCCAACTACGGTACGATTCGCTTGCAAGAATTGCCGAAGGATTCTAACGTGCCCGGTCCTGGTCAGGCGCAAAACAATTTCAACGCGGATGCTGACGTGTCTAAGGAATTGAACCTACTGCAATCCGGCTCTACAAACGTAGTACGCGGCAACCTGCTCACTCTGCCGCTTGGCGGCGGACTCGTGTACGTGCAGCCGGTATACGTAAAGTCGAGCGGTTCGACCTCGTTCCCGCTGCTCAAGAAAGTACTGGTTGCCTTTGGTGATCAAGTTGGCTTTGCTGACACGCTTGATGAAGCACTTGATCAAGTGTTCGGCGGTGATTCCGGTGCGGCTGCTGGCGATGCGGAGAATGCGGCAGGCGGCGCTGGTGCTGGTACCAACAGCGGCCAATCTGGCTCAACAAACCAGAATGGTTCCGGTACTACGAACGAGCAGGGGAATGGCTCTGGTAGTTCTAGCTCGAACGGCAATGCAGCAACATCGGCTGATCTTAAAGCTGCACTACAGGATGCTGCACAAGCAATGAAAGATGCCGATACCGCCATGAAGAACGGCGACTGGAGTGCATACGGCGAAGCCCAGAAGCAGCTTCAGGAAGCCCTCGATAAAGCTCTCGCACTTGAGCAGTAGGGGCGGCAGACAGTTGATTTCCTGATGGGGGAGCGATCGTTCTAGCAAACGATCGCTCCCCTTACGTCTTTAGATATAAAATTTTCGAATGTTGAAAAATTCTTATTATGTCAATGCGACAAAAGAGTAGAAATAATCAAGCCATTTTAGATTTATAGTACAAGATGTGCGTGTTGATAAAAATTCTCATATATAATGAAACTACATCGAAGATGATGGAAGAAGGAAATTATGAGAAAAAAATATATTACTTAGTTTCGTACATTATTAGTTTTGTAATGTTGACTAGTTATTTACCGGTCGCGTTTGCAGATGATGCTTTTCGATATGATGAAAACTATGTTTCAAGTCAATTGATGGATTATGTTATGCTATCTAAGGAGGCTGAGCTAATTTCACGATTCGATGATTCACACTCATCGAATATAAGCGATTATCGAAAAAGTATAGCGTATAAAATTAAAAACAATTTAACAGATGCTGGATACGCTGCATTTGTTGTGGACAGTAGTACATATTCAGATGTTCAGATAGAATTAGGCGCTGATCTGCAATCTATGAATCTTGATCTTCAATATTCTTATTTGATTGTCGGAGCTTCCCCAAATAATGCAATAGTTCGTAGGGGGTGTTATCACCACCTATAAGCATACATATGCTGGGAAGACGTACGATCTGCGAACTCTTCAAGTCACATCCGCAGATGATCCTGCATACGGAAAATCTACATATAAAGATTTGTTAGATTCTACCATTCGTAAAACAATTATAGGATGTATCAATGAAGCTGTCATCGCATATATCAGTGCAATAAGTAAAAAATTGGGTACAGTTGCATCGATTACTGGGCTTGATGTATCGCAAATTGTAACTTCGAGCAGAGAAACGTTGCTTTTTCATGCTGCCACGAATTGGACTCGCGAGTTTACTCAGGTGAAAGGTCAGTATGGATGGACTAGCGGTTCTTCTGTTGAATATGCAAGATTGCTGTCATATATGTCTGGAGATTATTATGATAAAAGAACTAATAGTTATCGAAGAGTTCCTGAGGATCAGAAGTCTGTAATACATTACTCTTCTTATTATAATAATTATACTTGGAGGAAGGATCGTGCGGTTATTGGATATTTGCAGTCAGCTATTCAATGGAACGTTACTGGAGATATTAAATATCGCTGCAGGGATAAAGTTATAACGCATAAAGAAAACTTTTAGTTATAGATAGTCATGTGGCCTTGATTCACATTGTTGTGTAAAGGCCACATTAATTTGCATTAGGAAATTATATGAATGGCGGGTATATGCATTTTGATTTTCGTGGGAAATATTTTTCTCGATTTACGATTGGTATAATATTTTTTATATTTATTGTAATCTTTTTTCCTGTTCCATCTCATATTGAAATCGAGGGAGGAGCCTGTGCTTTTGTTAATGGTAAAGCGGTTGATGAAAAAATCCATCTTTATTATGATGCTTGGGTTGGATCAAGTTTTCTTGGGAAAGATATTATGTCGGCCCATATCTCCTTATTATCTGACAATAGAGGAGAAATTCTATCTAATAAGAAAATAGAAGGTGTTGCAACTTATTTATCTAAAGATAATGAAGGCCAACCCATCAGACGCTTTAATAGCACATATTATAATGAAAAAATTAATGGTTATGTGCCAATTGGTGGATATCTAACTAAAGATAATGGATCAATTATATTGTCTTTCAATGAGGTTACTTATACCGCTCCGATAGATAATGTCTGTGATACTCAACTTTATTAAGTACTTTTATTATAAATAGCTAAATCGTTGGGATTTTTACGGTGAGAATATACGAATCACATGTTCCCTATAGATTTGAGTGAATCACTCGTCAGGATTCTCATCATTTTCTGGAGGTCCCAACAGTACACGTTCGCACACATTCACAATCGACATCAGCAATACCGTCAACAGCACAATCACAATAGTTGCTGAAAAAATCAGCGGCGTACGAAACGAGTTATACGCAGCCTGTAACCAAATACCAAGACCCTTGCGCGCGCCTAAATACTCCGCAGTCGTAGCCGTGGCAAAAATATACGCGGCACTAATGCGCACGCCGCCGAAAATCTGGCGAGCTGCCACGCGCAGTTTGACATGCCACAGTGTCCATACCGGAGTCGCACCACATGTAAGCGCCACGTCAGAATAAAACTGTGGTACCGCTTTCAGACCACGAATCGTTTGCACGGCAATCGGGAATAATCCCCAGAAGGCAGTGATCACGATCTTGCCGGAGATCTCAAATCCAAACCAAATCAAAAACAACGGGGCGATAGTAATCAGCGGCATCGTTTGCGCCGCATACAGTAACGGATACAACGCAGCATTTAACGTACGAAAACAGTAAAACGCAATACCAATCAGTACACCGCACAGTACAGCGAACGCAAATCCAACAAATCCTTCAATGATGGTGACTTGGGTTGCCGGCCATAATGTTGGCCACGCATCAATCGTAGCTTGCACAATCTGCGTGGGAGAGGAGAACATACTCGTCGGCACATGGGATAATCTCACCCACGCCTCCCACACCACTAACAGTATGATCACTGCTGTAGCAGTAGCAATACGATCCAAGAGTTGTTGTCTGCGTTCCAAACGACGCGAATTATCCATGTCACCTTCCCCTTTCTTGGGGTGCATACAATAAGTGGACGACGGCGGTCACGGTAAGGTGAGGAGCCCGCTGCCGATTCATCCAAGGAAAACCCATGACCATTATGACGATTCAACGGACTTTCACGAACGCTCATGCTCAATAGTGAACTAATCGTGAACGTGTGCTGCTTCAGCTGGTATATGCATTGTTTGTCCGATTGTTCACATGCACAGATAGAATAAAAGCGCTTCAGCGCCAATGTGTGGCAAACCAGTCGATACAATTCGCTTGTAATCGTTACCCGAACATCGACTGGGGGCATTGGGCAAGCGGAATCAGGCCCTCAGTCGCTCTCTGCCGAACTCCGCTTGAAAGCATCCCAGAGAACGACGCGTAGCAATACGTTGAGAAGAACTGATTTAGGGAATCATTATGACCATTGCGTCAACAATACGCACAACACTGACCCGTGCTGCCGCAGCTATTCTAGCTTTCGCTATGGCATTTGCCATCGCCGGCTGCGGAGCCACTGCAAACAATACGGACAATACTGCGAGCGGCGACAAACTCACAAAAGTTACCTTCATGCTCGCGTGGATTCCAGACACCAACCACATCGGCGTATATGTCGCAAAAAACAAAGGCTACTTCAAGGAAGCTGGACTTGACGTCGACATCATCGCTGTAGCAAAAACCGGCGCTGAACTCGCCGTCAACAACGGACTTGCCGACTTCGCACTGTCGAACATGTACAACGCCGCAAGCTACACCGATCTCAAAGGCGCACATATCAAGCAAGTATTGCAAGTCCAACAAAAGCCAAGCGCAATCTGGTGCGCGCTCGCCAGCAACACAGCAATCAAGTCCCCAAAGGATTTTGACGGCAAGACCTTCGCCACATTCGGCGGCAACGAATCTGACATCGTCATCAAGCGTATGGTCCAGTACGACGGTGGTAAAGGCGAGTTTGACAAAGTAACCGTCGGCACGTCCACGTTCAAGACGCTCGAATCCGGTCGCGCGGACTTCGGCGGCTTCTACGCCACATGGGAAGGCGTGCAAGCCGACATGTACGGCCCGAAGCTCAACTGCTTCACCGAACCTGATTACGGCGTACCCGGCAACGGTGACGCGATCGGTATTATCACCAGCGACAAGATGATTAAGGAAAACCCGGAGGTCGTGCGCAAATTCGTGCAAGCATCTCAGAAGGGTTACGAATACGCATACGAGAACCCAGATGACGCGGCTTCTATCCTCGTCAAGGAAGCTCCCGACGCCAATCTTGAAGAAGCATTCGTCAAGAAGAGCATGCACATGATCGTTGACGGACAGTACTGGGGCGATCCAGCCAAGATCAAGGACGGTTCCTTCGTGCTCGGCACCAACGATTTTGTGGAGACGCAGAAGCGTTTCGACTTCCTCGGTGAAGGCCACGCGTACACCGACGCTAACGGCAACCCGGTTGATACGGTGCCTCAATCCAAGGACGGTGCCACTAACGAGTTCCTGAAGGGAGCTAAATAACCTATGACACGAATCGTGCTCGACGCCGATACCGGTATTGACGACACCCTAGCCTTATGCTATTTACTCGCTTCACCTGAGGCTGAGCTATTGGGGATTGTCGGTACGTATGGCAATGTAACTGCACGTGAGTCTGTACGTAACAATCGTGCGGTGCTACGCCTCTTCGGCCACGAGCACGTTCCGGTCATGCTCGGATGCGAAGCACCATCATGGGCTGATGCATTTCAAGTCGATGAAGGTTGCGCTCGCTTCCACGGTTCTAACGGACTCGGCAACGTAAATCCAGCGAAATATAATCGTGCGAATGCATCAAAGACACTGGATACAACGGCGTCGAGTCTGTTGGACGACGGTACAATAGCGGCAACATCTTCCGTCAGCGATACAGCACATGCTGAACAGTCAGTATTTCGTCGCCAGTTAACTGTGTCGATTGGCGGGGAACGCGCGTCGGTGGAATCGACGCCAACATTGGCATCTGAAGCTGCGATGGTTGACACAAGTCGACACGGTGAAGGCGTGCAGTTCATCATCGATATTGTGCGTCAATACGGTTGTGACGTTACTATCCTCGCTACCGGTCCACTCACTGACGTAGACGCAGCAATCTCACTGGCACCAGATATCGTGCCAAACTTGCGTGTAGTGATTATGGGCGGTTCCCTCACGCAAGAAGGTAACTGTTATGATCTGATCTGCGAGACCAATATATTCCAAGATCCAGAAGCCGCCAATCATGTATTCCGCTCCGGTACTGACGTAACGATGATCGGTCTTGATGTGACTCACCAATGTCTGCTTACACGTGCTGACGTACAGTCATGGCGTGATACAGCCACTGCTCGCGGTGCATTCCTCGCTGATATGACCGGTTTCTACATCAATGCAAACGAAGCCAGCGATCCAATTTTCCTTGCAGGAAGTCCGTTACATGATCCGTTGGCTGCGGCCGTTGCACTCGATGCATCTCTCGTCAACTGTTTCGATATCAATATGATGACAGAAACAGCCACCGGTAACGGTCACGGATTCCGTGGACGTACTATTGGAGACCCTACGAAACTACGTGACCCGCACAAAACCACGCACGTTGCTTTACACGTAGACGCGCAACGTTTCACAACACAGTTGCGCGAACGAATCTGCGCACTGTGTACGGACTAATACGCTGATTCGTGTGACCGAATGTTGTTGCAAGTCGTGCCTGTATGCCGTGCTAACGTCGAGTCATGCTCGAATACACGATCCGACCTATTGATGAATCTCGCGAATCTGACCTGCAAGCTGTTAGAGACATATATAACGAGGCTGTAATTCGCGGTGGCGCATCTGCTGATCTCGTACCAGTCTCACTGGACGCACGCCGCGCATGGGTTGACTCGCATCAGCCACGTGGCAAATATCCAGTCGTCGTTATCGACGTCACTGATCCTATAACTGGCGTGTCAACGGTCGCCGGATTCGGTTCCCTCTCAAAGTTCCATCAACGTGCCGGATACGACGGTATTACAGAACTCAGCTACTACATTGCAAGCGCCTACCACGGTCAAAAACTCGGCACAGCACTCGTACAATGGCTACTCGACGCTGCTACAGCGCGCAACTTCACTCACGCTACCGCTATTATCTACGCTGATAATGCCGGTTCAATCGCGCTCATGCACAAGTTCGGATTCACTCGCTTCGGCTTGTTACCCGCCGCTGTCACCACCGCCGGCGACCCCACCCCGAAAGACATGAGCTACTGGGTTAAACCATTGCAATAAGTGTGATACTACTCAGAAAGATGCTGACTAAGTCCGAATATTGTAGCTTGTGCATTGGCCCCATCTTGGACAGTACGAGCAATGAGATCACGCAAATCATCAAGATCATTATCCATACTTTTCGCTGAAGCTCGCCGCATCCACTGTCCGTTAACATGAGACCAATCCAGTGGATGACCAGCATCGGCTGCAATAAACGTCCAGAACAGTCTCTGCACTCGTCCATTGCCTTCCCGGAATGGGTGAATACGATTAACCTGCGCAAAGTGATAGGTGAGACGTGTAATAAATGTTGCTTCATCCATGCCAGCAAGTAATGATTCCGAGTGCAGCAGCCGACTCTCCTCTCCCATATCATGAACGATACGATTCCACGGCGTAAAAGAATGCGCCGTATCGTGTTCTTTGTATAAGTCAACTGTGCGGATTTTCCCTGCCCACTCATACACAGCACCAAAAAGACGTGCGTGAATCTCACAAAGTTGACGCAAATCACCGGTATTAGCTGGAGGATCAATACGAAGCATCGGCTCCGCATAAGCCGTGGCATTCGCTTCTAGCTGATCAAGTTCTTGCTGTGTATAAACTCCTGCTTTATTGCGCAGTACTGTTGTTCCGGGCATAAAGTAGGAGTGCCAACGAAGATAGTTAAGCTCAAGAGACGACAAGTCGACGGATTCCTCTCTCGGTTAATTCCTGAGCATTGATATATCCATTGATAAAATCTTCAAGATCTGCATTGGTTAAAGAATCAGGAGACGGTAGACCCTCGATCTCTGCATTATGAATTGATGCAGCCACGACACGTTCACGAAAAGTCTTTCGCTGCGCAGAACTTAACTGAGAAAACGATGTCATAATTGCTACCTGTCTATCTGCATGTTTTCATGAAGCTATCGACGAAAATAATACTTGAGCATATGGATAGCATATGTAATTATCAAAAGATGCACTGATGACGGCGGGCACGGGTATGATTCGTATGTTTCGTATATGTACGTCGTGAAGATACGACGCGAGGCGAGTGATAAGAGTAGGGATACGAAGATGGCATCTGATTTTTGGCTGATCGTAGGATTAGGCAATCCGGGCAAAAAATACGAAGACACGCGGCACAATATGGGTTTTATGACTGCCGACGTGCTCGCTGAACGCTGGTCAGTTGCGTTTAGCGATCACAAAGGACTCGCGATGCTCGGCAAAGGCGCAATGCAACTACAGGGCCGCACAGTCAAATTCTTCCTCGCGAAACCGCTAACCTACATGAACGATTCAGGCAACGCAGTCGCTTCGATCAGCGCTTACTATCAAATTCAACCTGATCATATCGTCGTTATTCACGACGATATGGACCTCGAATTCGGCCGTATCAAAGTCAAAGCCGGAGGCTCTGCAGGCGGACATAACGGTATCAAATCCATTGACCGTTCACTTAGCACACCCAAATACGCACGCGTACGCATGGGCGTCGGTCACGCGAAACGCGGCGCCAACGCCCACGACAACACCATCAACTGGGTACTCGGCGGATTCGGCCCAGACCAACGCAAGCAACTGCCCGATTTTCTCGCCGACGGTGCCGACGCAGCAGAAGCCATTGTTTTTGACGGACTAGCGAAAACTCAGGAGAAGTTCAATGGTCGATAACGCCAAACGTCAACGTACGGCAAACTCGACAACCGCAGCCAACCCATCACTCATCCACGGCTCTCTCGCCGGCGTACTTGACGCACTCGATCGAGATCCAGTCTTCCACCAACTCAGCGTCGACGGCATCGAACCATACAGCGACGACCACACTGACCCAACCATCACCATCGGCATCCCCGAAGGCATAAGACCAGCACTCGCCGCCGCAACCGCCACACACAACAGCAACAAGTCAGTCATCCTCGTCGTCGCATCAGGCCGCGAAGCTGAAGAAACCGTCAACGCACTGCGCTCATGGTACGACGGCAACCCCAACGACATCGCCCAACTCGAAGCATGGGAAACCCTGCCACACGAACGGTTAAGCCCACGCGCCGACACAGTCGCCAGCCGCATGGCAGTCTTCCGCAGACTCACCCATCCGAGCACCACTAATCCCATGTTCGGTCCGATCAAAATACTCGTCATGCCAGTGCGCTCGCTGATTCAGCCGGTCGTCAAAGGTCTTGGCGACGTTGAACCGCTCGTATTTACGCGTGGTGAGGAACTACCACTGGACGAAGCGTCAGCACGGCTTGTTGAGAACGCATATACGCGCGTTGATTTGGTAATGGATCGTGGCGAATTCGCTGTGCGTGGCGGCATTATTGACGTATTCCCGCCCACCGCTCCACACCCGGTCCGTATTGAGTTTTTCGGTGATGACATCGACACCATCCGTGAATTCCATGCGTCTGATCAACGCACCTACGGTGACGGATTAGCTACGATTTGGGCGACGCCATGCCGCGAATTGCAGCTTACGCAGGCGGTACGCGATCGAGCGCATAGTCTTATCGGGCAGATTCCCAACGCTGATGACATGCTTGAGTCTATTGCGAATGCGATTCCTGTCGAAGGTATGGAATCGCTGATGCCGGCACTGATTGACGACATGGAGCCGATTACTGTCATGCTCGATAAGCATGCGCTTATCATGCTGTCTGATCCAGAAAAGTTGCGCCGTGCTGCCGATGATCTTGCAAAAACAGCTAATGAGTTTCTCGCTGCCAGCTGGCATGTTGCCGCATCTGGACACGGTGCTGGCGCTCCGATTACGTTCGATCAAGCGAGTTTCCTTGACTTTGAGGACATGATCAATTCGCTCGCGTATTCGAATCATGATGTGTGGAAGCTCAGCAGTTTTGGTGTGGATACCACGCTGCCGAATCATGTTATGCTTGCCGCGCAAAATCCCGGTGAATATCGAGGTGACGAAGAGAAAGCTGCAGCTGGTATCGAAGGACTGATTGACGCTGGATATCAGGTTACGGTTACTGCTGCTGCGCAAGGTACGCTAACGCGTCTCAAACGTGCGATTAATGAAACCGGTATTGCCACGTTTGACGTTATTCGTTCTCAAGCTGTGGACGGTTTTGTGGACACAGCGGCAAAGATCGCGCTACTAACTGAGCGTGATTTGACTGGACGTTCATCTGCTGCAGGTGTTGCAAAAACGCCGAAACGTCGGCGCAAAGCGATTGATCTCATGGAGTTAAAGCCCGGCGATTTCGTCGTGCATGAGCAACATGGTATCGGCCGATTTGTTGGCATGAAGCAACGTGAAATCGGCACTGGTGCGAACAAAAGTACGCGCGAATATCTCATTATTGAATATGCGCCGAGCAAGCGCGGTGCTCCAGCTGACAAACTATTCATTCCTACTGATCAGCTTGACCAAATCAGTAAATATATCGGTGCGGAAGTTCCTAAGCTCAACAAACTAGGCGGTTCCGATTGGGCTGAAACCAAGGCAAAAGCGCGCAAGCATGTGCACGAAATTGCTGAGGATTTAGTCAAACTGTATTCGGCTCGCCAACGTACTGCCGGTTTTGCGTTCAGTCCCGACACACCGTGGCAGAAAGAATTGGAAGACGCGTTCCCGTATCAGGAGACTGCCGACCAGCTCACCACGATTGACGAAGTCAAAGCTGATATGGAAAAGCCAGTGCCGATGGATCGCCTCATCTGTGGCGATGTGGGCTTTGGTAAGACTGAAATTGCTGTGCGAGCTGCATTCAAGGCGATTCAGGACGGCAAGCAGGTGGCTGTGCTCGTGCCCACTACGCTGCTCGTCCAGCAGCATTACGAGACGTTTACTGAACGTTACGAAGGTTTTCCGGTCACGGTTGCGGCAATGAGCCGATTCCAGACTACGAAAGAGATTAATGAAACCATCGAAGGCTTGGAATCTGGCGCGGTGGACGTGGTCATCGGCACGCACAAGTTACTCAACCCGAAGATCAAGTTCAAAGATCTTGGCCTTGTGATTATTGACGAGGAACAACGCTTCGGTGTTGAGCATAAGGAAACACTCAAAGCTTTGCGCACAAACGTGGACGTGTTGTCACTATCTGCAACACCGATTCCACGTACGCTGGAAATGGCAGTGACTGGTATTCGTGAGATGTCTACGCTGGCGACTCCGCCTGAGGACCGTTTGCCAGTGCTCACGTATGTTGGCGCCTATGAGGATGCGCAGGTAACTGCTGCGGTGCGACGCGAATTGTTGCGCGGTGGACAAGTCTTCTACGTGCATAATCGCGTGCAAGATATTGCGAAAACCGCGGCGAAAATTCACGAGCTTGTGCCCGAAGCGCGCGTCGGTATTGCACACGGCAAAATGGGGGAGAAGCAGCTCGATCAGATCATCCGTGACTTCTGGCATCGCGATATCGACGTACTCGTATGTACGACGATTATCGAAACGGGTCTTGATATTTCGAATGCGAACACGTTGATTGTTGATCATGCTGACAAGTTTGGTTTGTCTCAGCTGCATCAGTTGCGTGGACGAGTCGGTCGTGGTAGGGAACGCGCGTATGCGTATTTCTTATACGATCCGAGCAAGCCGATGACTCAACAGTCGCATGATCGACTGGCGACGATCGCACAGAATACGGCGCTTGGTTCCGGTTTCGACGTGGCAATGAAAGATTTGGAGCTGCGCGGTACCGGCAATCTACTTGGCGACGAACAATCTGGGCATATTGAGGGCGTTGGCTTCGACCTATATATTCGCATGGTGTCTGAAGCGGTTGAACAGTATAAGGAACCGGAACGCGCGGTTGAACCGTTGACGGTGACGATTGATCTGCCGATTGAGGCGTCGATTCCGGTTGACTATATTGACTCGGATAAGTTGAGGCTTGAAGCATACCGTAAACTTGCGGCAGCACATAACGAGGATGATTTGCGCGAACTGTCTGAAGAATTGAGTGACCGTTACGGCAAGTTGCCTGAAGAGTTTGAAACGCTGTTCGGTGTGGCTCGACTCCGTATGCGGGCGCGTACGCTTGGAATTTCGGAGATTGTTGCGCAAGGTAAGAATGTGCGTGTCGGTAAGATTGACCCGCCTGAGTCGTTGCAGATGCGTATTAACCGTATTTATAAAGGTGCGCAGTATCGTCCGCTCACGCACACGTATCTGATTCCTGCCCCGTTCGCAGGGTCTCTCGGTTCTGGTCCGATGAGTGGTGAAATGGTTATGGACTGGGTGAGTGACTTGCTCAACGATTTCGCGTGGACGTCGAAGAAACGCGTGGATACGCATTAAGCAAGTCGAATATGAGATGGGATCAATATGAGTGTAGAGCACGGTTGTTCGCAGGCGGCAATGATATCTGGCATGCATATTCGCTGCGCTGAGACGCGAGACATTGAGCAGTTGCATAAGTTGTTGCGTCAAGTACTTGAAGTTCATCACATGGGTCGACCAGATTTGTTTAAAACTGGTGCGACGAAGTATACGAACGATGAATTGTGTACTATTCTCGCAAACGAACAAACTCCAGTATTTGGTGCGTTTGCTGATGATGATGTGACGTTACTGGGTTATGCATTTTGTATATTTCAGCAGCATGAACACAGTAATATTCTCACGGATATTACGACGTTATATATTGACGATTTGTGTGTGGATGAATCAGCGCGAGGACAGCATATCGGTACTGCTTTATACCAGCATGTGCTTGATGTTGCGCGCTCGGCTGGTTGCTACAACGTGACGTTGAACGTGTGGTCATGCAATCCGGGAGCACAAGCGTTCTATGAGCGTTTGGGATTGACTCCGTACAAGGTTGGTATGGAACAGATTCTCTAATCACGCACGTACAGTCAACATACGCACGCATATGGTCGCTGTGGGAGTGAAAATCGGATGTATGTGTGCGAATTGTATTGCTCTGCTAAACCAAAAATGACGACATTGATTCTTTCCCTAGCTCCCCTTGTCAGCGAAGCTGACTGAGAGATAGTCCGCAAGTATATGTCAAAGTTGGTTTAACAGATCTAATTGTATTGCATTACCTTGGTTGGTGTGGATGTTATATAACAACAATGCACGAATTTACGACGTAGTTAGTCGCATGTGCCACGTATGTGCAATATGGAATATGCGATGTCTACATGAACGATGCGTGAATAGAATATGGACAAGAATACGGCGATCTCACAATGATGTGAGCGCTCACATATTCGTGTCGCGTGATCTTGCATCTCGTCCATAAATTCCACTATTCTTGACGTTGTCATCACAACCTAACGTTAAAGGAGTAGTTGTGGCAGCAATTGAAAGCGTGTACGCGCGTCAGATTCTCGATTCCCGTGGCAACCCGACCGTTGAGGTTATCCTCGACACTGAGGACGGCGCTGAAGGCCGTGGTCTGGTTCCGTCTGGTGCTTCCACCGGTGAAGCTGAGGCTTGGGAGCGTCGCGACGGCGACAAGTCCGTTTACGGCGGCAAGGGTGTTCTGAACGCGGTCAAGGCCGTCAACGAGGAGATCGCTCCGAAGGTCATCGGCATGGATGCCTCCGACCAGCGTGCTCTCGACGACCTGATGATCGAGCTCGACGGCACCCCGAACAAGGGTCGTCTGGGCGCAAACGCCATCCTCGGCGTCTCGCTGGCCGCCCTGTACGCATCGGCTGAGTCCGCTGATCTGCCGCTGTACCGCTACATTGGCGGCACCAACGGCCACATCCTGCCGGTTCCGAACATGAACATCATGAACGGTGGTGCTCACGCTGACTTCGCAACCGATATTCAGGAGTACATGATCTCCCCGTACGGTTTCGACACCTTCCACGACGCACTGCGCGCTGGTGTTGAGGTCTATCACACCCTGAAGAACGTCCTGAAGAAGGAAGGCCTGAACACTGGCCTCGGCGACGAGGGTGGCTTCGCTCCGAAGCTGAAGTCCAACAAGGACTCCCTGAACTACATCGTCGACGCTATCTCCGCTGCCGGCTACGAGCCGGGCAAGCAGATCGGCATCTGCCTCGATGTGGCTTCCTCCGAGTTCTACAACAAGGAAACCGGCAAGTACCACTTCGAGGGTGGCGAGCGCGACGCTGAGTACATGCTCGACTTCTACGAGCAGCTCATCGAAGAGTACCCGATCGTTTCCATCGAGGACCCGTACCAGGAAGAAGGCTGGGACGACTGGGCAAAGATCACCGCTAAGCTCGGCGATCGTCTGCAGTTCGTCGGCGACGACCTGCTGGTCACCAACCCGAAGCGTCTGCAGAAGGGCATCGATCTGGGTGCTGCCAACTCCCTGCTGGTCAAGCTCAACCAGATCGGTTCTGTCACCGAGACCCTCGACGCTATCGAGCTGGCCACCGCTAACGGCTTCACTTCTATGGTTTCTCACCGTTCTGGCGAGACCCCGGATACCACCATCTCCGATCTCGCGGTTGCTAAGAACACCCGCCAGATCAAGACTGGTGCTCCGGCCCGTGGCGAGCGCGTTGCCAAGTACAACCGCCTGCTCGAGATCGAGGAGGAGCTCGGCTCCACCGCTCAGTACGCCGGTTACAGCGCCTTCAAGGCTTGCAAGAAGTACATCGCTAAGTGAGTCATTGACTCGCCGCGTGTGGCTTCGCTGGCATAGTATCGAACATCGTATATCATGCCGGCAAGTTCAATAGCATGGCGTAGACGTGCATAGCCCGTCGCATTCTCAGTCGAATGCGACGGGTATTTTTATTACCTATGAGTGCACGATCGACATCTGGTAAATCCCGAGGTAGTAACAAAAAAATCAAAAGTGCCGCCAAAACGACTGGATTCTCGTCGCGATCATCGCGCACAGCGACAATAAACAAAACAGACAAGCGCACGTTCACGAAAACCAAAACCCGTAGTAGCGGTCCAATCGTGTTTTTTATTGCGCTCTTTATTGTCGCGTTGGGAACTATCCAACTGCTGTCGACGTTCTACACATATGCAATCAGTGTGTCCGAACTCAACGGTTTGAAACGCGAAGAAGCATCACTTATCGCGCAAAAACAAGAACTTGAAAACAACATCACTCGGTGGGATGACAAAGCTTATGTTGCAGCACAAGCTCGTGAAAAGCTCGGTTTTGTATTCCCCGGTGAACAAGTGGTACATGTACTCCATCCCGAAGCAGTAACTGGTGATACAACTTCCACTGATACCAATATAGACACGACGTCACGCACTACCAAAAAAGCCTTGCCTTGGTACAGTGAATTAGCGTACTCGTTTGAACAAGCGGACAAACGACCCGAACAAACGAGCACAGAAACACATTCAACTACGAACAATACGACCGATCAATCTAACCAATCCGAAACCACTACGACCGACACCAATACGGAGGACCAACAACAGTGACGAATCTTGATACCACGATTATGGACCAAGCAGCAGCACTCGCAGATCGTATTATGGCTAATCCTGCCAACGATCACGACGTCGCTATCGTCGAACGTCAACTTGGACGTTTCCCTCGTGGTATGGTTGCGGTCGGTGCGCGGTGTGTGTGCGGTCGGCCGCTCGCGGTCGTCACTCGGCCCATGCTGCCCGGAGGTGTGCCATTCCCGACTACTTGTTACCTCACTGGTCCGGAAGTGGTCAAGGCCGTTTCTCACGTGGAAGCAGACGGTGTGATGGCTGACTATAATGCGTTGCTCGCTCAAGAGGGTGAGGATGGCGATCGTTTGCGTGCTGCATATCAGCGTGCGCATGATCTCTATCTTGCGTTCCGTCACGAACTGGCCGTCCGTCTTGGCGATGATGAAACGCATATCGCGGGTATTAGCGCGGGCGGTATGCCGGTCCGCGTTAAATGCCTGCATGCGTTACTCGCGCAAACGTTGGTTATGGGCGAAGGTGTGAATCCGATCGGTGACATGACATTGGCTCGTATTGCTGACGAATTCGATCCGCATGTATGCCGTTGTTCAGTTGATGCTGAATAATATTGGCTGTTACCAGACATAGGGGGAGAGGCTGTGCGATGAATGATAATCGGCATTCGGATCAGCATTCAGTAACGGTCGCAGGTATTGATTGCGGCACGAATTCGATCAGGCTCAAGATTGCGCGTGTGGATGCGGACGGTATGCACGATATCGTGCCGCGTACGCTACGCGTGATTAGACTCGGGCAGGATGTTGATAAAACGCATCGTTTTGCTGACGAAGCGTTGGAACGTGCGTATGCTGCGGCCCGCGAATTTGCGCAGATTCTGTCTGCACATCCGGTTGATGGATTGCGATTTGTAGCTACGTCAGCAACGCGTGACGCTGAGAATCGTGATGAGTTTGAGAATGAGATCGAACGGATTCTTGGGGTGCGTCCTGAAGTCGTTCCCGGTACCGAAGAAGCTGATTTGAGTTTTCTCGGTGCTACGAGCGTGGTGCCACGTACACAACTTGATGCACCGTTCCTTGTGGTTGATTTGGGTGGAGGCTCGACGGAACTTGTGCTCGGTGGCGATGGTGTTCATGTGCCGGATACGCAAGTAGAAGCGGCATTTTCAATGAATATTGGTTCAGTTCGTATGACTGAACGTCATTTACACTCTGATCCGCCTACGCAGCAAGAAATCGATGAAACAATTGCTGATATTGACGCGCACATTGATGAAGCATTTCAAACGGTACCAGCGGGTAAAACGCGTACGATTATCGGTGTGTCGGGAACGGTCACCACGATGACTGCGCTGGCGCTCGGTTTGAAAGAATATGATCATCGGGCAGTTGATGGTGTGAGGTTGAGTCTTGAGGATGCGTTCGCTGTTGATGATCGGTTCCTTCGCATGACTCGCGCTGAACGGCGTACGTATAAGACTATTCATCCGGGACGTATTGACGTGGTAGGCGGTGGAGCTCTCGTTTGGAGCCGCGTTCTTGCTAAAGTGTCAGCGGCTGCCGAGGCTGATCATGGTACGTCGATTGATTCGTTCGTATCGAGTGAACATGGCTTGCTCGACGGTATCGTGCTTGATTATGGCAGGCGTTTACTGGCGCAATAACTCGTGTTACGAGAGCGATCGTTGCAGTTCGGCATGACGCGACATGCCGAACTAGAGTTGATGTCGTACAATGGTACGGTTGATCGTTTTCGGTCAGCGCCTCCGTGGCGAAATGGTATACGCAGTCGACTTAAAATCGACCGCTTCGGCTTGTGGGTTCGAGTCCCATCGGAGGCACTTAAGCGGCTTGGATGCTGATGCGTCCGCCGAGCGCGTGGATAACCTTGAGGATGGTCTGGAAGCTCGGATTGCCGTCTTTGCTGAGGCTCTTGTAGAGGCTTTCGCGTCCGACGCCGGCTTCTTTAGCGATCTGAGTCATACCCCTCGCTTTAGCAACATTACCGAGTGCTTCCTGCATGAGTGCGGGATCATCGTATTCAGCGATGGCGTTGAGGTAAGCGAGGATGTCTTGCTCATCCTCAAGGTATTCGCTTGTATCGTAATTGGTGAATTGTGTACTCATTGCTGCTCCTTATAGTTGTTGAGAATGTCGTGAGCGTGTTTGATATCGGATTGCTGAGTGCTTTTGTCTCCACCGGCTAGCAGTAGCATTAGCACGTTACCGCGCATAGCAAAATAGACGCGGTAGCCAGCTCCGAAATGGAATCGCATTTCGCTAACGGGTCCTCCTGTGGGTTTAATGTCGCCAAGTGGTTTGCCGGCGATCTTGCATGCGTCAAGACGGGCCATAATGGCAGCTTTTGCCTCGCGGTTCTTAAGTTTTCTGAACCACTTTGCAAATTCAGCGGATTGTTCAATTTCCATTGTTATATCGTATCCTATGAGATACATATTTGTCAATTTATGTAATGTTCGATTGACTTGGAACTTTATTTTCTTGTGGGTTCGAGTCCTATCGGAGGCACTTAAGTGACGATGAGTTGCCAAAAATAACGGCGTTCGGAAACATTGGGTTTTCTTGGTTATCGTAGACTGTCCGCTCGTATAGGAATGACCGTTTTCTAGTCGTTGAGATGCGGAGGGAGTTGCTCATGACTGATTGGTTGGCAGTACGCCGTGAATCAAACGATGCTTTGCCGCAGATGCTGGTGCAGGCAATCATCATAGCTGGCGTACTATGCATCTGTGAGCTGGTCAGTGCACCAATTTATGTGCGTATGTCCGGCAATGCTTTCAACATATTGCCGTGGTTTCTTGTCGCTGACTTGTTTGCGGTGGCCTTCACCTACACTGTTGGATTCATCCTGCTGTGGGCGGTGGAATCATTGACTGATCGATTAGACATTCCTAAAATTCTGCCGTTTGTCTATGCGTTAGCTGGCCTGATCGGATTCGCGGCTTGGGGATATGCAGTATTTCCTGCTGTAATCAATGCAATCATCGTGCCAGCTCACGGTATCGCACTCACCAGTGCTGCCAAACTTGGTATAGGCGTTAACTGTGCCGCAGCAGGATTCGTCGCGTTTTTCTTCGGTGCGATTCTACCGAGTAGACTTGCCTCACGACGTACCACGGTTATCGTGATCGGAGTAGTGACTGTTGCATTCGCTGTGCTCGGCGGTATTATCTATGGGCTGACGATAAGCGCACTGTCCTGATATGGACAAACATAGAAACGTATATTGCTCAATAAAACTTACTGATAACATCACTGCATCGTCCGACATATGGACTCGCTATACTGACAGTGATGTTCAGTATTCTCGATATGTTCAAAATCGGTGTCGGCCCGAGCTCATCGCATACCGTAGGCCCAATGGTCGCCGGTCAACGATTCGCCACGTCCCTTGTCTCATCCGGCGCGCTTAACCGTGTACACCGTATCCGAGTCGTACTCTATGGTTCTCTCGCGTTAACTGGACTCGGTCACGGCACGGATCATGCCATTATGGCCGGTCTCGAAGGTGGATTACCGGCAACAGTCAACACTGACCATGTACTCACCATCCGCCAAGAATGCGAAGCTAACGGCACACTTAACCTCGCCGGTACTCATCCAGTCGCCTTCGACTATGATCGCGACATTATTTTTGAACGTTGGCAACGCATGGCCGCGCACCCCAACGGCATGCGATTCCAAGCCTTTGATACTGCCAGCAACCTCGTCGACGAACAAGTCTGGTACTCCATCGGCGGCGGATTCATCCGACAAGGACACCCCGACGATCTCATGATCGGTATACACGACCGGCCGCCAGCAGGCACCTCCTTCGCTGACCAAGATGAAAGCTCATCTACCGACTTTGGACCACACGTACCCTACAACTTCACATCAGGCGACGAACTCGTCGCACTCTGTCACACACACAACATATCCATCGCCGAACTCGTCTGGGCAAACGAAACTGTCACCAGATCAGCCAACGAAGTACGTGCTGACCTCATCAACGTATGGCATACTATGCACGACTGTGTCACCAACGGATGCACCAGCGAACTGGCCACACTGCCGGGTGGTCTCGACGTACCCAGACGTGCGCCCAAAATGTACGCACGACTGGCCGCCAACAGCGACGTACTCAAACGAAATCACCGACTCGACGCAGCACTCGAAGCATCAGACGCCGCATGGGTCGATCTGTTCGCGCTCGCCGTATCCGAAGAAAACGCTGGGGGAGGGCGCATTGTAACAGCACCAACGAATGGTTCAGCTGGTATTATTCCGGCTGTGCTCCAGTATTACTGGCATTTTGTTGATGCGGCTGACGAAGATGGTGTCGTCACTTTTCTTCTCACCGCTGGTGCAATCGGCTATCTGTTTAAGCGTAACGCGTCGATTTCTGGCGCTGAAGTTGGATGTCAAGGTGAAGTTGGTGTTGCCTGTTCGATGGCTGCTGCTGGCTTATGTGCGGTGATGGGTGGTAATCCGGCTCAAGTGGAAAATGCGGCTGAGATTGGCATAGAACACAATTTGGGATTGACTTGTGACCCAGTAGGCGGACTCGTACAGATTCCGTGTATTGAGCGCAATGCAATGGCAGCGAATACGGCGATTAATGCGGTGCGTATGGCTATGCTCGGTGACGGTTCGCATATTGTCAGTCTTGACCAAGCCATCAAAACGATGAAGGATACAGGCGAAGACATGATGGCGAAATACAAGGAGACTTCTGAAGGAGGGCTCGCGGTTAATGTCGTCGAGTGCTGAGTTTTTGTTGAGAGCTCAATAAGTGAGAAACTGCCTGTTTGCGTCGCGTATCGTATGCTTTCGCGTGACATTGTGTTATGAGAATGTGAGTGCGGTTGCAAGGTCGGCGTGGCGCGGGTATTCTCATGTACATTGTGCGTCACTAAGGAGGAACACATGGCGAACATGCCCAAGGTTAACGCCGAATTCGGTGCTACGCCGTCCATCTCGTTTGACGGAGAGGCCCCAGCTGGTCTCAAAGTTGTTGAGCTAGTGGAAGGCGACGGTCCGATGGTGCGTCGCGGCGACACGGTGACTGTGAACTATCACGGTGTTGTCTGGGGCAAGACCGATCCATTCGATTCGAGCTTTGCTCGTCACCAGCCTGTCAGCTTTGGCATTGGTGTCGGTCAAGTCATCAAGGGTTGGGATCAGACTGTGCCCGGGCACAATGTTGGCTCGCGTCTGGTCGTCTCAATCCCGCCGGAATACGGCTATGGCTCGCGGGGCGTCCCGCAGGCCGGCATCGGCGGCGGTGACACGCTCGTGTTCGTGATCGACATCATCTCGACCCGCTGACATTCGTCTCGGATCGAATCACGCTCGATTCTCGAAGCGTGGACGCGTCGGCGCAAGTCGGCGCTTTTTTCGTACCATACACCATTGATACTATGCGTCAACTAAGGAGGAATCATGGGTGAGGAGAAAGTCGTCCCGCTTACGCAGGACGCTTATGACAAGCTGAAGGATGAGCTCGCATATCGCGAAGGACAGTACCGTGACGAGATTACCAAGCGTATTGCTGCGGCGCGTGCTGAGGGTGATCTGTCTGAAAACGGTGGTTATCAGGCTGCTCGTGAAGAGCAGAGCAAAAATGAGGGCCGCATTAACGAGCTGACGGTCAAACTGCGTAATGCAAAGATCGTGGAAGCTCCGAAGGCTGGCATTGTTGGCAATGGCTCGTTGGTGACCATCGAGCTGGCTGGTAACGAGATGACATACGTGCTGGGCGCGCGAGACATGGCTTCGGTCACCAAGTATGACGTACTCAGTGAAGAATCGCCGATTGGCAAAGCTATTATGGGTGCCAAGGCTGGGGATACGGTCAGCTATCAGGCGCCGAACGGCCGCACGATTAGCGTAACTGTTAAGGATGCGAAGCCACTCGAGTAGTGAGCTTGTTTAAACGAAAATGGCTCTCCTGACAAGGGGAGCCTAGACATCTGAGAGCCTGTGTGTGGCATGTGTCGGTTTTCTTATCAATAGGACTGAGTTACTGCCACAGTGAGACGATCACCATATAGATCGCGACCATATGGCATGCGTATCCGGCGACAGTACCGGTATGGAAAATCTCGTGGAAGCCAAACACGCGTGGCCACGGGTCTGGCTTGCGTAAGCCGTACACAATTGCGCCCGCGATATAGCATGCGCCTCCGGAGCCGAGTAGAATCACCACGGCAGGTCCTGCATAAGGTGACGTCCAGAACAAGCTCATGAACGCTACTCCAGACACGCCAAACACGATGTATACGATGACATACAACCAGCGCGGCGCGCCAATCCAGATCACATGAATGATCAGTGCGACAAGCGTGCATGACCACATGCCGATGATAATAGCGTTACGCCAGCGTGGCTCGAGTGCAAACGATACTGGCGTGTAGGTGCCGGCGATGAGCAGGAAAATGTTCATATGATCAATACGGCGCAGTACGTCGGTGACGCGCGGCGACCAGTCACCTAAATGGTAGGCGGCTGAGTTGGTGAACAAAACCAGCGAACACGTCATGAACACAGCGCATGCCCATTTAAGCCCTGCGCCTTGTGCAAGACAAATGAGCACGATGCCAGCTGCCAGTGCGAGCGGTGCGGCAACGGCGTGAATCCATCCGCGCAGCATTGGCTTCGGGCGACCATGTACGTCAAGTCTGATTTTGCGTTCGACTTCAGCGGGGGAGATGCCTTCGAGCCGTGCGGCACGGGTTTCTGCTTTAGCAATTACAGATAAGGCATGTTCGTCGGCGCGGCGGCGGATACGTTCCGCTTTAGCTTTTGCGCGGATGCGTACTGCGTCTGCTTTGGCTTGTAGCGCTGCTTCGCGTGCACGGGTTGCAGCATCGCGTGCTGCTGTTATGGCCGCCTGTTTACGTGCGACTTCTTCTTTGGAGACTGTCATTTTGCTCCTCCCCGTTGCTTGATTGTGGATCATTACTGTACGTAATTACTCACTATCATAACCTACGTTACCGTAACCTACGGTAACGTAATAATCGTTTTTGTCAAGAAATGCTGATGGTAATCGTTATTCATCGTCATATTAACTGGACTACAGATTGTCACAACAGTGTGCAGTCACGGCGTGGTATTGCGTATGATGGACCGTATGGCAGATTTTACCCAAGTACTTGCGACCCGACCCGATTTCGATGACACGGACCGCGAATGGCTTCATCATCTGGTAGCCGACTGGCAGGTCATTGCTGACCTCAGTTTCGCTGACTTGCTACTCATTTTGCAAAATGGTAACGGAGACTATGTGGTAGCAGAACAATGTCGTCCATCTACAGTGGCAACACTGCGAACTGAAGATGTAGTTGGAAAGCCCGTTCCTGCAGACATGGTCGGCGAGCTGGATGCAGCGATGCGTTCGGCCGTGGTCTTTCGTTCTACAGTGCTGCGTAATGTCGGCAAATCCACAGTGTGCAACGTGTACGCGCCAGTGCATCACAATGGCAAGACACTTGGTCTCGTTGTGCGCGAAACCAATATGGCAACACGCGAGTCCAACGGTCGTAACGAATCAGAAAGCATCAACGCTGGTAAGCAGCTGTACGAGATGATTCCGCGAGGCCAGTTCCCATATATGGATTCCGTGATGAGTCAACGGCATAACGCGCGCGTAGCCGACGGTTTCATCGTGCTCACTGACGATGGTGTGGTACGTTATGCCTCGCCTAACGCGATTAGCTGTTTCCGTCGTCTTGGATCACTCGACCCGATGCAAGGCAAGCTCTTGAGCGAGGTTGGTACTCAATTACTTCATGAGAACGATCCGCTGCCTGAATCGCTACCTCTGGTATTAAGCGGTAAAGCGGCTGTTGACTCCGAGCTCAACGCTAACAACTCTGCTGTATCCATGCGCTCTATGCCGTTGTATGATACGAACGGACGTACCGGTGCGATTATCCTCTGTCGTGACGTCACTGAGCTGCGTCGTCGTGAACAGGAATTGCAGACTAAGAATGCGACCATCTCGGAAATTCATCATCGTGTCAAGAATAATCTGCAAGCAGTCTCTGCACTGCTGCGATTGCAGGCGCGCAAAACCAAGTCTGAGGAAGTCAAGAAAGAACTGGAAGAGGCACAGCGACGCGTGCAAACCATCGCAATGGTGCATGAAGGGTTAAGCCAAACTGCTGACGAAATCGTCGACTTCGACAAGGTGATTTCCAACCTGCTGAAGATGAGCGTTGATCTGGCAACAATGCGCGATCAGCATATCAACATCGAGTATGTTGGCCAGTTTGGTATGATGCCGGCACAGGATGCTACCCCGTTGTCACTGGTGTTGACTGAGTTGATTACTAACGCGGTCGAGCATGGTTTTGAGGGACGTAAAGAAGGTCACATCGTCATTTCTGTAGGCCGTTCCGGTGCCAACCTCAATGTAGTTGTAGAAGATGACGGTTCAGGACTTGCGACCGAGGAAAGCCACGGCATGGCACGTTCGTCTGGCTCTGGACTGGGCACGCAGATCATCAACACGTTTGTGACCAACGATTTTGGCGGTTCCGTACGATGGGAGCCGCGTCGCGAAGGTGGCACGCGTGTGGTGCTCGAGATGAAGCTGCGTGCAGCACAGGAAGAATAGTATTCTGGGTATTTTCGAATGAGATGTAAGAAGCCCCGCAATCGTAGATGGATTGCGGGGCTTGTTTAACGGTTATAGCCGTATGAATGATCAGAGATTCTGCAGCGCCTGCGAACGACGAGCGCGCATCGCGCGACGCTTCAAAGCACGACGCTCATCTTCGCTTAAACCACCCCATACGCCGTAATCTTGATTCGTATCCAACGCGCACTTCAAGCACGCGTCAATCACCTTGCAAGTACGGCAGACAGCCTTAGCATCCTCAATCTGCCGAAATGCTTGCCCAGTGTTGCCTACTGGAAAGAACAACTCTGGATCTTTGTCACGGCACGCCGCCTTGGCACGCCAGTCATAAGCACTGCTCATCGTCTCGCCTTCCTTGAGGCCCCCGCGGGCCCATAATGAAATCCACTACACAGGTAACCACGAAACTGTCGACTTTTCAAGAGGATTCGCTCACGGATTGTAAAACAATGCATTGTACTGGCATAGCATGCCCCCGTTCTACCAATACAGCGCGTCCGGGAATATCGGCATCCGTCGCAGCGAATCGGGCAAGTATTTCGGCTGGTATGCCATCCATAAGGTCAACAGAGCGGTCACCAGTGGGGAACACAATGCGTGTCGTACCATGTTCAGGAACACGTACATAGCGTGACGAAGTAACCGTAAACACCACAGTGACACGTGGATCATGCAATGCTTGACTGAATTCAGCACACAGCGCATCACTGCTTAACGGGTCAAGTAACTCATCGGCATCATCCACAAGCCATATGGTGCGCGGATACGGTGGGGGAGCAGTATTAGTGACATTCACTGTAATCGATACTGACTGGCGAACATTCTCAACAGTCATGCCACGTACACTGCGATACGCGTGTCGCAATCGTATGCCAGGCATCGAGCGCAACATAGCGGCGATCGTTGCCAACACCGTTGTACGACCACGACCATGCTGTCCGATAATGGCAATATTGCCACGCAAGAGCAGCCGCGTCAGATTCACGTTCACACCATCATCACCGAGAGCAAACGGCACACGTATATCCGCATCATTCGCATGAACTGCATTCTTGCGATCATCGCTAGTCAACGCAATTACATCTGCTGCCTCTAGACGCGCAATCTTCGGCAGTGGTGGGCTGAACAAGCGTTGCTGAGAGGGAAATCCACAGAAGTGTTGCGCTGAACATACAGCATCAACTAACGCATCCATGTCACGAGTCTGCGCACATATAAACGGTGACATGGTTTCACCATCAGCACAATACGCAGCACCTGGCAATGATGGACTAATACCAGCTGCAGCCGTCGAACCCAACAATTCTGACGATTGCATCGAATCTCGCACACGCAAGCAAATATTGACAGCAATATTCGCCTTCATATCAGCACTGATTTGTCCCGCAGGATTTTGCGTACACGCCACCAAATGCATACCAAGCGAACGTCCAAGCGACGCAATACGCACCAAACGATCAACATAATCCGGCAGCTGACTGCGCAACGCATGAAACTCGTCAACCATAATAATCAGCCGAGGCGGCGGCTCAGCCAAATACCGCACATCACCACAACGATGCTCAGCCACGATACGCTCACGACGTTGAAGTTCCGCTTCAAGAGCATGCAAAGCGCGAGTTGCATGAGCAAGATCAAGATCACACACATTGCCCACCACATGCGGCAAACGTGCCAACTGATCAAACGCAGCACCACCCTTAAAATCAAGAAACACAAAATTCAACCTAGTCGGCGGATTACGGCACGCCAAGGCAATACACCACGTCTGCAACAGCACTGACTTGCCAGAACCAGTCGTACCAGCAACCATTGCATGCGGTCCATGACGGGCTAGATCAAGCCGGAATACATCAGATACTCCCATACCGAGTGCTACATCAAGACTTGGCTTGTGCAGCCACATGCGCACGATATGCCGCCAACGTAGCGGTTCAACACTGATCGGAGGCAAGGCAAGCGTCTGCCATGATGGGCAATCAATAGCAGTGAAAATTTGAGCACTGTCCTTCTCAGATACTGTATCCGCTGAGTTATAACTCGTATCTACAGTGTTGATCTGTCCTGACTCATCAATACCGCCTGTAGTGTTCGATGCACGCACAGCCATGAGTGCAGCCGATGCTGCACACCCAATCAAACCGGGAACGACCATCATCGCAAACATCCATCGACGCTCAACCAGCATAGCCACCAACATGATGAATTGGGCAGCAATCGGTGCGGCCGCAGCTATTATCGCTAATCGGTCGTGAACGCGCCGACGTTGCTGTTTCGGCACCAAACGTTTCGCCATACCCATACCTGCCACTGTGCAGGCTCGAATGACGTTACACAAGCGAAAACGAGGTATGTGGTCGAACGGTTTTCACACGGCGTGTCGCCTTATGAGACAACAGTTTGCGCTCGCGACACGCCGTAAAACGAATTTACGCAGGATAAGAGCTTCTAGTGTCTCGCGTCATGAATTCGTGAGCAAAGTAATGACTCGCAGGTCACTGTTCAGCTAACGTGCCCACTTCACCGCTTGCGTGACTGCCAGCAGCCAGTTGGGAGAATAACTTAGTATTTGCCGCATCATCGAGCAATACTGACGAGCCAACCCCATCGACGTAGTAATCAGGATTCGACCAATACAAGCTACCGGTCACACCACCATCTCCAGTAGCATCACGGAACGCGAACGCCATCGACGCTAACGTCATGGGATTCGTATCCTCATCCACTGTGACGGCAGACAGTGACGCATCTGCCAGTTTGGCAACTTTTGCAGGATTAAGCAAAGTGGATGAGCTTAAAGCTTTTTTCATTACCGCTGCAATAACTTGGCGTTGACGTGCCGCACGGCCAAAATCGCCTTGGGCATCCGAATAACGCATACGAGAGAATGCTAACGCGGTTGTACCGTCTGCATCGTGACATCCAGCTGTCCACTTCAACCCTGAATACAGATCATCAACAGTCTGGTCGTAGCATAGATTCACGCCGCCGATCACATCAACCATATTCTTCAATCCGCCGAACTGGATTTCAGCCACGTGATCAATCTTCTGACCGGTAATCTGCTCGATTTGGCCGACCAATGCTTGATTGCCATACACTTGAGCAACCGAATTAATCTTCATATACTGCCCATCCACGGTCACTAAAGAGTCACGTGGAATAGAAATCAGCGAACTCGGACCGTTCTTTGGCTTGGTGAGCACAAGAAGCGTATCAGTACGGAATCCCGTAACTGTCGGATCGTCAGCTCCAGCAACACCTTCCGTATTGTCTCGTTTATCAGAACCGACAAGCAACCACGATGATGCTCCCGACGAATCTGCCATATTGGTGAGCCACGAAGCGCGTCCAATCTTGCCATTTGCCCAATTCCATGCGCCAAACACACCAAATATGAGAAGCGCAACAAGAATAGCAAGCGTTACCAGCACCACATGACGCACACGACCGGGGCGAGGGGAGCGTGCGACGGCTGTCGACGCTGACGACTGAAAATGCGCGCCTGATTTCGCGGGTTCGATGCGAGAAGCCGTGGCGAATCTAGCATTGCTCGGTGTGGTCATCGCAGGACGAGCATGATAAGCGGCTGGAGTAGGGGCTGTGGACTGTGTTGAGCCAGAGGAACGACGAGGTTGACGAGATTGTGGCTCGTAACTGCGAGGCGCATATGAACGCGGCGTACCTGATGCTGGCACGTGTGGTGTTTGCGGTGCTGATGCAGCTGTAGAGACGGAAGATGATTGATGTGCTGCATCATTAACGGAACGTACTCGCGGTGCAGCCGGTGAAAATGACGGCGGAACCGTAACCGAATCAGATGGTACTGATTGACGGGCTTGAGGCTGCGCTTGACTGGAGCGCGCATCAGACGTGGACGATTGAGTAGAACCACGACGTCGACCGCTGGACGGGGAGAAGCTGGGCGGTGTCGCCTGATTCATACCTCCGTTACCGTCAATCATGGTGTCGTTGCCCTCCCTATAAGACTGTTCGTGTGTCCGTTTGCGCTCGAATTTCCTCATGACACTGTGACACATGTGTGTGTTGCACTTGCCGCACGTTGCGAATCCTACGCAGGAACAGCACAATGCACTATTCCAGCATAGGTTCATGCCTGCGTATTATCACATTTTAACCGCGGTTATGGTAATGACACGGTACAAGACTTGACAAAACGCAAGTCACATGTGTGTAATTTAACGGTTGGTCGTTGAACATTCGATCATACAAGTTCATCAGATAAGGAGGAGACGAATGTGGGGTGTCGTCGGTGATTCCTCCGAACAACCAACTCATGCAATGAGTGAACTATGGGGACTGTTCCATCCCGACGGTGACGTGTCTTGGCAGCACAAAGCACTCTGTTCCCAAACTGATCCTGAAGCATTTTTCCCCGAAAAAGGTGGCTCCACACGGGATGCCAAACGGGTTTGTGCGCAGTGCACCGTACGCGAGCAATGTTTGCAATGGGCTATTGAGCATGATGAACGATTCGGTATCTGGGGTGGCATGAGCGAACGTGAACGTCGTCGGTACAAGAAGGAGCACAGGGAGCAGGCGTGACGTCATTTGACGCATCCATGCGTACACTGGAAACCATGAATTCCACAGGCAACAGCGACATTGAACAGGTACTTGCCGCCCTGCTGACAAACCGAGCTCAGTCGAGCAGCCAGCATATCGACCCCACGGTCGCAGCCGTGATTACGGCAGAGCATGATCTTCGTTTTCTACCAGACACGATACGTGCTGTGCTATCCCAGCGTGTACTTCCCGGCATAATCGTCGTCGTTGACTGCTCTGGAAGCAAAAGCCAGCCAGTATTTACCCATGTTGCCATCACGCCGTCAGCCGACTCACACACAACTTCTTCCCAACCACACAATATTGAAATCCGTGTGATACCAATTCAGGGAGCAACCTCGTTCAGCAATGCCGTATGCACCGGCATGTCCCGAGCCGCACTCCCCGCTACTATCAGCGCATGGTGGATGCTTCATGATGACTCACGACCCGCTGACGACACCTGTCTGGCACGGCTACTCGATGCATGGCGTAACAATCCCGCAGCATCCCTCCTCGGCTGTAAACAACTCGACTGGCAAGCCAACAATCTGCATAACGTCGGCATGTACGCTGGACATCACCGATTGGAATCACTCGTCGTTGACGGCGAAGAAGACCAAGAACAATACGATACGAGACAAGACGTTTTCGCTGTCTCACTCGCCGGCGCGCTACTGCCCGTCGAAACATTACACACAATGGACGGTATCAACCGCTGGTTCACCACCTACGGCGAATCCGCTGATTTCTGCCGCCGCATTTGCCTTGACGGCGGCCGAGTCGTTGTCGTACCTGAAGCACGCATCGCCCACCGACGCGCACGCTATGAGGGTATCCGCACCCGCAACGGCGAACCTGTAGACGAACAAGAGCCACTGCACTCTGCAATGGCCGTTATGAGCGCCGCACAACGATACCTCTACACGGACATCCCCACACTGCTATGGCCACTACTGTGGCTATGGCGTCTACTCACATCCATCGGCAAAGCACTCGAACAGCTCTTCGCCAAACGCCCATACAAAGCAGGATGTGAACTGGGCCTACCTTGGCGCGCTCTCATTGCAATTCCAAGTGCCATCAAGGCACGCCGACTCGTCGTGGCACACAGCAACGTGCCAATGAGTCGCTTATCCGCGCTGAGCGTAAGCCGCCAGCAAAAAGCCCAATGGAAAGACCGCGCACAAGCACTCGAAGATCAACAGCACACCATACTGCTCAACCCACTTGCACGCGCACACCTACGCCGTCGCCGTATCCGCCGCTGGGGGCTTGCACTCAGTGCCGCACTTATTGCATTCCTCGCCATCGCTATCAGCTATCGCACTACACTCACCGCAGCTTTCAGCGACAGTGCATCAATCTACTCAGCTCAACTGCTCCCCACATCAGCAACCTTCCACCAACTCGCCCAAGCCGCCACCACCCCGTGGATATTCGGCGCTGGCACCGGCATCCCCGCACCCCCAACCCCTTGGCTCCTCGTCTGGCTCGTTACCTCACTCTTCACCCTCGGCCAACCAGCTGCAGCCCTCGCGCTCATCTTCTTTGCCGCAGCACCACTCGCAACACTCTCATTCTGGGCGCTCGCTGGTGTATTTACCCGTTCTGATGGTGTACGTGTTACCGCATCGCTACTGTGGGTTGGACTTGGCATGGCTACTGGTTTGTTTGCTACGGCAAATCTACCCATGCTCACAGTGCTTATGTTCATGCCAGCTGCATTTGCATTCGCATTTCGCGCTGTAGCGATGTATCGCACTGAAGATCAACTCCACCCGCATCGCTCGATTCAATCTGCAGCTCTTGCTTCACTGTGCTTTATCCCTGTGGTGGCCGCAGAACCTCAGTTACTGTTGCCGCTGATTGCTACATTCCTGATCTTCTTGCTCTTTGTTCGTCGTCATCGCGTGATGTTGCTGCTCATACCTGTGCCATCTGCGTTCGTGATCGCGCCGACATTGGTGAATGCTGTTAAATATGGGTCTGAAGGTATCTGGCGGCAGATTTTCGGTGACATTATGATCCCGTCCAGTAGCGTGGATGGACGTCCTGCTGCTGCTCACTTGCTTGGTGTAATCGGTCGCGCGCTGAGTCTTGATAACGATGACGCATGGACCATGCGACTGTCCGGTAACTGGCCAGCACTGGCGTTACTAGTGGTACTTGCGCTGATAGTGGTACTTGCACTTGTCTCGCTGTGTCTTCCGTTTGCATTGCGTGCATCACGCTTGATGTGGGTGACTAGTTTGGCAGGTGGACTTCTCGCGTTGTGCTGTGCTCGTATTGCGATTGCAGCTGATGCAGATGGCGACGTGGCTGCTTCGGTGCTTCCTGGATTCATGATGATGATACTGGGATTATTGTCTTGCGTGTGTTTGGTGGCTGGTGCTGCGGTGAAACGGTTTACGCTACTGCGTCAGTCTGCTGATCGCATTGACTCTGCTCATGATACGGCTGCCGGACTTCGTGCTGAACGAGTGGCTGCAAGAGTAGCTGCCCGCACTGCAATGGCACGCACTGGTCGTGTAATGCTCGTAGCTATCTTGACATTATCGGTGAGCGTATGTGGCTGGTATGCATGGTCTGCATCAGCACGTCGTAGCGTAAACGTTTCCAATACGGGACTACCAATGGTTGCCACGGACTATTTAGCTCAAGGATCTGATCATCGTGTGCTTGCGTTGCATGCGTCGTCAGACGACACGGTCGCGTTTACGGTCTTACGTAGTGGACGTGGTGATCTTATTGACAGTTCACCGGTGCGACGTTTGCGGCTTGCGTTAGATACCAACTCTTCATCTGACACGTCAACACATTCGGATGTGGATGCTACAGATGCTACGGATACTACCGATGCGATACTGTCGCGTTCGGCGGCGCGCCTGCTCGCTGGAGCTGATGCACAATCCATTATCGATATCAGTCAGCTCGGTTTTGGCGGCATATTCGTCAGTGTCGCTCCATCTGATAATGACAACAGTGCCGCTCAACGGTTGATCAGTAACGTTACCGCATCCGAAGGTACGCAAACTGTAGTGTCTGCCGCAAACGGCACATACTATCGTCTGACTATCAGCAGTGCTGACAGCCAAAATATTGACACTTCATGGCAGGAACGTACCCAATCAAGCCAATGGCGTTACGCGTGGCTCATCTGTGCAGGCATCATTGTCGCACTATACTGCCTTGTCGCATTGCCTCATGGCACTACCCGGTATTCGCAAGGAGAGGAATCATGAGCGATCCAACACCGCGTCATCGTGCCACGCGCACCGGGTTCACGGTGAGCGCTGCGATCATCAGTTCAGCGCTTATTCTTGCCTCGCTTGGCGGCATGGCTATCATCACACCATTGCCATCGATGCTCGACAAAGTGGCAGCGAACGGCTCAGCCTCTTCGCAAACGGTAAGTCAGTTACAGCTCGTTTCATACTGTCCAGCACGCATGAGCTTGGCTGACAGTGGTTCATTCGGTGATAGTGAATTCCAGCCGAGCGCTGGCAATATCGCGTCTGCTGCGCGGTATGCTGCGTTTGGTTCAATCTATCAGTCGTCAATCGGTACGCTGGCGCACAGTGGCGATCTATTGCCGGCACCGCAAGATGACACCAGTATCATCACATCATCCGGTGATGTAGACAAGACGGCTACGCTCATGCAAACGCATTTGTTGGAATCTGCTTCAGGCACCGGAACAGTTGCATCAAGCGCATCATGGGCGACCGATGGTGATCTCAAAGGTGTCGCCGCCTCTTCGTGCACCTCTACAGCGCTTGAACATGAATTTCTCCTACCTGCTACTACAACAGGCACTACGCAGCAACTCGTTATTGCCAACCCTTCTAATAAGTCCACCACAGTTCAGCTTCAGGTATGGGGTACCTCCCATCAAGGAGCTCTGACATTATCAACTGGAGAAAGTGTTTCTGTTAAGGCATCCGGGGAGAGCGTGCTCGATTTGTCTGCTGCTGCGAGTGATCAAAACGGCTTGTACGTGAAAGTATCTAGTGAACAGGCTCCCGTTGCCGCATCAGTGCGAGTAGTGACTATGGACGGTCTTGTCTCGCACGGCACAGAATATGCCACACCAGTGAGCCCAAAGGCCAATGTTTCCGTGATGCCGGGCGTGCAACAAGGTGATCGAGTAAACGTCATCGCATACAGCGACCAAGGCGGTAACACCACGTTCTCTTGGATTACTGAACAAGGAGAACGTCGAGCCGATACCAAACCACTTGACGCTGGCAAAGTCACGATTGTTGATCTAGGAGAAGCTCCTGAAGGGGCGCTCGCTTTGCGTGCCGTATCGGATACGCCATCTTCGATGACCATGCAATTGACGCGCAGCGGTAAAGACGGGCAAGAGGATTTCGCCTTAGTGAATGCTGGTGTGACTCATACGGTATCAGCTGTTGCGGTGCCGGGCGATCTTAACGCGTCACTCACGTTGGTGAACAGTGGCAACGACGAGGCTACTGGCACGATTACGGCGTACGATAGCAATGGTGCGCCGGTTGGCAAGCACGACGTGACATTAGGAGCTTACGCAGCTACTAGTATGGATGCGTCTTCCATCAACGCAAAAGCTACTATCTTGCGACTAGACGTACACGATAACGGTCAGATCGTATGGGGTGCGCGGGTAAGCGATACGGCTGTTCATGACGCTGATCTTGCCGGTCTTGCATGGTTGCCATCCAGCACCCTCGACGCAAGCACTACGCAAATCAAAGTCGAACAGGATCCAACCATCGTTCGCTAGTTCACACCAATCACAGTCCCCAATCAGGATCGATCTCTTCGGGGCGGCGACCATACAGATCAGCTAGCCGTTCTACCAGCTCGTCGCGGATAATCAGCTGCATATCCATGCGGCTTGTCGCCAACGTTTGAATCGGCATACGATACAGCACAATACGCGCTGGAACACCATGCGCTGACGGAAAATACTGTGAATTAAGATCAGGTTCCGTTTCCCACGGTGCCGGCTGCGATGGTGGTACATCTTCAACCGCGAACTGTACTGGTCTTACGAGTTGCGGCCACGCGTCATTGAGCCGACGAATCTGAGCCGCCATCATGTCATCAAACATGCCACTGCGCGTACGGTAGCGTGGTAGGCGAGTGCCAAACATAGGCGTGCGAGTACCCCGTCCGTGACGGTTACGATACACGCGAGCATTCCAAGGAGCTTCAATCATGCTTTCCACCATAGGCCAAGGCGACGGCATCATGCGTTACGATACTGTCATCGGGGTAATGCATGAGTAGTGTAAGTGGTAATGATATGGAAAGGCGGCACGCATGACGGTGGTGCATTCGTGGAATGATATCGACTATATTGCACTCGCGGCACGTATGCGAGTTATCGCCTTTGACCTTGACAATACGCTTGCCTCATCCAAACAACCCATGATTCCGGCAATGATTGACCGATTCGCAGCGCTCACACACTGCCTACCAGTAGCTGTCGTCACCGGTGGACGGTATGAACTCGTAGTCAGCCAAATACTCGAAGTCGTACATGATCGTGCTAACTTGACTCAGTTACACCTCATGCCGACCGGCGGCACACGATACTACAGGTGGAACAAGCCTGAACATGAGACGACAGGATCATGGACCTGCGTATACACACATGATTTAAGCGAGGTAGACCGCCGATCAGCACGCACCTCACTCGAACGACGAGCACGAGAACTTGGACTATGGGAAACAACCGTCTGGGGAGCCCGATTCGAGGATCGAGGCAGCCAACTCACCTTCTCCGCCCTTGGACAGAACGCGCCCGAATCCGCAAAACGAGCATGGGACCCCGGCGATATCAAGAAACAGCGTCTCGTCAATGCTGTCGCAGGCGATTTACCTCATCTCAAAGTACGTTCGGGAGGATACACCAGTATCGACGTATCACTACCAGGCATGGATAAGTCATTCGCAGTACACGAACTGAGTAAAATCCTCAACACCCCAGTCGACAGCATCGTCTTCGTAGGCGATCGCATGACCCCCGGCGGCAACGACTACCCAGCAGCCATCGCCGGAGCATGGGCGATCAGCGTATCCAGCCCAGCCGACACACTACTCATGCTCGACCAACTCTTACCAGCACTTCACGCATTGCAGGATGAGCTGTCGACGAAGCCGACTAATGGGTAGTCTGCCAGCATATGCCAAAGTTGGTGTAACCGAGCCAACAATGACTCCTCAACAATTTCTCCGCTAAGCTATGAACATGACTGGGATCACAAGCAGCATACGGACAACACTGGCAACGATACGCGACCTGATCATCCCACGCGGCTGCGCAGGATGCGACACGCCAGACGACATACTATGCCCACACTGCCGCGCCGAATTCAACACCACCATCGCCAGACCAATGCACGGCCTGGCCATGAACACCGCCTACGCATGCGCTCACTATCGCAACGAAACTCGTCACGCAATCCTGTCATGGAAAGACCACAACGACGAAGAATGCGACACCATATTCGCCACAGCACTCGCCGATCTCGCTATACGCTGCAAAGCAATAACCAGCACCACGCCGATCACACTCGTACCAGCACCATCCTCACGATCCTCAATGATTCACCGAGGACGATGGCACATGCGCCAAGTCGCCAACGCAACAGCCCACTCACTGAACACACGAGGCTACACAGCAACCGTCCAACCAGTCTTACGCACCGCAAATATTGCCGCCAAATCAGTTGAAGTCACCAACGCCACCCAACGCAACATACGCATCAGCGGCAACATCATCGTCACTAACCCTGCACAATGCAACAATCGCAACATCATCATTCTCGACGACATCATCACCACCGGCGCAACCATGCGACAATGCATCGCCGCACTCAACAACGCCGGTGCACACGTGATCACCGCTCTTGCGCTCGCGTCAGTCGAAAAACCGGTGAGTGAGCCTCACGAAATTGACGAACAGTACGAAAACTCACTCACCTCACGAGAGATTGATTTGCTTCACGATGAAGCAATGTGATATCGCGGCAGTCGAATCTCAAAATCAACGCCGCGGTCATCATCTACCACACGAACGGTACCACCATGCAACTGTGCAGCCCAGCGTGCGATAGACAAGCCTAATCCAGTGCCACCAGATTCAGTGCCCGGCCCAGTTTTCCCCTTCACAAAACGACGGAAGATATCCGTACGCTCCGCTTGGGGAATTTGTGAACCGAAGTTCACCACATTCGTCACAATCATCCCATGATCGCTATCTTCATGAGCTTCAACCAATACGGTAGTGCCGTCGGGAGAATGCTTGAGCGCGTTAGCAATAATGTTGGTAAACAACTGCCGCAGCCGGTCTTGATCGCCTTCCATGCGAATATGTTCATCAACGTTCATGACGATCTCATGAGCATGCCCTGCATCCGCAATTTCTAGCGGTTCGATCGTTTCGTCAAGAAAGTCATGAACGTTGAATTCATCAATCTTCAGGCTTGCTGCGCCTGCTTCCATACGTGACAGATCGAGCAGATATGCAATCAGATCGCTAAGCCGGTGTGTTTGATTGAGGATGCTCTCAAGATTGGCGGGGGAGGGTTCAGTGACGCCGTCTGCCATATTCTCGACCATAGCCTGCAGCGCAGAAACTGGTGTACGCAGTTCATGACTTACATTGGCGATCATGTCGAGGCGCATTTGATCGGCGTGCTGAAGTTCTTCAGCCATTTCATTGAATGCGCGTGCGAGGCGTCCAATTTCGTCGCTACTGTCAGTGGCTAAATGCACGCGTACTGAGTAATCGCCGTCAGCCATAGCATTTGCAGCGTCACGCATCTGCCGCAATGGTGCGATAAGACCGCGCGAAAAGAAGTACGTAATGCCCAGTGCCACGACCAACGTTAACGGCATGGCAATCCAGCCGTTCCACCCAAATTTCAGCAGTAGCCATGCCATGCCGAATGCGATTGCAGTGGCAATGGTGATAATAACGCTGAGCTCAACTTTAAGTGACGACAACATGCCGATAGGGCGCACAATGCTACCGTGCGCCCTCGAACGGGTGGATGACTTACGTCGTGATGTTGATGCGTTCAGTCGACCACCCGAAAACGATGAAGATAAAGAAGCCGGCCGTGGCGATTCCGAGGCAGGACTCGTAGGCCGACTCTGAGCAGTGCTCGTATTGCGTTTCATGCGGTTA
Organism: Bifidobacterium hapali; assembly: GCF_002259755.1. Classification (GTDB taxonomy): domain Bacteria; phylum Actinomycetota; class Actinomycetes; order Actinomycetales; family Bifidobacteriaceae; genus Bifidobacterium; species Bifidobacterium hapali. Next base: position 56,073 of record NZ_MWWY01000028.1, read on the forward strand.
CGGTTGTGGTCGGTGGTTCAAACGCGTAGCCCACGCCGTGCACGGTACGGATCATTTCTGAACCGAGCTTGTGTCGCAGCGCCTTGACATGCGAATCGACAGTACGAGTACCAGATGCGTCAACCCAGTCCCATACTTCTTCAAGCAACTTTTCGCGAGTCAGCACTGAGCGAGGTTTGCGTGCGAGGGTAGCCAGCAGATCAAATTCCGTAGGCGTTAAATGCACTGGCTCGCCGTTCATCGTCACAATACGTTGAGCAGGGTCAATCACCAAGGAACCGAAGTTGAGAATCTTCTCGTTCTCAGAATTCTTGGCAATCACTTTTGCACGTTCCACACGACGCAACAATGCCTTGCAGCGAGCAATAAGTTCGCGCATAGAGAACGGTTTAGTCATGTAATCATCTGCGCCAGCACCCAAACCAGTGACCTTGTCGCTTTCGTCATCACGAGCCGTCAGGATAAGTACCGGTACTGGTCGCTCGGCCACAATACGCTTGGTCGCTTCAAGACCATCCATCACCGGCAGCATAATATCCATGATCACAAGATCAGGCTTGAGCTGTTTAGCGGCCTGAACGGCGCTAGCGCCGTCCGAGGCCACGCGAGCAGTCCATCCTTCCGCCGTGATGCGCTGCGCAATAGCCGTGGCGAGGGTAGGTTCGTCCTCGACCACGAGCACTGTGCGCGGCGTGGTAACGCGCGTCGGAGTATTGAGCATGTTAGAAACCGCCTTTCAGTCTGTCGGTTCTAAGAATACCGCTCCCAGCGCTGGAATGGTGAGTCGTGCTGACCATTCACGAGAATGATACTCTTCTGGCTCAGCTTCAAACGTACCGTTGTGGATGTCAGAACCGCCATATTTTGCGTCGTCAGTAGTGAGTACTTCACGCCACTTACCACCTTGCGGTAGCGCGATTTGATAGTTCTCCCATGCTTCTCCGGAGAAGTTGACGACTACAACCATCTGTTCGCCGTTCTTGCCGATACGCACAAAGCTGAGCGTATTATGATCGGCGTCATCGCTGGTAAGCCATTGGAATCCTGCAGGATCAAAATCTTGACTCCACAAGGCCGGAGATGCTTTATACAGTGTGTTGAGATCAGCTACGAGCTTCTGCACACCGCGATGATCTGGCCAGTCAAGTGCAGCCCAATCAACAGAGCTATCGTGATCCCATTCACCCCACTGCGCAATCTCATTGCCCATGAAGGTTAAATTCTTGCCCGGGTGAGCCCACTGATACGCGAATAGCGAACGCACGCCAGCATATTTCTGCCAGTCATCGCCCGGCATCTTGCCGTACAATGAACCCTTGCCGTATACAACTTCATCATGGCTGATAGGCAGCACGTAATGCTCAGAATACGCGTACACCATTGAGAACGTAATCTCACCGTGATGCCATTTGCGGTTGATTGGAGTTTCACGCAAATACTGGAGCGTATCGTGCATCCAGCCCATATTCCACTTAAGGCCGAAACCGAGGCCACCTTCGTCAGTGGGCGCAGTAATACCCGGGTATGCGGTCGACTCTTCGGCGATCATCATCACGCCCGGATTGTTCTTGTATGCGGTGGCATTAGCTTCCTTGAGGAAATCGATGGCCTCAAGATTTTCGCGTCCGCCATAAATGTTTGGACGCCACTGACCGGGCTGACGGCTGTAGTCGAGATAGAGCATCGAAGAAACCGCGTCCACGCGCAGCGCATCGATATGGTATTCATCCAGCCAGAAACTAGCGTTGGCGACGAGGAAGTTGCGTACTTCGCGACGTCCGAAATTGAACACGTACGTGCCCCAGTCGGGATGTTCACCGCGCAACGGATCTGGGTCTTCATATAGCGGCGTGCCGTCGAAACGACCCAGTGCAAACGCGTCCTTCGGGAAGTGCGCAGGCACCCAATCCATAATCACGCCAATGCCAGCCTGATGCAGCTTATTGACCAGATACTTAAAGTCATCAGGCGAACCAAGGCGCGAATCAACCGCGTAATAACCAGTAACTTGGTAACCCCAAGAACCAGAGAACGGATGCTGTGCGAGCGGCATGAACTCAACGTGAGTAAAGCCTTCCTTCTCTACGTACGGCACGAGCTTATCAGCCAGCTCACGGTAGTTCGCAACATCTTTGCGCCAGCTACCAGCGTGCACCTCGTAAATGCTTACTGGACCATCATGCGGATTGGTCTTGCGACGCTTATCCATCCACGCTTTGTCGTCCCAGCGTTGCGTCGAATCTACCACAACCGAACCGGTTGCTGGTGGAATCTCGTGGGAACGTTCCATAGGATCGGCTTTCATAACCCAATCATGGTTAGCGTTAAGAATCTCATACTTGTAGACTTCGCCAGCTTCGATACCTGGGATAAAAATTTCCCATATGCCCGATGAGCCAAGTTCGCGCATCGCATGGCGGCGCCCATCCCAGTCGTTGAAGTTACCGACTACGCGCACGGCATGAGCGTTTGGTGCCCATACCGCGAACGCAGTACCGACCAGAGGCTTGCCTGAAGTGCCGTCAGCAGCACCCATTGGGTCGTCGAAACGGCGTACGTGTGCACCAAGTACATCCCACAGCCGTTCGTGTCGGCCTTCTCCAAACAGATATGTGTCCATATCGCCAACAGTGGGCAGATACCGGTACGGATCATCCTCGACAACACTGTTGGCAAGACCGTACACGGTACGTACGCGGTAATCAGGTACCGTATACCCGTCTTTGGTTTGTTCAGCTGGCAGGACTGCAACAAATATGCCGTTGCGCTCATGTAATGCCTCGAACGAGCCAGACTGCGTAAGAATAGTCACGGCTTTAGCAAGAGGCCGTAGCACGCGCACGGTGACTTGATTGGCATGCTCGCCAGAGCCTAGATGCCCACCCAGCACCTCGTGCGGGTTGTAGAAGGTGGCGTTGCTGACTGCATCCAGGTCTCCCTGGCTTACAGGCACAGCAACAGTATCGTCGTTGATGTTCGTATGTGTAGCCATACCTCAGAAGTGTAGGACGAGGCTGCCGATAACACGGGTATTTGGGCGCGTCGTATCGGTTTTACGGCGCGTCGTGGCGTTCTCATGCTGGCCTGTCGGGCCAGTCTAGGGTATATGACATACTTATTCGGGTTTGTTATAGGCTTTCACGGAGGATTCATGGCTTACAAGGTCGGCGATATGGTTGTCTATCCGCGGCACGGCGCGGCGAAGGTGGAGGCCATTACCGAGCGGACGGTGAAAGGTGTGACGAGGGAATACTTGCAACTGTCCGTGTTGTCTTCCGATGGTCTGGTTATCAATGTGCCAGTAGAGAATGCCAAGAAGGTGGGCGTACGCGATATTGTCGACGCCAACGAAGTGGCTAAGGTATTTGAGATTCTGCGCACTCCGATCGTCGAGAAGGAAATGAACTGGTCGCGTCGCTACAAGCTGAACGTTGAGAAGATTGCGACTGGTGATGTGAATAAGATCGCTGAAGTGGTACGTGATCTTGCGCAGCGTGACGTGGATGACCACGGTTTATCTGCGGGTGAGAAGCGTATGCTTACCAAGGCTCGTTCTATTTTGACTTCAGAGATTGCTTTAAGCGAGAATCTCGATGATGAAAACGCTCAGCGTTTGCTGGACGTGAACCTCGGTTATGAAGATCCTCGTCCGGGCGATGAGAAGCATCATACTGTTGCGCCAGAAGAGCCGGCTGCACAGACGCTGGCACGTATTGAGGCTGAAGGCAAGAAGTCTAAGCGTAAGTAAGTAGCGAGGTACTACTGCTTATAAGTAGCCCTCACTCAACAGTCTCGGCAGTGTGCGCGATAGCGGAACCAATAGCTTAGGGAACCTTAGGAAACATGGTGAGTTGGTATGTTCATCGGTCAAGGATTCGACGCACACCGATTCGCTGATCTGGACTCTGACCGCCCGTTATGGCTTGCAGGTCTACTCTGGGATGGTGTCGGTATTGAAGGTGATTCAGACGGTGATGTGGCGGCTCACGCACTGATTGATGCATTACTGTCAGCTTCACATTTGGGTGATATCGGCACATTATTTGGTGTAGGCGCTGATTCTGCTGGTGCCGGCCGGCATGGTACAGATATGCTCGCGCAGACTGTTCATTACTTGCGCGAGCATGGATATAAGCCAGTAAGTGCCAGTGTTGCGATTATTGGTAATCGTCCGAAAATTGGTCCGCACCGAGGCGAAGCCGAAGTAGCACTGTCTACTGCTGTTGGATGCCAAGTATCGTTAACCGCGACTACTACTGATCACATGGGTTTCACTGGTCGTGGCGAAGGCATCGCTGCTATCGCCACAGCCTTAGTGGAACAAGTTGATCGTTGATTAGTGCAGTGATCAGTATTAATACTAATCAGCTTTAGCGGTGTCGAGCAGCGTTGGCTGCTTTCGCGATCGCCCAAAACAGTGTTGACAATGTCACAATAATAAAGCTCGGGGGAGCGGGAAACATTGCGGCGAGCACTAGTCCTCCCCAGATTGCCACCAGACATAATGTGCTTGCCAATACCATTGCACGTAACGGTGTTCCAGCAATAATATTCGCGGTCGCCGCAGGAGTAATCACAAGCGCGAAAATAAGCAGAGTACCCACAGCTGGTACTGCAATCGTGATCACGCCAGCCATAATTGCCATAAACGCAACGTTCATGGCACCAATTGGCACGCCTTTGGCTTGTGCAACCTGTTCATCCACCGAACTGAACAGTAGCGGTCGGTAAATCACAGCCAATACAGCAAGCAGTATGGCATCGAAAATAGCAAAACCGATGATCTGATCAGTGGTAATCGTCAGAATCGAGCCAAAAAGAATCGACTGCATTTGCTGTGATGCTGAACTCGACAGTCGGGCAAAAAACAGGCCAAGACCAGTTGCGAACGCGAGCACCGTACCGGTAGCGATTTCCCGTTGTGAGGCACGCTTTCCGAGCGCACCGATTACGAGCGCGCCGCCCAATGCGAATACGCCAAGTCCGAGCGAGACTGGTAAGCCGAGCAATACGGCACCGGTCGCACCTGGCAATCCAATATGTGCGAGCGCGTGTGAGGCGAATGTTGAATGCCGTGCAATGGTGAAATAGCCCATCACGCCAGCTGCGAGTGCAATGCACAGGCCGGCGAGGAATGCGTTGGCCATGAATGGTGCGGTGAGCGTGTCCATCCAATCGGGGTCGAAAGCGAAGTCGATCATCGGGTTTCTCCCTTCTGCGTTTCCTGTGCGGATTGTGTCGCGTGATGGTGGTGGAATTCGGCTACTTCGGCAGGATTGTGCGTGTCGAGTATCATGTCTTGTCTTTCGTCGGCGCTGGGAGTGACGAACATGTCGCCTTGTGGTGTGGTGACGACTTGTACTTGTGTGCCGTAAAGGTGGGTGAGGAGTGCTGAGTCGAGTACTTGATTCATGGCCGCGTAGTGTGGGTGACCGTCGAGGAGGTAGATTGCTCCAGTCAAGATCGGTAGCAGCATGTTGAGATCGTGTGCGACGACTTGGATGGTCATGCCGAGTTCTTGGTTGAGTCGTGCGAGTACGTGGACGACAGAGCGTTGGCTGGCGAGATCAAGATTGGCGAGAGGTTCGTCAAGCATGAGCAGTTGTGGGTCGGATACGAGTGCTTGTGCGATGGCAACGCGTTGACGTAGTCCTCCAGAGAGTTCAGAGAGTCTTAAGTGTGCTTTGTCTGTGATTCCTGTGAAGGTCATGGCTTCGCGGACTTTGGCTCGTTGTGCTTTGGTGACGAAATGGATGCCGAATTGTGTGCCGGTCAGTCCGAGTAGTACTGATTGTTCTGCGGTGAGGTTGGAGTCGATGTCGGTTGCGTAGCTTTGGGGTACGTAGCCGATGCGTCGGTTGGCTGAGCCGGCTGGCTGGTTGAGGATGGTAATTGATCCAGCTGTGAGGGGGAGTAGGCCGAGTTCGGCTTTCATCATGGTGGTTTTGCCGGTGCCATTCGTGCCGACGATTGCGGTGACTGAGCCGGTTGGGATGGCGAATGTGCCGTGTTGCCAGATGATACGTCCACCGCGTGCGACTGCTGCGTCTTGGAAGATGATGGCGCTGTCGTTTGACGTGGCGGTGTGTGCCTGTGTGATGTCGTGTGTCATAATGCTGCCGTTTTCTGTATATGGCCGGTTTTTGCCGGGGTTCTGCAACGGATTATGACAAATAACGTTGACAATCATTCTCAATAGTGAGGTGTGGTGTACCGTCATTGGTACGTCACACCTCACAATGTGGATTACTTGCCTGGGTCGCTCTGACCGGTGCTTGAACCGGTGGTGTCGTCGTTGTTGTTGGTATCAGTTGAGTTACTGTCAGGCGTGCATGATGCAGTTTTCGATGATGTACCAGCGTCGGACTTATTTGAGGCATCATCAGACGCAGTATTATCGTCGTCTGTACTGTCATCTGTTGTGTCGTTATCGTCGCTACTGCTCTCGTTATCGTCACAAGTATTGAAATAGCTAGTTAGTGTATCGACAAGTGAGGCTATCCAATCCGTGAGATTAGCCTTATCTTGCGGCATCTGCTCGCTTACATCAAACACAGGCACATCGGAACGGCCAGCTGTACCAGTGATCATATTGGTCGCGTCAGAGGCTTCCTGCGTATTGTTCACCAGCAAATCAATGTCTCGATCTTCAATGAGCTTTTGAAACTCTTGCAGATCTGCTGGTGCAGCTTCTCCTTCAGCTGCGGATGACGCAGCATACCCCTTAGGAGTCTTGTCAGTGAAACCCATATCGCTCATCAGATAATAGGCCACAGACTCAGTGGCTGCGTAGGTGGCGTCTTTATGTGCTTGAGAAAAGTCGTCCATTGCTTGTTCGACTTTCGTTTCAGCTTCTTGCCACTGTTCATAACGCTTAGTGAAATCGTCTTTCTTTGAAGGCAAAGCCTTAGAGAATGCGTCAACAAGTTCTTTAGCCATACCAGAACGCGCATCCTTTGAGAACCACAGGTGAGGATTATCACCCTCCATTGCACCAACAATCTGCGCGGCAGACACGCTCACCGTTTGCTTGCTGAGACTTTTAGACGCCCATGAGTCGTATCCGGCACCGTTGAGCACCACGATTTGTGCCTTCGCAATCTTCGCAACATCGGAAGTTTTTGGTTCAAAATCGTGCGCATCTACATTCGTGGAATCGAGAATCGACGTAACGTTCACATCGTCGCCGCCAATCTGCTTGGCCAGCGATCCCCACTGATTAATCGATGACACGACATCAATCGGACCGGTGGGCTCCTCCTGCGTTGGCGTTTGAGATTGAGGTTGTGTTTGTGGTTCGGATGACATGCCGCACCCGGCGGAAATGATCAGCGCCGAGACCGCGAAAAATCCCGTCAAGGCCTTGAATATATGCGAACAACGAATGCTCATCCTGCCTGCTCCATCGTGCGTCTCGAATCGTGATCAATGTCCTACTAACTTGTAATGACCTGTATCCAAGATAGCCTAACGCTAAGGCAATGAACATGATACGACACAGGGGGATGGATGACTGAAGCCATTAAACTCGACGGCAAGCTCACCGCAGCACGTATCAAGGAGCATTTATCGACTCGAATCGAGCGGCTCAAGAACAACGGTATTGAACCAGGACTAGGAACACTACTTGTTGGTAGCGATCCCGGTTCGATGAAATACGTAGCCGGCAAACACGCCGACTGCGCTGAGGTTGGTATTCGATCTATTCGCAAAGATTTACCTGCAGATGCCAGTTTTGAACAGATCGCTCAAGCAGTCCAAGAGTTGAATGAGGACCCCGCATGCACCGGCTATATTGTTCAACTTCCGCTGCCGAAAGGTATTGATGAGAACGCTGTTATCGATCTCATCGATCCAGCCAAAGATGTTGATGGTATGCATCCCTACAACCTCGGTGAACTCGTACTTCACGTTCACGGTGACATCACCACGCCACTACCATGCACGCCGCGTGGTGTTATTGAACTGCTTGATGCTTACGACATCGATTTAGACGGTAAAGAAGTATGCGTGCTTGGTCGCGGCATCACCATCGGTCGCACGATCGGTCTTATGTTGACCCGTAAAGCCGTTAACGCAACGGTTACTTTGTGTCATACCGGTACGCGCGATATTGCGCAGCACACACGTCGTGCTGATGTCATCGTCGCAGCAATGGGTTCAGCTGGATTTGTTAAGCCAGACATGATCAAAGACGGCGCGATTCTACTCGACGTTGGAGTCTCGCGCGTATTTGATGAAGAAGCTGGCCGCTGGCGCGTGCGTGGCGACGTAGACCAGTCCTGTTACGGCAAAGCATACGCTTATTCACCGAATCCCGGCGGTGTCGGTCCCATGACACGCGCCATGCTCCTCGCCAACGTAGTAGAAATAGCCGAACGCAAGCTGCGCTAGCCGAATCAGCTGAATCAACATAGGATTACGCAAACAAATTCCGATATCGAGCGTGTGATTGGGATGTACTGTTCGTGACCATAAGACTCGGCCGAGCGGCCCGGAGCGTGTCACGAACAGTACATCCCAATCACACGCGGGCAATAGTGCTGTCAATACTTCCCCGACACGCCTGCGGAACCGTAAAGCAGACAATCCAGTGGATTGTCTGTAGGTGACGCCGTGGGGTTGGGGCCCCGCGGTAGAAATACAGTGTCCGGGCGACACGCCCGGATTCCTCTAATCTCAAATGGACAGGGCTAACGGTATTGTAGAAACTCGCGTGTGCGTAACGTATGCGTACATAATTGAAGAACGATTTTATCCACCTAATTATTTAAGAAACCACATTAATGGCAGAGAACAATAACGAAGTTACCAAGGTCGCCATCAACGATATCGGCACCGAGGAAGACTTCATCAAGGCAGTCGATTCCACCATCAAGAACTTCGATGATGGTGATCTGGTCGAAGGTACCGTTGTCAAGGTTGATCGTGACGAGGTTCTGGTCGACATCGGCTACAAGACTGAGGGTGTCATTCCCTCCCGTGAGCTTTCCATCAAGAAGGACGTTGATCCGGACGAGGTCGTCGAGGTCGGCGATCCGATCGAGGCCCTTGTCGTCACTAAGGAAGACAAGGAAGGCCGTCTGATTCTGTCTAAGAAGCGTGCTCAGTACGAGCGTGCTTGGGGTGACATTGAGAAGATCAAGGAAGCCGATGGCGTTGTCGAAGGCACCGTCATCGAAGCTGTCAAGGGTGGCCTCATCGTGGACATCGGTCTGCGTGGCTTCCTGCCGGCATCTCTGGTTGAGATGCGTCGTGTCCGCGATCTCTCCCCGTACATCGGTCAGAAGATCAAGGCCAAGATCCTTGAGCTCGACAAGAACCGCAACAACGTGGTTCTCTCTCGTCGTCAGTACCTCGAGGAGACCCAGTCTGAAGTGCGCGAGACCTTCCTCTCGCAGCTCAAGAAGGGCCAGATCCGTGAAGGTGTTGTGTCCTCTATCGTCAACTTCGGTGCATTCGTTGATCTCGGTGGCGTTGACGGCCTGATCCACGTTTCCGAGCTGTCTTGGAAGCACATCGACCACCCGTCTGAGGTTGTCAAGGTCGGCGACAAGGTCACCGTTGAGGTGCTCGATGTCGATCTCGATCGTGAGCGCATTTCCCTGTCGCTCAAGGCCACTCAGGAAGATCCGTGGCAGCGCTTCGCTCGCACCCACGTTCCTGGCCAGATTGTCAAGGGCAAGGTCACCAAGATCGTCCAGTTCGGCGTGTTCATCTCCGTCGAAGATGGTATCGAGGGCCTCGTGCACATCTCCGAGCTGGCCAACCGCCACGTGGAGAACCCGGAGACCGTTGTCAAGCCGGGCGAAGAAGTGTTCGTCAAGGTCATCGACGTTGATCTCGATCGTCGTCGTATCTCCCTGTCCCTCAAGCAGGCCAACGACTCCGTTGACCCGAACTCCGAGGACTTTGATCCGGCGCTGTACGGCATGCCGGCCGAGTACGACGAGGAAGGCAACTACAAGTATCCGGAAGGCTTCGACCCGAACACCAACGAGTGGATCGCTGGTTTCGAGAAGCAGCGCGAGGAGTGGGAAGCCCAGTACGCGGCTGCTCACGACCTGTGGGAGCAGCACAAGGCGTTCGTCGCCAAGGAGCTGGAGAACGCTGCCGCTTCGGCCGCCGAAGATGGTCAGGCTCCGAAGGAAGAGAAGCACGAGGAAGCCGCTGCTACCTCCAACTACTCTTCCGAGAACACGTCTGCCGGTACTCTCGCCGACTCCGATCAGCTCGCCGCTCTGCGCGATCAGCTGCTCGGCAAGTGAGCGTCTCCTGAACGAGAAGAAGTGATTCAGTACTGATCTATCGGTCTGAATAAGAAAGCCCGATCCCACACGTGGGGTCGGGCTTTCCTGTGTTATGGGCTTTCTTGCGCTATACGGATGCTGTTGCTGTTGGCCGTCTATAGTGCGTGGCGGAAATCTCTCACTGAGCGCCGCTCAGTGAGAGATTTCCGCCACGCACGTATGGTATGCGATCGGGCGTTATTATGTGTTTGTGATGATACGAGTGGGATTGACTGGCGGCATTGCAGCCGGTAAAAGTACAGTATCGGCGCATTTGCGCACGCTCGGCGCAACAGTGATCGACTACGACGAGTTAGCCAGACTCGTCGTCGCACCCGGCAGTGTTGGACTGCATCGTATCGTGGAAGAATTTGGACCGGATGCGGTATCTGTCGATGGCACGATGAACCGTGAATGGATGGCCGAGCATGTATTTGGCCCGAGTGCCCCAGCGGACGCACTCGAACGGCTGGATGCCATTGAACATCCACTGATCTATACGGAAGCGGCGAGGCTGGATCGTGAGACTGCCACGCGTGCCATCGATGATGCCATGCCGCATGTCATTGTACATGACGTGCCGCTGTTGGCTGAAGTGATTGATACGATCCCGTTCCGCTTCGACCATATCGTCACGGTCGAAGCGCCGATTGGCGTGCGCATCGCGCGCATGATGACCGAGCGAGGCATGAGCCGCGCACAGGCCGAGGGACGCATCAAGCATCAATCGGACGAATCTGAACGTCGCTCGATCGCAGACATCGTGATCGACTCGACACAACCGTTACATAGCATGTTATCGCAAGTGGAACAACTGTATGCTGATTGGACACGGTGTCCTCACTTTTTGACTACATCCGGTATTTTTACCAACGATTCTGAGGACGTCAGCTAACGTGACTGCTTCGTATTTGCCTATCTTGGGTCTCGCAATATAGGACAAATGTTCGAGTTTGTTGGTAGGCTGTAGCCAGCATAGGCCAGTCGAAGGGAGTGGTGATGAGTTTTAACATCGAACGATCGAATAAGCCGTTCGTCGTCAAATCGCCATATAAGCCATCCGGCGACCAGCCACAGGCCATCGACGAACTGGCGCGTCGCATCGAGAATGGTGAGAACGACGTGGTGCTCATGGGTGCCACCGGTACTGGCAAAACTGCTACGACTGCATGGCTTATCGAGCGGCTTCAGCGGCCTACACTCATCATTGAGCCGAACAAGACACTTGCCGCTCAGCTGTGTGCTGAATTCCGTGAGCTTATGCCCGACAATGCGATCAGCTATTTCGTAAGCTACTACGATTACTACCAGCCGGAAGCCTATATTCCGCAAACGGATACGTATATTGAGAAAGATTCCAACATCAACGATGATGTGGAACGACTACGCCATGCCGCTACTGCGAATCTGCTCACTCGTCGTGACTGCGTGGTCGTTGCTACTGTCTCGTGTATTTACGGTCTTGGTACACCCGAGGAGTACGCCGGTCGTATGCTCTTCCTCAAGGAAGGACAAGAGATCAACCGTGACGATTTGCTGCGACAATTCGTGGCGATGCAGTATAAGCGCAATGATATTGCGTTTACGCGCGGTACATTCCGCGTGCGCGGCGACACGGTCGAGATCATTCCCGTCTACGAGGAACTAGCGATTCGTATTGAATTCTTCGGTGACGAAATCGATCGTATTTCCACGTTGCATCCGTTAACTGGCGATGTCATTGATCATGAGTCTGAGGTACATATTTTCCCGGCCTCCCACTATGTGGCTGGCCCGGAGCGCATGGAACGAGCACTGAAAACTATTCAAGCTGAACTCGATCAACGCACTGCTGAACTGCGCAAACAAGGCAAAGAACTTGAAGCCCAGCGGTTGACGATGCGCACCACGTACGATCTTGAAATGCTCGCCCAAGTAGGCGTGTGCTCTGGAGTCGAGAATTATTCTCGTCATTTTGACGGTCGAGCACCCGGCACGCCACCGCACACGCTGCTTGATTTCTTCCCCGACGATTTTCTTCTGGTCATTGACGAATCGCATGTTACGGTTCCTCAAATCGGCGCAATGTACGAGGGCGATGCTTCACGCAAACGCACCCTCGTAGATTTCGGCTTCCGCTTGCCTTCGGCAATGGACAATCGTCCGCTCAAATGGCCAGAGTTTCTGGAACGCGTCGGCCAAACAGTGTACTTATCGGCTACTCCTGGCGATTACGAGCTGGGACTGTCTGACGGTGTGGTTGAACAGATCATCCGTCCAACTGGATTACTTGACCCGAAAGTCGAAGTGCGTCCCACAAAAGGGCAGATTGATGATCTGCTTGCTGAGATTAAAGATCGCGTGGCTAAGAACGAGCGTTCGCTAGTGACGACGCTTACCAAGAAAATGGCCGAAGATTTGACTGATTACTTGGTTGAGCGCGGCATTAAGGTCGAGTATTTGCATTCGGATGTTGATACGTTGCGTCGTGTTGAACTGTTGCGTGAGTTGCGCGAAGGCAAGATCGACGTGATTGTCGGTATTAATCTGTTGCGCGAGGGCTTGGACCTTCCTGAAGTGTCGTTAGTGGCGATTCTTGACGCGGATAAGGAAGGATTCTTGCGTTCGTATCGTTCACTCATTCAGACGATCGGTCGTGCGGCACGTAATGTGTCCGGCACGGTGATTATGTACGCTGATGAGACGACGGATGCGATGCACAAGGCTATTGACGAGACTGAGCGTCGTCGTGCCAAGCAGATGGCGTATAACAAGGCGCATCATATTGATCCTAAGCCGCTCATCAAGAAAATCAGTGATGTCAACGACATGCTCGCCAAAGAGGATGTGGATACGCAGACTTTGCTGGCAGGTGGTTATCGTAACGCTGGCAAGGCTGGTAATACGCATCTGGGTGTGCCTTCTCTTGATAAGAACGAAGCAGATAAACGTCATGAGGAAATTCTCAAGGCCGGTTTGCCTGCTCAAGATCTTGCTGATTTAATCCGTCAGTTGAGCGAGCAGATGCACACGGCTGCTGAGCAGCTCCAGTTTGAGCTTGCCGCACGTTTGCGCGACGAGATTCGTGATCTAAAGAAGGAGTTGCGTCAAATCACAGAAGCGAATAAGTGAGTTGCGTCAGCGCCTATTCATATGCTGGTAGGCATGTCTGAAACCCCTGTTGTGTTTATGATCGCTACGTTTGTGGTGTTGGCGGCATTCTTTGTTGTCGATTTGTTTGTTATCGGCCGCAAACCTCATGTGCCGTCTACGAAGGAATGCTTGCAGCATATTGCATTCTTCGTGGTGGCTGCACTGATCTTCGGCGGCATCATGTGGGCTGTAGCCGGAGCTAAGCCGGCTATTGAGTTCTATTCTGGGTGGCTTACCGAATATTCATTGAGTGTTGATAACTTATTTGTTTTTGTCATTATCATGTCAAACTTCGCAGTACCGAAAGTGCTGCAGAAGTATGTATTGTCGGTTGGTATTACGGTTGCGTTGATTTTGCGCGGTGTTTTCATCCTGATTGGTGCCGCGCTGATTGAACGATTCACGTGGATTTTCTTCCTGTTTGGTGCCTTCCTGATTGTTACGGCAGTCAAACTAGTAACCGGCGGTGATGATGACGAGGAGTATCACGAGAACGGCGTTATTCGTGTGCTACGTAAGGTGATGAAGATTTCTGACGAATACGATGGGGAGAAACTGCGCACGGTTAAGAATGGTGTGAAGTATTTTACGCCGATGCTTGTTGTTTTCCTTGCCATCGGTACTACCGATGTGATGTTTGCATTCGACTCTATTCCTGCAATTTTTGGTCTGACTAAAGATCCGTTCATTGTGTTCACCTCCAATGTGTTCGCATTGCTAGGTTTGCAGCAGTTATACTTCCTGCTCGGCGCGTTACTGGATAAGCTTGTTTACTTGCCGCTTGGCCTGTCGATTGTACTTGGTTTTATCGGAGTTAAGCTCATTATGGAAGCGTTGCATGGCAATTCACTACCATTCCTTAATGGTGGTCAGCCGGTCGCATGGGTTCCTGAAGTACCGACGTGGCTGTCGTTGGCGGTTATTGTGGCGGCGATTGGTGGAGCTGCGTTGGCCAGCGTGCTAAAGATGAAGTCATTGGAATCTTCAGGGTCAACTCATCGCGATTAAAGTATCGTTACCGCGTGTACACCCGTTGTGAATGCTTGATTCACAACGGGTTTTTGTATATGTCGCATAAGATGCGCTACGATAATGTTAGCGCTCACAACACACCGCATAAAACAGTGGCTGTGTTCGTAGTGTACTAGTAAACTGAACCTCGGCGGCCGGGTCATCCGATCCGGCACACACAAGATAGGAATAGGCAGGCATTCATGCGTAAAGCCAAGATCGTAGACACCATCGGTCCCGCGACTGAATCCCTTGAGGGTATTACCAAGCTCGTCGAGGCGGGTATGGACGTCGCTCGTCTGAACCGTTCTCACGGTACTCCTGAGGATCACCTCAAGGTCTACAACAACGTGCGCGCGGCCTCCAAGGCCACCGGCCGCAACGTGGCCGCTATGGTGGATCTTCAGGGTCCGAAGATCCGCTGCGGTTGGTTCAAGAAGAACGCCGAAGGCGAAGACAAGGTCCAGCTGACCGAAGGACAGGAGTTCATCATCACCACCGACGATATCGAGGGTGACGAGCACATCACTTCTACCACCTTCAAGGGTCTGCCGGGCGACTGCCATCCGGGTGATCCGATTCTCATCGACGACGGCAAGGTTCGTCTTGAGGTTACCAAGGTCGAAGGCAACAACGTGCACACCAAGGTTGTTGTGGCTGGCCCAGTGTCCTCTCACAAGGGCATCAACCTGCCGGGTGTTGCTGTTTCTCTGCCGGCTTTGACTGCTAAGGACGAAGAGGATCTGCGTTGGGCAATCCGCACTGGCGCTGACATCATCGCTATGTCCTTCGTGCGTTTCGCGACCGATATCGATCGTGCTCACGAGATCATGGACGAAGAAGGCCGTCGCATCCCGATCGTTGCCAAGATCGAGAAGCCGCAGGCTCTTGAGAACCTCGAAGACATCGTCAAGACGTTCGACGGTGTGATGGCAGCTCGTGGTGATATGGCTGTCGAGTGCCCGCTCGAAGAGGTTCCGCTGGCTACCAAGCGCATCATCGAGCTTGCTCGTCAGTACGCAAAGCCGGTCATCGTGGCTACCGAAGTGCTCGGCTCCATGGTGCACTCTCCGGTTCCGTCTCGTGCTGAGGCTTCTGACTGCGCTAACGCTGTTCTCGACGGTGCTGACGCAACCATGACCTCCAACGAGACTGCTGTCGGCGAGTACCCGACCGAGACTGTCGCTACCATGTCCCGCATCTCCGGCTTCGCTACCGAGCACGGCTTCGACCGTATCCCGGAGCTCAAGAACCTCGACATGTCTTCCACTGGCGCTGTGTCTTCTGCCGCTGTCGATCTGGCTGACAAGCTCAACGCTAAGGCTATCGTTGCTTACACGCAGACCGGCAACACCGTGCACCGCGTTTCCCGCGAACGCCCGGCCGCTCCGATCTACGGCATCACCAACAACGAGCACACCTACCACTGGCTGGCTTTGTCTTGGGGCACCGAAGGCTTCTACGTCGATGAGGATTACCATGACAAGTCCCGCAAGGACCTCATGGCCTACACTGACAAGATCCTCAAGGCCGCAGGCAAGGTTTCCGATGGCGACAAGATTGTCGTGCTGAGTTCTGCACAGGGCGAGCACGCTGCCGGTTCCACCGACACGATCTACGTGCACACTGTCGGCAACGCTGAGTGAGTTGAGCAGATAGCGTAACGCTATAGCAAAGGGCTTCTTCCCGATCTTTTCGGGAAGAAGCCCTTTTCGCATCTAAGGTATTAGCTCACTGACCGAGATTGTGTTCCGGTGCGGAATACAGGCGCAGAATCGCGATGATTGTCTTGGCGTCCACAATCGTGCCATTCACGGCCATTTCGTAAGCCTCATCAATCGTGTATAAACGAACATCTGGGCGTGGCGTCTCTGGTCCAAAGTCGCCACGGCTTACGCGTGTCAAATTCGTGGCAAAAAACAGCGACGTATGATATTCCGCAAAACTTGACATGTTGAGAAAACGCGAGAACTGTACGAAATTCGTTGCCTCATAACCGGCTTCTTCATGCAACTTGCGTTTAGCAACATCCAATGCGCTTTCATCGGAATGTACGGCATGTCCTCCTGGAATCTCCAATGTCCAGCGATGCGTAGGAATACGATACTGTTCAACCAGTGGGATTTTCTCGTCGTCAGTTAATGCGATCACCCCCACGCCGTCGCCATTATTACCTTGCAGTACGAAACGATCGAACTGTCCTGCTTTCGACGTGGAAAGTGTCACTTGATCAACATTGAAATAGTGAGTTTTGACGATCTGCGACCGTGATTCTTCCTTGACTGGTGCAACACGCCACGGATCGAACCTGCGGTAAGTCGTTGTGTCATTCATTATGTACCCCCTTGTAGTTGGCATACCATATGCGGCTACAACTATTGTATGACGATATAGTCGTTTTTGGGTGATTGCTTACGACAAAATTGGGAATTAATGGGTGATTGTGTTGCAGAATTCGTTACGGCGTGTCGATGGCGTGTCGGTTAGTATTTCAGCCCCGCGCCACGCTGAAACGTGGAGATATTCGCTTCAGTCGCAAACATGTGCTATTGTTCCGTAGGTGCGCTGAAAAGCCCTCGTATCCCAATCGGTAGAGGAAGCAGACTCAAAATCTGCGCAGTGTGGGTTCGAGTCCCACCGAGGGCACGCAATGCGCGACATTGCGCACGATGTCGCGTAGACGCAGGATAACTGACTAGTATACAGTCCGGGCGTCGATTCAGAGAAGCAGCCCGGCCATCGATGAAAGAGGTTGGCATGGTTGCAAGGAATAAAACCTCGGAAACGCCGGAATCGTTGGGTGCGGTGTTGACGGATGATGAACTGAAGGCTGCTGCCCAAGTTGATGATGCTACAGCCGAGAACGATGCTGATCAGGAGAATGAAGCAAATCGTCAGCGTACGGTTGTTGTTGCTGAAGATGAATCAGTAAACCGCATGGATCTTGTTGCCATGCTCGAAGATAATGGTTACAAGGTTGTCGGTGAGGCTGCTAACGGTGAGGAAGCAGTTGAGTTGACGCGTAAGTATCGTCCGGATGTTGTGTGCATGGATGTCAAGATGCCACGCATGGATGGTATTGCTGCTGCTGGCGTGATCTGCGATGAGAACATTGCTCCGGTTGTTATGCTTACTGCATTCTCTCAGCCAGATCTGGTTCGTCAAGCTACTGGTGCTGGTGCAATGGCTTATGTCACCAAGCCGTACGAGGAATCCAAGCTGCTGCCTGCCCTTGAAGTAGCAATGGGTCGTTTTGCTGAAATCAATGATTTGCTCGACACTGTCGAACGTGGTGAGAACAAGCTCAAGAACGCCCAAGAAGAGCTTAAGAAGATGGAAGCTCAACTCAAGAAGGCTGAAGACACGCTCGAAGAACGTAAGCTCGTTGACCGAGCTAAGGGCCTGCTTATGGATAAGGCTGACTTCTCTGAACAGGGCGCATTCCGTTGGATTCAGAAGACATCGATGGATCAGCGCATCCCGAAGAAGCGTCTCGCTATGGCCATCATCGCCAAGTATGGCGATCCTAAGCCGGAAAGCAACAATGACTGAGGCGTCGCATAACGCCGAAGTCGAAACGCGCGGAACACTGCTGGTCGTTGACGGCCATTCGCTAGCGTTCCGCGCGTTTTTCGCTCTACCGGTCGATAATTTCAGTACTAGTGATGGTCGGGCAACTAACGCGGTATGGGGATTTGCAACCATGCTTGCTCAAGTGGTTGATGCAGAACAGCCAGACCATCTCGCCGTAGCCTTTGACGTCAAAGGTGGTACCTTCCGCAATACCATGCTGCCGCAGTATAAAGGCACGCGTGACGCTGCGCCGGAAGATTTACTTGCTCAGCTACCGTTAATTCAGCGAATGCTCACAGCGCTCGGTATTACGTATATCGAAAAACCCGGATACGAGGGCGACGATGTGATCGGCACCCTTGCCACAATGGGCTCAGATGCGGGATATCGTACGCTGGTATTGTCTGGCGATCGTGATGCTTTCCAACTTATTAGTGATCGTGTCACCGTATTGTATCCCGGCCAGCATTTCAAAGATCTCAAGCATATGACGCCTGAGGCCGTGGAAGAAAAATATCACGTACGTCCCGATCAGTATCCTGATCTGGCTGCGTTACGCGGTGAAACAGCAGATAATATTCCCGGCGTACCCGGAGTTGGAGACGGATACGCAGCCAAATGGATTGGCCAGTATGGCAGCCTTGATGGCATCATCGCGCATGCTGACGAGATCAAAGGTAAAAAAGGCGAAGCGTTACGCGAGAACATCGAGCAGGTGCAGCTGAACCGTAAAGTGAACGCTCTCGTGCGCAATCTTGATCTTGGCGTGAGCGTGAGCGATCTCACGTTCGGCGTGGTAGATGTGAAAGCAACGGAAGACCTGTGCAAGGAACTTGAGTTCGGGGCTCGCACACGCACCAAAATGGTTAAATCGTTCGCACGTGGTGAGCAGCCGCTGACACGACACGATACACATGATGAACATGAACCGGCGCAAACTGATAATGCGTTACACCTGCCACAACCAGTATTGATTCATGACGCAGCTGCGCTTGAACAATGGGTTGCACATCATGCGGATACATTCGCAGAGGCAGGGCCCCTAGCGAATAATTGCACCCAAAAAGGTACCCAAAAAAGCACCCAAGAAGCGTCTGCACGTTGGGTTCTTCTCGCGCAAGGCAATGCCAAACCGGGCGCTAGCGCGTTGCATCGTGTGTCCATCATGGCTGGCGATCAAGCGGCGGTTATCGCCGCGCCGTTTGACGCTGCTTTGACAGAAGCGTTGCAACACGTAGTGACTCAATATCACACCTCGATGATCGTGCACGGCTATAAAGAGCACCTTCATCTGCTTGCCGCAGGCGGTATTACACTGCCGACGCCGGCGTTCGACACTAAGCTTGCCGGTTACTTGGTGCACCCTGATTTTCACGCAGACACGCTTGAACAGGCTGCTGAGCACTTCCTCGATATCGTCATCGAAGCTGGTTCGCAAGAAGCTGTGCAAGGTGCACTCGATCTTGAGGTAGAAGACAGTTCAGCCGGTGACGAGGAAACCGACGAGGCAACGACTCGTATCCTCACCCATGCAGCTATTGTGGCCGCACTCGCTCGCACGTTGTCTCCAATGCTGGCAGAGCGAGAACAGACGAAGCTACTGTCGTCTATAGAGCTTCCAGTATCGCAAGTCCTCTATCGTATGGAGGATGCTGGTGCACAGATTGACATGGCCCGTTTGACCGCGCTGCGTGATGAATTTGCGGCTGACGCGCGTCAAGCTCAGGAGACGGCATGGGATTGTGCTGGTAGCCGAGTGAATTTGCAAAGCCCGAAGCAGTTGCAAAAGGTGTTGTTCGAGGATATGGGCCTTAAAGCTACTAAGCGTACGAAATCTGGCTCGTATACCACCAGCGCGTCCGCATTGCAGGACTTATATGTCAAATATGTGGACGATGAGCGCGCTAACGGGTTCCTTGGAGCGCTGTTACGCCACCGTGAAACCAATAAGCTTAAGCAGATCGTTCAAACGCTTATTGACGCTGTGAACCCGCACGATGGTCGTATTCATACGACATTCGAGCAGACAGTAGCAGCAACTGGTCGTTTGAGTTCAGTTGATCCAAATTTGCAGAACATTCCGAATCGTAATGATGCCGGACGCGAAATCCGTTCAGCATTCGTGCCTGGCGACGGATATGTTTCCTTGCTTAGTTGCGATTATTCACAGGTTGAACTGCGTATTATGGCCGATCGTTCCGGTGATGAAGCGCTTATCGAAGCGTTCCGTTCCGGCGCTGATTTCCACCGGTATGTGGCATCGCTCGTGTACGGTGTGCCGGTTGAAAGCATCACTTCTGACCAGCGTTCGCATGTAAAAGCAATGAGCTACGGTCTAGCATATGGGTTGAGTACGTACGGACTTGCTCAGCAGTTGAAGATTCGCCCAAGCCATGCTGAAGAATTGAAGAAGAAGTATTTTGCCACGTTCGGTAAAGTGCATGACTATCTTGAGTCGCTAGTCGCTGATGCACGCACTCACGGTTATACGGAGACGATGTTCGGTCGTCGCAGATATTTCCCCGGACTTCATTCAACCAACCGTACAGTGCGAGATGCGGCGGAACGTGCTGCACTTAACGCGCCTATCCAAGGCTCGGCTGCAGATATCATGAAAATTGCTATGATTCGGGCTGATGAAGCATTGCGTACAGCTGGCGTGGCGAGCCGAATCATTTTGCAGATTCATGATGAATTGGTTGTTGAAGTTGCTCCCGGTGAAGCTGATCAGGTGCGCTCCCTAGTTGCTGACGCAATGGAACATGCAGTCACGTTGTCTGTACCGTTGGACGTGTCCACTGGTATTGGTGACGATTGGCAGCTTGCTGCACACTGACCAGACATATGCTGGTAGAGATTGTCTGTGTAACAGCCAGTCACTTGGATTCGTGGCGGGGGAGTGTTCCTCGCCACGAACGGTAAGGAGAAACTATGACCACGCTTGCGCAAGTTGTCAACGCTCTCGAAACGTTGTATCCGTTGCGATACGCTGAAGATTGGGATGCTCCAGGTCTGATTGTCGGGGACCTTGCGCAACCAGTTACCCATATCGCGTTCGCAGTAGATCCAACATCAGCGGTGATTGATGCCGCGATCGAGCATGGTGCTGACTTGCTGATTACCCACCATCCGCTGCTCTTTCGCGCAGTACATACTGTGTCTGGACTTGGCGCGCGCGGCGATATTGTGCGTCGACTGTATCAATCCGGTTGTGCACTATGGGTAGGGCACACGAATGCTGACGCAGCATATCGTGGTGTTGGACAAGCGGCTGCCGATATGTTCGGCTTAATCGATCAGCATCCGCTAGTACCGCTGCATGATGCTGAAGCTGAAACAGCTGGGCAAGAAGTTGGACTTGGCCGAATCGGCCGACTCAAGCAGCCGATGACGTTTGAGACGTTCGCACGGCATGTTGCTGACGTATTGCCTCCCACTGAACTAGGTGTACAAGCCTGTGGCCCGCTCGATCAGATCGTCGAAACAGTAGCCGTATTGCCCGGGTCTGGTGATTCGCTGTTTGATGAAGTGCGTGCGAGCGGTGCGGACGTGTACGTAACCAGTGATCTTCGCCATCATCCTGCCACGGATGCGATCGAGCAAGCTCGATATGAAGCCGGCTTACGTGCGCAAGGCATTCATGTCGGTCACGGTGACGAACGAATCCGTCCATTGCTTATCAACACGCCGCATTCCGCCATAGAATCATTGTGGTTCCATTATGCGATTGACGACGTGCCGAACGCAGTCGAACAGGCAACAGGACAACGGCCGCAAGTCGAATGGCTACATATGAATACTGATCCGTGGACGCTACGTCTGTAATATCACGTGTCATCCGGCTGTTTCTCGCGCGTATTGCAGTTACGCACGACAGTTCGGACAATCTTGAGAGGACAAAGTCATGCATGACATCATCGATATGGATGCGCCGGTTGAAGTACGCTCTCGAACAACGGTATATCGCGGTGCGATCTTCACTGTCGAAGACATGACTATCGCACTACATGCACGCGACGGTAGCGACGTAGAAATCAGACGACAAGTACTCCGTCACGCGCCTTGCGTAGTTATGCTCGTCCACGACGAAGCTACAGACCGTTACTTAGTCGAACGCGAATATCGTGTCGGCTCAGATCGTTTCGCTTACGGCATACCTGCCGGACTCATGAATCACGGTGAGGAACCACAAACTGCAGCGTTACGTGAACTCGCTGAAGAAACCGGCGTCGTACCAGACGGAGAGGATGGCGTCACCATCGACCACGTCGGCGACTACTACTCGTCCGAAGGCATGACTGACGAACTCGCACATATCATGGTCCTACACTTACACCGATACACAATGACCAGCCGCCATCTCGATGCCGACGAACATGTCGACACCGCATGGGTGAGCTGGAATGAACTACTCGCTTTGCCGGTCACCGCATCCAACTCGATCATCGCGATCCAACACGAGCGTATACGACGCATGAACGGCTCATGAAATGTCAGGCTAAAATGCGTGGAACCGGCCAAGACTGCACGTAAACGTCAACAAACTTCATCTTGAGGTGAGATACTAGTGCCTATGCAGATCAGACCAGGCTTAATGTATCCGCTCGGGGCCAGCTACGATGGTGCCGGCGTGAACTTTGCATTGTTCTCCCAAGTCGCCGACAGGGTTGAGTTGTGTCTGTTCGATGACGACGACAACGAAACACGTATCGAAATGACTGAGCAAAACTCGTACGTGTGGCACAATTACATCCCCGGACTCCAACCAGGCCAACGATACGGATACCGTGTCTACGGACCATACGATCCCAACCAAGGCTTGCGCTGCAATCCAAACAAACTCCTGCTCGACCCATACGCCAAA
This sequence comes from Bifidobacterium hapali, assembly GCF_002259755.1. Lineage (GTDB taxonomy): Bacteria > Actinomycetota > Actinomycetes > Actinomycetales > Bifidobacteriaceae > Bifidobacterium > Bifidobacterium hapali. Next base: position 78,942 of record NZ_MWWY01000028.1, read on the forward strand.
GCCATCGAAGGCAATATCGACGGCGACGAAAGCCTATTCTCATACTGGTTCAACTCGCCAGACGACATCAGCCGTCGCAACGATCTCGACTCAGCCGCGCACACGATGAAATCCATCGTCGTCAACCCATACTTCGACTGGAGTAACGATCGTCACCCGCACATCCCATACCACGATTCAGTCATCTACGAAACACATGTGCGAGGCTTGACGAATCTTAACAAAGACGTACCGCCAGACATTCGCGGTACGTACGCCGGTCTCGCATACCCGACCGTCATCGAGTATCTGAAAAAACTTGGCGTTACCACGATCGAACTCATGCCAATCCACCAGTTCGTCAACGACTCGTTCCTGCAAGAAAAGGGCCTGTCAAACTACTGGGGATACAACACGATCGGTTTCTTCGCACCGCACAACGCCTACTCAAGTTCAGGCGAACGCGGCCAGCAGGTCAACGAGTTCAAATCAATGGTCAAGGCTTACCACCGTGCCGGCATGGAAGTCATCCTCGACGTGGTGTACAACCACACCGCCGAAGGCAACCATATGGGCCCGACCCTGAGCTTCAAAGGCATCGACAACCGGTCCTATTACCGACTCGTAGACAACGATCAACGACACTATTTCGATACCACTGGTACGGGTAACTCGCTGCTCATGCGCTCGCCGCACGCGCTACGCTTGATCACCGACTCGCTACGCTACTGGGTATCTGAAATGCACGTTGACGGCTTCCGATTCGATCTGGCCGCAACCCTTGCCCGCCAGTTCCAAGAAGTTGACAAATTGTCCGCATTCTTCGACATCGTCGAACAAGACCCGATTATCAGCCGAGTCAAACTCATCGCTGAACCGTGGGACCTTGGCTCCGGCGGCTATCAGGTCGGTGGCTTCCCATCCAGCTGGTCCGAATGGAACGGCCGCTTCCGCGATTGCGTGCGTGACTTCTGGCGCTCGCAGCCCTCTACTTTGCCGGAGTTTGCGTCGCGACTCATGGGTAGCTCGGACTTGTATCAGATGAACGGTCGTCGTCCGGTTGCGTCGGTGAACTTTATCACTGCGCACGATGGTTTTACGATGAACGATCTGGTCAGCTACAACGAGAAGCACAATGATGCGAACGGCGAAGGCAACCGTGATGGTGAGTCCAACAACCGTTCGTGGAACTGTGGCGTTGAAGGCCCGACCACAATCCCGGATGTGCTGGAACTGCGCGAACGGCAGATGCGTAACATGTTCGCTACGCTACTCGTCAGCCAAGGTATTCCTATGATTTGCGGCGGCGACGAAGTAGCTCGCACACAGCAAGGCAACAATAATGCTTACTGTCAGGATAATGAGATTTCGTGGACTAATTGGGATCTCACCCCTGCACAGAAAGAACTATTTGGCTTTGTCTCGAAGATGATTCACTTGCGGCTTGAACACCCGGTGCTGCACCGTCGTCGTTTCTTCACGGGCCGTGAACAGGGCGATGCGCCGGACAAACTGCCGCAAGTGGAATGGTTCGACCACACTGGTTCGATCATGGACATGGAAGACTGGCAGAATACGCATGCATTCTCGGTCATGATCTTCCTCAACGGGTCGAATATTCCTGAAATGGATTATTACGGCAACCAGCTCGTTGACAATGATTTCATTCTCATTTTCAACGCGCATTATGAGCCGATTATGTTCACGCTGCCTGATGAAAAGTATGGACGCAAATGGCAGCTCATCGTCGACACGCATAATCCGAATGGGCCTGAGTTGAGTTATGAGGCTGGATTCGTGATTACTGCGCAGTCGCGTAGCTTCCTGCTGCTCAAGAGTGCGAAGGACCCGAGGAAACAGCAGAGTTTGTTCTCGTGATCTTTTTGGATGAGTGAGGCGTGGCGGAAATCTCTCACTGAGCGCTGCTCAGTGAGAGATTTCCGCCACGCCTCACTCATATAGATTGGTCGTAACACCCTTTGAATGCTCAAAAAGTTATTACTAACGATTTGCAGCCAGTCGAGACTCAATTCTCTCGGCTGGCTGCTTCGTGTTATTTGCCTTAACAACAGCCTGCGCATCAGCCACGCCATTAGCTGCAGCTGTAGCAGCAATCTCCAAACGATCAGACTGTATACGCACAATCTGCATCTGCACACGATCCGCTTCAATCGCCGCAATCTGCCGGGAAAATACGATAAACCAGCCAAGGAAGAACGCACACGCCAACGCTTCCAAATTAGTTAACGTGTCGTATCCGCGCAGCATGTAAATACCAAAAGCAGCGCAGATGACGATCGCTAGATCAGAAATCGCATACATGGCTTTCGCCATACGCGGTGCTAACCACGGCAGTGCGAGCAGGAGAACGCCCATGATAAGCGGCAACCCTTTTGCACACACGTTATGCATAATGTAGTGCGGCGTGTAACGGAATACGCCAATGCCGATGAAGGCAAGTCCAGAAATCGTCAGTAAGAACGAGAGGATCGCAATACGAATCTTAAAGTGTTTGATCGCTGGATGATCGACTGCGTCGCCATATTGTTCGTGCCAGAGTCGTTCGAGTCGTTGCGTTGTAATGAGTTCGGATACAGCGAAGTAACTGACGATAATAATGCACGTACCAGCGAGGATAAGTGTTGCGTTGAACATGGTTGCCGCAAACGTGGTGCGATCGCCGAGCTGGGAGAAATTATTGTGATACCAGTACGGGTCATCAGTAGTTAGCCCTGCAGTACTCACGCCTGAGATCACGAAGAAGGGGAGGAGCGAGGCAAGTGTTTTTGCGTTCATGAGCTCGGCTTGAACGAACGTCATGTATCCGGCAACGCCAGCGAATCCAGCACATGCGGCCGGCATGTATCCGGCGAGCAAGTGCATACCCATAACTGTGTTGACTACGCTAAACAAGGCGAATGATGACAGGAAAATGGTGGCTGCATACACCACCGATAGTGCGAGGATTTCAAAAATACGGCGAATGGGAACCCACCAGCCGTTTTTCAGTGTAAACGACCGTGAATTACTTGCATAACCGACCACGAATGAGATTACGCCACATACTGCAATAATGGCTGCTGCCGCACTGAAACGGCGTTGCGTCACCTGCCAAATAGCTGGCGCAAGATCGAGGTAGAGTTTCATACCGAAGAAGCCGATAATCGCGCAGATAAGAAACGACACCAATCCCAACGTTTCTGCCCGCTGATGCCGTCCCATCGGTGTACCTCCTCCGTTGCCGTACTTCGGCGTGTCGCCCTCGTGAGGGCTTGCAACGATTATTGTAATAGGGATTATGCCGGCACGGCGTGCTCGTTTCGACGACATGCCGCTTGCATATAAGTCCATCCATCTGGTATAGTATTCGATTGTTGTTTTCGCACGGCTATGCTGATGAGCTTCGGTTAGCTTCGCGTGATAACACCGGGGCGTAGCGCAGTTTGGTAGCGCGCCTGCTTTGGGAGCAGGATGTCGCAGGTTCAAATCCTGTCGCCCCGACTTTAATACTGTTTATTCAGTTCCTATAAGGTTCTGTGACGTTTGAGCGTCGATGATGGTTTAATTCGTGCTTATTCTTACGCGTTATGTTTGCTTAATTTCGAGTATTATAAATCCCATGTTGATGAAAATAGACTCTGACCGTTTGCAAACGTATTTGCAATCCACCGCATGGATATAGGCCAAGGAACAAAAGCATCTACCACTATTGCTGCGATAGAGGGTGTGTTTCTTATTTTGTCTGCTCTAACTGCTCAATTGCCGTGGTTGTGGCTAACCATAATGCTCGTTATCTTAGCGTCTGCAGTGACGTTATATTCAATTAAATCCGCTATCATAGCATGGAAGAATAGTTATAACGCTGAAACAATGTATCGGGAGTTGGAATATATGGCGGGAACGGAGAAATATAGTAGTCTTATTGCCATTAGTAATGGTAATAAGTATCTCTTGTACCATGATTCCGGATGGGATTGTGATTTTTTCCCAAACCATGCAACCAATGAGGTTGAATCGGAAAATATTAGATTACTTACTGATTACTTGTCTAACGGTTTCGATATTCCCAAGAATGATTTCACTCTTACTCGTGTGACGGGTATAACAAGGGAAAAATACTCTACAGAGCATGATGAGACTCGCGTTTACCATTACACGCTTTATCGTGCGAACATTACGCATATGCCTGATGCATGGAAAGCAGACAAATTCCATGTAGATTCCAAAGATTGTCGATGGATGACTACTGACGAGATGCTATCGGACCCACGTATTCAAGAGGTCAATCGTGATGTGGTCACTCTCGTCAGAGACAATGCTTGATGCGTTCAAGTTGGGGTAGGCTGTTTTGATGTTTTTGGTCTGACAGACGACACCAACTTGACGTTGATAATGGTTATGCCGGTTTAGTTGGCCGGTGATAATGGAAGTGGCGGCCTGGCGGTGACCCCAAACTTGACTGACAGCCCCGGCGAGCGGGGCCTGTCCTTATTTTGATTTGTCCCGCCCGGCCACCGACCCGGAGGCGCATGGCGTGTGTTTCCAAGTTGGGGTGGGCCGTTTTGGCGTGTTTTTTGGTTCGTTTGTGCGGTTGCGGAAAAACACTGCCACCTGTCGAACAAACATTGAAACAAAACAGCACACACACCGGTACCGTCATTCCTTTCCTTTCCCGAGAAACCAAATGGTTTACCTACCAACTCGGGAAACTAGCCCAGACAGGACAGGCCAGTGTCCATCTCTCACCACACGCTGAAATGGACTAAAACCTACCACTCATTCGGCGACCTTCCACACGCTCACACGGCCCACTTCCAATTGAACACACACATATTTCCTCGAACAGGCTGATGGTAACACTGGATAACAATGACCACAGACCATCGCCGGTTATGACGTTCGGCTTACGGAATGCAGTCAGAACGGTTTGTCGGAGACACCGAGCGCTAGCCAGTCGGCGCAGGCTTGGGCGATGGCGCGCGGAGATTCGACGGCACCTCCCTCGAGCCACTTGATGAGGATGTTGAACATGGCGCCGGCGACAAAGTAGAGTCGGTATTGGCTGATGGATCCCATGGGTGCCCGTCCGGCCATCCCTCGTACGTATCCGTTAATCGTGTCCTGGATTAGGCTGGCGAACCCGTTGCGATACAGTGTGAGAATGTAGGATTTGGCGGTCAGGAATCGGGTGAGCGAGCGCTCGAACCCGTCGGCGATGTTGGCGCGGGCGAATACGTCGTATTCCCTCGGTTTGGTGTCGGAGGGCTGGATGCTGTCGTGCAGGTCGCTCATCCATGCGTTGATGACGTCCTCCTTTGATTTGAAATTGCGGTAGTAGGAAGCGCGGGCGACCCCGGCCTCCGCGACAATGTCGGTGACGGTGATGGCGGAAAATCGTCTGCGTTCCATCAGGACGAACAGGGCTTCGGTGATCTGCCTGCGCACGCGATCATTTTCCATAGAGCCCCGGCTCACGATGTCTCCCTTCGTTGAGAATCGTATGAAACATATCGTCTCAACCAGTATTCCATGAATCGCCGATGGGATATCTTCACCGGTGAGTCAGATTGCCGATTATTGGCTCAGTCACCGTGACGTCGGCACGATCGCCGGACCCTAGCCTTGATAGTGGACGATATGAATCGTCTCACTTATAGGCATGAGACCGCTCGCATACGGCGGTGGACGCGACGCCGGAAACCGACGGACAATATCGATGAAAGGTACGACTGACATGACGGATGTGCGACTGATGGACACCAAGGAAGACTTCGTGAAGCTTGGTATCAACCCGGACAAGGTCGAGCAATGGGAGGATGGGCGACGTGATACCAGCGCTCGTGGCCATTGGGAATGGTGGTATTTCGACGCGATTCTGGACGATGGCAGTTCCGTGGTCGTCCAGTTCTTCCCTAAAGACAACATGAGGACCAAGGAGAGTGTGGATAGTCCGCACCTTACGGCCAGGGTGGTGACCAAGGACGGTAGGACTTACGAGAAGCATCCGGCGTTCCGGCCGGAACAGTGCCGTTTCGCCAAGGAGGCCTGCGACGTGCGGCTGGGGAGCAATCTTTTCCAAGGTGACCTGGAAACCTATCGGATCCTTGTCGATTCGTCGGATGACGGATTCGGCGTGGACATCACATTGAAAAGCCAGTCCAAGCCGTATCGTCCCGGAACCTCCTACTTCGAGTTCGGCGACGATTATTACACGTGGCTCTGCGTCGTCCCCCGGGGTGAGGTGACCGGCACCGTTACGTTGGATGGCGTGCCGCATGAGGTGCATGGGCGCGGCTACCACGACCATCAGTGGGGCAGCGCGCTGTTCTGGAGCTTGTGGAACAACTGGCTCTGGGCCCGTCACAACTTCGAGGACCATTCGCTGCTGGTCTTCGACATGGTGGCCAGCAAGAAATACGGCTACCAGCGTTTCCCGATTGCGTTCCTGCAAGACAAGGACGGCAACATCGTCTTCGAAAACACCAAGGATGTCAATTACCAGCTCATCGAGAAGTACCGGGATCCGGACAGCGGCAAATACTATCCCAGGCGTTCCAAATACACGTTCGACGTGAACGGCAAGCACATTGAATATGAGCTCGAGGAGCGTAAGGTGCTGGAATCCCAGAATGCCAAGGCGCGCAAGATGCCGGCACCGGCCGTGCTGATGCTGAAGCTCAAGGGGCTGGACCCCAGCTATGTCCGCTACGAGGCGACCGGAGACCTGACCGTCACCGAAGGCGGCAAAGAGACCTTGCACCGTGACGGAGCGCTCATCTATGAGTTCATGTATCCCGGTACCGAAGATTTCAGCAAGCACGTATGAGGAGCCGCTGCCATAAGGACGGTATATTCGAGCGGCACGATCAATCGCAAGGATATGCCGCACCGGCATGGCGCCGGACATTGGGCGGCTCAGTACGCGCCTGTCTTGATCACAGGATGCCACACGATTGAACATGTATTTCAGAAAGAAGAAAAAATGAAGGCATTAATTTATACGAAGACCGGAGATTTGGATGTACTGCAAATAAAAGAAATAGATAAACCTACTCCAAAGGACAATCAAGTTCTTATTTCTGTAAAGGCTTGCGCTTTAAGTATCACAGATTATGAACGGTTTAAAACATTAAGTTCAAAAGTTTCTTTCTCAACGCAAATAATTTCCGCTCTAATGGGCTTCGCAGGTTCTCCAATCGGCGCAGAGATTGCAGGTGTAGTTGTCGAAGTCGGGGAAAATATTACCCATGTGAAAGTTGGAGATAGTGTATACGGAAAAACGGCAGGCACATTCCCTAAAGGCGGTTTTGCGGAATATGCTCTTATGGATAAAGACCATGTTTGCGTAAAACCTCAAAATATGACTTTTGAACAGGCATCTGCTATTTCCATTTCTTTTGAAACCGCGTTAGGCGCACTTCGCAAAGGGAATGTAAGAGCAGGCCAGCAAGTTATGATTTACGGCTCTTCGGGCGGCGTCGGTTTATATGCGGTGCAATTAGCCAAAAGTATGGGCGCAAACGTAACTGGTGTATGCAGCACCCGCAATCTTGAACTAGCCAAACAGATGGGGTGCGATTACGTAATCGACTACAAAAAAGAAGATTTTACGAAAGTGCAGACAAAGTTTGATGCAATTATAGGAGTGAATGGTTGCAATTCCATGAAAGACTATAAACGACTTTTAAAACCAAACGGGATTTTCGTAGGTGTGGGAGGAAATGTGAAACAAGTAAGCAAAGCATTCCTCCTTTCCTTTATATCAAGGAATTTTTCTTATTTTGCTGGACCTATTATGCCTCAAAAAGATTATTTGTCTTATGCAAAAGAGCTGGCAGAAACCGGCAAATTGTTACCTTATATAGACAAAATCTATTCCGTCAAGGACACAAAAGAAGCCATTCGTTATATTGTATCTTCTCACACACAAGGGAAAGTTGTTGTTTCCATGGATTTTAAATAAAGAGGAAACTCTTGAGGTAGTGCCCGGATTCTTGCGCACTTTGGTCTTCGCCCGGCTCTGCGACGATGATCAGTTCGCTACTGGTACGCTCTCACCGAGCCGGGACATGTCGAGGTAACGGCGCGTCGACCACTCGTTCGAGGTCACGTAGCGGACGCGCGCGCAGACGAGCATCAACGCGCTCCGCCCGTCCGGAAACGAGCCGACCACGCGCGTGCGTCGCCTGATCTCGCGGTTCAATCGTTCGATCATGTTGTTCGTACGGATGCGCCGGCGATGTTCCCTCGGATAGTCGTCGAGCAGGTAGGTCGTCGTCTCGCTAATGCCTTCGCGCAGGCATTTGGCAGCCTCTCTGAGCTTCCTTGTCTCCAGTTCCTTGGCGACGGATTCCGCCTTCTCCAACGCCTTGTCGCGTGATTCCATAGCAAACACGGCCTTAAGCGCGTCCGCAGCCCACTCCCGGTTTCTGGGGTTGACCTTGGCGAGGATATTGCGTTCGAAATGCACCATGCACCGCTGATAACGCGCCTCCGGCAACAGTTCGTTCACGGCGGCCACGAGTCCCGCGCACCGGTCACCCGTTACCAATCGCACGCCCTTCAACCCACGCGCGAGCATACCGGTAATGAATCCACGCCAGCTTTCCGCGTCCTCCTTCATACCCTCGGCCACAGAAAGCACCTCCCGACGACCATCCATACCAACACCGATAGC
>NZ_MWWY01000029.1 GCF_002259755.1 Bifidobacterium hapali
TCGAACGCAATATCCTCGCCAAGGTCAACCCCAGAAACCGGGAGTGGGCTGCGGACGCGCTTAAGGCCGTGTTTGCTATGGAATCACGCGACAAGGCGTTGGAGAAGGCGGAATCCGTCGCCAAGGAACTGGAGACAAGGAAGCTCAGAGAGGCTGCCAAATGCCTGCGCGAAGGCATTAGCGAGACGACGACCTACCTGCTCGACGACTATCCGAGGGAACATCGCCGGCGCATCCGTACGAACAACATGATCGAACGATTGAACCGCGAGATCAGGCGACGCACGCGCGTGGTCGGCTCGTTTCCGGACGGGCGGAGCGCGTTGATGCTCGTCTGCGCGCGCGTCCGCTACGTGACCTCGAACGAGTGGTCGACGCGCCGTTACCTCGACATGTCCCGGCTCGGTGAGAGCGTACCAGTAGCGAACTGATCATCGTCGCAGAGCCGGGCGAAGACCAAAGTGCGCAAGAATCCGGGCACTACCGTCGCAGCGGACGTGATAAAACAACCTCATAACTGAGATGAAAGAATAACGATCAACCTAAAACAGGTAGGATGACGCATATGGGCTCGGATACAATGCAGTATGCCTTCGAATCTCACCGCGCTACACGCAGAATCTATCCACAGCGTTCGTCGACGCGTACGGTTGCCAACTTACACTGTTCGCACCGCGTATGCTCCAACCGGCACAGTTTATTGTGATATCTCAATATCTCTTCTGTTATCAAAATAACTGAACATTACCACATTGCAAGGCTTTGAGAGTTGAGCAAAAAATCGTACACACTCATCGTTAAAATGCCATGCTCGTCATACATAGGCTTCATAACATCTCGAACTAACACGATTTTCTTAAATCCGTCATCTACGCCTAATAAGGACGCCTTTTCCTGTGCAACTTTCTCTTCAGTCGGCAATTGATACGCCGATTGTATGTAATACCGTTGACTACCCAGATTCGCTACGAAATCAATCTCAAGTTGTTTACGATAACTTCTGCCATCACGCTGCCCTCGCTGTTCGACCACACCAATATCTACGTTGTATCCACGCGCACGCAGCTCGTTATATACGATATTTTCCATAATGTGCGTCTGCTCAACTTGACGAAATCCAAGCCGAGCATTACGCAGGCCAACATCTTCAAAATAATATTTCTTAGGACTGCCGATATACTTACGACCTTTCACATTAAACCGCCGCGTTTCTTCAATAATGAAGGCATCTTCAAGATATTCAATGTACTGCGAGATCGTGTTCACACTAATTTTCGAATGCAGCACACTATCAAAAGCAGCCTTGATTTTTGCTGGATTCGATAAAGCACCAATAGACGAGGCAAGCACATCAACGAGACCATCAAGCTCCTGCGATCTACGAAGCCGATTACGAGCCATAATATCCTTCACATACGTTTCAACAAACAGGCTCTCCAAATACCGAGTTTTCTGCTCATCCGTGCGCATGGACACCATCAACGGCATACCACCATACACCACATATTCTGCCCACCCATGTTGTACATCGCCATCATACACTTGCATAAATTCAGCAAAAGAAAGCGGACGAACACGTACCTCATCGCCACGTCCACGAAATTGAGTCATTACATCAGTGGACAACATCTTTGAATTACTGCCTGTAACGTACACATCCACATTATGTTTACGCAACAATCCATTCAGCACACCATACAAACGCGGGGGTTTATCGCCGTGTAGTTCCTGATCGGAAATAGCATACTGCACTTCGTCCAATAACACATAGTATTGCCGACTACCAGTTATCCGAGACGTCACATACTCAGCAAGGCGAACCGGGTCACGATACTGCTCATACGCGAGATCATCAAGCGACACTTCAATAATCTGTTCATCATCCACACCTTGACTACGAAGATAATCCTCAAACAGATCAAACAGCAAAAAGGTTTTACCACAACGCCTTGCACCAGTAATCACCTTGATCATGCCATTATCCATCCGTGCAATCAACCTATCTAGATACATATCCCGAGCAATAAGCTTCATCGATCTTCCTTCCCTGCCTAGCCTTTTACACAACCCTTTTTGTATAGCCTGTAATCAATGGCAATACACTCGCCGCGTATGTTCGATTGATTTGCCACCAATTCTATTGAATTATAGTGACATAAATGTCATTTTTATTCAATAGAATCACTTTTTACTGAATAAAGATGACATTTTTACCAGTTTTATTCAATACTTGCAATAACGTAACAACTTTTAACTGATTCACAATCATCTTCGAGAACCAATATCACAATCAGCTCGCACGATACCCTCGGAATATCACATTACAGCACGTTTATTGTGATATTGCGGCGGAGGTCAGGTTAATTTCCGCCGCAATATCACAGAATTGGGCGGATTCCTGTGAGATTCCGGCGGAAAATGTCATAACTCCGCCGCAATATCACACACGAATACTCACGCGATGGATTGTAACGAGTCAATTCCATCGCATGCCCCAACCCAAGCGTGAGAGACCCTACATTCACACCTCACCTTATCAGCGACGACGTGTGGATTCACGCATGATGAGCTCGTAGTCAGCAGTAAGCCTCTGTGGAGCGCCGTCGTCACCTTCATTTTCGATATGGCGAATCAACAAATCAACTGTTTTGTGAGCCAGATCATCCAGATTGGTGCGAATCGTCGATAGTGATGGCACTGAATACTCGCTGTCTGAGATACCGTCGAATCCAATCATCGCAATATCATCAGGTACGCGCACGCCGCAGTCCGCTAGTCCACGCATAAAACTCAATGCGATTGTATCGGTAAAACAAAACACGCCATCGACGCCCTGATATCGCGCAGATTCAAGCATTGCGCGAGCCGCTGCACGCGACGGTTCCGGGTCCCACTTCGGTAAATGCAGGAAATTACTCGGACCAACCTCAATATCGGATTGTTCAAACGCGCGCAAGCATCCGAGCAGACGTCGGCCAACCACACTGGTAGCCATGCGATCTTCCACCAGCATCTCGTACGATGGACCAATCGCAACGATGTGTTTGCACCCAATGTTGATGAGATGGCGCACAGCTGTAAACGCACCGTCTTCACACGCCGTATTCACTGAATCGAAAACTGGGTCCGGTGAAATATCGTCGAGTAATACCATCGGTTTGCCATGTGACAGTGCGCGCAACTCCTCGTCAGCAACTTGAGCCGGACTGAAAATCATGCCATCACACAGCTGGCTCGTGACTTTTTGCAAAATTGCGATTTCGTTATCTTTTGAACTGGATGTCTGCTGGACGATCGCTTGATAGCCTCGACGTGCTATTTCGCGCGACATCGCTGCGCTCATTTCGGACGGATACGGTCGGTCGAGCTCGAAAATCGCAACGCCGATGATGCCGGTACGGCCAGATCTCAGCGATCGCGCGGACAGGTTCGCGTTGTAGTGCAAACTGGCAGCTACTTCGCGGATTTTCTTCGCAGTGGATTCAGTGATACGCGGGTCGCCACGCAATGCGTACGATACAGTGGCGCGGGAGACGCCGGCAGCTTTGGCGACATCGCTCATCGTGACCATAATTCCCATCCTTCGCTCGGGTGTAAACGGCATCCAACCGTGCCACAGGATTCATTTACTGTTCATCACTGTACGCCATAATCTGTTCAATCGTGTCAACCCGGCATCGCTGTGCGGCTGCGTGGCGGTTTTTGCTCACTGAGAGTCGCTCAGTGAGCAAAAACCGCCACGCAGAAGGATGAGGACGCAGGCACGCAGATATGCCACTACGGCAGGATAAGGACGAAGGATACCTGCTACCAGCACTGCTCGTAAGGTATGCCCGTGAGAGATTCGACAGTGCGCTTAGTCTCAGGATTGACGTCAGCCTTGCTTCCACCGTTGCGCAGTCGATCAATCTCACGCAGCACAATCGCATCGGTGCGTTTATCGATGATCAAATGCGCAGATACTATCCAACAGATCATCATCGCAACACCGAACGTACCGAGTAATACCGCGCCCAAGCCTATCCGCGCAGCCGTCGTCTGCGTCGCTCGCGTCGCATCGAAACCAACCGTCGCAAGCACTACTCCCACGCCGATTGTACCGATACCGGAACACAGCTGCCGCAGCGATGCTTGCAAACCCGCAAACGTAGCCGACCGGTAGCGGCGCGTGACCAGCTGGTCAATATCCGCGATATACGGAAACACAGCCCACGGTAAGTAGCCACACATCGCCTTGAATGCGAAGAACCACAACGATCCAGCTACCGCAAACACTGTCCATGCAACCGACGACAGCACAGACGAGCTAGCCAATAGCCATGCAACAAGCATCCAGATGACGCCTACTGCGCAACCCGCGTAGTTGATTGCGTACATGCGTCGCGGACCGAGTCGATTCACGCCGAAACCAAATAGTGGCATAAGTGGTAGCGATATGGCTGTGCAACCAAGTAGCAACGATGCGAATGCTGCCGTACGATTCCAGTCGTAGACGACGAAAAACACGAAAACCTGACCGAACACGTCCATTGACATTTGTACAAGTAGGTAGATTGTCAAGTGTTTACGGAATTCAGCAACGCGCAATGTGCTTGCATATTCTCGCATAACTTTGCCAGCGCGACGCATCCAGCCAATCGCACCGATGCGAGCTTCGTGGATTTCACCGCGCGCATACGCTCCGAAACCTGCCTGTTCGGGGGTCATTTCCCATGTGCTGTGCCAGCTAGCGAACACGGCAAGTGAGAACAGGATCGTCGTTGCGATGATGAACGTCATGTATCCGGTTGGACTGTTTTCACCAGCGATGGCAATGGCGGCACCGCCAACGAGCGGAACGATCGTTCCCGAACCGGTAGAGATGAACAGACGAACGGTGGATAGTTTGGTGCGACTGGTGAAGTCGGGGGTCATTTCGCCGGGTAACGGATTGTATGCGGTTTGAAACAGTTGCGCGAGTACGACCCACAGCACGTAGGCTGCTGCGTACACGGCGAGCGGTTGGCCGGGTATCCACAAGAAAATGCCGAACAGAATGAGCGGTGCTGTAATGAGGAGAAGTAGTCGACGACGACCGAATCGGCGGCCAATACTGTATCGGTACAGATTATCGTCAGCGACACCAAACAGCAGTGCCGCGACAGCGCTGATGAATGCGCTTAAACCAATCACTGTCTGCGATGTACCGATAGACATGCCACAGAATCGAGTCCAGAACAGTGACAGATATGTAGCGATGAGGGTGAGCTGACCGCCACCGTAGAAATCACCAATACCGAAACCGATGGCCTGCTTCATCGTAATTTTGCGTGGTTCAGGCGCAGCAGCCGCAGCACGCAGGGCCGCACTGGTGCTGCTGGTGTGGCTATTGGAGGATTGCAGGTTCTTACTTCCATCCTGACGATCAGTCAACACATACTCCTTACAACTCTCGCTCGTCTCCTGCTCCCTTCCCCTGAGTAGGCACCGAGCCAGCTATCCATTATCCCGCGTGGCAGAAAACGCTCGCTGAGCTATAGGTCAGCGAGCGTTTTCTGCCACGCACAGACTGCAGTGGCGGTTTTTGCTCACTGAGACGCGCTCAGTGAGCAAAAACCGCCACTCAGACAACGATGCAGTCACCCCAAACACGACGGCGCGGACAGTCATCGGTACGACGGGACGACCTGCTGTCTACACGACAGAACAACCCGTCTAGACAGCCCAGCTGTTAGAACACCGAGATGATGGCAGCAGCTGCTACTTACTTAATCGCCAGCGTAGTAAACGACCACGCCGGAGCCTCATATGTACCGTTCACGAGACTGACGTCGGCAGTCGTCGGCGTAGTAGGCGACGCAGTACCAACCTTGTCCTGTCCAGCGTACGGATCGTCGCCGGAGAGCACTTCAGCAGTGACCGTTGCACGAGACTCCGCAGTTACGCCAAGCTCGTCAAGCACCTGCGTCAAATCAACGTCAACCGCATCCGGCAGCGCGTTGACAATACGCACGTAAGTGACACCGGCAGCGGCGTCGCGCGATACTGTCACCGTGCGACGCGGTTCATCCGGGTTCTCGTGACCTTCAGCTACTTGTGTACCGTTAATATACAGCGTCATTGACTGACCGCGATCAGCAACGTCAATCTGTACATCCCATACCGTGCCAGGACGCACCGCATCCATTGACGTTTCCGTACCGCCGATATTGTAGCCGCCGCCATCACGCACAAGACCGAGGCCGAATCCACGGCCGAGCGAAGTCTTGTTGAAGTTTTTACCGGTAACATCGCCGGACTCAATCTGTACACCCCACATACCGGTAAAGTACGTGACTTTCGCACGAATCGTGTACGCTTCAGCATCCAGATTAACGTTCAAATCAAGCGGACCATTGCCACGGTAGCTCACACTCGGCAGATCAACGTGCGTGCCATCCGCAGTCTCAATCGAGAAGTCTGCAAAATCAGCGTGCGCACCACCGCTCAGCCGCAGATGAATCGCAGTTGGCAGATCGCGACGGAACGTGGTCGGGCCAGTGACCGCAACCGGCCACGCAGTATCAGCAGTAGTAGTCGCATACATGCGCTGCACCCAGTAGCTGTACGGCAAATACGTGCGCTCGTTGTCGAAGTAGATCAAGTCAGGGTTCCAGCTGTGGTGACCGTTCTTGGCGAACAGCGGCGCGTAGGATGCCATGTGCACCACATCGCCATTGAGCTCCATACGACCCATGAACGCGGCTTCAGACAAGCCGTTGATCAGGCCCGTGCCCCACGAACCGTATTCACCGAGGTAGACTTTCGGTCCCTTGCGGTCGGCGTTGTCGTAGTGGTCGAGGTTGTGGAACCACCAGCTCGGCGCTTGATACGAGTGCTCGTCAACGATCGGAATGTTCGCCTGGCGCGCGTACGCCCAACCCTGCTCGTAATCTTGGCCAGACGGCGCAGGGCCAACCGTACCAACAACCGTGATCTCAGGATGCGCGGCCTTGACTGCGTCGAAAATCTGCTGGAAGCGATCCTTAAACACATCATCGATCAGATCTTCGTTACCGATACCCAAGTATTCAAGGCCAAACGGTTCTGGATGACCCATCTCGGCACGCTTGGCCGCCCACGGGTTTGTAGCTGGGTCCGCGTTGCAGAAATCAATCAAACCAAGGACTTCATCGATGTATGCAGGCATGTCTTCCTGTGCAACCGGCACCGGTCCTTGACTCGTGTTCTGGCAGCTCACGCCGGCCGGCAGCACCGGCAAGGGCTTGGCGCCGATGGTCTCGCACAGGCGGAAGTACTCGTAGAAGCCGATGCGGAACGACTGGTGGTAGCCCCACAAGTTGAAGTTGTGCGGACGGTGCTCGACGTCGCCGATGGTGCGATCCCAGTGGTACATGTTGCTCATGCCCAGGCCATGCGTGATGCAGCCGCCCGGGAAGCGCATAAACCGCGGATGCAAGTCAGCGAGCGCCTTGACGAGGTCTGGACGGAAGTGTTCGAGACCGTTATACGTGGTGGCTGGCTCACAGCTTACGAAATCGAGATCAATAACGCCGGATTGCGGGAAGCTGATACGCAACGTACCTTGCGTGGCAACGACCGGCTTAGGTTGATCGCTGGTTGTATCAGCCGATGCGGGGATGGTGAGGGATTCTTCCAACCATGCCCAGTCACCGCCGGCGCGAGATGCGGGCGCGGTCAGGGTTGCTCCAGCGAGCGGCTTACCGTCGTCGCCGATCAGGGAGACGTGTAACGGTAACTGTTCGCCGTGAGCACGAGTCCATACGGAGACATGATAGGTTTCGCCAGCACGGAATACCATGCCGTCGAAGCCGAGGTTTTCGAGAGCGGGAGCACCGCCTTCAACTGAGCCGATTTCAGCGACTGCGTAATGCGGATTCTCGATTGCTACTGGTTCGCTTTCGCGCACGCCGAACGCCGCGAACGAGCCGGACGGCACTATCTTGCGCCATGCAGTGTAGTTGCTCCAGTCGGGCTGATCAGCACGATTGTATTCAAACGCGCCATTCTGCACGAGCTCACTATTCAAGCCACCATCGCCCGAATAGCTGATGTCTTCGAAGAAAATACCCCACAAATCGGTGCTGATTTTGCGTACACCGTTTTTGTTAAGGGTCGCAACAAGCTTGTCAGTCATATCAAACCCCTTTGGTTGTTCCGCGTAGTCGATTAGCTTGCTTCGGTCAGCTCATAAGAGGCATTCGCCCGCATGCCAACGACAGGTAACGGTCAATGATTGATTTATGTACCGATACATATACTACCGGCTGACACACAAACCACAACTATACGATCGCTTCGGTGAGTCCCTTACAATAGCAACGTTTTCAGTATCTATTTACCGGTATCACTATTCCTCGATGTCTCCGTATCGATACAAAAAGCAATCACAAAGCAACTCCTTCTCACACTGTTACGCCTCCTACGACACCATCCGCAAGCCCATTATCACCACCGCACAGTGCGTGACAGTGCGCGGCAACGCACGTCAGTGCGTGCGGTGCGCATCGGTACATCGGCGAGCATCGGTGCGTGGCAGATTTCGCTCACTGAGAGGCTCATAAGCGAGCGTTTTCTGCCACGCACCATCACGAGTGGCGGTTTTTGCTCGCTAAGAGCATGCTCAGCGAGCTATTTCTGCCACGCGCGTTTCATCGCTTGGAAAATCTCGTCGTCGCTCTCGTGATTCTTCACGTTAAGCATCACAATCACATCGCGCCACTGCTCGGCATAGTTAAACACATGTTGCCAGCGGTAATAATGCGGGCCGTCACCGCGATTACGTAAGTAAGCCATGAGAGCCGCACACACTTGCGCCGAAAATTTTACGTCAACCTCGCAATCGTTGGCCCAGTAGCCTATCCACACGCCATGCTCACGGTTACGCATCGCCTTGTCGCCAGCCGTGAACCGTTCTCGCGCAAGTCCTGCGTGGTAGAACGCGTGCAGGAAGTCATCTGCGAGCGCCTCGTTGACTGCCGTGCACAGTAACGTCGTGCCCTGTGCACATTCGCGATAAATCTGTGCAGCCAATCCGATCGAGTCACGAATAAGTCGCGCAGCATGTATATCGCCACGATCTTCAGCATCGAGTGCGGCACGTTCGCAGTCGCGCGCGAGTTGCGCATAACGAGACAGTGCGGCGTCAGCGATGCGTTGCACCGTTGCAATCTGCTCAGTAAACGAACCGCGCACCAGCCATTTGAGATCGTCTTCCTCACCGTGATCGCCCGACAGGTAGTGCGTAGCAATCATGCGCGGCATGTATACGTAGAACTGTTCGCCGCAACGCTGGTCCCATGCGTCACCGAATGGTTCGGCAGCATCCCAGTACTCGCGCCACAGACGTGCAACAGATTGCGCAGACTGCTCGCCATAGTATCGACAACAATAATCGACCAGAAATGCGTCAACTTGTCCGGGAATATCGTTGGCACCAGTCTGATCAGACTGTATAACGGTACAATTACTACTATTCAATCGACCATCACGCCACAGTCGTGCGACAAGATCAAGCGCAACTGTGTGCGGTTTCACGTTCGAGCAGTTGATAATCCACAGCGAGTCTCCACCGTTAGCTAATACCTCACCGAGTTCACGAGTGACTTCGTCGGGTGATTCGGGCATCGGCGTGATGTGGTTGGCTGCTTGCAGATCATAGAACGAGACGTGATAGTAGATACCGTTTGCGCCAGGTCGAGCAGCGGGATCATCACGACGCGGCATGGCTGGTTCGCGCGGGTCCCAGTTACCGTTACGACGTACCATCATGCGACCGTAACCGTTATCAGCCCAAATTTTGATCACATCATCAGGGAAGGTGAGCAGACCCTTGCGGTACAGTTCGAGCGCTTCAGAATACAGATATGTACTGATCGGAGCGTTGGGATCGGCGGCACGGATGAGATCGTATTCATCTCGCATTGCTTCAGACAATACTCGGCCACGGTCTTCATCGGTTTTGTAACGCTGGTCATCGTTCCAGAATGCACCGTCAGAGTTGCCTCGCAAGCCGATTGTCCAGACTACTTTCGGATCATCAGCCGATGCGCAACGTTGCGAAATCGCTTCGCTCCACAATGCTTCGTATTTGTCGCGATCTTCAGGCCAGCGTGGCTTGACTCCGGGATATGCTTCCGAAAACAGTCGCGCGCCGAGCGGAGTCGCGTGATGTTGATTCACGTACAAGCCCATGCGATGGGCGAGGCCCCAATGTGGTTCCTCATTCTGACCAGAGCCGGGGATAACAAGATTGCCTCCGCAACGAAGCAACGTTGCGAATACCATACGCCACGTCAATTCGTTATCGTTGCGAATATTCCACTCCATGAGGAGTATTTCATCGTTCACGAACCAACCGCGGTAGCGTACAGCAGCCGGCTTCGATTCGAGTTGCGCGTCATCTGGCAATTCGATCATGTGAGCATAGTCGGGCCGCTGATCATTCCAGAACCAGAAATCTTCAAATCCAAGCCATTCGCGGCTGATCGCATACAAACCGTAAACACAACCCAAATCGTCCGCACCAGCAACGATCACCTCGTTGGCAACCGAATCAACCGTCACTTGATACTGTTCTACAGCCAGTGAGCGATCATAGCGAACCACGATCTCGGCCGGCGAATGTGAGTCTGAACCATTCACATCGCCCAACTGATCGCACACCGTACGCACATCATGCGTCAAATCTTCAATTGCATATGTCACTGCTACGGGAGTCTGCGACACAGTCTCGTCGCGCCAAACCACATGGGATGATCCGTTCAATATAACTGACATTATTATGTATCCTTTTTGCATTGTCTATGTATGTCGTCGCTATCGCACAGCAACGTGCGCGACTACGTTGTTCTTCCAGCGCAGATGCGTGATGGTGCAGTGTGATATTCCGGCGGAAAGTTCACTGATTTCCGCCGGAAAGTCACAGAATTAGGGCAATTTCTGTGATATTTCGGCGGAAAGTTCACTAATATCCGCCGGAAAGTCACAGAATTAGGCCGATTTGTGTGACATTCCGGCGGAAAACGAAACTCTCTCCGCCGCAATATCACACAATGCATGCAACGCATGTCTGCGGACCTTCATCCGGCAACATCACACGTCGCACGTTCAGGCAGCTGTCTTGGTTTCAAGAACCAGCACAGCAAAAGGCTCGAGCATGCGCGGACCAGCGGCTACATCCTCGTCAGACAGTAGATCATGCCCAGCGAGTTCACCCGGCAAATCAACGCGAACACGCTCATTCGCCGGATTAAGCACGAACGTGAACGTCGTGCCGTCGTCTGCGATACGCCGTGTGACCTCAAGCGTGACCGTCCGACCGGAACCGCGATCATCCGAAGCATCAGCATCCGAACAACCGCAGACCTCAGCTGGCTGATCGACCGTGCCGACCAACGGCGAGTCAGTCAGGCCAGCGATGCCAGTACCGGCAAGCACTGCATCAACGAATAACGGCATGGCCGCATCGTCCGGGAACGTCGCAGCATAGAAAACACCGCCATTGCCCGCGCTCGGACGGAACGTGAAAGCGGGCGTACCAACATAGTATTCACTACCGTAAGTAGCGAGCACCTGTGTGCCTTCATCAGGTTCAAGCACGTCGAACAACACGCGACCATGCGGGCTCGCGACCTTATTCAGCTCATGTGCAACAGCGGCTGATTCCTCAGTGTAGTCCGCAAATCGCAACGGCACCACAGTTTGCTCTGGGTCAAGCGCGTCGGTTTCCTCCGCCCACACGCCGGTCAGATCACGCAGCGGCACCGGAATCTCACCTTGGTAGAGGCTGTCATGCTCATCGGTCAGCGCGCTTAACGGCGTAAGCAGCAGTCGGCCGCCGCCGGTTACGAATGCACGCAGCCGCGTGATCACCTCGTCCGACATCATGTACAGGCAAGGTGCGAGCACCACGTCATACTGGTCGATCGCATCGTACGAACTGATGATATCAACCGCAACGTTGCGACGATGCAGTTCCGTATACCAGCGCTGCACTTCGGCCACGTAATCCATAGAGATCGTTGGACCCGCGGACAGGCCGATCGCCCAGCGCGACGGCCAGTCGAAGATCAGTGCCACGCGAGCCGGCGCCATGCGGCTGCCGAGAATCCGACCAGACACGCGCCCCAATTCTGCGCCCAACTCGGCGCACTCGCGGAACGCGCGCGTACGGTTCGTACCATCCGAACTGATTACCGCGCCGTGGAATTTCTCACAGCCGGACCGGTTCTGACGCAGCTGGAAGAACTGCACCGTGTCCGCGCCGTGCGCCACCGCCTGCCAACTCAGTTCGCGCATCTGACCGGGTCGTTTCTGCGTGTTGTACGCCATCCAGTTCTGACGGCTCGGCGTCTGCTCCATGAGCATCCACGGGCCACCGCCACCCACGCCGCGCATAAGCTCATGGCAGAAGGCCACATTCGCAGGCGGCGTAGTCGGGCGCGGGTAGGAATCCCACGACACGATGTCCACGCCGCTGGGCACCGCAGCACCGTCAGCAGCCTCACCAACGCTCGCCCCGCCGAAGCCGGAGCGCCAACGGAAGTAGTCGTACGTCGGGAACGTGCCCATCATGTTCGTCGTCACCGGGTTGACCGAGTCGAACGCGCGGATCGCCGCCTTCTCCTCGTTGTACGAGTCGAGCACGCACTCGCCGTAGAACCGCTGGTAGTCGAGCGAATATCCGCCGAGGATCGCCTTGCCGCCCCAACTGGTCATGTCACCCAACTCGTTCGGCGGGAGGATCTCGTCAAAGCTGTGGTACGTGTGGCTCCAGAACGCGCTGTTCCACGCCTCGTTCACTGCCTCAATCGTGCCATAACGGCGTTCCAGCCAAACGCGGAACGCTTTCGCGCACGTATCACACCAGCACATGCCACCGTATTCGTTGCCGACATGCCATGCGACGAGATTGGGCAGACTGCCGTATCGTTCGGCGAGTTTACCGGCGAGCGCAACCGAATACTTACGGAAGGTCGGACTGTTGATGCAAGCGTTGTGACGTTCGCGGTGGCGCATTTTACGACCCTTTTCGTCAACACGGTTGACGTCGGGGTGACGCAGTGCCATCCACGCGGGCAACGCACCGGTGGAGGTGGCCATCACGATCGACATGCCGGACTTGGAGACGGTGTCCACGATGCGGTCGAGCTTGCTGAAGTCGTACTCGTCCTCGCTCGGCTGTAATTGTGCCCACGAGAACACGTTGAGCGTGACCTCGTTGATACCCGCTTGCTTGAACAGGCGCATGTCCTCATGCCAAACCTCTTCCGGCCACTGCTCGGGATTGTAGTCGCCGCCGTACAGCATGCTGCCCTGCGCAGCGATACGCTGCGCGAACGCGGCGGGCAGATTAGTACACGTATTGGTATCGCTTGTCATGAACAACTCCTTTGTTTTACTCGTGTTCTATTTCGCCGACTGCTCAGCTTCCAGCATGTGCCGCACCATAAAATATAGTGCCCAATCCTGATCATTCGCCATCGGATCAGCAACATGCGTGCGTTCGCCGTTCACAGAGAACGGGAATACGTACGCGCACGAAGCCGTACCTTCAGGGAAGAACATCTGTAGTAGTGCGCGATGAGATGCGATTGCGCGACTGCGGTAGGCAGTAACCGTTGCGTCACGTTCGTCCGAAACTGTATCCTCGACAGCAGTAACGCCGTCAAACTCAGTATCGTTATCCCCACGCACCTCAGTCAGAGCAGCTCCAGCCGCATCGTCATCCGCAAACTTGCTAGACGAGAGCAGTTTCGCCGCCAAATCGAACAGATTACCGGTCAAACCGCTCCAATAATGCGGGAACGTGTCACCGTATTCCTTGAGTTTGCCGAACCAGAAACCATCCCAGTGACGAATCGCAACTTCGTGAAGATACGCGTCTGGCTGGCATCCGTTGAACTGATCGAGGACATGCAACTGCTCAAATCCAGCACGCAGCAGCTCTCGGTCGCCGGTTAACGCAGCCGTCTGCAATATCACGCTCGTGGCTGGAGCGACAATCGACTGCTCGTAATTGACCTCATGCTTCGGATAGTGCAATCCAAGCGACGCCAACTCGCGCGCGTGACGAACGAACAGGTCGCGCATCTCGTCACGTAACGCAACCTCGCCGGCCGCGTTCAGCTCGTCGCACAACGCGAGAACCGGCAGTTCGATCGGATAGAACCGGAACGAACCCTGCTCGTAGAACCAGCGAATAATGCGACATGCGATCCGCAAATCCTCCACATCGCCGCTCAATCGGTACAGCTCGACATACAACGTGGCAAACCACGGCGCGTTATACAGGCGACGATATGAGTTGTCGCGCGGCGCGTCATTGAAGACTTCACCCGTCGTCGTATCGACAATCTCGCGCTCGACGAACGCGCGGTAGTCACGTAGGCTGTCGGCAAGTTCGTCGCGCAAACTGGCAGTCGGTTCGTCACCGCGGAATGCACGAAAGATATCAGACAGATCGTCGCCGCTGCCGTCCGAAATCACACCACGATCAAGCGCGCGCAAGTACGCAGCGATCAGCAGTCCCATACCAACACGTTCGCGGCCGGCGTTATAGTCGTTGATCACATTGCCCTTGTCGTCGCCAGCATAGTAATACTGACGACCATCTTCGTTATCATACGGCAAATATGCGCCCTTGAGATGCTGATCTGTGCCGCGATACTGCTGATTGTGCGCGATGAACCGTGTGCGTCGTGCTAGCAACTCGTCAATCGGCGCGGAGACGAACAGACGCGTGCGCAACGTGCGATCGCCGACTTGGATGGTGAAAATGCGTTCACCAACGCGATCGCGATAGACGTCGTGCGTATGGACATCAGCCTCGTTTGGCGTGTAGGTGAATGTATACGTGCCATCGCTATTGGCAGATGCGGGGATGCCGTTGACCGTGACCGAATCGGTTGCCGAGAGCTTGAACGATGGGCGGATAGTGAGCGTGACAGATTTGCCGGGGAATGTGACAGTGGTATTCCATTGTGCGTCGATAAAACGACTGCGCGTGGCAGCTTGCACGAAGAAATCCTTGCGTGAGGCGCATGGGAAGATTGTCCATGAGATCGTGCGCGTTTGACCGGGAGCGAATTCCATTGCTTCAGGATGAAGCACGAAGCAACCGCGGTCGTTGCTGTATTTGACAAAATCGCGGCTCGTGCTGTAGTCCGCAATCGCGCCTTCAGTGAAGACGAGGCCGAGGTGTGGTGCTTTGCCGCTCATGCGCAGGGCGAGTACCCAACTGCAAGCGCCGCCACAGAACAGGTGGGCGTTGCAATGATGTTCGATGGAATAATCGTCGCCGGTTTCGTCATAGTAGCGATCTTCGAGCGGCAGTGTGATGCCAATGTCGCCGACCGCAGTGGTAATGGTTTTACTAGTGGCATTGCCGAGCTGAACTGTGGTGACAATCGTGTCGCCATCGCGCAGCATGTGGACGGTGGATTCGATGCCGGATGGGGTGGAGACGGCAGCGTAGGGATGATCAGGGCGCAGCCAGTTCATGCGTGAAGGATCGTCGGAAAATCGTATCGTTACGTCTCCCGGATTGCCTAGCTGGGATTGCATAGATGCAGTGTCTGCATACGGCGGTATGACTGGGGAATTCTTGCCTAACGAGTACACAATTCGTTCCTTTCCTAGGGACGTTTTCGACGTCTCTGTCTTCAAAATCGCAACGCTGCGATTCTATATGATAGGAATGACCGGCGCAACACAGCGACGTGACTCACACCCACCCGCACCCGAGAAGTATAATCAAAAGATGCAAGAGGACGGCTCCGGCAACACCATCCCACACTCGAAGTAGAGAGGAAATCAACGATGAGCGAATGCATATTCTGCGACATCGTTCATGGCGATGCACCATGCCGGCTAGTCAAGGAGTCAGAACTGGCATTGTGCTTTGTGTCGATCGACGATCGGCCCGACTACCACCTTCTGGTCGTGCCAAAACGCCATGTAGTCAACATCCTCGACTGTGATTCCCAATCCTTGCGGGCGGTGATCGAGCTGGCGCAGAGCGTCGCACGCCACTTGGTCGGGGACTGCGAGTTCGACGGGGTGGATCTGCTCAGCACCTCGTTCGCAGAAGCCCAATCGGTGCCTCATTTCCACGTACACCTACTGCCCCGCGCACATGGCGACGGATTAAACACATGGCCCGACTTGCCCGAGCGTGCTGTCACGCTGGACGAAGTATGGCGCCGCACACGCTAGCATCGTGCCACGGTTTCGCACGCCAACATCACCGCCCGGCCATTCTTTGAGTACCGGGGATTCTGGCCGTCACCACCTCTCCATCCGAGCATCGGTGAGGTGGTGTTCGGAAACTATTGATGGTTAGGGGTTTGGACGGCCCCGTAGCGTGACTCGTGGCGTGACGCAGTACTGGGGCAGGCGCGAGCGAGGCACGCGATGGAAAATAAGGAGGTTATGCCATCGCGTGAACAACATCATCATGAGATGGCATATCCGCAGAATGCACCATCTCGTGACCGAAAAATACACCCTATCCAGCTCACGCGATGGTAAGAAACCGGTATCATGCCATCCCGTGAGAAAACACGCAGTCATGCAATGGAAAAACGCACCGAAATACCATCGCGTGACCTTGCTGCATCAATGAACGCTCATTGAGAAACAATCCACAGAAACAATCCACATAACACCTCGCAAGCTAACGAGCTTAGGCAATTTGCAAACTGAGAGGCAGATTTTGAAGTTTGCACGGGTCAATTCGCAATCTGAGAGGCAGTCGCGTGCAGAGTCATGCCAAATTTATACCCCCGAAAACCCGTTATGCGGAGGGCAAAGCACAATTTGGACGTAAACACTGCCTCTCACTTTGCAAATTGACCTCTGCAGAGGCGAAAATCTGCCTCTCAGTTTGCAAATTGCCGTCTCATAACGCATAACAACACATAACACCCCAAGCTTCACCCAAATTCCCATCACATCTCACGCAAAGTCCGGCGAATAACCGGTGCATAAAAGCGCTCAATCGACGGAAAATTAGGATGCGTGCCACTCGGTTGTGATTCAGGGTGCGGATAGGTAATGGTCTGCGGAGTACCCGGCAACCCGTCGGAGCCAAGCTCATTAAACGAGTACGCCACACGATCAGCCGCACGACGCGGATCTAAATCCGTTGAGCCGAACACATCAGCCACGCGAACACCCCACTTGGCACAGGCATCAAGCTCAATCGCACGCAATGCCAACTGAATCGGCCACTGACGAGCGCTCAGCTTAGCCACCGCTAAATACACAAGTCGCGCATTCGGCCAACGCCGGCGAAACTCGCGAATAGTCAGTTCAAAGCACCCAGCGAACGTGTCAGGGTCATAAGCTGCTTCGTCACTACCCGCCCCACCACGATCATCACCCCACGGGCGAACCGTGCCAAGCCGTGACAGTACGCGAGCAAACGCATCATTCGTGCCACCGTTGAACAGCACCACATCGGGCGTTGGCGCGTCCGATGGCATTTCGTCACACTGAAGCATGATCTGTCCGCCAAGATCAGCGCTTTTCAACTCACTCGGCAATATCGTCGCCCCATTGCGGGCAAGCTTGATCAGCCGCATGCCCTCCGCATCGGCGACCACATCCGCGCACGACCGCTGCTGATACAAATGCCCTGCAACAATACTGTCGCCGAACGCAGCCATCACTTTGCCGGTACATTCCATATTGAACTCCCCTTCCCGCACAGCACAGCCGCAACACAACCCAGCCACAACACTATCGGCCCGATACCATCAACATTACGCTTCATACCGCTGCGCACGCACCCCCGCGAGCGTCACCGGCACCGCGTTGATCAGCGGTACCTCACCCGCAGCAATCGCCGCATCATCAGGATGCGTATAGGTGAACTTCGCAATACGCACCTCGCGCTTGTTACCGTTCATCAGCTGCTTGCCAACCCGCGCATCCACGCCACGCGGACGCATCGCATCGTCAAGGAAGCAGTGATACGCGATGTACCAGTCGTCCGTACCGGGCACTTGCAGAATCGAGTGATGTCCAGTTCCGCGAATGCCCTTAGACGCATCCTGTACCAGCATTTCACCGCGATACGTCCACTGCGAACCGTCGCCTTCCATGCTCGGCGCGGTCGCATACGCGATGCGATACCATTCACTACTCGTGTCGTCGATCGAATACGTGTAATAGTACGTCCACACGCCCTTATAGCAGCGCGCATGCAGATACGACCCCTCGCGAATGCCGCGCGTCGCATCGGTTTCTACAATCGTGCCGGGCACAATCGACATCATGTCGTCGGCAAGTTCAGCATACATGCCGGGGCTTTGTCCCCACGTAATCCACCATTTTCCAGTGCGAGGGTCCTCGAATACGGCCGGGTCAATGTCACCAGCGACCACGCCATCATGGTTGAAACCAGCGAGCGGCTGTAGTTCGTAACCGCCGTCGATACGGTCGGAGATCGCCACGTTAGTTTGATTGGTGCGATCAGCGCGGCCATGTCCAGAGAAGTACAGATAGAATTTGCCGTCGCGAATGGCAAATCCCGGCGCCCACGCGCAACTGGTGCGGTCGGGCAGGATATCTGTCCGTCCTGACCCGTCGAGATGTTGATCTTTGAGATCGACAACAACGCCGCGATCTTCCCATGTGACCAGATCGTCGGATGCGAAGCAGTGAATTTGCCAGCCACCCCAATCTGCGTAGCCGTCGGTGGTGGGGAAGATATAGTACTTACCACCGTACGCGACGATTTGCGGGTCGGCAAAGTATCGCCAGCCGATCTCACCGGTTGAAGTGGTTGCCCCGACGCCGCGTTGTTCAGCGCCCCGGTTACCGCTGATACGTACCGGCGTATCAAGTATGGCAACACGCACGATAACGGGAATGCGAACGAGCTCGTCGTCTTTGTTGATGATGAGCGTGATGTTAATCGGGTTGCGATAGTCACGAATGGCGTTTAGTTGTGCGAGTACAGCAGACTGCGACGACTGGACTGTCTCGGATGATTCGTAACCGTTGCTGGCTGCATCGTATTCGATAGTTGCCCACGGTTGTGTGTGATATTCAAGTGCTACGTTAGCGACGTTCGACTGTTCGCCGGTGTGCGGATCACTCCAGTAGTCGAGGGTTACGTCGATCGCAACGTTACTATCGCCAGCGTTGCGTACGCGACTGGCTAGTACTTGACCATCGATGGTACCTGTGATCGATAGTGAATCTTCGACGATACGTAGGCGTTCGTATGGTCCACCGTCACCGTGGATACCGTTACCTCGTACCATGCGACGTTCCGGATACTGTGGCAAATCTGCTGTTGACATGATGATACGTTCCTTCCGAATGGTGACTGGCAGCAGTGTACCGCTGAGCATGCTCTCAGCGGTACATTTCTGCCAGCGTATCGTAGATTACGCGCGTAATAGTTCCGCACGATGTACGTTGACGAATGTATCGGTGCCACCGCGGCGGCGACCGCTCTTCTCAATCCACAAGCCAGTTTCGCCCAAGGCTGTTACGGTTGCTACATACTGACCTGCCGCCAGCGGCATACTTACGAACAGTAGTCCGTCGTAAGCGTGTGCTGCATACGTATCGAACAGACGAGAGCACACTACGGTTCCGTCCGCAGCACGCAAATCAATACGAGCGACACCACAGTCTGGCCCGCGATGTCCGATGATTGCGAGCCGCGTGTTACCAGTGCTGTCAGCTGAATCATCAACCCCAAATCGCAACGATGGCCACACTCAACGCGTAACTTTTATATGGAAAAGCGCGCGGATGGGTAAAAAAGGAAAACCCCGTCCGCGCGCGCTTCGGCAGCTCGTATGATAATCAACGTACGACTGGCAGTACGATCAGTCGCACAGTCAAATCATGTGATGTGTGTGATGTCGACGGTTCATTACGCAGTTTGCAGCGTAGATGACTGTACAGTCAACCGTACGCTTGGACATACAAACGCACAGGATCGTAACGATGCGTATCGTCACACAACTCACATAATCGCAACGTTACAGCTGATTATCCCACTCATCATGCCACTCGAGTAGCGCCTTACGGTCGCCAATCTCGATTGGTAATGTGACGAGTTCAGAGTTACCGAGGTCCTTGTTATTCCAGCGGTCGCCGATATATAGGAACCGCGTGGCGTGATAGTCATCGCGCCCGGCAGTTGCGTCAGCCGTGTCGCCGCTGGACGTGGCCGTGTTTCCAGCCGCCCCGTCGAGTGGCACGATAATATCGCACTGCGACTCAAACGTGCGCGAACCCTCCGGCGTAAACGGCTGCCAGTCACTCCACGGACCGTGCAGGTCAGTCGCAGTCGCATACATGTTATCGTTGCAATCCCAGCCGGTCAGCTGCGAGCCAAACCAGTAGTAGATACCGTCTCGCTTGACCATAATCGGCGACTCGTAACCGAATCGGTAGTTCGTGCCGCGCAAACAGACCACATCCTCGACCACCGACAAATAATCCTCAGACAGGCGGTAAATATGCGTGCCGTGCGGACGATCTTCCGACAGAATGTAGCCGGTGCCATCCTCGTCTTGGAACACGCCAATGTCACGTGACTCGTAGCCACGGAACTGGAACGTAGACAGGAACTCGAACGGTCCGGTCGGCGAGTCGGAGATCGCAGTACCGATATGCGCGTATCCATAGTTACCTTCGCCGTCAACGTGCAGATACATGACGTATTTGCCGTCCGACGGGCGACGCATGACTTTCGGCCGCTCAATAATGCGCTTCGGTCCGGTGATCGAACCCTCATCTCCGACCGATAGGACCGTACCCTCGTTTCGCCACGTTGCGAAATCCGTGGTGGTGTAGCAAGCGACGCCTTGGAAAAGGTTGCCGTTGTGCTTGATTTCGCCGTATGCGTACCAGCGGTCGCCGAAACGCTGCACGCCAATGCCGTGAAGCTGGGCGACATTACCATCCGTGTCACGGAACAGCTGGACGCCGTGAAGTATTGCCATGATTATTTCCTTTGGATTGGTGATGAATGATGACTTACGGTTGTCACATATTATATGACGGGCTTTATCGCAAAACATGTGTTATATCGTATGCCAAAAGGAGCATGGGGGTTGCGGGCTCGACTGTGGCAGAAAGGCGTTCTCATTGACTTACGGCCTCCAAAAGGCTCTCAGGAGGCCGTAACTCAGCAGAAAGAACACACTCTCATTGAGTTACAGCCTCCAAAAGACCCACAGAAGGCCGTAACTCAGCAGGAAAAGCACGCTCTCATTGACTTACGGCCTCCAAAAGACCCTCAGAAGGCCGTAACTCAAGGAGAACAGATAGATAGCGCTCAATTAAGGCCTTCGCTCAGGCTGACGCGAAGATTCAACATTGCCTCCGGGCTGCGGACCATATTGTCACAGCCCTGCGCTCGTCGGAAAGTCTTCTTTGATGCGTTGCTTGCGGCGAAATTGTTTGCTGCCTTCGCTCACCTATCGGCTTGCTCAGGCTGGACCTACGGATAGTCCACAGAACTGTCCACTTAACGGATCAGCCCTTCACCGCACCAATCATTACGCCCTTGTTGAAATACTTTTGCAGGAACGGGTAGAGTACCAGCAGCGGCAGCGTGGAGACGATAATCACACCGTACTTAATCTGGTTAGCAAACTCGCGCTGCTGCAACAGGTCCATACCGCCCGAACTCTGACCAGTCATACCCGTCTGGTTCGCAAGCAGAATGGAACGCAACACGTTCTGTAGCGGTAACTTATCAGTATCTCGAATGTACACAAGACCGGTGAAGAAGTCGTTCCAGTGGCCTACGAAATAGTACAACGCCAGCACTGCAATAATCGCAGAAGACAGCGGCAGCACAATTCGCAAGAAATAACCCCAGTATCCGAGGCCATCAATCTGAGACGCATCATGCAAATCTTCAGGAATCGAAGTCTCGAAGAACGAACGTGCAATAATCACATTCCATACCGAAACTGCAGTCGGCAGAATAAATACGAGCCAGTTGTCGAGCAAGCCAAGCTGCTTAAATAACAGGTAGTTTGGGATCAAACCGCCCGCGAAGAACATAGTGAACGTAAGTAGGAACAGGATCACACGCCGAGGCTTAAATTCACGCCGAGACAGTGCAAAAGAAAGCGGAATCGTCACCAACATATTGAGCGCGGTACCAACCACCGAATACACGATCGTGTTCATGTAACCGGTCCAAATACGCGCGTCAGCGAATACTTTCGCATAACCACCGAAGCTGAATCCGACTGGCCACAGAGTTACTCGTCCTTGATTTACCGCAGTTTGATTCGATACGGATGCGATAATCACGAACCAGATCGGGTACACAACTGCGATAACCGCGAGCGTTAAAAGCGCCCAAATCACAATGTCGACGATCCAGTCGCTCACCGTACGCTGCTGGCGAACTTTTGGATTCCACGGAATGTCTTCGGCGCTTGTTTTCGGCGCGAGGGAACCAGATGGCTGTAATGTTGCGCTTGCCATAATACTTGCCTTACCTTTCCTTGAACTCGCGCGTTAGAAGATGCTCGTGTCGGAGGCCTTCTTCGAGATGATGTTTGCCATCACGAGGAAGAAGAAGTTAACGAGCGTATTGAATAGGCCGATAGCGGTTGCATAGCTGAACTGGTTGCCGAGAATACCGATGCGGTACGTGTATGTTGAGATGACTTCGGATGCGGACAAGTTCATCGAGTTCTGCATGAGGAAGACTTTCTCGAAGCCGACGTTCAACACGTTACCCATGTTCATGATGAGCATGATGCCGACTGTTGGCAGAATCGTTGGAATATCAACGTAACGAATGAGTTGGAGTCGGCCAGCACCGTCTATTTTTGCAGCCTCATACAAGGCAAGATCGACCGAGGAGAGAGCCGCAAGATAGATGATGCAGTTCCAGCCGGCATGCTGCCAGACTTCGGTGATCCAGTAGATCGGTGTGAACAAGTTTGCCTCGGCGAGCAAGTTGGAGTTCGGGAAGAGACGACCAATCATACCAGTGTTCGGAGAGAGGAAGATGTTGATCATGGTCACGATGACCACGGTCGAGATGAAGTGCGGCAGATACGTGACAGTTTGTACAAATGACTTGATTTTCGTAAAGCCGATCTGGTTGATGAGCAGTGCGAGGATGATCGGCACAATGAAGCCCATGACCAGCGTCCACAGCGAGATGCGCAGTGTGTTGGTCAGGATGTTCATGAACATGCCTGATTTGAAAAACTGGTTGAAGTATTTGAGTCCCGCGAACGTGCCACCCATAAGTCCTTCACGCGGATTGAAGTTGAAGAATGCAAGACGAAGGCCATACATTGGCACGTATGCAAACAGGGCTACGAAGCACAGACCAGGCAAGCTCATCAACCATAATGCACCGTAACGCTTAAAATGACGGGCGAGCTTGACACCCAACGGCGCTTTCTTAGCTGCTTTAATATTATCGACAACGCCTGAGTTGCCGCTGCTCATAGACACGGATACCGTGTTCTTACGAGATGCAGACATTGATAATTCCTTTTTTTGAAAACGATTGGCATGGCAAGGGCCGGGCGGGGCAATGCCGAGGCAATCCCCGTCCGGCCCGGTCTTGATGACATCGAATCAGCTGATTCGCGATCCAGATCTTTAGATCACTTGACAGATCACTTAGTGTAGGTGTCGTACCACTTCTGCCACAGTTTGACGTTATCGTTCAAGCCAAGGTTTTCCAGTTGCTTGACGTAAGCATCCCACTCTTCGTCAATGCCCCCCTTGGTCATCCATTTGCCAGTTGCCTGAATGGCAGTGTTCATGATCTGCGTGTTGTTATTCGAGATCGTAGTAGAGTCGGTTGCATCCGGGCGCACGTAGTCAGGCATATAATCCTTGACTGGGTCGAAGTGGGAACGCTGCTCTTCGAACGCCTTGTTGACTTCCTGAATATCCTCGGCGTCATAATCACCCTTGATGGTTACTTCATCCGGAATCCAGCCAGCAAGACGATCAGCGAATGCAGGCATCTTGTTGTCAGCCTTGAGCTGCTGCATTTTCTCAGAATCTTCAGTGTACGTATGGTTTCCATCATCGGTAAGCGTCACACCGAAGGAACCAGCGAACTGTTGAACAGAGTACTTCTCGGAGTATAGCAAGTCAGCAACCTTGAGCGCAGCATCCCGACGTGACTCACGTTTTTTGAGCGCGTAATGGCTAGTGGTGCCTCATCGGAAATGAGCGCGAACGGTACCGGTCCTGTTTGGCTTGTCGTATGGAAGGCAAGATCAGCATGGCGACGAAGCGGCAGGTCACCCTGAGGTTCAGGGACGAGTACATGAAGGCATCGAAGAAGGACAAGGGGCGCATCCTCGACGAGATGTGCTCCGTGCTGAAGATCGGCAGAAGCACCGCGAGGCGCAGGCTCACCGAGGCCGGCACGCAGCCGCGCGAGCTGCCGGCGGCCAGGAAGACACGGCCGAAACGGTATTCGGAGCAGTCGCGCGAGCTGCTGGTGCGGGTGTGGCTGATGATGGATCTGCCGTGCGCGAAGTACCTCAAGCAGATGCTGCCCCTGTGGCTGCCCACGCTGAGAGCCCGTGGCGAGCTTGCCGAGTACGACGGGTTCGCGTTCAACGAATTGATGGCGATGAGCCCGGCCACGATGGACCGGTACCTCAGGAAGACGAGGGACGCGGCGCGTCCGAAGGGCCTGGCGGGCACGAGGCCCGCGTGCGAGCTTCTGCGCAACTCGATC
>NZ_MWWY01000003.1 GCF_002259755.1 Bifidobacterium hapali
GGTCTTCGCGGCCTTCATGATGCCGCCCCCGCCGTCGCACACGAGCACGTCCGGTGGCGCGATGCGCGCCATCAGGCTCTGCCACGCCGCCGACCGTTCGCTTTTGGCGATCTGCCAGCCGATCACGTGCCCGTCGGCGATGGCGATCAGCACCACGGCGTCGCGGTGCAGGTGAATGCCGTCCACATGCACCACGTGATGCACCTCGTCCACCAGGGGCACCGGCGGCCACAGGCCCCACATCAGCTCGCACCGGCGGCGCAGCGTGCGGGAGGGCAGGTCGTGCTCGGCCTGCGACCGTTTGGAAAACAGCCAGTCCAGTCCGCACCGCAGGTCACGGGCCCTGTTGTCGCGCGACTGGGTGCGCGAGCTCCCGCAGCCGGCGTCCCGGCACCGCCACCTGACCCGCCCCGAGCTTGTTCTTCCGTTCCGTTTCATCGGCTCGCCGCACACGGCGCAACTGGGTGTGTTCATCCACCCAATCTGCCACGCCAACTCGAAAGCCGCTCAACCGTTGTCCCGAAAGGCCTCACAGCCTGTTCCGGACACACATTCTGGCCGACTTCAAGTTCCCCGCCCATACAACTCGAACAGGGGAAACGCCCACTGCCACAAAGGAAAGCGAGCCAAAACAGACACACATTTTGGCCTATAACCCGAAACGTGGGCCTAATCGGCGTGGCGGAAAACGCCTGCTTAGGTGGTGCTCAGCGAGCGAAAACCGCCACTGACTAGTAGGCGTGGCGGAAAACGCTCGCTTAGGCCACCCTCAGCGAGCGAAAACCGCCACGCGGAAAGACTCTAATGCGCGTCAAAAAGCTCCATAGCCTCTTATAGGCATAATCCTGATATATCGATATATGGTGTCACAGAAGCGTCAGAGAAGTCATCGTGTCTGAATCGTGTTTGAGCGCTGCAATTCAGGAGGTGACAGGCCGGTAATGATAACTAAAAGGGCTTCATATCAACGATATGAAGCCCTGATTGGTGGGCCCAAAGGGGATCGAACCCTCGACCTTCTGTTCCGGAGACAGACGCTCTATCCACTGAGCTACGGACCCAATACCGCACTACTTTACACGTGGGGCGGACCGAACGCGACGCCGATGTGACGCGAACGCCGATCAATCGTGGCTCGGACGCGGTTCAGCTGCATTCGGAACCACATCACAATCAACAGCGTTTCCAATGAAAAACGGGAACACATCGGTTACACACGGCGTTACACTGGGGTTATGGGCGATACTCTCAGCGATTTTGAATTTGAACGGCGATTTTTCTGTCGTCATATGCCCGCCGAGCTAGACGATGGGGATGCGCCGACGCTCATCATCCAAAATTACTACGTACACGACGGCAATTATGCGTTGCGCGTGCGGCTGATGACTCGTGCAGTCCGCGTCGACATGACCGCTGATCTCGATCCGATCGACGTGCTGCGCGAATACCGCGACGTGTTTCAGGATGCGTTCGTTACCGTTAAAGGTCCGTCGGTTGGCGGCACGAGATACGAAGCGGAGCGAGAGATTGACTCTCGGATCGCAGCTGAGCTTATGATGCGCGGTGGCGCGCCGATTATCAAGAATCGGTATTCAGTGTGGCTTGACGAGGACGGCTGGAGTATTGACGTGTTCGGTGGTGCGAATGCGCCGCTTATCGTTGCGGAAGCTGAACGCAGTGGTCCGGTGACGAATTTAAGTATTCCGAAATTCTGCGTGACTGAGATTACCGATCAGGAACGGTTTAGTAATGACGGTTTGGCTGGGCGGCCGTTCGGCGAGTGGCAAGATGATTTTGAACGCGAGCTTGCGCAGACGGGACCGCAGTTCATGCAACTGTTCGGTAAGAACCGTATGGCGTGATGTGTGATAGGTAATTCGGTCACGCGATGGAAAAATATGCTGTTTTGCCATCGCGTGACCTCGCCAACGCCCTCGAGAACTAGTGACGATCGTCAGCGCCCCGTTCAAGCAGCGACCGATCGCGCGACCATGCCACCAGCACCGGCACAATCTCATCCGCAAAACGGCGATAATCATCCGCAGTGTTGTAAATGTACGCCGACAAACGCATGTATCCAACGCCGTCGAAACTCGTAAACGTCGCCTCGAACCCGAACTGTTGAATCACCTGTCGGCGTACCACTGCCGCATCCTGATCGTTACGAACCAATCCCTCGGGCAGTCGCACGAGTCGCATTGCCGGCGCCGGATTCGCCAGTCGAACCACATAATCGTCTGCTGTGCGAACAGTGGAACCATCACCACATGCATCGTTCGCTGCAAACGCATTCGCGATCAGCTGCTGCGCCCAATCAGCCAACGAATTCGCGTATGTACGAATCCGATCCCAGCCAAACTCGCGTTCGAGATATGCGAGCGTGACCGGCGCGCACAGCCATGCCGTATAGTCGCCCGTTCCTTGCTCGTCGAACCGTTGCGGATATGGCAGATCGCGTCCCCACGAGTCGATGAGCGGATACAGTTCGTCGGCGACGGACGGTGCGGCGGCGAGTACTGCGGTCGCACGCGGATTACACACGAATTTGTGCAGATTACCGGTCCAGTATTCAGCGCCGAGTTCCATCGGATTGCCGGGAATTAGTCCGGGTGCGTGCGCGCCGTCGACGAGTACGCGAATGCCGCGTTCGTGAGCGGTCGCAACGATGCGAGCGACGGGGAAGAGCATAGCTGTTGCGGACGTGATTTCGTCGACGATAACGAGTCGCGTGTGTTCGGTCATGCCGGCGGCGAACGCGGCGACGATCGCATCGTCATCCGCATCGATCGGGATGTGCACAACGCGCATGGTTGCCCCGGAACGCAGTGCGTGACGCTCAGCGCCCATGACGACCGCGCCGTACCCCATGTCGGATACGAGGATTTCGTCGCCGGGCTTGAGACGTAGCGAATCGCATACGACTGTTGCGCCGGCGGATGCGTTCGGCACGAATGCGAGCGCCGCACGATCAACGCCGAGCAGGTCGGCGGTGCGTTCGCGCGCATCAGCAAGCAGTGGTGGCAGTTCTTGGAACCACTGGCATGGAGCTTGTTCCATGCGTTCGCGCAATCGCTGCTGATGGTCGAGAATGGCGGCGGGGACTGCGCCGTATGATCCGTGATTGATGTGTGGCATGCCCGGAGTGAGTCGCCACAGAGTGCGTGCTGGTGTGCCGGATTTGGTGAGGAGCGGCCGGGGTGCGGGGGAGAGAGACGATGATGCGTTCATGTACTGGTTTTTCCGTTCTTTCTGTGATAGTTGTGATGTGGCGTACTGTACGTGATGTGTAACGTACACTGCATGAGTAGGGGCGGTCACGACCAGTTTCGTGGTGTGACCGCCCCTACTCATACATTACTTATTAATTGTCTGATTGAATGACTGTTCGGACGTCAGCTCTTGGTGATGAACGCGAGAGTCGGGTTGCCCTGCCAGTTGAACTCAAGTCCCTTGAGATTCTTGACGGTCGCGCCGAGTGCGTTGATGTTGTAAATCGGCACGGACGGCAGATCGGCGAGCAGAATCTCCTCAGCCTGCTGGTATAGCTTGTTGGCCTCGTCAGTGGTCGAAGCTGCAGCGGCCTTATCGAGCAGCGAGTCGAACTCCGGGTTGAGATACTTGTCGTAGTTTGATCCAGAATTGCGTGCGATGGTCGAGTAGATCGGCTTGAGATAGTTCTCCAGCGACGGATAATCCGGTCCCCAGTTATCGTTGTACGCCGTGTGCAGGGTATCGTCACTGAGTGCGGTTAAATACTCCTGCTTGGTTGGAATCGCGTTAGTTTTCGCATCGATACCAAGCGTGTTCTTAAGCTGGTTTGCGACTGCTTCGTACGTTTCCTTCAGGCTGGAAGCATCGGCGTTGTACGAGATCGTGAACGTACCGTCAAACTTGGAGATTTTGTCGGCTTCGGCCCACAGTTTCTTCGCTTCGTCAGCGTTATACTTGAGTACGTCAGCGCCCTTGAGTGAATCAGAGAAACCGTTGATGGTTGGCGACGAGAAGTCTTGTGCCGGGCTGGCTAGTCCGCTCATAATCTTCGAGCAGATTTGTTCGCGGTTGATTGCCAGTGAGATTGCTTTGCGTCGCAGCGTACCTTCGTCGCCAGAGAAGTGAGGCAAATCGGTTGGAATACCAAGCATGATACGGTTCGGACCGGGCTTGCTGTATGCCTGAATTGTCTTGTCGTTCAACAGATTCTTCAATGCAGTAGCTGGAATCTGACTGGTGATGTCGAGGTTACCGCCCTGCACATCCGCGTACTGTGCTTTTGGATCGGTGTAAATCTTGAACGTAATACCGTCATTCTTGGCCTTGTAATAGCCCGTGTAGTATTCGTTCGGCACGACTTCAATACTGTCGTTGTGCTTCCATGACTTGAGTTTGTAAGGGCCGGAACTCACTGGCTTTTCGCCGAACGCTTTGGGGTCCTTGTAGAAGCTCTCCGGCAACGGTGAGAAGCCCATATAAACCAGCATGGTCGGGAAAATTGAGCATGGCGCGTTGAGTTTCACGGTGAAATGCGTGTCGTCCTTCACGGTCAGGCCGGGCAATTGTTCGTCGCCTTTGAGTCCATCTTTTTGCAGGTCATCGTAGCCGTCGATCACTGACATAAAGCTCGAATTGAGCTGTCCGTTAGCTGCGTTCGCTGTGTAACTCCATGCTTTAGTAAAGCTCTCAGACGTGATCGGCGTGCCGTCGGAGAACTTGAGGCCAGATTTCAACGTGATATCGAACTGCGAGCTATCGTCGTTTGCTTTGATTTCTTCAGCGTCCTCGTTGATCAGCGATCCGTCCGGTTTAGTAGTAACTAAACCGGTGAACAGAACGGTATTGATGACCATCGCACCGTTCTGTTCGTTCGTATTACCTGGAATAAGCGGATTCGCAGGTTCGCCATTACCGTACGTGATGATATCGCTGCCGGATGAGCCGCTCGTACTACCGTTTGTTGAGCTTGAACCGCACGCTGCCATCGAACCGAGCGTTGCGACTGCTACGATCGCCGCAGCGACTTTCGTGATAGTCCTTCTCGTGATGCTGTTCATAATCCTCTCCTTTCCCACTCTCCGCGCTGTTGTGATCGGAAAGTTTCGGTGATAGTACGACCGCACAAGTAGCGTTACGGTAAACGTCATATTTCGGGCATGTTATGTGCGCATCGTTACGCGCCGCTATCGTGAGATAGCGTAAGGGAATAACGGTAATCATCGGCGAACGGCGTTCGCAGGAAAGGAATTCCACATGCTGAACGATCATGAGCGCGAGCTCAAAGCGCAGGCGCTCGACTGGTTCGATGCACATCGCGACGAGTACGTGCGCGATCTTATTCGTTGGGCGAGCGTGCCGTCAGTGTCGGACGCATCCGCCGCGCGACCGGGCGAGCCATACGGTAAGGGTGTCGCTGACATGTTCGAGCAAATCGCGTCCACTGCAGCCGACTACGGTTTCGTTTCCGTCAATCACGACGGCTACGCGATGTCGGTGTACGCAAACGAAGCCGACAAATCATCCACCAGCGACATCGCTATCCTCTCGCACGCCGACGTCGTACCAGCAGGTCCGGGCTGGCTATCCGAGCCATTCCAGCCGTACGAGCGCGACGGTTACGTGGTCGGCCGTGGTGTTCACGACGATAAAGCCATGTGCGTGCTCGCGGTTTTCCTCATGCGATTCCTGCGCGAGCAAGGCATCACGCTCGACCACACGCTGCGACTCATGTACGGCGGTGCGGAAGAAACCGGCCTGCACGATATGGAACATTACGTGGCTGAGCATGGCGCACCGTATCGCACGCTTGTTACGGACTGCGGATTCCCGGTGAACTACGCGCAGAAGGGCGAGATTACGTTCGAATGCGCGCTGCCGTTGCCGGCGGCGATCGAATCGATTACGGCTGGCGTCGCGCCGAACGCGGTGCCCGGCGAAGCGTTCATGGTTGCGCGGCTGAGTGACGGCGGCATTGCTGGCGATGGTACTGCTGGAGACGCGACGGACAGTGCGAACGGCAAGAACGAGGCCGCTATCCGTGCGCTCGCTGACTATCTCGCATCCGGTACCGATGACGGTGGCTCGTTTGAGTTGGAGTCGTCGGACGACGGTCGCGTGCGTATCAAAGCGATCGGCCGGTCCGGTCACGGTGCGGTACCGCAGCTCGCACTGAACGCGGTTCACGTACTTGCTGAAAAACTTGCGGCTGACGACGATCCTGCGCTATCAGCCGACGCGCGCGCGTTCCTTGCTGCTCTCGATCGTTGGATTGTCCCGCCGTTCGGTGATGGATTCGGTTTCGCGTTTGAGGATGAGGATACTGGCAAGACGACGTGCAATCTCGGCGTCGTGACAACCGACGGCCGCGAACTCAAACTCACGTTCGATATTCGATACGCAGTTACTCAATCTGCGGACGATATTATGGCTGCGATCGAACAGTCGGTCGCAGCGGCTGGCGGTCGCATGCTCAATCACACCGTCGATAAGCCGTACTATGTGCCGAAAGACAACTGGGAAGTGACTACGTTGGTCGCTGCGTACGACGACGTAACCGGCATTCACGCCGAGCCGTTCTCGACTGGCGGTGGTACGCACTCGCGCGTCGTGCCGCGTTCGATTAACTTCGGACCGGGGTTCCCGGAAGATCCCGAGTCGATCGTTAAACTGACTGAAGCTGGATTAATCGCACCGCAGCCGACATTCGTTACGAACGGCGGCGCGCACGGTGCGAACGAATGCATGTCGGTACTCGATTTCCGCAACGCGTTCCCGATTTTCGTGATCGGCCTGCTGCGCTACGACGCCGCGCTCAGCGATCACGAGTAAGCAGTAATCGGCTCCCCTTGCAAGGAGAGCCAAGATGGGTCGGCGGTCCAGTGTACGGAATGAGTGCGGCTCAGCGAGACACGCGGACCGTACAATAAGCAGCGTTGACAGTCCGCACAGTCCGCAGTTGCACATGCCAGCCGTCGGCCATGCGAGCCACGCATATCCATATATCGGCAATCGTGTCGATGAATAATAAGGAGTAACGATCATGAGCGAGAAGATGGAAGAAGTTGCAACTTCATACGCGCCGGCCGCACTGGGTGCGTACAGTCAGGCCGTCAAGGCCAACGGATTCGTGTTCGTATCCGGCCAGCTGGGCATTGACCCCGCCACCGGCGAACTGGCTGGCGACACCGCTGGCGAGCAGGCTGCGCAGGCGCTCAAAAACATCAAGTGCATTCTTGACGCGGCTGGCACCGGCATTGAGCACGTTGTGCGCGCGACCATTTACCTGAAGAACGTCGAGGATTTCAAGGAAGTTGACGCTCGCTACGCGGAAGTATTCATCGGCTCGGTCAAGCCGGCGCGCGTCGCGTTCGGTGGCAACAATATTCCTAAGGGTGCGCTCGTCGAGATTGACGCGATCGCCGTGCAGTGAGTCGCCGTTACTGCGTTTGTTGTGTAAGCCTCTTCGATGTTCCGCAACTCGGCCGCGTGTTGATGGTGCAGGAGTCGGGGAGGCTTTCCTATACCCGCACGTACACTGTTGGTTCATGATTCACTCGGCGATTGATTGGCGAGTGAATAACTGATATACGAACGCGAGCAAACTCACGGCAAGGAGCATCAATGACGGCGGATGAGACTTCCGACCCGAGCCTCAGTGACAATCACACCGGACTTGAGCGACGCATGGAATCACGTCATCTGACCATGATCTCCCTCGGCGGCGTGATCGGTACCGGCCTATTCGTCAGCTCAGGTTACACGATTAACCAAGCCGGCCCACTCGGCGCGATTCTCGCGTACACAATCGGTTCACTACTCGTCTACTGTGTGATGGTCTCGCTCGGCGAACTGTCGGTCGCGATGCCGTACGCTGGCAGCTTCCACCTGTATGCGAAACGATTCATCGGCCCAGCTACCGCGTTCGTAATCGCTGTGCTGTACTGGCTCAACTGGGCGGTGGCGCTCGCGTCCGAATTCACAGCGGCCGGACTGCTGATGCAACGCTGGTTCCCACACTCGCCGGCATGGATATGGTCGGCTGTGTTCATTGCGGTCGTATTCGCGCTCAATATTTTGTCGGTGCGACTCTATGGCGAGGCTGAGTTTTGGTTTGCATCGATTAAAGTGTTCGCAATTGTTGCGTTTATTGTGATCGGCTTACTGGCGATTGTTGGCGTGATTCCGATCGCCGGGCGGGCGAGTAGTGTGCCGCCGCTGTTGACTCATTTCACGGCTGACGGCTGGCTACCTCGCGGCATTGCACCGATTTTCTCCACGTTACTGACGGTAGTGTTTGCGTTCTCAGGTACTGAAGTTGTTGGTGTGGCTGCTGGCGAAACGCGTGACCCGGGACGTGCAATTCCGAAAGCCGTGCATACGACGGTATTTCGTTTGGCGATGTTCTTTATCGGTTCGATTGCAGTGATGGCCGCGCTTATCCCGTGGCAACAGGCTGGTGTGGATACGAGTCCGTTCGTGCTTGTTTTTCAGTCGATTGGTATGCCGTTCGCCGGTGACATCATGAATTTCGTAGTGTTGACGGCTGTATTATCGGCAGCGAATTCGGGACTGTACGTGTGCTCTCGCATGGTGTGGTCGTTGGCAAAAGAGCGTTTGATCCCGGCGCGTTTTGCGAAAACGAATTTCCACGGTGTACCAGTGTGGGCGGTGCTGTTTTCTATGTGCGGCTCGCTACTGGCGTTGCTCTCTTCGGTGATTGCGGCGTCGACAGTGTATTTGGTGCTGGTGTCGGTGTCTGGATTGGCGACGCTTGTGGTGTGGTTCTCTGTGGCAGTATGCCATATTCGATTCCGACGCGAATGGGTACGTGGCGGGCATAGTGTTAACGATCTGGGATATCGCGCGCCGGGTTATCCGATATTGCCGTGGTTGGCGATCGCGATGTGCTTGGGCGTGCTGGTGTTGGTGGCACTCGACCCGTCGCAGCGGCCGACCTTGTATTCAATGGTGCCGTTCGTAGCGCTGTGCTACGGCGGCTATTACGTGATCGAGTCACGGCATCGGCGATGACACGGCTGCTGTGGCAGCTGTGCGCGCACAGCATAGTGGCAGAAAACGCTCGCTAAGGGGACCGTAAGCGAGCGTTTTCTGCCACTACATAGTGTGTGAGCAAGGGGGAATAGCGCCGATGTGAACTACTGGAAGTCAGACTCGCCGGTATTCTTGGAAGAATGAGTCCTGAAGCCCTGAGCGAACTGATTTCGCGTATTGCCCATGAACTGGTTGCGTCCGGCAAAGCCGGCACCCTCACTGAAGATCTGATCCCACCTGTCGCCAAGTTGTCCGTTATGCGCCCGAAAGACCGCGCGCACGGTGACTGGGCGTCCAACGCCGCCATGCAGTTAGCTAAAAAAGCCGGCATGAAGCCTCACGACTTGGCTGAGCTGTTCGCCGCCGAGTTAACCGCGGCCGACGGCGTCAAGTCTGTCGAAGTCGCCGGCCCAGGCTTTATTAACATCACGCTTGACTCCGCGTCCGCTGCAGCTGTCGTCGATCAAGTCCTCACCGCGCCGATGAACGAGGAAACCGGCGTTTCCACGTTCGGCCGCAACAATCATCTGGCCGGCAAAACCCTCAATCTTGAGTTCGTGTCCGCGAACCCGACCGGTCCGATTCACATCGGCGGCACTCGCTGGGCGGCCGTCGGCGATTCGATGGCCCGCGTACTCGAAGCAAACGGTGCCAAAGTCGTACGCGAATACTACTTCAACGATCACGGCGAGCAGATCAACCGTTTCGCCAAGTCGCTCGTCGCCGCTGCGCACGGCGAAGAAACGCCGATCGACGGCTACAAAGGCGCGTATATCAACGAAATCGCCGAGCGTGTGATCGCTCAAGCTGAAGCCGACGGTGTCGACGTGCTCGCACTACCGCGCGTCGACGGCGGCCTTGACAAGGACGGCAATCCGCTCGGTGAAGGCGATTCCGAACAGCGCGAAGAGTTCCGCAAGCGCGCCGTACCGATGATGTTCGACGAGATTCGCAAGTCCATGAAGGACTTCCGCGTCCACTTCGACGTGTGGTTCCACGAAAACAGTCTGTACACCGACGGCGAAGTCAACCGCGCAATCGAAGCGCTGCGCGAGCGTGGCGATATTTACGAAAAGGACGGCGCGACTTGGTTCGAGTCAACCAAGCACGGTGACGACAAGGATCGCGTGATCATCAAGTCGAACGGCGAGTTTGCGTACTTCGCCGCCGATATCGCGTACTACTGGAACAAACGTCACCGTGCAACTGACCCAGCTGACATTGCGATCTACATGCTCGGCGCCGACCACCACGGTTACATCGGCCGCATGATGGCCATGTGCGCCGCGTTCGGTGACAAGCCGGGCGAGAACATGCAGATTCTCATCGGCCAACTTGTCAACGTGCTGAAGGACGGCAAGGCCGTGCGCATGTCGAAGCGCGCCGGCAATGTCGTTACGATCGACGATTTGACCGAAGCGATCGGTGTGGATGCGTCGCGTTATTCGCTGGCTCGTACCGATTACAATTCTCCGGTCGATATCGATTTGAACTTGCTTGCGTCGCATTCGAACGACAACCCGGTGTACTACGTGCAGTATGCGCACGCGCGTTCGTGCAATGTGGACCGTAATGCGGCCGCCGCTGGCGTGACGTATGAGGGTGCGGACTTGAGTTTGCTCGACACTGAGGCAGACGGTGAAGTGCTTGCTGCGCTCGCTCAGTGGCCGGCACTGCTGACTCTGGCTGGCGATGCGCGTGCGCCGCACCGTGTGGCGCACTATTTGGAGGATTTGGCTGCGGCGTATCACAAGTGGTACAACGTCGAGCGCGTCGTGCCGATGGATCTGACCGATCCTGAGGAGCGGCTCGACGATGCGGCTCGTGAGGCGCTGCGTATCGCCAAGGCTCCCGAACCGGCTCGTGCCGCCGCACGACTCAAGCTCAACGACGCGGTGCGTCTCGTCATCGCCGAAGGTCTTGACCTACTCGGCGTGACCTTTCCGGACAAGATGTAACGGCTTGCGCCGTTGCTGTATTGAGCGACGCTCACAGACGCTATCGCTGTTCGCTGCTACAGACAGTCCACTGGACTGTCTGTCCAGACAAATTGTAACAGCCTTCGGCTGTTGATGTGTTCTGTTGTACGGTGGTATGCGTGATGTGCACTGGTG
Organism: Bifidobacterium hapali; assembly: GCF_002259755.1. Lineage (GTDB taxonomy): Bacteria > Actinomycetota > Actinomycetes > Actinomycetales > Bifidobacteriaceae > Bifidobacterium > Bifidobacterium hapali. The sequence continues at coordinate 11,157 of NZ_MWWY01000003.1, forward strand.
TGGTAATATTGACCACACCAGTGCACATTGTAGTCAAGGAGGATTGTCATGACCGCAGCAATGCCTTCGGCAAACGCGACAGAATCCAAAGCCATTAGGGCCAGCAAGCAGGTGATTGCCCAAGCATCGGAGGTAGCCGAAGAATACGGGCTCACCCTCGCGTCCGCCACGCGTGCCTTCTGGACGCAGATGGCTCGCACCCGCAGTATTCCATTGACTTTCGAATCAGAGCACCCGAACAAGGAAAGCCGCGAAGCTATCCGCGAAACGCAGGAGATCATCAAGAACGGCGGACCATCGTACGCCAACCTCGATGAGATGTATAAGAGTCTGGGAATCTGATGCTCAGACCTGCACCTACACCTAAGTACATTCGCGATCTCAAGCGGCTTAAGAAGCGTCATATTGATCTCAAACCGCTCGACGAAGTCATGCAACTCATCCTCGACAATACTGTCGAATCTATTGAAGAATTGAAGCGTCGTCACAACATGCACACGCTGTTAGGGGAGTGGAAGGGTTCCAGTGAATGTCATGTCGCTAACGCTGGCGACTGGCTGCTGATCTGGTGTACCACTGAGGATCTGGCCATTTTCCAACGTACTGGTTCCCACGATGAGCTGTTCGGCTGACGACTGCCGTTTTTTAGACGATGACTGATTTTGGGATGATGGCGAGCAGCTGTCTAGTGGAACGCGGTTCGGCATGGCGCGTGCCGATATGGCACAGTGGGAAGTAACAGATCAGTTCGTCAGTGCGACAGCAACGCGGACGAGTGTAATCGTTATCACGACATGTAAGGAGACATTATGGCAATTACTCCTATTTGGCCGCAGGCCACGGCCGTAGACCCGCAAACTGGTGCAATCACGTTCCACGGGCGTACGGCCGAATCGTTGCTTGACGAGTTCGGCTCACCGCTCTACGTGATCGACACGGATGAAGTCGCGCAGCGCGCGAAGCATTTCGTGCATGCTGCGGCGACCGCGTTCAACAATTCCACTACGCATGTCAGTTTCGCGGGCAAGGCGTTCCTGTCTAAGGAAATCGTGCGACTCGTGCTCGCAGCCGGCATGTACGTCGACACTTGCACGATGGGGGAGATGCGTATTGCGCTCGCCGCCGGTGCTCCCGGTCGTCGCCTCGTCTTGCATGGCAACAATAAGTCGGACGAGGAAATCGCGCTCGCTATCGAACAGGGATTCGCTAAAATCGTCGTCGATTCTGCCGACGAACCGGCTCGCATCGCTGCGATTGCGCACCGTCTCGGCAAACGTGCGCGCGTCATGTTGCGCGTCACGTCCGGCATTCACGCTGGCGGTCACGAATACATTTCGACCGCGCACGAAGATCAGAAATTCGGCGTGCCGTTGCTGCCGGCCGGTGCGGACACGAGCGTGCTCGCTATTCTCGACAATCTGACTGACGTGACACCGGCCGCAACCAATGCGCGACTTGGTGAAGCGCACGATATTGCGGCGGGTGAGTCGACTGCGACCAAGCCGCAACGCACCCTGCGTTACGACGTGAAATATCCGTACGACTTAAGCGGCGAAGAAGTTTCAGACTCCGATCGTGCGCTCGCAGCTGCGATGACCGCTGTGGCCGACGGTCCGGCGCTCGCCGTGCTCAAGGAGATTCAGCGTCATCAAGACGTGCTTGAACTCGTCGGCATTCACTCGCATATCGGATCGAATATCCACGATGCGGACGCATTTATCCAAGCTGCGAAACGTATGATGTTGCTGCGTAAGACGTTCTACGCGACCGACGCATACACGCTGCCTGAGGTTGATCTCGGTGGCGGCTATTCGGTGGCGTACACGGACGGCGAAGACTCGATGGATATCGACGTGGAATTGGCTCGTTTGGCCGAGTCTGTGGCGGCGATTAACCGTGCGCTCGGTATGCCTGCGCCAGCGATTTCGTTCGAGCCAGGCCGTTGGATTGTCGCGTCAGCTGGGGTTACGCTGTATCGCGTTGGCACGATTAAACATGTCACGCTCAGCGCAGACGGTGAAGGACATCAGCCGACTGACAAAGCTGGTAACCCGATTCATGAGCGCGTGTACGTGTCGGTTGACGGTGGCATGAGCGACAACATTCGACCAGCTTTGTACGGGGCGGATTACACAGTGCGACTGGCGAATCGACGCGGTTCGGACGAGTCGATGCTCGTGCGTGTAGTCGGCATGCACTGTGAATCCGGCGACATTATTGTGCATGAGGATCGACTTCCGGCTGATTTGCAGCGCGGCGATGTGCTCGCGGTGCCGGTGACCGGCGCGTACGGTCGCACAATGGCGAGCAACTACAATCAAGCGCTGATTCCGGCGGTGGTAGCGGTGAGTGAATCCGGTGCGCATGTGATGATGCGCCGCCAGACGATTGATGATCTGCTCGATCTCGATCTTGGCTGACAGTCGGCTGGGTGCCGACTGTTGACCGGATTACGAAATGTCTCAGCAATGGAACAGCCCCTCATCTGAGGGGCTGTTCCATTGCACAGAGAACCGGGACGAGGGCTACTTGGTAGTAACCGTGCCGATTTGCGAGCCGGCGGTAACCGCGCCCTTGGCTGTGATTGTCAAAGCTGCGACCTTGGCGGGCTTAGTAAACGCTACGATCACATCGGTCGGTTTGCCTGCAGCGGTAACCGCAGCCCAATCGACCTGTACAATCGGTGCTCCCGCAGTAATCGACTGACCCTTGGTAACAGCAACCGTGAACGGTTCTCCCTTAAGCTGGACCGTGTCGATGCCGATATGCACCAGCACTTCCACGCCTTCTGGAGTCGTAATACCTACGGCGTGCTTCGTGTTAGCAACCATTGTCACTGTGCCCGAGATTGGCGCAACAATCGAGGCTGAAGCAGGAACCACGGCGAATCCGTCGCCGAGAATCTTCGCGGCAAATGTCTCATCGGGGACTTCTTCGATTGGTTTGATTGCACCATCGGCTGGGGCGACAATCGGTACAGTTGTGCCAGACGCGGTGGATGTGCCGGTTGGTCGTGAGACGGCAGCTACCTTAGCGGGTGCTGCCTTCACGCTTTTGGGCTCGAACCCGCCGCCTTCGCAATACGATTCATCTCATCAGCCACGAACGGAACATCCGTGCCGACGATGATCTGCAGATTCGTCTTGTCAATCGGCTTGATAGCCGGCACGCCGGTCTTCTTGATCGCAGCCGTATCAACTGCATTCGCATCCTTGAGCACGAGACGCAGGCGAGTAGTGCAGCTGTCAATTGACACGACGTTCGCCTTGCCGCCAAGCGCATCGTAGAGGCGAGTGGCGAGGATCGTGTACTTTTCGTCGCCCGTTGCCGAAGCAACATCAGCGTCCGCGTCCGATTCCTCAGGCTCGCGTCCCGGAGTCATCAGATTGAACTTCTTGATCGCAAAATCAAACACGAAGTAGTAGATCACCGCGAACACGAGGCCCTGCACAATCAGCATGTACGGCTTCGTGCCGAGCGGCCAACTTAAGATGAAATCAACGAAACCAGCGGAGAAGTTGAAGCCGGCCATCCAGTCCATTGCAGCTGCAATCGCCACGGAAATACCGGTCAGTACCGCGTGAATCACGTACAGTGGGAACGCAACGAACATGAACGAGAACTCAAGCGGCTCAGTCACGCCGGTGAAGAACGCGGCAACGCCAGCGGCCAGCATGAGCGAGCCGATCGCCTTCTTGCGCTCCGGGCGAGCGTTCTTGTAGATCGCAAACGCGCCAGCCGGCAGACCGAACATCATGATCGGGAAGAAGCCAGCCTGATACATGCCTGCGTGGTAACCGGCGATGGTGACAGGGTCGCCCTGATAGGCGGCACCCTGCCAGAAGCGCGCAATATCATCGATACCAGCGATGTTGAACCAGAACACGTTGTTGAGCGCGTGATGCAGACCGGTCGGAATCAGCAAGCGGTTCGCGAAACCGTAAATGCCAGCACCAGCTGCGCCGAGCGACATAATCGCTTCACCGAACGCGGTCAGCCAGCCGAACACGAGCGGCCAAATAAACAGCAGCACCAGCGAAACCACAGACATGAGCGCAACCGTGACAATCGGCACAAGACGCTTGCCGCTGAAGAAGCTCAACGCAGCAGGCAGTTTCACCTGATGGAACCGGTTGTACATAGCAGCGGCAAGCAAACCGGCAAGAATACCGATAAACACGTTGCCGTTGTTCATCTTTGAGAACGCGTTATACGTGTTGAGCGCCGACTCCTGCATGGCGGCGGCATCCGCGTAGCCGAGGAACTTCGAGGCAGCATCCGGTACGAGCAGCGTCATCGGCGTGAGGAAGCCGACGAGACCAGCCAGTGCGGCCGCACCATGCTGATCGCGCGACATGCCGAATGCCAAGCCGATCGCGAACAGAATACCCAAGTTGTTGAGTACTGCGCCGCCAGCTGTCGTCAGGAACGTGGAAACGACGTCACCGCCGGTAAAGCTGGCAATCCAGTTGCCGACGCCTACGAACAGAGCCGCCGCTGGCAAGCAGGCGACGGGCAGCATGAGCGAGCGACCCATGCGCTGAATATATTCTTTCATTATTCTTCTTTTCCTCCCTCTGCATCGATGCAGGGTCATGTGAGCGACGTGATACTACTTTCTGTTGTGCTGATGCCGGCGTTCGTCGTCGATCGCGTGTCGCCATCGTTGGCGGCTCCCCGTTGCCGGGCGGCTATATCGCTCTATAGGTTAGTCTACGGCATGCGCGCGGTTAGTGTCGACCATTTTGTTAAGTTTCTTTACTGCACGATGATAGAGGGGGTATTGTGCAGTGTTGCGGAACGCTACTGCCTGCTGGAAGTGGTAGTTGACGATGTGTCACCCAAGAGTTTGTTAAGGCTCTTGTCTGTCGGCGTGTCGGATTCGGACCGTAGGATGAGAAAGGAGTATTGCGATCGTCGCTATGACGATAACAGTTGACCTTGTTGACGTTCAGGGAATTTCTAAGGAAAGGATGCCTGGTGGCACAGCAGAACGAAACCCCGATCCGCGTAGGACTTCTGGGCGCGGGAACCGTAGGATCGCAGACCGCGCGTCTGCTCGTTGAGCAGAAGGATGAACTGGCTGCGCGCATTGGCCGGCCGATCGAGTTAGTCGGCGTCGCCTGCTTGAACCCGGACGAGGTGAATTATCCGTGGATCGATCGATCGCTGCTGACGACTGATACGATGAAGGTTGCGACGAACGCGGACATCGTAATCGAGTTGATCGGTGGTACCGGTGTGGCCCGCACGTTCGTGATGGCGGCGATTGAGTCGGGTGCCTCTGTAGTGACTGCCAACAAGGCGCTGCTCGCCAAGTACGGTCCTGAGATTTACAACGCTGCCGCGGCTAAGGGTGTCGACATTTACTTTGAGGCGGCTGTCGGCGGTGCGATTCCGTTCCTGCTGCCGCTGCGCGAGTCGCTGGCCGGCGACAAAGTGACGAGCATGCTCGGTATCGTCAACGGCACGACGAACTATATTCTCGACGAAATGACCACCAAGGGTCTGCAGTTCGACGACGTACTGCGCGACGCGCAAGCCAAGGGCTACGCGGAAGCTGATCCGACCGGCGACATCGAAGGCTACGATGCGGCCAACAAGGCTGCGATTATGGCTACGCTCGGTTTCCATACCAACGTGACGATTGACGATGTGTCAGTCGAAGGTATTACGCGTATTACCGCTGACGATATTGCCGCTGCGACTGCTGAAGGCAAAGTTATCAAGCTGCTCGCCGTGGTTGAGAACAGCGAGGCTGGCGTGTCTGCACGCGTGTACCCCGCACTGATTCCGAACACGCATCCTCTTGCATCCGTGCACGGCTCGTTCAACGCGATTTTCGTCAAGGCTGAAGCTGCTGACGATCTCATGTTCTACGGTCGCGGCGCTGGCGGGGCTCCTACCGCTTCCGCAGTTGTCGGTGATGTGGTTACCGAGGCTCGCCACATCGCGCAAGGCTGCACTGGTCCGACCATCCCGATGTACAACAACCTGCCCAAGGCTCCGATCGAAGCAAGCCGCGCTGCGTTCGCCGTACGCTTCCTCATCCACGACAAGCCGGGCGTGCTCGCTGCAATCGCTAAGGAATTCGCCGATAACGGTGTGTCCATTAATGGCGTGAACCAAGATTTGAAGCCCACGATGAAGGAGCCAGGCTACGACGGTGAACTGCAGCAGCTGCGCCTCGTAACCCACCTGACTGACGAAGTGACACTGCGTCGCACAGTTGACGCCGTGTGCAAGCTCGACTGTGTGGCTGGTGAGCCGTCGATTCTGCGCGTCCTAGACTAAGTTAAGAGCTACAGGTTTCGGCTCTATCAAACCATTGACGTTGGCTTGGCTCCCCTTGTCAGGGGAGCTGGCCGCGAATATCGTCAACGAACTTCTGACGCAGGAGAAAAACAGGTTTACGTCGGATGATCCAAGGAGGACAAACGTATGGAACCGATCTGCAAGCAGGTCAAAGTCAGCGTGCCTGCCACCAGTGCAAATTTGGGCTCTGGATTCGACACCGTAGGTCTTGCACTGGAATATCACGACGAACTCACGTTCACACTGTGCTCTGACCCGTCGAATCGTGCGGCCCAAGTACTCATCTACGGTGAGGGTGAAGACACGCTGCCACGTGACGAAACGCATTTAGTCGTCTCCACATTCCGCCGTGCCTGTCAAACGTTCGGTTTAGGTCGTATCGGATTCATCCTCGAAGCGCATAATAATATTCCGCAAGCGCGAGGTATGGGCTCATCTGCAGAAGCAATCGTCGCCGGTATCGCAGCAGCCGCCGCATTCGCGCACGACGACGAGCTCAACCGTGACTCTGTGTTCGAGCTCGCTGCTGCAATCGAAGGTCATCCAGATAACGTTGCGCCAGCCGTTTATGGTGGTATGACCGCGTCATGGAACTTCGACACAGCTGAAGGCGTTGGCTCCGTACCAATCCCAGGCGGCGAACCGTTGCACGGCGGTTTCCACACGATCAAATACAAGGTTGATCCGAATATCAAAACATCAGTATTCGTGCCCGACTACGAATTATCCACCGAACGCGCGCGACAAGCGCTGCCTGACCAGATCGCCCGACGTGACGGCGTGTTCAACGTCTCGCGCGTCGCATTAATGGCTGCCGCGATGAATCCAGCTGCACTCGCCAAGTCGTCCGATCCGAACGCGCTGCTCTTCGCCGCCACGCAGGATCGACTGCATCAGCCGTATCGCAAAGATCTCATGGCTCCTTCATGGCAGTTAATTCAGGATCTGCGAGCGCGCGGTTACGCGGCTATGGTGTCTGGTGCTGGCCCGTGCGTGCTCGTTTTGCATTACGGTGACGCAGCTGACGCGATTGACGAAGTGGCTGGCGATCGGCTTGCTGACGGTCACTGGCGTGTGCTGCATCCGGCTGTCAACACGAAGGGTGTTGAAATTATTCGCAAGTAGTCTAGTAGTCTGGACCTTGGTTCCTTGACTTTCTTGGGTTAAGGGAGCTGACAGCTGAAGGAGGAGTTATGTCCATTCCGCTGATTCTCGCGTCAAAGTCAAAGCCGCGTCGCAACGTGCTGTACTCGGCCGGCATTTGCCCGACGATTCGCGTCTCTCATGTCGACGAGCCGGGAGCTCTCGCCCGTGCGGCTGCAGAGGCTGGCTGCGAGGTTGACGATCTGACTGTCGACAAGCGCGTCGCTATTCTCGCCCAAGCCAAGGCGCAGGCTGTTCATCAGGCGTATCGTAACGTTGCGGATACCGCTGCCGCTGCGACCGGTGAACGAGTGATTGCGTATCCGCTACAAGCAGGTCATAATGCTGATGCTGAGTCCAGCGGTGGTGAATCAGAACGTGACATGGTAATGGCCAAACTGGTTAACGACCAGCCGAATGCGCACGACGCCGATATCAACGCGACAACACGCGATTTTTCCGGTGTGGACGTGCCGACAGTGCGAGAGCCAATTTCTAACGTTGTCGCCATGCAACCGGGCTTGACGCGTGCTGAAGTTGGTCCGCTGATTGTTGGCTGCGATTCGATGTTCCTCTTTGATGGCGAATGTTACGGCAAGCCACACAGCGTCGAGGTTGCGCGAGAGCGACTGCGCGCGATGCGCGGGAATACTGGCGAACTGTGGACCGGCCACTGCCTGATCGATTTTGCAACCGGTCGTGCGGTGCAAGGCGTGAGCTATGCGAAAATTCATTTCTGCAATTACTCCGACCATGATCTCGAACGGTATTTAGCTACGGGTGAGCCGCTTGAGGTGGCCGGTTCGTTTACGCTGGAAGGATTCGGCGGTGCGTTCATCGACAGTATCGAAGGCGACCCGCACGGCGTGATCGGTATCAGCTTGCCGTTGCTGCGTGATTTGACTTCGCAGTTGGGCGTGGAATGGACTGACCTGTGGAATGTTGAGCGCGGCGAATTATTCCCGTCCGCTAAGTCTGACCCGACGAGCCTTGTGCCGCCGGCGGAAAACGTGCACCAGCCGGGCGATGGCTGGGTGGACTGCATGTGTGGGCGTCGGCACTGGGGGCTGAATGGGGCTTCGGGTGTGCTGTTGGCACGGCGAGATGCTGTGAGCGGCGCGGTGACGCATGTAGTAATGCAGCATCGCGCGGCGTGGAGCGCGGAAGGCGGTACGTGGGGTATTCCGGGCGGCGCGACAGCCGACGGTGAGTCGCCGATTGAAGGCGCGTTGCGTGAATCCTATGAGGAAGCGAATATTACGCCTGAAGATATTGATGTGGTCGGTTCGTGGCGTGAGGACCACGGCAATTGGGCGTACACCACGGTGTTTGCCTTTGAGAAGCCTGGTCATGTGGTCTGCCCGCGCGCTAATGACGATGAGAGTATGGAAATAAAATGGGTGCCGGTTGACCAAGTGCCTGAGTTGAGGTTGCTGACCGCGATGAAAACCGACTGGCCGCGGTTTAGAGCGCAACTCGACGCGATTGCGGCCGAGCATTGCGCAGCGAATCGTTCTCATTAAGAAAAGTGTGAGCCAACCGCACAATATCGCACAATCGCACATATAAAAAATGGCTAAATAACGCCATTCTCTAGTGTGTGATGTGCGATTGACAAAGTGTTAGGTTCACACTTTTCTTAATGAGAACGATTCGCTGCACAGAACTTAGCTCAGCAACGCGGCGATAATGGCAATAAAAATCGGGCTCGTCAGCGTCGAAATTAAAATGCCATCGCGAGCAAACGTCAGACCGACGTTATATCGCGCCGCGTAATTATAGACATTCTGCCCAGTCGGTAGTGCGGCGAGCACCACGCACGCATAGAGTACATTGCCACGGAATCCCATCACAAAATATGCCAAGATAAACGCGATAATTGGCATAACAATATTTTTCAAAATCGCCACGGTGAAAATTGCCGGGCGATCACCCTTTTCTTGCAACGGCTTCGTCCCGTGCAAAGACATGCCAAACGCCATAAGAATCATCGGAACCGCGGACTCGCCGATCATGTTAATCGGGTCGTATAAATAGTTGGGAATAAACCATCCAGTCTTGGCATAAATAGCCGACAACACAATGCCCAACAGTGAGCCAATCAACAGCGGCTGATGCAGCGGCTGTTTTAACACCTCTTTGACCGACACCTTGCCTTTAGTGGTCACGTCAAGCGCGGTCAGACCAATAGGCGTAAACAATGCCTGCTGCATCACAAGAATAGGCGCCACCAACGCGCCATTACCAAGAATATAAGTTGCAATCGGCAGACCAATATTATTCGAGTTGAGGTAGAGCGAGTTAAGCGAACCAATGATCGCATCCGGCGCGCTCATATGGAAAAACAGGCGGTTCAACGCCAAAAACACCACGCCCACCAACATGGCCGAGAAGAACGCAACAACAATCGATGAATGAAAAATATCAAAAATTGGTTCTTTTGACAGAATCGCGAACATGAGACATGGGCTTGATACAAAGAAACTAAACCGATTGAGCACCATTTGTGCAGTTGAACCGCCGATTTGTAGTCGCGCGGCAATATAACCGGCTAAAATCACAATGCCGATCACGCAGAACCCTTGCATGGCGCTCAACAATCCCGGCATGATTCCTCTTTTCCCTGATTTCCGTCGAGCCGCAGCAGCCCGGTCGTTCCCATACTGCCACATTCCGTGACATCCGGTAGTTTCGTCCCACATCGTAGGCTGGCTTCATACCTTTCTTTCAACTGAGAGGCAGATGTAAGAAAGCAGACATACCGTGGACCGAAACGACGTGTCAAGAACCTGATTCGCTACGATAAAGCGCATGACGGATGAATTGGCAATACAGACAGCGACCGAACTTGGCTTTGACGCAAGCGCGACGCGCGAACAAGCGCTCGCGGACTTACTAGCGCAGATTATGGGCGCATATTCAGTAAGCGATAACGAAGGCCCATTAGCCGATGCGATCGAGCAGTTCCTGCACAAGCAATCGCACCTCACCGTGCATCGTCACGGTGACACTGTCGTGGCGAGCACGTCGTTTGGGCTGCCTCAGCGCGTGATTTTGGCAGGGCATATTGACACGGTTCCGGTGATCGACAATTTCCCGCCACGCTGGCTTAACCCCGGTGATCCGCTCATTCGCGAAGATGTGGCAGCTGCGCATCCCGGCGAACGCGTGCTGTGGGGGCGCGGCGCGACCGATATGAAATCGTCGGATGCAGTCATGCTGTATCTGGCGGCTGCGCTCGACGGCGAACATGTAGCGCCAGCATATGACCTGACGTACGTGTTCTACGATCACGAAGAGGTGGCGGCCGAAAAGAACGGTTTACGCAAAGTTGTTGAAACACATCCTGATTGGATTACCGGCAATTTTGCAATCATTGGAGAGCCAACCGATTGCGGTATTGAAGGTGGCTGCAATGGCACGATTCGTTTCGACGTGATCACGCACGGCGTAGCTGCGCATTCAGCACGCGCATGGATGGGCGTCAACGCGATTCACAAAGCTGCTGATATACTCAACCGTCTCGCCGCGTACCAGCCCGCCGATGTGCTGGTAGATGGGCTCGTTTACCGAGAAGGTGTGAACGCAACACTGATTTCTGGCGGTAAAGGCACGAACGTGATTCCTGACGAATGCCGCGTGCATGTCAACTATCGCTTTGCTCCCGACAAGACGATCGCTGACGCGAAAGCTCTTATGATGGGCGCCGATTGCGGTGCGGAGCTTGGTAATGGCGAGCATGAGGCGACCGGCGGCATGTTTGCTGGATTTGGTATTGAAATGGCTGATGAGTCCCCGAGCGCTCGCCCAGGCATGGACTCGCCGCTGGCTGTATCACTGGCCAAGCTCGTCAAGGAACGTACGGGCCGCGATCCGCTCGCTAAACTCGGATGGACTGATGTGGCGAGGTTCGCGATTCTTGGTATTCCCGCGGTCAATCTTGGTGCCGGAAGCCCGCTGCTCGCGCACAAACACGATGAGCAGCTTCCCGAATCCGAGCTCGCGCTTCTCGCTGACATCCTCACCCAGTGGCTTGTTGCGCGGTAGGGAGCGTTCTGAGGGTGTGACTACCCCTCAGTCGACTTCGTCGACAGCTCCCCTAGCAAGGGGAGCTGCGATAAAAAATGAAGCGGTCCTGTTGTTCGTAGGCAACGTTCCGACAAGGGGAGCTGCGACCGCGCGACGCGCGTAGTTGCGCGTGATTCCGCCGTTGTTCACGAGCTGTCAATTTTTGTGTCATACTTAAAGGCGGCGGTTCTGCAAGCCGTCGAGCATCCGATGGCGTCGATCCCCTCGCGTGGCATTCCGCGAGGCCGGTGTCCGCTATCGCAGCATTGACTTTTTGACCGGTGCCTCGTATGGGCGCAATTGATGCGCGGCCGCGGTGAGAGTGCGGTGTGACGACCGTATGAGGCTTGACATAGGCGTTGCGATTGCAGCGCAACGCTGAGGAGCATCGTGCCCAGTGTGAATCATGAGGGCTTTGGCGAAGCCGAAGCCACAGACCAGTATGCGTTGACGCCGCAAGTGTCATCCCAATCCGCTGACATTCCAGCGAACCCAGCAAACGCACCCAGCGTATCCGCAACATCCAATCCGACCCCGCGTCGCCGTCGTGGCGGTCGTCGCGTGGTGCGTGGTGCGGGAGCGGCCGGCGCCGCGCTCGAATTAACCGTGCAGGAACATGCTGCACCGTTGTTTGAAGAGCCGCGTGTCGCCGATATCGTGGCTGCTGAAGCCGCGTCGAAATCCGCACATACAACGCGTGAAAACGCAAACGCTGACGTAGATGACGACGAGCCGATCTCACGTCGCTCATCTCGTCGTCGCCCGATCGCTGACCGTCACGATGCGAGTAGCGCCAGCGAAACTGCCGATCGTGACGACGAAGAGCGCACGTCGCGTCGTGTTCGTTCGCGTCGTCGCTCGTCGTTTGATGATGAGTATGACAATGAGCCAACCGGCCGACGCCGCGCGTCAATCTCAGATTATGAGCCGTTTGCTACGCATGATGATCGTGATGACGATGATCGTCTGTCGCGTCGCCGCCGTACGCGCAGTGTAAACGAAGTCGACAGCAATCGTGCGCGCAACGTAATTGATTCGCTGCCGATCGAACCGTCGTCGCGTAGCAGTCGTCCGATGACGTCGCTGCTGTTTCAGGAGCCGGTATTGCCGACGTCCGACAGTCGAACCAATCGTCGCAATGATGATCGTTTGGAAGATACCGATACCGATGATGAGATGCGCGATATTGAGCCGACTCGTTCGTCGCGTCGTTCGCGTCGCCGTCGCTCCACGAGCACTGATCTGGTAGTGGTCAGCCCGGACGAGCAGGATGAGCAGCAGGATGAGCAGGCCGAACCGTCCAAACGATCTAAGTCCAAGGCTTTCGCGTCTGACCGCAGTGCTGTTGAGCCTGATGACGCACAGTCTGATGACACGCAGCCCGACGACACGTCCACGTCCACCCGTTCACGGCGTTCTCGTCGCCTCAATGCGCAGGAGCGTCGTGCGGCTGCCGAAGTTGAGCAGATTGAAGAAGACCTTGAATTTGACGACATCACGTATGCGCCGATTACTGAAGAAGATTTGAGCGAAGGACCGACGCGTTCGCGCCGTCGTCGTCGCCGTGGCAGCCGTGACAATGCGGCGGATGCGCAGTCGCGTGAGGATCGCGCGCAGTCGTCGATGCAGTCGGTACAGCCGATGCAAGATATTCAGCCCGATGACGAAGCCGCTGCGGTTGTCGACGAACTCGATGCAGACGCTGCTGACGACTCGCTGCGCCGCCACCGCATGGACGAGGACGGTGATGAGTCGACGGTCACCCGTCGCCGTCGTCGCCGTCGCGCCAAGTCGGCTGATGAGGCGATGGAAGACCTGTCGCCGCGTCGCTCGCGCAAGCAGCAGTACATTGACGAAATCACGGATATTGAGGGTTCCACGCGTCTCGAGGCGAAGAAACAGCGCCGCCGTGACAATCGCCGTGAACGCTCACGTCAGTCCACGATTCTCGAACAGGATTTCCTCGCGCGTCGCGAGAACGTCGAGCGTCTCATGGTTGTGCGCGAACGCGGCCGTCACACGCAGATTTCTGTGATTGAAGACAATGTGCTTGTCGAACATTACGTGTCTGATATTCAGGAAGTTGCGACGGTCGGCAACGTGTATCTCGGTCGTGTTCAGAACGTGCTTCCGAGCATGGAAGCTGCGTTTGTGGACATCGGTCAGGCGCGTAACGGCGTGCTGTACGCAGGCGAAGTCAACTGGGATGCGGCTCAGCTCGACGGGCAACCGCGGCGTATTGAGCTCGCGTTTAAGTCGGGTGATCCGGTGCTCGTGCAGGTGACGAAGGACCCGATCGGTCACAAGGGCGCACGCTTGACGAGTCAGGTTACGCTGGCTGGTCGTTTCCTTGTCCTCGTGCCGTCCGGCGGTATGACTGGCGTGAGCCGCAAGCTGAGCGATCGTGAGCGTTCACGGCTCAAGACTATCGTCTCGAAGATCGCACCGAAAGATATGGGCGTGATTATTCGCACGGCTGCCGAGGGTGCGTCTGAAGAGGCGATTGTCAAGGATTTGGAGAGTTTGGTACGTCAGTGGGAGCGCATTACTGCCAAGCGTGACGAGTTCCTGCATGGTCGCCGCCCCAAGCTCTTGCAAGGCGAGCCGGATGTGGCAATTCGCGTTGTGCGTGACATTTTCAACGATGATTTCCAGCAGATGATCGTTGAAGGCGACAAAGTCTACGAACGTATCGAAGAGTACCTTGAGTCGATGGCCCCCGATCTGCGTAGCAAGCTCGTCAAGTGGGACCCGGCCGAGCATGAAGGCAAGGACGTGTTCGATCGTTGGCAGATTGACTCGCAACTGCGCAAGGGCATGGAACGGCAAGTGTACTTGCCGTCCGGCGGTTCGATTGTGATCGATCGCACCGAAGCTATGACGACGATCGACGTGAACACGGGTCGTTTTATCGGTCGCGGCAAGTCGCTCGAAGAGACGGTAACTCGTTGCAATCTCGAAGCGGCTGAAGAGATCGCGCGCCAGCTGCGGCTGCGCGATATCGGCGGCATGGTGATGATCGACTTCGTGGACATGGTGATGCCCGCGAACCGTGATCTCGTGTTGCGTCGACTGATCGAATGCTTGGCTCGCGACCGCACGAAGCATCAGATTGCGGAAGTCACGTCGCTCGGCCTCGTGCAGATGACACGCAAGCGCATCGGCCAAGGTCTGGTGGAAGCGTTCTCTGAGGAATGCCCGACCTGCAAGGGCCGTGGCTTCATCTTGCATGATGAGCCGACCGTGAACGCTGACTACGACGACCCGTACGCGTTGAAGGGTGGTGACCCGTTCATCAAGACCAACAAGCACGGTCGTGGCACCGACGTGCAGGTTCCGCAAGGTTCCTCGCCGGACGTCAAGGCCAAACTCGCGGCGATCGCCGCCGCAGCAGTCGCCGCGAACAGCGCAGACTGAGTCGCAGACTGACGGTGTGTCGAACTTGACACGCCAAGAATTCAACTTGCGTTAGTACACGGGTCGGTGTAAGTTAGACAGTCGGTGTCTGACCAGCGGCTTGCGTGCGTCAGGCAAGTAGCTTTATAACACCATAGCAAGGAAACAGAGCATGTACGCGATTGTGAAGGCCGGTGGCCATCAGGAAAAGGTCGAGGTCGGTGACGTGATCCTCGTGAACCGTCTCGACGCCAAGAAGGGCGATACCGTGGAGTTCCCGGTTGCCCTCGTTGTCGACGGTGCCAAGGTCACCCTGGCTGCCGCTGATCTGGCAAAGATGTCCGTCAAGGCTGAGGTCGTTGACGATGAGGCCAAGGGCCCCAAGATCAACATCATGAAGTACAAGAACAAGACCGGCGTTACCCGTCGTAAGGGTCACCGCCAGAAGCTGACCATCGTCAAGATCACGGCGATTGCCTGACATCAGGCTTGGGCTTAGCTTAGGACCGAAAGGAACAGATCATGGCACACAAGAAGGGCGCTTCCAGCTCGCGCAACGGTCGCGATTCTAACGCGCAATACCTCGGCGTGAAGAAGTTCGGCGGCGAAGCTGTCGTGGCTGGCAACATCATTATTCGTCAGCGCGGCACCAAGTTCCACGCAGGTGAGAATGTTGGTATGGGCAAGGACCACACCCTGTTCTCTCTGACTGCTGGCACCGTGAAGTTCGGCGTGCGCCGCGACCGCAAGGTCGTCGACGTGATCTCCGCCTGAGACACGCGTATCGAGTAGTAAGCGATAAGCCGCGCCCCACATAGGACGCGGCTTTTCTGTATTTTCCCTAAACTCACACGATTTACCAGACATTCTCGTTACACGCAGCTGCGATCTTCCAATATTGCAGATATATGTGCAGCTGTGTTGTGGGGTATACATTGCTCGACCGTATGACTTGGCCGAGCGGCCCGGAGTGTGTCGAGCAATGCATACCCACAACACAGCGTCAAAGGGTATGCGACAAAGCAATACCAGACGAAAAGGGTCAACCATGAGTGATTTTGTCGATCGCGTCACTGTCCATGTCAAGGGTGGCGACGGCGGTAACGGTTCCGCCGGTATTCGACGCGAGAAATATAAGCCACTTGCCGGCCCGAATGGCGGCAATGGTGGCGACGGCGGGTCGGTTATTTTTGAAGCGTCGCGCAACGCAAACAGTCTGCTCGACTACCGGTTCGTGCCGCATCGCGCGGCCGGCAACGGCACGATGGGTCTTGGCGACACGAAAGACGGTTCCAAAGGTGCCGATCTTATTCTGCCTGTTCCCGTTGGCACGGTGATTTTCGAGGCAAAGGGCGCGCAGGGACAGTCGAAGCGATCCGGTAAGCAGCTCGCCGATCTGCGTCACGAAGGCGACCGTTTCGTCGCCGCATACGGTGGTGCGGGCGGTCTTGGCAACGCGGCACTGGCGAATCGTACGCGTCGCGCGCCAGGTTTTGCACTGCTCGGCGAGTTAGGTGAGGAACGTGACGTGATCCTCGAATTGAAGTCGATCGCCGACGTTGCGTTGGTTGGTTTCCCGTCTGCCGGCAAGTCGAGTCTGATCGCTGCGATGAGCTCAGCTAAGCCGAAAATCGCAGATTATCCGTTCACTACGCTCGTACCGAATCTCGGTGTCGTGATGGCTGGTGACGCGCGTTACACGATCGCCGACGTGCCAGGACTGATTCCGGGCGCATCCCAAGGCAAGGGCCTCGGACTTGAGTTCTTGCGTCATATTGAGCGCACCGAAATCATCGCGCACGTCATCGATTGCGCAACGCTCGAACCAGATCGCGATCCGATGGGCGACTATCGTGCGCTCGAACATGAGCTGGCCGAGTATGCGGAAAAGCTCGACCTGCCGCTCGGTGCGATTCCGATTCCAGATCGTCCGCGCATCATCATTCTCAACAAAATCGACGTGCCAGAAGCCAAGGAACTCGCTGATTTCGTGCGTCCAGATTTCGAAAAGCTCGGTCTGAAAGTCTTCGAAATTTCCACCGCGTCGCACGCTGGACTCAAAGAACTCAACTTCGCACTGGCCGCAATGGTCGCCGACATGCGCGCCGAAGTTGCCAAGCGTGAGGAAGCCGAAGAGCAGGCGCGCGTGGTCATCAAGCCGCTTGAGCAGAATGCTCGTCGCCGTCGTCGCGCGGATGAAGGCGGCAGTGCGCTCGACTTTAGTGTGGAGCGTCGCGAAAATGCGGATGGCAGCGAATTCTGGTTTGAAGTGCGCGGTACTAAGCCGGAGCGTTGGGTGATGCAGACCAACTTCGACAACGATGAAGCCGTGGGCTATCTCGCTGATCGTCTCGCTAAGCTGGGCGTGGAAGATGAGCTGCGTCGGCTGGGTGCGCGTCCGGGTGACGAAGTGCGCATCGGACGCGGTGCTGCGGCCGTTGAGTTCGATTGGGATCCGACGATTTCGGCCGGTGCGGAAATGCTCGACGGTACTCAGTTGGGTGCGCGCGGCAAAGATTTGCGACTCGAACCGGAACAGCCAGGAGGTCGCCGCCGTACGAATACGGAACGTCGTCGTCAATATCACGAGATGATGGACGCGCGCGCCGCCGTACGTGAAGCGATGGCTGCAGAACGCGAGGCTGGTCACTGGGCTGACCCGTCTGTCAACGATGATCGTCACGATGAGACGAGCCTGTTCGGTCGCGGCGAGGACGAACAGTAATCGACGTGGGCTATGTCTCAGCAGGTGCGCTGGCGTAAAGTTATACGTGCATCCAGAAGGGATTGCAAGAAACTCAAAGGGGTTGCGCATGCTCACGGAAGCTCAAGTGCGGCAAGCGGTTGCCGGCGCGCGGACTGTCGTCGTCAAAGTTGGCTCGAGCTCGCTTACTAAGCCGTCCGGTCACTTAGATGCGGACCGGCTGAGTGCGCTCGTCGCCGCGCTATCGGCTGCCGTTGAGCAAGGTGCGCGCGTCGTGCTCGTCTCGTCGGGCGCAATCGCAGCCGGATTCGGTCCTCTCGGTTTCGTGTCGCGACCAACGGATGTGGCTACCCAGCAGGCGACCGCAGCAGTCGGTCAAGGACTGCTGATGGCACAGTATGAGGCCGCGTTCGGCCGGTTCGGCGTGCGCGTCGGTCAGATTCTGATCACAGCGGAAGATACGATTCGTGCCGCGCAGTATCGCAACGTGCAACGCACGCTCGGCAGACTGCTCGACCTCGGTGTCGTGCCGATTGTCAACGAAAACGATTCGCTGGCCAGTAACGAAATTCGATTTGGTGACAATGATCGACTTTCCGCGTTGGTGGCAAATCTTGTGCGTGCGGATGCGCTCGTGTTATTGACAGACGTAGACGCGCTGTATACAGCGCCGCCGTCCGAACCCGGTGCGCGGCGTATTTCGTTTGTGCCCGACGTGGTGGAAGCGCTCGGCGATGTGACCGTGACAGGGCCGACATCCGGCGTGGGCACGGGTGGTATGGTGACCAAGCTTGAGGCGGCGCGCGTGGCTGCGGTTTCAGGGATTGCGGCCGTGCTTACCTGTGCGTCGAACGCTGGGCCTGCGCTGATGGGCGACCCGGTGGGGACGGCGTTCGCGCCGGTCAAGCAACGCGGTTCGTCGCGCCGACTCTGGATTGGATTCGCGGCAAATCCGCGTGGCACGCTTGTGGCTGACGCGGGT
This sequence comes from Bifidobacterium hapali, assembly GCF_002259755.1. Lineage (GTDB taxonomy): Bacteria > Actinomycetota > Actinomycetes > Actinomycetales > Bifidobacteriaceae > Bifidobacterium > Bifidobacterium hapali. The sequence goes on from NZ_MWWY01000003.1 coordinate 29,765, forward strand.
GCGGCGACTGCTGTGCGCGGCGGACGGGCGAGTCTGCTGTCGGCGGGCGTGCTTGAGGTACGCGGTGAGTTTTCGGCCGGTGACCCGGTATGGATCGATGACGAGTCCGGCACACATGTGGCGCGCGGCTTGGCTGGGTTTGATTCTGAAGAAATTCCGCAAATGCTCGGTCGCACCACCACGCAGCTCAAACGATTCCTTGGCGAAGAATACGCACACCCCCTAGTCCACCGTGACAACCTAGTCCTCGTCTAATACATTCAGCGTCAAGGGAGCCAAGAACCTAGCGGTCTGTCTCGCTAATAATTGAGGGCTTTATCTTCTGTCTCTCCCCCAGTCAGCTTCGTTGCCAGCCTCCTCGTCAGGGGGCCAATACCCCTCAGACAATTACGAGACAGACCACTAGCGCTCTTATTGCGTGTTTGGCTGTCCTCATCAGGGAGAACCGTGGCTGCAAGGCAGTCTGCTACCGTGATAAGTCCGTTACTGTGACATTCCGGCGGATACCCTGACATCTTCCGCCGGAATGTCACAGAAATCGACCGGAAAGTGTGACATTGCGGCGGAAGATTCCACTTTGTCCGCCGAAATATCACATAATTACACCTAATTCTGTGATATTCCGGCGGAGATTAACCTGACATCCGCCGGAATATCACGTTTTCAGGGCGTTTTTTGTGATATTTCGGCGGAACTCAGACAATCCTCCGCCGGAATATCACACTGGAAGGCTCATACGCGTGACCTTCCGGCGGAGATCCCTAGGCTGACCGCCGGAATATCACGCGGAGGTTTATCAGCGGTCAGTCCCAGCATTACAACCGCGCTACTGAATCGCGGCGACGAACGCGTCGAGCGACTCGTCACCTTGAATACGCACGCGCGACAATAGCGTCGGATCATCACCGATCTTTGCCCAGCCGTACGCCGTCGTAAACGCAAGCGGTACGCCAGCTTCACGCACCGCAGTCTGCGCATCCGGCGTCGTATCACCAAACGGATACGCAAACGCTTGCAGTGAGCCAGTTACGAGCGCTGACTGTTTGAGATCAGCGACGATCTCATCCTTCGTCATCGCACTAATCCGCCCGCCGTGACCAACTGTACCGCCCGCGCGATGCATGTCATACGAATGAGACTCATATGCAAGATACGGTGACGCATACTGCTTCATCTTATTGAGCGCTTCGCTGTCTGCGCCGATAATAAACGACGTAACCGGCACACGATACTTGTTAATCAGCGGCTGACCGTACTGGAAAAATCGCGGCTCACCATCGTCGAAACTCAGCACAATACTGCGCGCAGGCAGACTGTGCGTACCGTCAATAAACGAGCGCACTTCAGCCCACGACGGGAAGTAAAAATTGTGCTCAGTAAGATACTGAAACTGCTGCTCAAGTGACGTGGTGGCGATGAAATTCGCGTTGAGATCGGCCGGTGGATTCGCAGGATCGTACACGTAGTGGTACATGAGTACGGGGATGCCGTCGATTTGCTTGTCCATTGACTCAACGACCTTGACCGTGCGTGTGGCGAAGGCGACGTGACCTTGCGAATCGCGCGCGGCGTAGCGAATCTCATAGTCGCCGGGCGTGGATGTGTCTACGGTGCCGCTGGTCGTAATATGCGGCGTGAGAACGCCGTCGGTAGATTCGATCGCGTGTGCGCCGCCTTCAACGTACTGCTCGCCTTTGAGCACGATCGTGGTCGGACTGCCGTTGACACCGATTGTGATGTCGCCGGGGTCGAGCGCGGGAACGGTGTCGCGGTTGAGTGCAGCGTGCGTAGGGGTCGGCTGACTGTTCGCGTTGCTGCTCTGTCTCGTCGGGCGGACGATCATGAGCGTTGCGATCACGAGCGAGAACGCAATGATAGCTGTGGCGACGAGCGACGCAACGTGGATTGTGCGACGTGCGGCAGGATTGTGGAATCTGCGGTATCGCTTGCGAGCATGCTGACCAGCTCTGGTATCGTGCCGATTTGGCTGATATTCAGGGGATTCCATTGTCCGACTGCCTTCCTTCTTCCTACTTCGGTATCCATTGCATCACATCGCGTGTCCAATCGTTCATATGGCAGCGCATATGGCAGCGCATATGGCAGTGCCTCGGCACGACACTCTTTCGAACATCGTGTTCTGGGGTTATCGTAGAAGCCATGACTATGGCTGAATGGCAGACTCTTTCCGACCGCATCAACAACGTGGCTCCGAGCGCGACATTGGCTGTCGACGCGAAGGCAAAAGCGATGAAAGCCGCTGGACTCGACGTGATCGGTTTCGGCGCGGGTGAACCGAATTTCCCGACACCGGATTATGTTGTCGACGCGGCCGCCGCTGCATGCCGCGACCCCAAAAACTACAAGTACACGCCAACGCCCGGCTTGCCTGAGCTGCGTGAGGCGATCGCCGCTAAAACACTGCGCGACTCCGGTTATGAGGTGACGCCCGAGCAGGTTGTGGTCACCAACGGCGGCAAGCAGGCCGTGTACTCGACGTTCCAAGTACTGCTCAACGACGGCGATGAAGTCATTATTCCGACCCCGTATTGGACGAGCTATCCTGAAGCGGTTAAGCTCGCTGGCGGCAAGCCGGTCCTTGTATTCGCGGGTGGTGAGCGTGGTTTTGAGCCGGATTTGGCTGCGCTTGAAGCGGCACGTACGCCACACACTAAAGCGATTATCGTCAATTCACCGAATAATCCGACTGGTGCAGTTTGGTCGCCGGACACGATTCGTGCGATCGCTCAGTGGGCGATTGACCATCATATTTGGATTATTTCTGACGAAATTTACGAGCATCTCAACTATGACGATGCGAAAACCACGTACATCGGTGCGGCTGTGCCGGAATGCCGCGATCAGCTTATTGTGCTTAACGGCGTGGCTAAAACGTACGCGATGCCCGGTTGGCGTGTCGGCTGGCTGATTGCGCCGTTGCCGGTTGCTAAAGCTGCGGCCAAGTTGCAGGGGCATATGACGTCGAACGTGGCGAACGTGTCGCAGCGTGCTGCGATTGCGGCCGTGTCCGGTTCGCTTGAGGTGGTGCATGCGATGCGTGAGGCGTTCGATGTGCGTCGTCGTGCGATCGTTGCCGCGTTGAACGATATTGACGGTGTGACCTGTCCGACGCCGACTGGCGCGTTCTACGCGTTCGCTGATGTGACTGGTCTGCTCAATCGTCCGCTGGGCGAGAATGGAACTGTGTCTTCTAGTTCGAGCGAGCTGTCTGCTGCGCTGCTCGACGAGGCGCATGTGGCTGCCGTGCCGGGTGAAGCATTCGGTGCTCCCGGATATCTGCGCTTCTCATACGCGCTAGCCGACGACCAACTAGCCGAAGGCATGCGTCGGTTTAAGCAATGGGCGAGCCGTTAAGTGCGAAGCCCTGTGGGCTTCGCATAGGCGAGCCCTGAGTGAGGCGGTAGCCGAACGAGGGCAAACATTGAGTCTCGCCGTAGGCGAGTCAGTAATCGCGGGGCCGAGCCGTTAAGTGCGAAGCCCTGTGGGCTTCGCGTAGGTGAGCCCCGAGCGAGGCGGTAGCTGAGTGAGGGCAGTTTGGGTCTCGCTGAGACATGCCGTAGAAACGTTGAAATCCCGTGGTTTTTCCACGGGATTGTCGTATGGGACTGGACGAAATCGAAACTATCCGCTAATATATCGCCTTGGCGGTTTTGCCGGGCGCGAGCGTCCTGTCTCACAGGTTCGTTAGCATGGCAGAGTTCACCTAGGGAAGTGGCGCAATTGGTAGCGCAACGGTCTCCAAAACCGTAGGTTGTGGGTTCGAGTCCCGCCTTCCCTGCCAAGTCTCTTGATGAATATGTGATCGTAAGGATGGTTATGGCGAAGGCAAGCAAGGCCGTCTCGGCAAAGAAACCAAATATCTTTATGCGTATCGGCTTGTTCATCAAGCAGATCATTGATGAACTACGCAAGGTCGTAACTCCTACCGCCAAGGAACTGTTCTTCTGGTCGCTGGCCGTTTTCATTTTCGTGCTGTTCCTCATGGCGCTCGTCACGGGCATGGACTTCGGTCTGAGCAAGCTCGTGCTGTGGATTTTCGGCTGATTCTCGGACCAACCTGAAGGTGAATTGACGCATGACTGATGAAGTGAATCTCGACAATCTCGACGCCCTGCCGGATCTGCCGCAGGAGGAAGACGCGCAGCCTGAGGTCAATCTCGACGCACTGCCTGTCGATGAGGATACCGAGACTGCATCCGATGACGTCGTTCTGCCGGATCTCGATACTACCGCAGCTCAGTCTTCTGACGACGATAATGATGATACGGGTGCTGCCGATCAGTCTGATACTGATGGTGCTACGGAGTCCGCTGAATCTCCTGTGAACGCTGAAGCAGAAGATGCTGGCGCGAAAGCTGTTGAAGAATTTTCCAAGTCTCTGCGCACGCTCGAAGGCAAGTGGTACGTGCTGCACACGTATTCCGGTTACGAAAAGCGCGTGAAGACCAACGTCGAATCTCGTATCGTCAGCTTCGGTCTTGAAGATAAGATTTTCCAAGTCGAAGTGCCGATGGAAGAAGTCGAAAAGCACACCGATAAGGGTAAGAAAGTTATCACCCGCGTGCGCGTTCCCGGCTACGTACTCATCCGCATGTGGCCTGATGAGGATGCTCGCCGTATCGTGCGTGAAACTGAGGGCGTTACTGGTTTCGTTGGCCCGACCAAGGACCCAGCGCCGCTGACTCGTAAAGAAGTCGTCGCTATGATGGCTCCGATGATCGCTTCCGAAGCGTTGCGTAAGGCTGGCGATAAACCTGCTGCCGCTAAGAAACGTACCGTTGAAGTTTCCTACGCGGTTGGCGATCAGGTCACTGTCACCGATGGTCCGTTCACCACGATGGCTGCTGTTGTCTCCGACGTCGAGCCCACCACGCAAAAGCTCACCGTGCTCGTGTCCATTTTCGGTCGCGATACGCCAGTGGAGTTGGGCTTCAACCAAGTCGAAAAGCTCCAGTAAATCTCGCTGTGGAGCGCATACCGCTGTCTTTGTCCTCGGGTTATAGGCCAAAATGTGTGTCTGGTGGTCTAGTCGTTGGATGGCCATTCGACCCGGGTGTGGAAGTCGTTCCAGTCGATGCCGGTGCCGTGGTGCATGGGGATGCCGAACGTCTCGTATCGGCCCTGCGGGCTGTTCTCCCATGCCTTCTGGTAGAGGCTCTCCAGCCGTTCGTCCGTGATCGCGTTCGTCGCCAGCCATGCGTCCGTCTCGGGGTGTTCGGCGTGCTGGTGGCACCACCAGCAGATCGCCTTCAGTTGCCGGATCAGGCGCAGTCCGCGGTGATGGCGCAGCATGTCCCGGATTCGTCCGTTCCATGATTCGATGAGGTTGTTCGTGGATGGTATCGTTCCGTTCTCCGTCAGGTCCTCGTCGAGGAACGTGAACAGGTGCCCCTCGCGGATGCGTCCGCGGATCATGCGCTTGGCCTTGACGAGTCTTTGGTGCATGTCGTTCACGCTGCCGTCGGCGTATTCGCTTTTCTCGTCGAGGAAACCCGCGAAGTCCTG
>NZ_MWWY01000030.1 GCF_002259755.1 Bifidobacterium hapali
GATGCGCGCCATCAGGCTCTGCCACGCCGCCGACCGTTCGCTTTTGGCGATGTGCCAGCCGATCACGTGCCCGTCGGCGATGGCGATCAGCACCACGGCGTCGCGGTGCAGGTGAATGCCGTCCACATGCACCACGTGATGCACCTCGTCCACCAGGGGCACCGGCGGCCACAGGCCCCACATCAGCTCGCACCGGCGGCGCAGCGTGCGGGAGGGCAGGTCGTGCTCGGCCTGCGACCGTTTGGAAAACAGCCAGTCCAGTCCGCACCGCAGGTCACGGGCCCTGTTGTCGCGCGACTGGGTGCGCGAGCTCCCGCAGCCGGCGTCCCGGCACCGCCACCTGACCCGCCCCGAGCTTGTTCTTCCGTTCCGTTTCATCGGCTCGCCGCACACGGCGCAACTGGGTGTGTTCATCCACCCAATCTGCCACGCCAACTCGAAAGCCGCTCAACCGTTGTCCCGAAAGGCCTCACAGCCTGTTCCGGACACACATTCTGGCCGACTTCAAGTTCCCCGCCCATACAACTCGAACAGGGGAAACGCCCACTGCCACAAAGGAAAGCGAGCCAAAACAGACACACATTTTGGCCTATAACCCTTGTCCTCGGATTCACGAGGGCAAAGACAGCGGTTTTTGTATGTCTGTTTGTCTACGGGTCAGTGGCGGTTTTTGCTCGCTGACACACCCCTCAGCGAGCAAAAATCGCCACGCACATTGGGGGCGTGTAGTGGTTTATCACGCGATGAAATTGACTCGTTACAATCCATCGTGTGCGCACACCTAAACGTGACATATCGGCGGAGGTAGACCTATCTTCCGCCAAAATATCACACAAATCCGGTCCTAAACGTGATATTGCGGCGGATAGGTGGCATATCTCCGCCGGATTATCACAAATACGGCTCTATTTTTGTGATATTTCGGCGGAAGTCGCGTACATATCCGCCGCGATATCACACAATCACAAAAAACAGCGGATTCAACCCATCAGCAACCGGCCTCGAACCGGCGGCCACATGCCGCGCTAGAGTAGGCGTCATGTCATGCACCACTCTTCTCGTAGGAAAATCAGCCAGTTACGACGGATCGACCATCATCGCCCGCGACGACGATTCCGGCTCCGGCCGCTACGATCCTAAACGCTTCATCGCAGTCGCCCCAGCCGATCAGCCACGTCACTATCGCAGCGTCTTAAGCCACGTCGAAATCGACCTGCCCGACAACCCATGCCGATACTCAATCGTCCCTAACGTACTCAATAATCGCGGCATCCTCGCAGAAGCCGGCGCCAACGAACACAACGTTGCGATGAGCGCCACCGAAACAATCGCCGTCAATGAGCGCGTCGCCGCAGCCGACCCGTTCGTCGCACTGCAGCCGGCCGTCGGCGAGCCAAATACCGACGCATACGTGCCCGAACAGCCCGGCGGCATCGGCGAAGAAGACATCATCACGCTCGTCATCCCGTACGTCACGACCGCGCGAGAAGGCGTCAAGCGGCTCGGCGAGCTTCTCGAAACGTACGGTACGTACGAGTCGAACGGTGTGATCATCTCCGACGTGGATGAAATCTGGTACGTCGAAACGATCGGCGGCCACCATTGGATCGCGCGCCGCGTGCCCGACGACTGCTACGCGACCATCCCGAACCAGCTTGGCATCGATGATTTCGATCTCACTGACGCGCTCAGCGAGCAGCGCGAGTACATGTGCAGCGCCGATCTGCGCGACTTCATCGCCGAGCATCATCTCGACCGCAGCATGAGCGCGCACGTGAGCGGCGCCGGATTCGCAGCCGACGGGTCGGTTTCGCAACGTGACCGGTTCAACCCGCGCACCGTGTTCGGCGAGTCCACACCGAAGGACCACATCTACAACACGCCGCGCGCATGGTACATGCAGCGCTACCTCAACCCGAGCGACGACTGGGATTCGCCGGCCGCACGCTACACGCCCGAATCGGACGACATTCCGTGGTGCCGCGTGCCGGAGAACAAGGTCACGATCGAGGACGTCGATTTCCTGCTCGCGTCGCACTTTGAAGACACGCCGTACGATCCGTACGGTACGAAAGGCACGCCGGAATCGCGGCACCGGTATCGCCCGATCGGCGTCAACCGTACCGGTCATATGGTTGCGATACAGCTGCGGCCGTACGCGCCGGCGTGCAGTCGTGCGGTCATGTGGATTTCGTACGGTTCCGGTCCGTTCACGACCGCCGCGCCGTTCTACGCGAACGTGACAGACACGCCCGCGTACCTGCGCGACACGACTGCGCACGTTTCGACCGACAATCTGTATTGGACGAACCGACTGATCGCAGTGATCGCGGACGCGCACTGGTTTGAGACGAACCGGCTGATCGGCGGGTACGTTGAGCAGGTGCGCACGTTTGGTCACCGGCTGGTTGAGGAGACTGACGCGGCGATCGAAAGCGGACGGTTCGACGACGGCGCGGACGGTAACGGCGACGGTCGACTCGACGGTGACGGCTCGCGTGACGGACGGCCGGTGACGGCGGTGCTCGGCGAGGCGAACGATCGGATGGCTGATTTCTTGCGTGAGCACGCGACTTTGCTGCTCGACGGCGTGCTGTATGAGGGCAGTAATCTGATGCACAACAGTTTCGCGATGTCGGACCGGTGGGTGTGACTGGCGAGTGCGATGACGCTTGTTTGTCGTGTGTGTGCAGCATAATAGAACGGTTTGTGTCTGGAGGGTTATTTGACGGCGGCGACGCGCGTTGGAAACCTGCTAGCACAGCACAGCAATCATACGGTTGCGGGAGGAGTTCGCCGCGGGAAACCAAGGCGTTCGCCATTATCACCGCTTCATAGAAAGAAGAACCAATAACATGGCTCCTAAAAAGAAGGTCACGGCGCTGATCAAGCTCCAGATCCAGGCTGGTAAGGCCAACCCGGCTCCGCCGCTGGGCCCGGCTCTGGGTTCGCATGGCGTGAACATCATGGACTTCTGCAAGGCGTACAACGCTCAGACGCAGGACAAGATGGGTCAGGTCATCCCGGTTGAGATCACCGTTTACGAAGACCGCTCCTTCACCTTCGTTCTTAAGACCCCGCCGGCTGCAGCTCTGCTGCTCAAGGCTGCTGGCATTGAAAAGGGTACCGAGAACCCGCTGACCCACAAGGTTGGCTCTGTCACCAAGGCTCAGGTCCGCGAGATCGCCGAAGTTAAGATGGCTGATCTGTCTGCTCGTGACATCGAAGCCGGCATGAAGATCATCGAGGGCACTGCTCGCTCGATGGGCATCACGGTCACCGACTGAGAAGAGGAGAAGGACTAATGGTACAGCGTTCTAAGAAGTATCGCGAAGCGGCCGAGAAGGTCGATCGCAACAACCTCTACACCGCCAACGAGGCCATCGCGCTCCTCAAGAGCATGCCGGAGTACAAGTTCGACCAGACCGTGGAAGCGGTGCTGCGCCTGAACGTGGACCCGCGCAAGGCCGACCAGCTGGTGCGTGGCTCCGTCCTGCTGCCTCATGGCACTGGTAAGACCGCCAAGGTGCTCGTGTTCGCTCGTGGCCCGAAGGCCACTGAAGCAACCGAGGCTGGCGCCGATATCGTCGGTGATGACGACCTCATCGCGAAGGTCGCCGACGGTTTCCTCGATTTCGATGCCGTCGTCGCTACCCCGGACATGATGGGCAAGGTCGGTCGTCTCGGCCGCGTGCTCGGTCCGCGTGGCCTCATGCCGAACCCGAAGACCGGCACCGTTACTATGGACGTGACCAAGGCTGTCAAGGAAATCAAGGGTGGTAAGGTCGACTTCCGCGTCGACAAGCACGGCAACCTCTCCTTCCTCATCGGCAAGATGAGCTTCGACGAGGCTGCCCTGGACGAAAACTTCAAGGCTGTGGCTGACGAAGTCAAGCGTCTCAAGCCGACCACCGTGAAGGGCCGTTACGTCACCAAGGCGACCATCACTTCCACGATGAACCCGGGCGTCCCGGTCGACCCGCTGACTGTTGCCTGATTCCGTTTGCGAATCGCACGGTCACGGTAAGTGACTCACTGATCAAGACCCGCGTTGCGATTACGCAGCGCGGGTCTTGTCGCTTATTGCGGCTCCTCTTGCTAGGACGTTGCCGTGAAACAAACAGCAGAGCTGCTTGTAGGCAACGTGTTCGCCGACAAGGTGAGCCACTATTGGCGGAACTGATTGAGAGGTAACACACTTTTGGAACGTCAAGGGTGTGACCACCCCGCATCAGTCTCGCTTCGCGAGCGGAATTTCGGGGTAAATATCAAACGTGGGTCTTATTCGCGCATGTTATTGGCATGTTGTGAGCTAGCGTGACCTGCTTATACCCCCTAGGACTGCGGTGTGATGGTATGCAGAGGCTGTAACTGAGCAGTATCGTATTCCTGACCTTGAGTTACGGTCGTTTTAGGGTGTGAAAAAGGCCGTAACTCAGCATTAGTGTGACCCTGTCATTGAGTTAAGGTCTTATGAGGGGTGTTTGGAGGCTGTAACTGAGCAGTATCGTATTCCTGACCTTGAGTTACGGTCGTTTTAGGGTATGAAAAAGGCCGTAACTCAGCATTAGTGTGACCCTCTCATTGAGTTAAGGTCTTATGAGGGGCGTTTGGAGGCCGTAACTGAGCACATGTCTGATATGGTCATACTCCCACTCTTGGGCCTACTCGCGTGTCCGCCATCACTTCGCGATGCGTCCTAGGGTGATGGCGGTGCGTAGCACGTATGCTTCGCGCGGGTCTGCTGCGTCCCAACCGGTGGTATCGGCGGCACGTTTGAGACGGTAGCGTACGGTGTTCGGATGCACATTCAACGCTTTCGCTGTAGTTTCGAGCGATCCGCCCGAAAGCACAAATGTGGACACGGTTTCCAGTGTTGGATCATCCGGGCCAGCCGCTGTCAGCGAGCCATATACAGCGTCAATCAACTCGCGTTTTGCATCCTCATCGCCAAGTAAAGCGCGTTCAGGTAGTGCATCTTCAGCCCGAACTAAGCGGTTGAGCCGCGCTCGCGCATCACTGAGCGGTCGGCTGTCCGATGAGTGCGCTTGCGCCTGTGCACGCATAGTATCTCGAATAGCCGGTGCCGCTGCCAAAGTCGATAGCGCGCCGCGTATCGTCGCAGACGCACCATCTACTCCATGCCGTAACGGACCGAGCGCCACCGGTCGTGCATCGTCAAACGCAGCCATCATTGCAGTGCAGGTAACTTCTGGCGTTGCCGCAGCTTGCACGCCGACTAGCGCTACGCATACCCCCTCGCGCGTGCCAGCAATCGTCAGTGAACCGCCGAGATCGCGAGCAACCGCGCGCAACTGGTCCAATGTGTGCGTCGTTGAATCTGCCGTGTAACCGGCAACTGCAAAGCAACGCGCGTCATCGGGCCAACCGAGTACATGCATCAGCGAGGCCACGCGCGCATCGGTCAAGCCTCCAACGAGACATTCAAACGTCACGGCTTCCACGTCACCGCCGCGCGACACGATCAGGTCCAGCACATCCCCATCCATACGTTCCGTCATGACCCTTCAGCTTAGTCGTTTCGTGCCGGTAAAGCGACGAGATGAAAACACTAAGCAGGCATTTTGCAAACTGAGAGGCAGATCGTGACGCTTGCGGAGGTCAATTTGCAAACTGAGAGGCAGGTCTTGTTGGCCTTAGAGGTTGCAAACCCCCATATGAACCGATTTCGGGGGTGTATATTCAGATAAGACTGCCTCTCAGTTTGCAAAAGGACCCGCGCAAAGCCGGAAATCTGCCTCTCAGTTTGCGAATTGCACCTGTCCACTCCGCGCGGATCTTGCTTAGGACGCAATACAGTGGGTTATGCGCGGCTTGTACGGGCGTTTTGACTGTGTTGATCGCCAGAAGTCGCGCGAGTCTCCCGCCAATACGTCAAGCACACGAACCCAAATACGAACGCAACCGGCAGCATATGTCGCTCGAAATTATTTGCCGGCGCAGTCACCATCACACCCATGAGCAATAACAACGGAATATGCGTGAGCAGTGTTCTCCAGCGTCGCGCAATCACTTCTGCCGCGCCGATCAACAGTGTCATTGTCACATAGAAATTGCCGTGCGCCAGCCAACCGATCACCGGAATCGCACCCCATGCGCGTGCGTGTTCAGCCACGGTTTCACGCCAATCGTGATTCACGTCCTTCAACCACGTGCTTTTCTCCTGCACATAGTCGCTGGTCACGTAATAGTCCATCGCCACATACGGCAGATCGGTCGGGTTGAAATAGCCGAAGCATTTCGCCAGCAATGCGTCGAGCGCTATCACCGGATTCGCGCGCACGATTTCAAGCCATGCCGCGTTGAAATCTCGCATGTTATCCGGTGTCACTGTGCGCCACTTGTAGCTCACTTTTTTCGATTGAATACCCGACGATTTCACCGGGTCTGCATCCTGCCTGAAGTATGCTTCAGCCATCTGATCGAGGTTGAAAATCGGCGCGAGCTTGCGTTTTGCATCGTCGGGAATGCCTTTCGGATTGAGTTTGGCGACGCGCGCGATCATCTGCAGTTGCACGCCGCGGCTTTCGATCGGGTCGCCACCGATCACGACTCCGCTCGAAATCAGTGCCGAAATACCGCCGTGAATAATAATCACTGGCAGCACGAGCGCGACAACATACGTGCGCCAGCGTGCGCGGTCGGCGATCAGTGCGAGCACGATTTGCACAACAATCAAGTACCACGCATATTTTGCGGAAATGAGCATTACGCACGTCGAAACAATAAACGCGAGGAGTGAGTGTCGCGGCAGCTGCTGCACACGGTCGAGCGGGTGCAGACCGTCGCGATCGCCGCGCCGCCACGTCATGTGCAGTTCAGCCCATACGCCGAACCACCAGACGAACGCGAACGCAAACAACGGCGATTTTGTCAGCGAGATCGTTGAAAACACTGCCAGCGGACAGACTAAGAAAAACAGTAGGATCACAAAGCGCGCGAATCCGCCGGCTGCGCGATTCGGGTACGGCAGCGGTCGCAAGTTTGTGACAGTGAGCGACGATCGCAGTCCACGCTCGGGCCGCGCGAAATCGACCGGTTCACGGTATTGCGGGCGTTCGGGATACGCATAACTGGGCTCGCTGACCGCGTAAGCCGGTCGCAGCCACGGTAAGTTGAAGAATCGGTGAGCGGCGGATGCGCAGCAGAACGCGGCAAACAGCCACTGGAGGACTGAGAGTACGACGAAACCGGCGTCGTTCGAGTCTGTTATGTATCGGGAGATTGCGGCGGCCGCGCCGTAGATTACGGTGAGTACGACGTTGTGCTGATCGGTGAGGTACGTGGGTTGATCGGGCCACATGTAGTGTGCGGTGGGGTAGATATCCATCGGGACGAACGAGAAAAAGCCGATATATGGCTGTTCCATGCCTGTCAGCTGGTTCCATGCCCAGCTGAATTCGCGCACTTGTGAGCGGATGTCTGCGCCGAACGCGCTCATTATTGTTGCCGGCACCCATAACCAACCGATAACGAGAATCAGTGCGATTTTCCAGCCTCGGTCAGTGGCTCGCATGATTGCGCGGCCGATCGTTGCCGACGCAATGCGCAGCGCAGTTGCTGCGCGGCCGGCGCGGACTTTGCGGCCCCAAATGCGCCATTCCATCGGCAGGTGCCATGAGTCCGGCAGTGCGCGGCGGCCGGTGCCGTGGCGGGAGAGTATCCAGACGATTGCGAACGAAGCGGCGAATGCGAGCATGGCGTATGCGGTGTTTGCTCCCGACCAGTCGGCAATCGAACCGTCTTGCCAGTAGAGGGGGCCGACGCCGACGCATAAGGCGATCCATAGGCAGGCGAGTATGGCGAGGGCCCAGCGGGCGGTTGCAGCGGTTGTGGTGATTGCGGTGGTGTGGGGGGTGCTGCGGGTGGTGCTGGTTGGGTTGGCTGTGTTGCGGGGAATGATGCGCAGGGTTGGGCGGCGTGTGGCAGTTGCGGTCGTGGTATTTGTGGTGGTGCTTGCGTCGGGAGCTGTTGCGATGTGTTGGTTAACGGTATCCGTGATGTGACTGGCGTGACTCGTGGTGTGGTCGTCTCGGTTCTGCTGGGAATGTACGGTCATACCACGGTATTCTATCGGGGCGTGCTGAGTCGCGGTTGGTTGGTTGGTGTGCGATTGAACAGGAGCGCGTTGTGTGTCGAAACGTGGACAGGACGAGCGTGCGGTTGCGGGTGCGCAGTTGCCAGAACGGGCGGCGCTGAGGATGTATGCGCGGTTGCTATGACCGGTGGGCGGGTGCGCGGATTGTAGTTGCAAACAGCTGTTCGGGCTGTACGGGGGCGACAATGGTGCGACTGTTGCGCTCGACATTCACGATTGATGCGAGTTACGACTGTGCGCGGGCGCGAATACCTGTCTGATGTATGCAGAACGAGCGTAACTGCGCGCAATACCGAGGCTCGCGCGCACTTACGCTCGTTTTTGGCGTGATTTTCCAGCATAACTGCGCGCACCTGTCTTTATTGCGCGCACTTACGCTGGAAAACAGGATCAGTGGCGCGTAATTTTGGTGGTGATGACTGAACTAAGACGACAGGGGTAGGCTGGGAAGTATGAGTGAGACGATGACGGATGCGGAACCAATAGCACAGGAAGCCGTGAAACAAGCCGTGAAACGCATGCCGTGTACGGAGGGCACAGCTGCGGCCGGCGCGGTACTACTGTTTGATCAGATTGGTTCGACGAATACGTTCGCGCGTGAGGTGATTGTGAACGGCCGTCTGCCACTGATAAACGACGGCCGTATCGTAGTGATTGCAGCCGATGCGCAGGTTGCTGGTCGCGGGAGGCTCGATCACACATGGGTGAGTCAGCCGGGGGAGTCGTTCACGGTTTCATTTGCGATCGCAGTGCCGCGTACGGTGGCGAGTGATGCAACTGTAAACGGATGGTTGCAGATGATCGCAGGATTGAGCACGCTCGATGCCCTGTGTGCGGTAGTGTGCACTGACGGTGACGATGCGCGTCAAACTCACCGCGATTCTGCCAGCTTTGATGGTGTCTGTGGCGGCGAAGAAAACCAGATCGCTGAAGGTGTTTGCGCATGCACTGCTTCCGAGAGCGACGCGTTGCAACTCAAATGGCCGAATGACATCTTTTGTGATGGTAAGAAGCTAGGCGGGATTCTCGCTGAAATGGTGACGTTACCGAACGACCCGCAATCTGTGGCAATTGTGTTCGGTATCGGATTGAATCTGTGTGTGCCTGCGGATCGCCTGCCGACCGCGCAGTCGACGTCATTGCAACTGCACTATCAGCTGCCCGGAACGTTCGATGACCTACGCGATGCGATTGCTGCGCGCATTGCGCAATCGCTGCGTGCACGTATTGCTGGATTCTGTGATAATCCGCATCGTTGCGCGGTGAGCTTGCGTGAGGAGACGCAGTCGGTGTGTTGGACGTTGGGTCACGAAGTTGAAGCGCATTTTACAGACGGTTCGACGTTGCGCGGCAAGGCGCTCGCGCTTAATGAGGATGCGTCGCTGACGATGCAGACTGCAGACGGTAATACCCACGTCGTGCGTACGGCTGACGTAGGTGTGTTGGTGTCATGACGGTTCGTGGGTTCAGTAAAAGTGTGATATTCCGGCGGAGGATTGCTAAGTTCCGCCGAAAAATCACATTACGAGGCGGTTTTCTGTGATATTCCGGCGGAGGTAAGCGGGTTTACCGCCGGAATGTCACGTTTGGGACAGGATTTATGTGATATTTCGGCGGACAAGCAACATGCCTCCGCCGGAATATCACGTTTGATTGGTCACGCGATGGAAGAATTGAAGGTTTTGCCATCGCGTGATTGTGGGTCTGTTCATGCGATGGCAAAAGGGCGAGAATTTCCATCTCGTGTGATGAATTGAAGTCACGCGATGGTATGAAACCGGTATCGTGCCATCGCGTGAGTATTGCCACTATCACGCGATGGAAAAAATAGGGGTTTGCCATCCCCTGCGGGGATACATGTAATACCCGCATGCAGTGAAACACTCGATTTAGGGTTTTGCCATCCCGTGCGGGAATACATGGGTCACGCGATGGATTGAAACGGGTCAATTCCATCGCGTGATCGAGTGTTACCGTGAGTGATGTGCTGAAAGGTGCTGAGAAGTAATATCTCAAGAAAAGGTGCCGAGGAAGGTGCTAAAAGTACGGCGAAAAGCTCTACTAATATCCTGTG
This sequence comes from Bifidobacterium hapali, assembly GCF_002259755.1. GTDB lineage: Bacteria > Actinomycetota > Actinomycetes > Actinomycetales > Bifidobacteriaceae > Bifidobacterium > Bifidobacterium hapali. The sequence continues at coordinate 10,194 of NZ_MWWY01000030.1, forward strand.
TTAGCGCTTGAGGGAGGTAGCACCGGCGATAACAAGCGAGGCTACTGCGGCCTTGATAAGGTCGCCGGCCACGAATCCCATTGAAGCGAGCGCAACCGTGCCAAACGGAACACCGGTGATTGCAGATTGCACGGTGAATCCGATCGCATAATCGAGCGCGATGCAGCCGATAAACGAAGCCACGAAATAACGCAGCACTGTCAGGGCAACACGAAGAATATGGGCAGTAGAGGAATCCGAAGAATCTGCACGAGCCCCTGCAGCCAAGCCGCCCGCGAAAGCAGTCACCGTGCGCAATCCAGCACCTGCCGCGACAACCTGACGGCTCGCGTTCCCCTTCAGCAATGCGGTCACAATCGCAGCCGGCAGGAATCCGATCAAAAATCCGGCGCTCGGCCCGAACAGAGCGGCGGTTGACATGCCGCCAGCGAACACCGGCAGCCCAGCCGCACCAGCCGCCAAATACAGCGCAATCGAAGCGCCCGCCTGCCGCCACGTCATCGTAAGCGCAGCGACCATCACAACAAACGTTTGCAACGTGATCGGCACGGGCGTGCCAGGAATCGGAATACGTCCGGCCATCGTGGCGAGCGCAAGTAGTACGGCGAACACAACCGGTTTGACGATCGCGAATACGAGCGCGCGGCGAGCGCTCGTCACAGCTGCCGTACCAGCAACCGCTACACCGGCACCAACCTCAGCTCCGGCCTGTGCACCAGCTCGATTGCCAGCTACAGCTTGCGCACCTTGCGCACCTCGCTCAGTCCCAGCACCTCGCGCAGCCTCAGCAACGCCAGCAGTCCCAGTAATGTCCGCCATGTGATTCCCCTTCGTGCAAGTGATCAACAATATATCCACGCAATACTGACGAAAACAACACTTGCGTCAATATTGGTTCGCTATCGTACGCCTCGATCTGATGGTTACGTTTGTGTAGGCATACAAAACGACCGCCGCTTTTTTGTTGGGACGACGAACTCGAAATCACAGGTTGCAGGTCTATCTTGTGACGATATGACTGAAATCGTCAAGAAGATACTGATTGCGAACCGAGGTGAGATCGCCCTGCGCGTGGTGCGGACCGCGCACGAAATGGGCATCGCCACGGTGGCTGTGTACTCGGAGCAGGATCGCGAGGCGCCGTACGTCGACATGGCTGACGAGGCGTATCTGCTGCCCGGTGACACGTATAAAGACACGTATTTGAACGAAGATTTACTGATCGATGTCCTGCATCGCAGCGGTGCCGACGCAGTGCATCCCGGTTACGGATTTCTTTCGGAAGTCGCCACGTTCGCGAGTAAAGTCGCGCAAGCCGGTGCGATTTGGATTGGCCCGAACCCGGAAGCGCTCACTGATCTCGGCGACAAAATCACCGCTCGCCGCGTCGCCACGCGCGCCAAAGTCCCGCCGGTCCCGGGCTTGAACGAGTCGGTGAGCGATATTCGCGCGCTCTACGATTTCGCGCACACGCACGGTTATCCGATCATGATGAAACGCACTGACGGTGGCGGCGGACGTGGCATCACGATTGTGCGCAGTGATGACGAACTGCGCAGTTTTTACATGAATCATGACGCACTGCAAGGTGGCGACCTCGACGAGTATTTCGTCGAACGGTTCATCGACAAGGGCCGCCATGTTGAAACGCAGTGCGGCCGCGACTCGCACGGCAATTTCGCTGTCTATTCGACCCGCGATTGCAGCGTGCAGCGACGCAATCAGAAGCTCATCGAGGAAGCTCCCGCGCCGTTCTTGCCGGAAGGCGTGCACGATCAGCTGGTGAACTACTCGCGTCGCCTGTTTGAAGCGGTCGGTTACGTTGGTCTCGGCACTTGCGAGTTCATGCTCACCGACACGGGCAAAGTGTATTTCCTTGAAGTCAATCCGCGACTGCAGGTCGAGCATACGGTCAGCGAGGAAGTGTCCGGCCTTGATTTGGTTCGTGAGCAGATCACGATTGCGGACGGCGGTGCGTTGACGGAGCCGCCGGAGCCGCGCGGGCACAGTTTCGAGCTGCGTATCACTTGCGAAGATCCGGCGAAGAATCTTACGCCGAGCTCGGGTACGCTCACGAAACTTGAGTGGCCGTCTGGTCCGGGTATTCGTATCGATTCCGGCGTGGTGGAAGGCGATACGATTTCACCGAAGTTTGATTCGATGATGGGCAAGCTGGTCGTCACCGCGCAGGATCGCGCGGCTGCCGTGGCTCGCGTGCGGCGTGCGCTCGGCGAGCTGCATATCGAGGGCGTGCCGACGCCGGCGAGCTTGTTTGAGCAGGTTTTTCGTGACGATGAGTTCACGGCTGAGCATGGGCATGCGTTCGACGTGAGCACGAAGTGGTTGGAACGTAAGTATCTCGGCCGTGCGGCTGCGGCGACGCGCGCGGGACAGCCAGCGTCGCTCAGTGGCGCGGCGGATGGCGGTGCGGCGCAAGTTGAGTCGAAGCCGACGGAAACGTTCGTGATCGAGATGAACGATCAGCGCGTGAAACTGACGGTGCCGCTTGACATTGTCGAGAATATTACTGGCTCGGCGCGCGCTCGAGATGCGAAACGGCCGACGCAGCCGTTGCGTGGTTCTGGACTGCATCAGGCCGCGTCGGCGAAGCCGACGAATGCTGATCGACCGGGCGTGATTTCTGCGCCGATGCAAGCAGTGGTTACGCGTATCAACGTGGCCGAAGGACAGCATGTCGCCAAGGGCGACCTGCTGGTGGTGCTTGAGTCGATGAAGATGGAGAACTACGTGTACGCGCCGGCGGCTGGCACGGTGACGAAGATTTTCGTCGCTCCTGCGGCTGGCGTTGAGGCTGGACAGACTCTGGTCACGCTTGATGTGGATGGTGCGGGGGTCAAGCCAAAGTCTGACGTGGGACAGGCTGCGCCATCGGCTCAGTCGACCGCACAGCACAAGGGGGAGGTGCAATGACCGATATCATGCAATCGCCGGCTGTGAAGCAGTACGTGGAACAGTCAGCTTCGCTCGGTGACGGCGACGTGAAACAGTCCGTGAAACAGCCGTCGGCTCACTTGCAGTCGCCGCAGCAGCAGTCATCGCCGCAGTCCGCGGACTCACCGAACGCCGGTCAACAGCCGATTCGCGCGGCCGTCGCGCGGGCCGCCGAACTCGCGCGCGACGCCGAAGCGCACGCACGCGAGCGTCAGCATGTCAAAGGCAAGCTCACCGCGCGCGAACGGCTCGATTTGCTCTTCGACACTGGCACGTTCGAGGAAATCGGCCGTTTTGCCGGCGGCGACATCAACGGCGGCAAAGCCGGAGCGGCCGTCATCACTGGTTTCGGTGACGTGTACGGTCGCAAAATCGCCGTGTATGCGCAGGATTTTTCGGTGCGCGGCGGCACGCTGGGCCATGCGGAAGGCGAGAAAATCTGCCGACTCATGGACAAGGCGATCGAACTGAAAATCCCGATCGTCGCACTCATCGACTCTGGCGGCGCGCGCATTCAGGAAGGTGTTGCGGCACTCACCGAATACGGTCATATTTTCCGCCGAACCTGCGCAGCCAGCGGTTTCGTACCGCAGATTTCGATTATTCTGGGGCCTTGCGCGGGTGGTGCGGTCTACTGCCCAGCGCTCACCGATTTCATCATCATGACTCGCGAACATTCGAACATGTTCGTCACCGGACCGGATGTCGTCAAAGCGGCCACAGGCGAAGTCATCAGCATGGACGATCTCGGCGGCGGACTCGTACACAATCGCGTCTCCGGCGTCGCGCACTATCTCGGCGAAGACGAATCCGATGCGATCGACTACGCGCGCACGGTCCTCGCGTATCTGCCATCGAACTGCGACGATCAGCCGCCAACCTACGCGTACGCAGTCACGCGAGCCGAACGCGAGACTGCGAAACGACTTGCGACGATCGTGCCTGACAATGATCGCCAGCCGTACGACATGCTTGAAGTGATTCGCTGCATCGTCGATTACGGCGAGTTCGTACAAGTGCAGGAACTGTTCGCCGGTTCCGCGGTCGTTGGATTCGCGTGCATCGAAGGTCACCCGGTGGGCGTGGTTGCGAACCAGCCGAACGTGAACGCGGGCATTCTCGACGTTGACTCGTCGGAGAAAGTCGCGCGATTCGTGCGCTTGTGTGACGCGTTCAACCTGCCGGTGATTACGCTCGTGGACACGCCTGGATACAAGCCTGGCGCCGAACAGGAGCATGCGGGCATCATCCGACGTGGCGCGAAAGTGATTTACGCGTACGGCAACGCGCAAGTGCCGATGATTACGGTCGTGTTGCGCAAGGCGTTCGGCGGCGCGTACATCGTCATGGGGTCCAAGGCGATCGGCGCGGACATGAACTTCGCATGGCCGAGCTCGCAGATCGCGGTACTTGGCGCGACCGGTGCAGTGAACATCATTCATCGCAAAGATTTGCAGAAAGCGCGCGAAACGGGCCGTGATGTTGACGCATTGCGCGCGCAGCTCGTTGACGAATACCAGCGGACTACGGTCAACGCGAATCTGTCGCTCGAAACCGGACAGATTGACGCGATGATCGACCCCGAACAGACGCGTCAAGCGATTGCCGAATCGCTGCGGCTACTCGCCGGCAAACGTCGCACCCGCCCCACCACCAAACACCACGGCAACCAGCCACTGTAATGATCATGGCTCCCCTTGCCAGGGGAGCCGAGATAAAAGATTCATTCGCGCGACGCGAGATAAAACTTAACCCCATCCATCCCAACCAACGTAAGGAATTTTTATGAATCCGACATTTTTCCTGAACCGACTGGCGAGCGAGCCGCATGCGCTCGCGTTTGCCGGCCAGTCCACGCCGTGGACCGCCGCGCTTAACGACGAAACCGCCGATCCGACGCTCAACACAGCGCTACGCGATCATGCGGCCGTTGCCAGCGCAATGCTCGCCCCGGTCGCCGCCGATCTGCTCGCCACGACCGGCCGTACCACCGACCCATTCACCGCAGCCGCAGCCAACGCGAACGCCGCCACGCTCGGTGCAGCCGCGGATGCCGCTGTATCCGTGCCCGGCATCGCGCTCACCCAGCTCGGCGCACTCATCGACGCAGCCGCACTCGGCTACGACGTGGCCACCGCGAAGCCGCTCGCCGTACTCGGCCATTCGCAAGGCATCCTCGCCGTGCATATGGTCCACGCCATCCGCGAAGCCGGCTCGATCGACGCGGCCGCAGCCGACATTGACGAAATCCTCGCCATTGCCACGCTGATCGGCGTTGCTGGCACTCGTCGCGCTCGCGAACTCGCACTCGCCCCGCGCCACGCAGCCGCCGCAGCCGACACCGCGCAAGCCGCCACGCCAATGCTGTCCGTCAAAGACGCCACGCGCGCACAGGTCGACGCACTCATCGCCCGTGTCAACAACGACACCGCCACGCGCGGTCCGATCGCCGTGGCCGTCACGAATTCCGCGAACCACGTCGTACTGTCCGGCTATCCGCAGGACCTCGCCGCGTTCGCGCTCGAAGCCGAGAAGGAACACAAGAAGCAGGCCAAACTGCGCGCCGATAAGGTGCGCGGCGGTCGCGTTTTCGCGCCCGTGCTCGAATATCTCGACGTGACGCTCCCGTTCCACAGCCCGCTGATGGCCGACGCGGTCGAACAGACGGTCGCGTGGGCGAAGACGTGCGGGCTCAACGCCGATCATGCGCGCGAACTCGCTGCTGAAGTGCTGCTCAACCATGTGGATTGGGCGGCGCGCGTCCACGATGCGCTCGCCGCTACCGACCCGGCCAAGCTGTGGATTGTGGACTTCGGCCCGGGTGCGGTCGTCGGCAAGCTCATCACCACGGTTGCACAAGGCACGGGCGTGGGTGTGGTCGAAGCCGGCACCGCAGCCGATCGCGCAACGCTGTCCACGCTAGAAACCGACCCGGCGCGCACGCAGGATTGGCGCGCGTTTACCCCGCAAGTCGTGCACACGCCGGCCGGTGACAAGGTGCGCACGCGTTTTTCCGAGCTCACCGGCAAAGCTCCGGTACTGCTCGCCGGCATGACCCCGACTACGGTCGACCCTGACATCGTTGCGGCCGCTGCGAACGCCGGTTATTGGGCGGAGCTTGCGGGCGGCGGTCAGGTGACTGCTGACGTGTTCGACCGTCACGTTGTGCGCCTCGAAGAACTGCTTGAAGAAGGCCGCACGGTTGAATTCAACGCGATGTTCATGGACCGTTACCTGTGGAATCTGCAGTTCGGTGGCACGCGCATCGTGCCGAAGAAGCGTGCGTCCGGCGCGCCGATTGACGGCGTGGTCGTCTCCGCCGGCATTCCCGAACTCGACGAAGCGGTCGCGCTGATTCGCACGCTCAACGCGGATGGATTCCCGTACGTGTGCTTCAAGCCGGGCACGGTCGATCAGATTCGTCAGGTCGTGCGTATCGCGCAAGCGGTCGCACCGACCAAGATCATCGTGGAAGTCGAAGGTGGTGTCGCTGGAGGCCACCACAGCTGGGAATCGCTCGACGATCTGCTGCTGACCACGTATGCGCAAGTGCGCGCGCAGAATAATCTCGTTCTCGTCGCCGGCGGCGGTATCGGCACTCCCGAACGCGGCGCGGACTATATTTCCGGCGACTGGTCGCTGCGTTACGGCGTGCCGAAGATGCCGGTGGACGGCGTACTCGTCGGCACGGCTGCAATGACTGCGAAAGAAGCGCACACGAGCCCGCAAGTCAAGCGGATGCTCGTCGCGACTCCCGGCATCGACCCGGCGGCCGCAGCCGACGCTGACCCGTTCGCGCCGCTCGGCGAGCACTGGGTGCCGAGCGGCAAGGCTGTTGGTGGAGTCACTTCCGGCCTGAGCCATTTGCACGCGGATATTTACGAGGTTGAAAATTCGTCCGCTGCGTGCGGCCGTCTGCTCGTGCGCGTAATGAAGCATCCGGAAGAACTGGATGCGCGCCGCGACGAGATCATCGCCGCGCTCGACAAGACCGCGAAACCGTATTTCGGCGATCTTGAAACGATGACGTATCTGGAGTGGGCGCAGCGGTTCGCTGATCTCGCGTTCCCGTGGGTTGACCCGACGTACGCCGACCGGTTCCTGCACTTGCTGCAGCGTATCGAAGCGCGTGTGTCCGACGTTGATCACGGTGAGATTACGTCGCTGTTCACGTCTCGCGACGACGTGGAATCCGATCCGAATGCGGCGATTGCCAAGCTCGCTGCCGCGTATCCGCAGGTTCGTGACTTGACGGTGGTGCCGGCTGATGCGGCGTGGTTCCCGGTGCTGGTGCGCGAATACCCCAAGCCGATGCCGTTCGTACCGGTGATCGACCATGATCTGCTGCGCTGGTGGGGTCAGGACCAGCTGTGGCAGTCGGAAGATGCGCGGTATTCCGCTGATTCGGTGCGCGTGATTCCGGGGCCGGTGTCGGTTGCTGGCATTACAACCGTCGATGAGCCGGTTGCTGATATTCTCGGCCGATTCGAGCATGCGATGGTTGCGCGCGTGGCTGATGAGCGCGCTGACGCGGCTGATACCGCTGAACCGACTGCGTTCGCACAACTCGGCGTCGCTGCGAGCGCAGAAGCGTACGTGCGCGCTTGCCCGAACATCTCGTGGATCGGTCACCTGATGGCCAATCCTGCGTACGGCACTGCTGTTGGCGATCGTGATTACGAGATCACGACGGTCGGCGAGCGCGACGGCGCGGTGCTGCTCGATCTTGATATTCATCTCGACACGCACTGGGATAACGATCCGGACGGCGGTCTGTCGAAGCATGCGGTGCGCGACATCGTGATTCCGTTGAACGTGCGACCGGCCGAATCAGGTTTGCTGCCGGTCGTTGATCGAGATCGCCTACCGAAGCACGTATATGCGATGCTCGCTGCGACCGCAGGTATTGGAAACACTGCGATTACCGGCGATGTGTTGCGTTCGATGCCGCAGATTGTGCCGGCTGTGACTGACGAAGCCGAGGCAAAGCCGTTCAGCGAAGCGCACGCCTCATACACGCTGTCCGCGAATCTCGGATTCGATCACGAGGCGGCCACGGCCGGCCAGCTGCCGGGCGATTTGACCGCGTCCCGCATCGCGCCTGATGCGCTTGTCGGTCCTGCATGGCCGGCGATTTACGCGGCACTCGGCTCGGTCACAGTCGACGGATTCCCGATTATCGAAGGTCTGCTCAACGCAGTCCATCTTGATCATCTCATCGAACTTGATGTCACCGAATCCGAACTGCTCTCGCATGTTGGTGAGACAATCTCGCTCACATCGTGGGCAGAGCACTACGCAGAATCCGCGTCCGGTCGAGTCGTCACGATTCACGTCATTCATACCACTGCTGACGGCACGTCACTTGCGCACGAAACTGAACGATTTGCGATCCGCGGTCGCGCATACTCTGACGCGCTGCCAACGGCGGCGCCCGATAATGGCGACTGGCTGGCACTCCATCAGTCAGAACTCGCGCCAACCGTTCGCCGTATCCTGCGCCGCGTCGCCGTCAGTGCGCCAAGCGACATGACCGCGTTCGCTCGTACATCCGGCGACTTCAACCCGATTCACACGTCAGTGCGCGGCGCTCGCATCTCCGGACTGTCCGCGCCACTCGTACACGGCATGTGGCTGTCCGCCGTCGCCCAGCACGTCGCGCAAGCCGCAGATGCCAAGGGAGCGCACTACGAAATCGCCGGCTGGACGTACAACATGTACGGCATGGTCCAACTCGGCGACCGCGTTGAAATCACTGTCGAGCGCGTTGGCAAAGTCCGCCACGGTGGCCTCGCACTCGAAGTAACGTGCAAGATCAACGGTGCACTCGTCTCGCGCGGCACGGCAATCACGCGTGCGCCAATCAGCGCATTTGTCTACCCGGGCCAAGGTATTCAAAAGCAGGGCATGGTACTCGACGAGCGCGCCAAGTCCGCCGCTGCACGCGACGTCTGGGAACGCGCCGACAAACTCACGCGAACCAAGCTCGGCTTCTCGATCTTGAGCCTCGTGCGCGATAATCCTAAGACACTCACCGCAAACGGCGTCACGTACCATCATCCAGACGGACTGTTCAACCTCACGCAGTTCACGCAGGTTGCGCTCGCCACCGTCGCGTTCGCGCAAACCGCACGACTGCGCGAAGCTGGCGCGGATATTTGGCCATCGTACTTCGCTGGTCACTCGCTCGGCGAATACAATGCGTTGAGCTCGTTCGCCGGCGTGATTCCGCTCGAAACCGTGCTCGAACTCGTGTTCCACCGCGGTTCGACCATGCATCACCTCATCGAACGCGACGCGCAAGGCCGCTCCAACTACCGGATGGGCGCGCTGCGGCCGAACCAGTTCGGCGTGGGCGACGACGGCGTAAAAGCGTACATCGAATCGGTTGCCAAGGCGAGCGGCGAGTTCCTGGAGATCGTCAATTACAATCTCGCTGGCCAGCAGTACGCAATCGCCGGCACGATCGCCGGACTCAAGGCACTGCAAGCCGATGCGTCCCGACGCGCGAAAGAATACGGTGGCAAACCGCCGTTCATGCTCGTACCCGGCATTGACGTGCCGTTCCACTCCACGCTGCTGCGTAAGGGTGTGCCGGAATTCCGCGACAAGCTCGACGCGCTACTGCCTGCGCACATCGATTATCGCGGTCGCCTAGTCGGTCGCTACATTCCGAATCTTGTGGCTGTGCCGTTTGATCTGACGCGCGAGTTCGCAGCGAAGATTGTCGACGTAGTGCCGTCTGAGCGCATTCAGGCTGCGCTCGACGACCCGGCGGTATGGGATTCGTATGCTGCAGATGATCAGAAACTCGGTCGACTGCTGCTCACCGAACTGTTGAGCTGGCAGTTCGCATCGCCGGTGCGCTGGATTGAAACGCAAGCACTGCTGTTCGGTTCGCGCACGGCCGGTGGCCTCGGCGTGGAAGAGTACGTGGAAGTCGGACTCGGTAACGCGCCGACCTTGGCGAACCTCGGTGCGAAGACGTTACGTTTGCCGCAATTCGCTGATCGCGCGGTGAGCGTGTACAACGTCGGCCGCGATGAGGGGCGCGTGTATATGACTGATTCGGATTCGCTGGCGCCTGAGACGTTGAGCGAAGAGCCCGGTGCGCTCTCCGTAGGCGACGCCGAACGGCGGCAGTCGCAAGGTGACAGTGTTGCGGTCGCGCAGGCGGCGCCGGCCGGTGGCTCGGCGGTGGCCAAGCTGGGATCGGCTGTGGTGGCTGCTGCGGCTCCTGCAACGCCGGCTCCTGCAACGCCCGTTGCAACAACTGTGGAACAGAAAGTGGATGGCGGCTCGATTGTAGACCTCCCGTTCCACGCATCCGACGCGATCGGCGTACTCATGGCCTACTCCGCCAAAGTCCGCCTCGACCAAATCGGCGCATCCGACACCACCGACACGCTCACCAACGGCGTCTCCTCACGCCGCAACCAGCTGCTTATGGACATCAGCTCCGAACTCGGCGTGGCCAGCGTAGATGGAGCGGCCGAAGCAACACTCACGCAACTGGCGACCATCGTCAACAAGGCCGCTCCGAACTATAAGCCGTTCGGTCCAGTCCTCTCCGACGTCATCCGCGACCGTCTGCGCGCGCTGTTCGGTGCGGCCGGCGTCAAACCATCACACATCCGCGATCGCGTGACCGGCGTCTGGCAACTCGGTGACGGTTGGGTTGCTGCTACAACCGCCGCACTGCTCCTCGACACGCGCGATGGTGCTAGCTCGCGCGGCGGCGATCTCGCCAAGCTGCCGACCGGTGCCGTCGCAAACGCAGCCGCCGCCGATCAGCTGATCGACGATGCGGTCGCGCTCGTCGGCCAAACCAAGGGCGTGGCCGTGTCCAAGCCATCCGCTGGAGGTGCGGCAGGCGGTGCGGTCGTCGATTCCGCCGCGCTCGACGCGTTCGCTGCGAAGGTGACCGGTCAAGACGGCGTACTCGCGACCGCCGCGCGCACTGTACTGAACCAGCTCGGCTTACACGAACCGGTTGCCGACTTTGACGCCGACGAAGCTGCGCGCAATGCGGCCGTCGTTGCCACGGTCACCGCCGAACTCGGTGCAGACTGGCCGAAGCAGGTCGAACCGCGATTCGACGCGAATAAGGCGATCCTGTTCGACGATCGTTGGGCATCCGCTCGTGAAGATCTCGCCCGCGCGTTCTACGACAACAATCCGGCGCTGCTGTCCGGCAGTTTCCGTGGACTCGGCAAGGCTGTCGCAGACGAAGCTCGTTGGTTCGCATCCCGTGCGGATGCCGGTGTGGCGAACAACAGCGACCTCAAGTCCGCGTTCGCGCGCATCGCAGCCGAAGCACTGGCTGCGAGTGCCGACGAGTCAGCAACGCCGCGTTTCGCGCACGATATCGCCGTCGTCACCGGAGTTGCGCCGAACTCAATCGCCGGCGAAGTCGTCGCCGGACTGCTCGCAGGCGGCGCAACCGTGATCGCAACCTCGCACAGTTTCAAGCCGTCCGTCAAAGCGTGGGCGAAGCACACGTATTGCACGCATGCCACGGCCGGCGCGCAACTGTGGCTCGTTCCCGCGAACCTGTCCAGCTATCGCGACGTTGACGCACTCGTCGCGTGGATTGGCAACGAGCAGCGCAAGACCAGCGGTGCGACGACCACGATCATCAAGCCCGCGTACGAGCCGACCCTGTTCTTCCCGTTCGCAGCTCCGCCGGTCCACGGCACGCTCGCCGATTCGGGCGCACTGTTTGAATCGCAAGCGCGACTCATGCTGTGGGGCGTCGAACGTGCGATCGCAGGACTCGCCTCGCTCGGTGCGGACACCGACGTGCAGCATCGCATGCACGTCGTTCTGCCTGGCTCGCCGAACCGCGGTGTGTTCGGCGGCGACGGTGCGTACGGCGAAGTCAAGTCCGCGTTCGATGCGATCGTACGCCGTGCCCGCTCCGAGCGCGTGTGGTCTGATCGCGTGACCTTCGCGCATCCGAAGATCGGCTGGGTGCGCGGCACCGGACTGATGGGTGGCAACGATCCGCTCGTCGCCGTCGTCGAACGTCACGGAATCCGCACGTACTCGACCGCCGAAATCGCGGCGCAACTGCTCGACCTGTGCACGGCCGAGTCGCGCGAGGCTGCGATTGCGGCTCCGCTCGACGTTGACTTGACCGGCGGACTCGGCTCCGAACCGATCGATATTCACGCGTTGCGTGCGGAGGCGGAGGCTGACGCAGCTGACGCTGAGCGCGCTGCGGAACAGTCGCGAGACAACGGTACTAACGGTGCCGAAAGCTCCGATTCTGCGCAATCCGCCACGCTCAAGGCGCTGCCCACGCCGCATGTTCCAACCCAGCCGGCCGTCAACTTGGCCGACTGGTCGACCGTCAGCGCGCGTCCGGAAGACGAGGTCGTGATCGTCTCGATTGGCGAACTCGGCCCGTGGGGTTCCGGACGAACCCGCGCCGAAGCTGAACTTGGAATCCATTCCGACGGTACAGTCGATCTGTCTGCTGGTGCGGTCCTCGAACTCGCGTGGAACATGGGCCTGCTCACGTGGCAAGACAGTCCGAAACCGGGCTGGTACGACACCGACGGCAATCTCGTGCCCGAAGAGGACATTCACGACCGCTATCACGATGAGGTTGTGGCTCGCTCCGGCATTCGCCCGTTTGAAGCTGGTATGGGCAACGATTACCAGCCCGGCGACGAGTCCGGCAAGTCCGGCAACGACGAGGAAGAGGCGGAAGTCTATCTCGACCACGACGTCACGTTCTCGGTGCCGGACGAAGCGGCTGCGCGCGAATACGTCACGCTCGACGCGGCTCACACGACCATTGCTCGCGATGCCGAGTCTGGCGAGTGGAACGTGACTCGTCACGCCGGTTCGATGATCCGCGTGCCGCGTCGCGCCACGATGACGCGCACGGTCGGAGGTCAGTTCCCGGACGGTTTCGACCCGGTTAAGTGGGGCATTCCAGCCTCGATGGTCGGCGATGTGGACCGTATTGCATTGTGGAACATCGTCACCACTGTGGACGCGTATCTGTCTGCCGGATTTACGCCGGTCGAAATCCTGCAAGCCATCCACCCGTCGATGGTGGCGAGCACGCAGGGCACCGGTTTCGGCGGCATGATGTCGATGCGCAAGCTCTACCTTGACCGCTTCCTCAACCACGAAATCCCAACCGACATCCTGCAGGAAGCGCTACCGAACGTCGTCGCCGCGCACGTCATGCAGTCGTATATCGGCGGCTACGGCAACATGATCCAGCCGGTATCTGCCTGCGCGACCGCCGCAGTTTCGCTTGAAGAAGGTTTCGACAAGATCAAGCTCGGCAAGGCTGACTTCGTCGTCACCGGTGCAATCGACGACATCGGCGTGGAATCCGTGATCGGCTTCGGCAACATGAACGCCACCGCGAACTCGGCCGAAATGTACGGCAAGGGCATCGACGCGCGATTCTTCTCGCGCGCAAACGATCGCCGTCGCGGCGGTTTCGTGGAGTCGCAAGGCGGCGGCACGATCCTGCTCACGCGCGGTGATATTGCGGCCCGACTCGGTCTGCCGGTCGCGGGCGTGGTTGGCTACGTGCACTCGTTCGCAGACGGTGCGCACACGTCGATTCCGGCTCCGGGACTGGGTGCGCTTGCGGCGGCTCGCGGTGGACGTTCTTCTGCGCTAGTGCGCGATCTGGCGGCGCTCGGTGTGTCGCCGGACGATATCGCCGTGGTCTCCAAGCACGACACGTCCACGAACGCGAACGATCCGAATGAATCTGAGCTGCATAACACGATCGCCCACGCGATCGGCCGCACGGACGGCAACCCGCTGTTTGTGATCTCGCAGAAGACGCTCACCGGTCACGCGAAGGGCGGTGCGTGTGTGTTCCAAGTCAACGGATTGACGCAGTTGTTCCGCACCGGTGTGATTCCGGCGAACGCGGCGCTCGACTGCGTGGACCCGAAGCTGGAACGCGATGATCACATGGTGTGGTTGCGCGAGCCGCTGCGCGTTGCGGGCGCTGGCTTGGCTGGTTCGGCTGGTGCTGCTGGTTCGGCTGGTTCGGCCGATGATACTGCTAACGCAACTCGCGGCGTGATCAAGGCTGGTTTGGCGACTTCGCTCGGTTTCGGCCATGTCTCCGGATTCGTGGCAATCGTGAACCCGGGTGCGTTCGAGGCGGCAGTAGCCAAGGCTGACGGCGAGGAGGCGCTGGAGGCGTGGCGCTCGCGTGCCAACGCGCGACTGCTTGCTGGTTGGCGTCGACTCGAAGAGGGCATGATGGGTCATGCGGCGCTCTACGAGCCGATTTCGGGCCGTCGCTTCCATGAAGACGGCACGCGCCTGCCCAACGGCTCGCGCTACAACGCCCACGAGGTCGAAAAGGCCATGCTCCTCAACCCAGACGCCCGATTGGGAGCCTCCGGCTTCTACGAAGCCTGACCGTTTCTTTATCTGATGAGCGGGCATATCACTCATAGTTGAACAGACGGCATTAGTGAGTGGCAGAAATGTCTCACTGAGTAATCCTCAGTGAGACATTTCTGCCACTCACTAATAGGAATGATGGTGTAAGGGATATATATGGTATTTGGTCTCGGGCACGATGTGGTGGATGTGGCTGCGTTTGCTCAGCAGCTAGCTGAACCTGGCTCACATATGCGGGGCCTGTTCTCCACGCGTGAGCTACGGCAGGCTGACACTCGCGCCCAGGCCAAGCACGACGGGAAGGCTGTGCATTTGGCCTCCAAATGGGCAGGCAAGGAGGCGGTGCTCAAAGCGTGGTGTGAAGCGTTGACGCTGTGCGGTGAGACTAGCCGGTCTACCAATGCTCGATCTGCTGTGCAGGGGGAGTTGCGTGACTCGACAATACGCCCGGTTCAATTCCCCTACACACTCGACAATTTCCCGTGGTCCCAGATCGAAATCCTAGACGATGTGCGCGGTATTCCGCACGTCATTCTTGGTGACGATCCGTTCGCGCGTCTTTCCGCGGCATTTCCCGATGCTCAGTGGCATATCTCACTCAGCCATGACGGTCCAATCGCCTCCGCTGTCGCAATCCTCGAACTGTGCTAATTGACGATAGCTGTCAATAATTACCAATATCTGTCAATATTGCGCTGAGTTTCTTTCTCCTCGGAATCCTGCAAACCTCTTCAGCAAGCGTAATATCAAACGCATAAGTACGTCCCCGCGTGTCAAACCGGTTCGATGTCGAACCGGTTTGACATAATCAACACGAGCAAAAACAAGGACTTGAACAGCAGATCATATGCGCCAGTCCAAGCAGAGAAACGAAGGAGTTTCGTCATGGTCACAACAGTTCACAGACCTACCAACGATACTGTGGCAAACGTCAGCACGCACGCCGCTCCAGACGCCATCTTCCAAGTCCGGTTCAATCGTCATCGCGACGAACTTGAGCGACTTTTCACCAGTTTGTACAACGATCCAGCTGCTTTCAACGCTCTTCTCGACGCCATGTCAGACGCCGCAGCTGCTCGTCCTCAAGACCTGCGTATGCTCGACGTTGAGCGCGAAGCTGATCCTCAGTGGTACAAGCGCGGTGACATGTTCGGCATGACTATGTACACCGATCTGTTCGCCGGCGATCTCAAGTCACTCGCCAAGAAAATACCGTATCTCAAAGAACAAAAACTCACGTACCTGCACCTCATGCCGTTACTGCAAATGCCGCATCCGAACAACGACGGCGGCTATGCGGTCGAAGATTTCGACACCGTCGATCCACAACTTGGCACCAACGAGGATCTCGCGAACCTCACCAAACAGTTGCGTGCAGCTGGCATCAGCCTGTGCCTCGACTTCGTGATGAATCACACCGCGTCCACGCACCGTTGGGCGAAAGCTGCACAATCGGGCGACCCCGAATATCAGGACTATTATTTCTGCTACGACGACCGCACCATTCCCGACCAATATGACGCGGTTGTGCCGCAAGTGTTCCCGAACACTGCTCCCGGTAATTTCACATGGAATGAGTCGATGGGCAAATGGGTTATGACCCAGTTCTACCCGTTCCAGTGGGACCTCAACTATCGCAATCCCAAGGTGCTCGTTGCAATGATGTCGAGCGTTATGCACCTTGCAAACCTCGGTGTGGAAGTGTTTCGCATCGATGCGGTTCCGTATATCTGGAAACAGCTTGGTACTAATTGCCGCAATTTGCCGCAAGTCCACACAATTGTGCGTATTTTGCGCATCATTCTCGAATGCGTGTGCCCGGCCGTGGTGCTCAAAGGCGAGGTGGTGATGGCGCCGAAGGAACTTGCCGCATACTTCGGCACGCCGCAAGCGCCCGAATGCCACATGCTGTACAACGTGTCGGTCATGGTGAACCTGTGGAGTGCGCTTGCCAGCCAAGACACGCGGCTGCTCAAAGCGCAGCTCGACGGGCTTAACGCGTTGCCAGACAACTGTTGGTTCGTTAACTATCTGCGCTGCCACGACGATATCGGCTGGGGACTCGATGAGGACGAAGAGCGCCGACTCGGCATCGACCCGTTGCTACACAAGGAGTTCCTGTACCATTTCTACGAGGGTGCGGTGCCGGGCAGCTGGTCGATGGGCGAGCTGTACAACTACGACGAAGTGACGCGTGATGCGCGCAGCTGCGGCACAACCGCGTCGCTATGCGGCATTGAAAAAGCAATCATTACACATGATCAGCCTTCTTTGAAACGTGGTGTGCAACGCGACCTGCTTATGCATCGTGCGATGGCATTCCTGCGCGGATTCCCAATGCTCAATTGTGGCGACGAGATTGCACAACTCAACGGTTGGGCCTATAAGGATGACCCTGATCGCGTTGAAGACAGTCGCAATCTGCACCGCAGCAAGTTCGACTGGTCTGCTGCCGCTTTGCGTGATACGCCTAGTACATTGCAACATGAGCTATGGGAAGGCATGGAGTCGTTGCGTGTGATGCGTGATGATCCGTGCTTTGCGCCGGACGCGTGGGTGAGTACGTGGGATACGTTTAATGATGCGGTTCTGGCAGTGGTGCGCAAGGTGAACGGTGCTGATGCTCGCACTGCAGGTGCGGGTATGGCTGGCGCTGCTGGTGGCGCTGCTGACGGCACTGACGGCGAACGGACCATTGTCGGTCTGTTTAATTTCTCCGGGTATCCGCAACATGTGCATCTCAACGGCTCTCAATACGTGATGAATGCAATGGATACCGATCTTGCGCCTTATGAGGCGCGGATTGTGCTGCGCTGACGCGCTATGAGATAAGCAGTCAATGCGGTATCCCGCCCGCATTCTGCGCGGGCGGGATACCGCATTGGCTCCTCGTTGTGCCGGATTTGTAGTCGTGGTCGATGCTGTTTGGCTTGTTTTCGAGGACATCTTGCAGTTCTAGGTCAATTCGGTCAGTATCGGGGCTATATGTGAAAACAAGAATGGCGGAATTTCAATGGTCGGCTCGCTGAGTGAGCTTCAACTACTCGGTGTAATGACCTAGAACTGCAAGATGTCCTCGAAAACAAGCCAATCCGGGCTGAACTTGCGATCGGGGACGGGTTGTGTATAATAGCTCGAGTCGTCAAATGGCGGCACGCGGATGTAGCTCAATGGTAGAGCCTCAGTCTTCCAAACTGATTACGCGGGTTCGATTCCCGTCATCCGCTCCACTCGCATAGGCTGGAAACCTAATGATTCCTAGGTTTCCAGCCTTTGTCATTTCTATCCTTGCTTGCTGTATAGATTTCCCGTTCGTGGCAGAAATCTCTCACTGAACCCATCGTCAGCAAGCGTTTTCTGCCACGCTCATTAGCGCGTGGTGGTTTTATCTCGCTCAGTGTCATTCTGGCGCATGATCGCGGCTGGGCGGAGCGCCGCGTACAGTATTGACGCAGAATGCAAGTTGGACATAAACCAGATGCAAAGGCGGTCGCATGGCAGTGAGATCGATGCAAGAGCCAGTCGATGAGGCAGCCGAAGGTGTGGAATCGGATGCCGTCAGGCAGATCGCCGCGCGCGAGCATACATCTGCCAACAATGAGGCAACCGAAATCGTTGACGGCAAGATTGAAGAGGTCAGTGTTTCGCGTCATCCCACGCCGTCCATCCCCGAATCTGAGCTGTCGTTGGCGGATATTGAGCGTCACCAATCGCATCCTGTGCAGTGGGCTGTGTATGTCATTGCTGTTATGGCTGCGATTATCGCACCGTACTGGCTTGGCCGCACGCTGGCTGTGCAGCGAACCGCATGGCTGGTGTCTCACTTAAGTGCGTTCGACCCGCGAGGGCTCGCATTCCTCGCGTGGACAGTTACGTTGGTGACGCTCACGGGGCTTGGTATGGCGATTGTTGAGTCACGCACATGGCTGTGGCGTATTGTGTTTGTGCTGGGACTGGCAGCTGAACAATTTGTGGCCGGGTTGAGTTTGCTGAAGTTCAATTTTTGGTATTCGACGTACGTGGTATACGGCAATGCTGCGTCGCTGGCGAATGCGACGAATCTTGGAATTATTGCTGCTGGATTTGCGGTTGCTGTGTTTGCGGTTCTGTGGGTTGGTTTGCTGATTGTGATTCCGAAGGAGTCGTCGCTGAATGTACTGACGCGTAGTTGGGCGTCATTTATTATGTTTTTTGCGATTGAGACGATTGCGTTGTTGGTAGTACTGTTTGGCGGTTTGCTCACGATGGTGTGATCCAGTGAGTGGCGGTTTTCTCTCACTGGCGCAAGCTCAGTGAGAGAAAACCGCCACTCACTCACGCGGGATGGGACTGCAATCGTGTTGGCTGCGGCAAGCGCTGATCGTGGCGGTTATTGAGTCGGGTGCGCCGGTCTGTGCTCACTCGCGCGCCACGAATGAGCACAGGCAACGTCGTCAAGTCCGGCCCGCACCGTATACTGTCCCCTTGGCGTGTTTCGCCCGCGGATAGAGAGCGCGTCGGCATCCGGCCGACAGCACCGCGCAGCAACATAAGGAGGATGCCGTGGCACTTACGGCTGAAGAAAAGCAGGACATCATCGCCAAGTACGCTACCCACGAAGGTGACACGGGTTCGCCTGAGGTTCAGGTCGCGCTGCTGAGCAAGCGTATCGCTGACCTGACCGAGCACCTGAAGGAGCACAAGCACGATCACCACTCTCGTCGTGGTCTGCTGCTGATGGTCGGTGACCGTAAGCGTCTGCTCAACTACCTCAAGGGTGTTGATATCAATCGTTACCGTGCCCTGATCGAGAAGCTGGGCCTTCGCCGATAATACTGTGCGCCCGAGCATTCATTGCTCGGGCGCTTTTGGGGTTATAGGCCAAAATGTGTGTCTGGTGGTCTAGTCGTTGGATGGCCATTCGACCCGGGTGTGGAAGTCGTTCCAGTCGATGCCGGTGCCGTGGTGCATGGGGATGCCGAACGTCTCGTATCGGCCCTGCGGGCTGTTCTCCCATGCCTTCTGGTAGAGGCTCTCCAGCCGTTCGTCCGTGATCGCGTTCGTCGCCAGCCATGCGTCCGTCTCGGGGTGTTCGGCGTGCTGGTGGCACCACCAGCAGATCGCCTTCAGTTGCCGGATCAGGCGCAGTCCGCGGTGATGGCGCAGCATGTCCCGGATTCGTCCGTTCCATGATTCGATGAGGTTGTTCGTGGATGGTATCGTTCCGTTCTCCGTCAGGTCCTCGTCGAGGAACGTGAACAGGTGCCCCTCGCGGATGCGTCCGCGGATCATGCGCTTGGCCTTGACGAGTCTTTGGTGCATGTCGTTCACGCTGCCGTCGGCGTATTCGCTTTTCTCGTCGAGGAAACCCGCGAAGTCCTGCTCCCACTGGTTGTAGGAGGCCAGCCAACTGGCCGCGGCCGCGCCGTCCCTGACGCGCGGCAGGGCGAGGGCGATGCGTCTGAGCTGTCTGCCCGCCTCCAGCCGGGGCCTCATGCCGGTGAGCCCGAATATGTTGGCCTGCACGTGGAACAGGCAGCGTTG
>NZ_MWWY01000031.1 GCF_002259755.1 Bifidobacterium hapali
TGCGGGTGAGGATTGCTTCTGGTATTCATACATTTACAGTAACCCAGTACGCTTGACCGGTCCAGACGGCTCCCCGTATGTGACAATCAAGAAGGATAAGAACGGTAAGTATTATTACGATGCGTTCATCCCAGCCAACTATTCAGGCTCTCATAAGATCGCATTGCAGGATGAAAAGGGCAATATTCAAGGCTGGACTGACGTAACCGTCGGAGAGCAAACCCCAACACCAACCCCGACACCTGCTGACAAGACTGCGTTGAACAAGGCGATTACTGCCGCGAGCAAGCTCGTGAAAACGGATTACACGCAAGCATCATGGGCACCGTTCGCGAAGGCACTTGAAGCAGCGAAGACGGTCGCCGGTAAGGCTGACGTCAAGCAGGCTGAGGTCGATGCCGCAGCTAAGGCGCTTGTGAACGCTCAGGCTGCGTTGAAGAAGGCTGAGAAGACGCCAAGCAAGGATGAGTCGGGTAATAAGGCTGATACTGATACGACGAAGCCTGACACGGATAAGAAGCCGGAGCAGAAGCCTGCGAAGACTGATACGAAGAAGCAGACACTACCTAAGGGTGGTGCCAGCATCATCGCAGTCATCGCAGTAATGGCTGCACTCGCCGCTACTGGCATAGTAGTCATGCACCGTCGCCGCGCGTAATACACGCGTTAAGCGCATAACCCTCTCAAGGGGTGGATATCGTAGCGATATCCACCCCTTTCCCATATGTAATCGCAGCACCCTTGCTAGGACACACCGTTCAACGAACAGCAACACTGTTTGTAGATACGCCGACAGGCGAGCCAACAAACTACGCGCGTAGCACGCCCATAATTGCAAGACAAACTGTCAGCATTAGCCGACAGCGATACCCTTGGAACGTTCCGATGGTGTAACTACCCCGCAATCGTCTTCAACGAGGCGACTACAGGTGTTGGAAGACCCTAACTGAGCAGTACAACGACACTATCATTGACTTACGGTCGTCTACGGGGCTTTGGGAGGCCGTAACTCAGTATTAGGTTGGTGATAGTGCTCAGTTACGGTCGTTGTTGAGGGTGCAGGAGGCCGTAACTCAGCAGAAGACAGGCGATAGTGCTCAATTATGGCCGTCTGAGTGCATCGGTTTGTAGCGCTGGATAACTACAACGTTGCTGGTGGTGATGATTAACCTATAATTCACCTTGAGTTTAGGTGTTGTCGGTGGCGGGGATGGGCGCATCGTCGACAATGGTGTTATGAGTGGATTAGCCAACGATTCGCGCAACAACGTAGTGTGTGAAACATTGCGTGAAACAAGTCAAGAGATAACGTCAGATCGGTTCGGGGAAGCCGATCGTAAGCCTCATCATGCGCGCGGATGGTGGCATCGCCTCACTGCAAAACGGCCATCGATCCTCCCATCAACCCGCAAAGTCTCTCGCCACATATCGGCCATTCGCCGCGCGGTCACCGCAACCGTAGCAGTAGTCGCATCTGTCGGCATGCTCGCTGCATGCTCAACGTCCAACCCATTCAGCGGCAACGCCAGCTCCGATAAAACGCAAGCATTCACCCCAGCTAAAGGCAAAGCCGAAGCAACGCTGAACATCGCATCCGGCTCTGAGAACAAAGAAGTCGCTGACGCAATCCAACAAGCTGTTGACGATTCCGGCGTAGCTGTCACCATGCACTACATGGGTTCGCTTGACATCATGAGCGCACTGCAAAACGGTGGCGACACGTACGATGCAGTCTGGCCAGCATCTTCCATGTGGATCTCAATGGGCGACACTAAGCACATCGTCAAGGATGCGACCAGCACATCTACCACGCCAATCGTGTTCGGCATCGCCAAGTCGAAAGCCGAACAGCTCGGCTGGGCAGACGCAAACGGCACTACCAAACCGGTTAAGACCGCCGACATTATCAAAGCCGTTTCCTCCGGCGACCTCAAGTTCTCGATGACTTCGGCCACGCAATCCAACTCGGGCGCGTCCGCATACCTCGCGTTTATGACCGCGCTCACCGGTCGTGATGAACCGCTTAACACCAGTGATCTGACCAATACGCAGCTCACCGATCAAGTCGCCACACTGCTTAAGGGCGTCGACCGCTCATCCGGTTCATCTGACTGGCTCAAAGACATGGTTGTCGCCAATCCTGACCGTTTCGACTCAATGGTCAACTACGAATCACTCGTCATTCAGGCTGATAAGCAGCTCACACAAAACGGTCACGATCCGCTTGTCGCCGTCTATCCAGCCGACGGTATCGCCGTATCTGATTCACCACTCGGCTATGTCGACCGCGGTCAAAACTTGAACGACGCGTTCTCAAAGTTCCAGAAAGCCTTAAGTTCCAAGGATTCCAAGCTGCTTTTCGAGCGCGCTGGTCGACGTACTGGACTCGGTGGCACGCTCGCATTCGCCGACGATAGCGAAGTCAAGCAGTCGTTCCGCTCCGAATGGGGCATCACCACGAGTGCTGAAGCGCTTAAGACCATCGCGCTACCGTCCGCCGACGTTATCAATCAGGCGCTCACCGTCTACCAGACGAAACTACGCAAGCCGAGCTACACAATCTGGGTTGTTGACTACTCGGGTTCGATGAGCGGCGACGGTAAGGAGGGCGTGGTCAACGGACTGACCGCCGCGCTCGACCCGACGCAAGCTAAACAGTCACATATCGAACCGTCAGACAGCGACGTCAATATTCTCATCCCGTTCTCATCCGCTGCGGAAGATGCGACACGCGTCGAAGGCACAAGTACCAGCCAACTGCTGGCTCGCGCGCGCAGTACTGACGCATCCGGCGGCACGAATATTTACGATGGTTTGACTGCCGCGCTCGGCTTACTGCCGAACGATTTAAGTAACTACACGACTGCGATCGTGCTCATGACTGACGGTCAGTCTGAGACTCGCGATAAGAACTACTTTACCGGTGAATATCAGTCGCGCGGGCAGGATGTACCGATTTTCTCGATTATGTTCGGCGACGCGGACCCAGATCAGCTGAACGAACTCGCCAAGTTAAGTAACGCGAAGGTATTCGATGGTCGTAGCGGCGATCTGGCGGCCGTATTCCGGCAAGTTAAGGGATTCAACTGATGATCGGTATTATTGCGGGGTTTGTCATCGGTCTGGCTTTGGCAGGACTTGCGTTCTGGCTGGCTGGCGGTGGCGTGCTTGGTCTTGTGCTCGGGCTGGTGTGTGCAGTACTCGGATATGTGGCCGGTTCGACGTTGCTGCAACCGGAACGTCGGCTGGGCAAGATTGTCGTCTCTGCGTTACCGAACGGGCAGAAAGCGGCGGCTGCGATTGACGATGCGAACGCAATGCTGAACCGCATCAGTATGTTGACTCGACAGGTTCGTGATCCGCAGGTTCGTGCTGAAGCGGATGATTTTATTGCGGCGACGCGCGATTTGGCGCGGTATGTGAACACGGATACGAGCGCGTATGCGACCTTGCGCCACTAT
Organism: Bifidobacterium hapali; assembly: GCF_002259755.1. Classification (GTDB taxonomy): domain Bacteria; phylum Actinomycetota; class Actinomycetes; order Actinomycetales; family Bifidobacteriaceae; genus Bifidobacterium; species Bifidobacterium hapali. The sequence continues at coordinate 3,462 of NZ_MWWY01000031.1, forward strand.
ACGAATGTGTATGGCGAACAGACTGCCAAACTGCTGAAATCGTATGTTGACGTGGAACAGTCCGGTGCGCACGATCAGTTGCCGGTTGCCCAGCGAGAAACTGTTGAAGCGCTTCAGGTACTGGAACGGACGGCGGCAGGGGAATTGTCGCGTGCGGTGTCGGCTAAAACACTCGGTATTGCTGCTGATTCTGAAGCGATTCAGCGGTTGGCGAGTATGGACGGATATTCAGCGCAGGCGTCGGAGGCAACTGAGACGACTGATGGCGATACGCGAGGTGCGGCGACTGCTGCTAACGCTTCTGAGTTCGGCGCTTCGCCAGTCACGCCGCATACTCAAGCGCATCCGGGATCGCAGGTTGGGGAGCAAGCATCATGAAACTCACAAAATCGAAACTTATCGGATTAATTGCGCTCATCGCAGTTGTCGCCGTAATCGGCGGCACGATTGTCTGGCGGCAGGCACAACCTAAACCGGTTGAGATTCAACAAGTCAATGGTTATCTTGGCGGCGAAAAAATCGGATTATTTGACGACGAGGAATTTGCCAAACTTGCTAGTGACGCAGGACTGAACGTCAACTATCGTAAAGCTGGATCGCTTGCGATGATGGACGCCGACCAAACCGGCATGGATTACCTCTTCCCATCTTCGCGCGCAGCCGTTGAATACGGTAAAGCAAAAGGTGTGAACACATCGAACGCTGATATTGTGTTTAACTCGCCTATCGTGATTTACACGCATAAAGTCGTCGCTGATTCGCTCGTCAGCAGCGGCATTATGAGTAAAGACAATGCGGGTGCTTACCACATGGACATGGCCAAGGCGGTTGATGCAATGGTCAATAACAAGTCGTGGGCCGACGTCGGTTACGCGGCAGGTTACGGCCAGTTCCGCATCGACTCAACCGATCCAGTCAAATCAAACTCCGGCAACGAATACGCTGCACTCGTCGCAACCGTGCTCAACGGCGGTCAGCCGGCCACGACTGACTCAGTTGCGCGCGACTCAGCCAAAATCAAGGCAATCTTCGCAAAATCAGGTTGGATGGAAACCAGTTCCGAGGACAGTTTCAACCAGTTCCTCACGCTCGGTGTCGGATCCAAGCCGATGATGATCGGCTACGAATCACAGCTGCTCGACCTCGCCGTCAATCAACCCGACGCGTTCAAACAGGTGAAAGACGACGTCGTGCTCGTCTACCCAACACCAACCGTGTGGAGCACACATACGCTGATTGCGCTTGACAGTAAGGGCGAACAGCTGATGAAACTGCTCAAGTCCAACGCAGTGCAAAAACTCGCGTGGGAACGTCATGGATTCCGTGCAGCCAACTACAGCGGCACTGACTCGATTAAGCGGTTCAACGTTCCGGGCGCGCTCGAACAGGTCAGCGCCGTCACCGAACTGCCCAATAACGACGCCATGCAGGCCATCATCAAAGCACTGAGCTGAGCGCGAGCCGGCCGGCCGGTCCAAACTGGGCAGCCTAAGCTCATCACATCGCCATCAATACGCCATTCCAACGAAAGGAAACACACCAATGACTAAGCAACTCACTCTCGCCGATCTCGCCGGCGGCAACAACGCTGTCACGTCGCCGAGCCTTACGGGCGCGGACGCAACCGCTGATCCAAACGCGGGCGCTGTCGTCCCCACCGCCGACCAAGCCAAAGCCGAAGCCGCGCTCAGCCCCGACGAGCAAATCGCGAAATTGCCAGCTGCCGACCAACAGCAGATCGCCCAACTCGCCGGCAACATCGATTTGACGCGTGACGGCATCGAATCGTCGTATGGCAAAGACGTGCAGCGCGCCACCTCCACATTCGCCGATGAAATCCTCTCCGAAACCCGCTCCAAGGACACCGGCGAGGCTGGCGACCTGCTCGCGACCATGCTCACCACCATCGACGAGGCCGAACTCGGCGGATTCCGCAAGATTCCGATCATCGGCCAAGTCGCCGTCTCCATCGACAAACTGCGCCGCCGCTACCAAAAGGTCGATGCACAGATCGACGAGATCGTCACCAAACTCGAAAAGGCGCAGGCCAAACTCGTCGCCGACATCGCCATGTACAACACCATGTACGATCAGAACGCGCAGCAGTATCGCTCGCTTAAACTCACCGTGCTCGCTGGCAAGAAGGCGCTCGCCGACTTCAACGCGAACCAGCTGCCGGCGCTCGAGGCTGAAGCTGCGAAGAGTGGTGACGCGATGCAGGCACAGGTGCTCAAGGACTTCAAGTCCAAGCTTGACCGGTTCGCCAAGCGGCTCGACGACCTCGACCGCGTAAGCGTCGTTACGTTGCAAACTGCGCCGCAGATCAAGATCATTCAGAACGCCGACCAGACCATTGTTGACAAAATCGACACGACTATTTCCACCACGATCCCGGTGTGGAAGTCGCAGATGGTGATCGCGCTGGGTCTGTCCAACCAGCGGGCCGCGCTCGACCTGCAGAACAAGGCCGACGACGTGACCAACAAGCTGCTTTCGCGCAACGCCGAGGCGCTGCACAAGGGCGCGGTAGATGCTGAGAAGGCGAACCAGCGGTCCGTGATCGAGATCGACACGCTTGAGAAGATCAACTCCGAGCTGATCGCCACGCTGCGCGAAACCGTGCAGATTCAAAAGGAAGGCAAGGCGAACCGCGAGGCTGCGCAGGTGAAGATGCGCCAGATCGAGTCTGATCTTAAGGCTGCGCTCATCGATAACGCTCAGCGGTTGTGAGACGCGAGGCTGACGTGGCGCGCCTGGTGCTTGAGCCCTTGCCCTGCGGCAAGGGCGACCTCGGGGTGTATTCGGTGGCTTTCTTCAAACCTTGAGGCAGATTTCGGGGCTTGTAGGGTTCTTTCTTCAAACTTTGAGGCAGGCTACTTGTGTCATGCCTGCGCATAAAGGCAATTCGGGGGTGCGCAGGAGGTGTGTTGGCTGAGGTGGTTGCCTCAAAGTTTGGAGAAAGACCTCGTCGGCTCGTGGAATCTGCCTCAAGGTTTGAAGAAAGATGTCATCCATGACGAGCCGGAGCCTCAAAACACGCTCCGCCTTGGGGTCACAGTGCCAATCGGGGCGCAGGATCAGGGTTGAATCAGTGGTTTCCCTGAGCCTGTCGGCGGAATGATATGCCATGATGGAGTCATGAGACTGTTGGGCAATATTCTGTGGCTGATTCTTGGCGGGTTGTTCCTTGCATTGGGCTGGGCAGTAGTCGGGCTGATTCTGTGTGTGACAATCATTGGTATTCCGTTGGGATTGCAGGCTTTTAAGATGGCTGCGCTCACGTTGACACCGTTTGGCCAGACGGTGTCGTACGGCGGCGGGGCTGGCTCGACGCTGGTGAACATCATCTGGGTGGTGCTTGTTGGCTGGTGGATGGCGATCGGCTACGTGGGCGCCGGGCTGGCGAACTGCATCACCATCATCGGGATCCCGTTCGGCATCCAGTCGTTCAAGATGGCCAAACTCGCGCTGTGGCCGTTCGGCGCGGACGTCGTGAGCGTCCGATAGGTGTGCTGTCGCGTTCGGATCCGTAGTAATCATGTGTGGTGGTTGAAGCTGCTTCACTCGCGAGGCAGACAATTAATGGTGGTCAGCATAGACTTTCGCCGAGCGGTCGCCGATGCACCCTGCGCCACTGCGCTGGATCGGGTGATGAGAGGGCGCCTTGTGCCTTGCTTTCGGCCATGTTGTAAGGCGGGCGCCTGCCGTGGCTTTGGCACGAAATCGGATTCTGACGGATTTTCTGTCACACCCCGCCGGAATCCGCGGTTTTGCGGAAGTTGAGACACGGATTGTGGGCATATGCCCGCAGGATCACCCGAGCACGGCGAAGGACTGCGGGGGGAGCGTCACGGTGACGCCGTCGACCGTGGGGTCGCCGAGCGCGAGTCGGGTGGCGGGGGATTGCGCGGCGAACTCGGGCGGGAGCGTGACCGTTTCGGTCTCGCGGCCGGGGTTCATGGCGACGAGGACGGCGGCGGAAGAGCCGGAAGAGGATCGCCGAGGCGTGCGCAGGTAGGCGAACGCACGGCCGTGCCCGGGCGCGGCGACCGGCTCGAATCCGGCGTCGGATCGGAGCGCGGCGGATTCGGCGCGGAACGCCAGCAACGCCTTGACCCAGTGGTACAGCGAGTCGGCGCGGCCGGATTCCGACGCGACGGTGGGTATGCCGGCGGCAGCGTCGGACTGCCCGACGCGGGGCGCGCGATCGTCGTCATCCAATGACTCGACCGGCAGGTACAGGTTCTCCGGCAGTCCGTCGGAGAACCCGAGGTTCGGCAATCCGCCATCCCACTGCATCGGCGTGCGGCTGCCGGTGCGCGTGTATCCGCCCTCCTTCGTGGGCAGGTCGCGGTATCGCATGCCGATCTCGTCGCCGTAGTACACGAACGGGCATCCCGGCATCGTCAGCAGCATGCCGAACGCGATTTTGCGTTCGCGCTCGGTCAGCCGCGGCGCGAACCGTCGCGTGTCGTGGTTGCAGGAGATCAGGTCGAACCGGCCGCCCGCGCGCTCGCAGTCGTGCAGCTGCGGCAGGTACTGATCGAGGAACGGCTTGATCGGCGCGCCGGAGTCCGCGTTGAAGTAGCTCAGATCGCCGTCGTGCACGAACGGGTCGTCGGTGTTGCGCAGCAGCATGTTGTAGCCGTTCGGCTTGCCGTCCCAGCGCCAGTCGAGGTAGAAGTCCATGTCGAAGCCGGCCTGCATGGACTCGTATGGCCGCCCCCATTCGGAGACGAACGCGGCGGCGGGGAATTCTGGGCGGATCTTCGAGAACATGTACCGCCAGGTGCGGATGGTGTACGGCTTGCCCTCGTCGTCGTGCTTGACGAGGCTGTCGGCCATGTCGACGCGGAAGCCGTCCGCACCGCGTGAGAGCCAGAAGCGCATGACGTCGACCATCGCGTCGCAGGTGGCGAGGGCCTCGGGGCCAAGCGCGGCGTGCTGCCAGGCGGCGCGCGGGCGGGCGAAACCGTAGTCGAGTGCGGGCTGGCATTTGAAGAAGTTGATGATGTAGGTGCCGTCGCGCGGGGTTTCGCCGCCGATGAACGGCAGGCCGTCGCTGCCGGCGATCCACGAATCGGTCCAGATGTAGCGGTCGGAGAGGCCGTCGCGGTCGGCGGGGTCGGGCTGGGCGGAGGCGCGGAACCAGGGGTGCTCCTCGCTGGTGTGGCCGGGGACGAGGTCGAGCAGGACGTGCATGCCGCGTTCGTGGGCGGCGGCGAACAGGGCGATCAGGTCGTTGTTGGTGCCGTAGCGCGGGGCGACGCGCGTGTAGTCGCGCACGTCGTAGCCGGCGTCCTTGAAGGGGGAGTCGAAGAGGGGGTTGAGCCACAGTGCGTTGCAGCCGAGATTGCGAACGTAGTCAAGATGATCGATGATGCCTTGGATGTCGCCGATGCCGTCGCCGTCGGAGTCGGCGAACGACTGGGGGTAGATCTCGTAGAAGACGGCGGTGGAGAGCCAGCCGCGGTCGTCGGCCGCGTCGCCGGTGCGGGGTGTGCGGTGCGGTGCGGTGGGCTCCGCGGTGTGTCGCGATTCGTACATGGTCGTGTTTCCTTAGTGTTCCGTAGGTTTCTGCAGACGTTTGCATAAAACGGTGGTAGCAAATATTCTGACACGAATTGCCAACGTTTGCAAAACTGTGTATAGTGGGAACCACTGATGCGCTGCAAAGACGTTGTATAAGGAAGCATTGGTCATGATAATCACGCGGATGTGAACGTATGCAACACCGGGTTCTGCGAAGAATCTGCAACGTATGCAGTGCATAAGAGAAAACTGAGTGAAATCGTGTTCAAGGAAAGGAACGATCAATGAAGATCAACTGGAAGAAGATCGTCGGCCTGACTGCTGCGGCTGCGATGCTGGTTCCGCTGGCCGCCTGCGGCTCGGACTCCAACGGTGGCTCCAACAACGCCGGCGGCTCGACCTCCGGCACCGAGGACGTCACCCTGAGCGTGTGGGTCCCGCAGGAGGACCAGGACGGCGACAACTCCTGGCTGGCGCAGGTCGAGGCCAACTTCGAAAAGGAGCACCCGGAGTACAAGATCACGTGGAAGAACGACGTGGTCTCCGAAGGCGACGCCGTCACCAACGTCAAGACCGATCCGAAGGCCGCCGCCGACGTCTACATGTTCGCCTCCGACCAGCTCGGCGGCCTGATGGACGTGCAGGGCATCGGCGAGCTCGGCTCCGACGCGGAGGCTCAGCTCAAGGAGCAGAACGGCGACATGGAGATCAAGTCCATGACCGGCTCCGACGGCAAGTACTACGGCGTGCCGTACACCGACAACACGTGGTTCATGTACTACGACAAGTCCGTGTTCTCCGACGATGACATCAAGAGCCTCGACACGATGGTCGCCAAGGCCGCGATCTCCTTCCCGCTGTCCAACTCGTGGTACATCGGCGGCTTCTATGACGGCTTGACCCTGTTCGGCGAGGACGGCACGGACGCGGACGCCGGCATCGTGTTCCCGAAGGACGCCGGCGAAGTCACCAAGTACCTCGCCAACCTGGTCGCCAACCCGAACTTCTCCAACGACGACGGCGCCTCCGGCCTCGCCGATCTGAAGTCCGGCAAGACCCACGCCCTGTTCTCCGGCACCTGGTCCGCCAACGACGTCAAGGAAGCCCTCGGCGACAACATGGGCGTCGCCCAGCTGCCGACCATCACCGTGAACGGCCAGACCAAGCAGATCAAGTCTTTCTCCGCCACCAAGGCCGCCGCGTACAACCCGAACGCCAAGAACCCGAAGGCCGCCGCACAGTTCGCCGCCTACCTCGGCTCCACCGAGTCGCAGAAGCTGCACTACACGCTGCGCAACATCATCCCGACCGACAAGTCCCTGGCCAGCGAAATCGCTAACGACCCGGTCGCCATCGGCCAGTCCGACACCATGGCCAACACAGCCATCCTGCAGTCCGGCCAGTCCGGCATGAGCAAGTGGTGGGATCCGGCTCAGGCCATGGGCGAGGGTCTCGTCAACAAGGACGTCACCGCGGACAACGCGCAGGCCAAGACCGACGACTGGGTCGCGCAGGTCGGCACCTACGCCGAGTGAACCTGATCGCCGCCGGTTCACGCAACACAGACTCTGATCCGGCGGCGATCGACACCATAACTGAATATCCCATATCAGGGAACCATCTGAGGGTCCGATAAGGTACGCCACTGCGGAGCGGATGTCATGAAATCGCGCAACCGCCCCGCAGCCTCAACCATCAAGCGGTTTCATCCAAGACTTACCTCTCCTCCTTCTCCTCCATTGCCGATAAGGTCCGGGCGCCGAATCAGTTCGGCACCCGGGCTTTATCGGTTCTACCGGGTGCGCGCGAGGGAGAATGGGAGAGGGCTCCCGCGCAGTGTCGTGCGGGACGCTGTACCGATTTTGACAGACAATACACAACAAGGAGAGGCGGTAGGGTTTCATGACAACGGTAACCCTTTCCCGGCGGGAGATGCGGCGCCGCAAGACCATGGGCGCGGATTACGTGGCTCCCTCGCCGTATTCGGTGAAGGCGGCGCTGACCAAGGGCGACGTGTTCACCAGGCTGTCCGCGGTCGTGTTCGGCCTCGGCAACATCGTCCGCAAGCAGTTCGTCAAGGGTATCGCCCTGCTGGCGCTGGAGATCGCGTTCATCGTGTTCATGGCCATGAGCGGCGCGACCTATCTGTCGAAGCTGCCCGGCCTGGGCGACCAGGAGCAGGGCAAGCAGCTCGTGGACGGCTTCTGGGTGTATGTGCAGGGCGACAATTCCGTGGTCATCCTGCTGTACGGCGTGTGCACGATCGTCGCGTGCCTGTTGTTCGTCTACCTGTGGACGCTGTCGCTCAAATGCGCGTACAAGGCCGAATGCCTCGCCCGCGACGAAGGCAAGGCGCCGGGTCTGATGGACGACATCCACACGCTGCTCGACCAGAAGGCCTACCAGCTGCTCATGTTCCTGCCGACGCTCGGCATCCTCGTGTTCACCGTGCTGCCGCTGATCTTCATGATCTCGATGGCGTTCACCAGCTACGACCGCGACCACCTCGTGCTGTTCGACTGGGTCGGCTTCGAGAACTTCTCGAAGGTGTTCGCCAGCAACGCCGGCACCGTCAACGCCCGCCTGTTCCTGCAGGTGACGGTCTGGACGCTGGTCTGGGCGTTCTTCGCCACCTTCCTCAACTTCTTCCTCGGCATGTTCTTCGCGATGATCATCAACCGCAAGACCACGCGGTTCAAGGGCTTCTGGCGCGCGTGCTTCTCCATGTCGATCGCCGTGCCGCAGTTCGTCTCCCTGCTGGTCATGCACACCATGCTCCAGCCGAGCGGCGCGATCAACCGCATGCTCATGAACTGGGGCTGGATCGATCAGGCCCTGCCGTTCTTCACCAACGCGACGTGGGCGCGCGTCACCGTCATCGTGATTAACCTGTGGGTCGGCATCCCGTACACGATCATGCAGATCACCGGCATCCTGCAGAACATCCCGGCCGACCTGTACGAGGCCGCGAAGATCGACGGCGCGAACTGGTGGCAGATCTTCGTCAAGATCACCATGCCGTACATCATCTTCGTGCTCACGCCGTACCTGATCACGACGTTCACCGGCAACGTGAACAACTTCAACGTGATCTACCTGCTGTCCGGCGGCGCGCCGACCACGGTCGGCGACTCGGCCGGCAAGACCGACCTGCTGATCACCTGGCTGTACAAGCTGACCGTCGACAAGAACGACTACAACCTCGGCGCCGTGATCGGCATCATGACCTTCATCGTCCTCGCGGCGGTGTCGTTGATCACCTACCGCAATTCCGGTTCCTACAAGAATGAGGAGGCGTTCCGCTGATGAGCAGTCACAGCATTCAGAAGGCCCAGTCGCATAGCCTCATGCACGACGCGAAAAAGCGCCGCATCCTGGGTGACATCCTCTCGCACCTGTTCCTCGCCGTCATGGCCGTGATCTGGCTCGTGCCGATCGTATGGGTGTTCGCGGAAAGCTTCAACAAGAACACCGCGCCGTACACCAGCACGTTCTTCCCGACCGAGTTCACGCTCGACAACTACGTGCGGCTGTTCACCGACAAGTCGGTGCTCAACTTCCCAAAGATGTTCATGAACACGTTCATCGTGGCGTGCTTCGTGTGCGTGATCTCCGTGGCGTTCGTGCTCGCCGTCGCGTACTGCATGAGCCGACTGCGCTTCCGCACGCGCCGCACGTTCATGAACGTGGTGCTCATCCTCGGCATGTTCCCGGGCATTATGGCCGTCTCCGCGATCTACTTCATCCTCAAGGCCGTGGGACTCACCAGCGAAGGCCTGACCACGATCGCGCTGATCCTGGTCTACTCGGCCGGTTCCGGCGCGGGCTTCTACGTGATGAAGGGCTACATGGACACCATCCCGACCTCGCTCGACGAGGCTGCGATGCTCGACGGCTGCACCCGCCTGCAGGTGTTCTACAAGATCATCATCCCGATCTGCAAGCCCATGATCGTGTATCAGGCCATCATCGGCTTCCTGACCCCGTGGCTCGACTTCGTCATGGCGAAGGTGATCTGCCGCACGCAGTCGAACTACACCGTGGCGCTCGGCCTGTGGCTCATGCTGCAGAAGGAGTACATCCAGAACTGGTACGCGCGCTTCGCCGCCGCGGCCGTGCTGATCTCGATCCCGATCGCCATCCTGTTCATCGTCATGCAGCGCTTCTACCAGGAGTCGATGTCAGGGTCGGTGAAGGGCTGAGCCGGGGCGATAGCTCCGGCGAAGGCAGCATTGAGCCTCGCCGCAGGCGAGTCCGTAATTGCAGCGCCGCAGGCGACGCGTCACGAGGGTTATCCTTGTGCTTCACATAGGCTCAGCCTGAGCCGAGCCGATACAATAGGCTCCCCTCTCCCGGGGGAGCTGCTGAGCGACGATACGCATCCGGAAGTACAAGTAGAGTTCACACGCATAGCCGCTTTCGGCTGCGTCTCGCTCGGCGGCTCCCTTTGAGGAGGGGAGCCTCATCATGTGTGACATACCAACGAAAGGAATCCACGATGGAGCAGCTTGTTGACGCACCGGCCGTGGCCGTCGGCACGCCCGCCGATGAGGCGCAGCCGTGCCCGGACTACCCGGTCTACACGGGCGATGATCTCGGCGCGTTCCCGGACGCCGTCGGCACCACATTCCGCGTATGGGCGCCGAGCGCCAGCGGCGTCACGCTGCGCCTGTTCTCCACCGGTTCGACGGTCGAGGATTTCGCGGACGCCGCCGACCACCCGCAGCCCACGCTCGGCCCGGACGGCACCGGAGCGGTCAACAGCGCCGACCAGTCCGATCTGGCCGCCTCGCGCGCCGCCTCCGCCGTCACCGAACCCGAGCCCGATCCGGTCGAGACGCACGAGCTCACCCCCGGCGCGGACGGTACCTGGCTCGTGCGCTGCGACGGCGTCGGCCATGGCATGTACTACGACTATCTCGTCCGTTTCGCCGACGGCACGATCCACCGCACCGCCGACCCGTGGGCTCGCGCGGCCGGAGTCAACGGCCGTCGCAGCATGGTCGTCGACCTCGCGCGCACCGATCCGGACGGCTGGGAATCCGACTCCCGTCCGCGCATCCCCGCCAACGATCTGGTCATCTGGGAAACGCATATCGGTGACTTCAGCAACGACCCGCACAGCGGCGTGCCGGCCGACCATCGCGGCACCTATCTCGCGTTCACCGACGACGGCACCAGCGTCGACGGCAAGGGCGAGTTCCCGACCTGCGTCGCGTATCTCAAGCGGCTGGGAGTCACCGCCGTCCAGCTCATGCCGTTCTACGACTACGGTTCGCTCGACGAGTCGCTGCCGCGCACCGATCCGAAGCATGGCTTCAACTGGGGGTACGACCCGCTCAACTACAACGTGCCGGAAGGCTCGTACAGCACCGACCCGTTCCACGGCGAGGTGCGCATCCGCGAATGCAAGCGGATGATCCAGTCGCTGCACGCGGCCGGCATCAAGGTCATCATGGACGTGGTCTACAACCACATGTTCTCCGTCGACAACTGGTTCGAGCGCATGATCCCCGGCTACGCGCTGCGCCGGTGCGCGAACGGCGAGTTCGCGAACGGCTCGGCCTGCTCGAACGACGTGGCCACCGAACGCGCGATGATGCGCAAGTACATCGTTGATTCGGCGGTGTACTGGGCGCGCGAATACCACGTCGACGGCTTCCGGTTCGACCTGATGGGCCTGATCGACGTGGACACGATGAACGCGGTGCGCGAGGCGCTCGACGCGCTGCCGGACGGGGCGTCGATCCTCATGCACGGCGAGCCGTGGGCGCCCGGCCGTACCGCGCTGCCGGAAGGCGTCGTGCTCGCCGATAAGCGCGGCCTGCCGTACCTCGACCCGCGCATCGGCGCGTTCTGCGATTCGACGCGCGACGCGGTGCGCGGCCACATCTTCTACCATTGGGTGCCCGGCTATCTGACCGGCGCGGCCGCCGACTACGCCGAGGACATCCGCCACGCCGAGAACGCGTGGCGTGGAACACTGCGTGAAACGGCGAGCGTGGCGCAGGTCATCCAATACGTGTCCGCGCACGACGATCTGACACTGTGGGACAAGCTGTGCGCGGTCATGCGGCGCATGCCAACCGAGGTCGACTACGCGGCCGAGGATCCGTCCTGCGACGATCTCATGCGCGCGAACCGGCTGGCTGCGGGTGTCGTGTTCTCGGCGGCGGGCGTGCCGTTCATGCTCGGCGGCGAGGAGTTCGCGCGCACCAAGCACGGCGATTCCGACTCGTTCAGCAGCGCGGCGTCGCTCAACCAGCTGGACTGGCGGCGTGCGGAACGGCTGTCGTCGCTGGTCGACCATTACGCGGCGCTGATCCGGCTGCGTCGCGGCAATCCCGCGTACTTCGGCGATGCGCGCATGATCGTGCCGCGCGTGGACGAGGTCGTGGTGTTCCGCGTGGGCGACGACTGCATCGCGATCAACCCGACCTGCAAGACGCAGTCGCAGCTGACGATGGATCTGGAAAAGCCCGGGCCGTACGGCGAGGTGTCGCCGGTCGCGCCCGACGAGTGGACGTGCATCTACTGTTCGGCGGACTGTTCCGCGGGCGCATGCCCGGGCGAGGTGGAGAACCGGCGTCTGCCGTTGCCGCCGTACAGCTTCACGGTCTGGCGGCGCAAGCGCTGAACGGCTCGCCGACGGTCGGCGAACGGATGCGGAGGTGACGATGGCGCGATACGACGCGGTGCTGTTCGATCTGTACGGCACGTTGGTGGATATCCGTACCGACGAGTCCGCCGGCGCGGCGTGGGATGCGTTGCGCGGGGCGCTGGTGGAGGCTGGTTGCGGATGGTACCGCGACCGCGACGATGACCAGCTGAGGTCGGCGTTCGAGTCCGCCGCCGCGCCGGTGCGCCGCCGCGCCGCGGAACTGCATGGCCGTTGGGCGGAACCCGACCTGCTGCCGGCGTATGAGACGCTGCTGACGCAGGACGCGTTCGCGCCATTCGAGCGATTCGAGCCGTTCGCCTCGTCCGCGCCGGTACCATCCGCCGACGTCGCCGACCGTGCGGCCGCCGCGGCGTGGGCGTTCCGGCGGGGCAGCACGAGCCTGCTGCGCCTCTACCCGGGCGTGCCGCAACTGTTGGGGGACTTACACAGGGCGGGCTTGCGCGTGGTGTTGGTGAGCAACGCGCAAGCCTGTTACACACGGCCGGAACTGGATCTGCTCGGCGTGGCGGACGCGTTCGACCATGTGCTCATCTCCAGCGAGGAGGGCGTGCGCAAGCCGTCGCCCGAGATCTTCCTGCGCGCATTGGATCGCGAAGGATTGCAGCCCGATCGCGCGGTCATGGTCGGTAACGACGAACGGTCCGATATCCTCGGCGCGCGGTCGGCCGGCATCGACGGCATCTATCTGCGCACCGAGATCTCCCCGTCCGACGATCCGGACGTCAGCCAGCACGCCGTGCAATCGTTCGCAGGAGCCGATTATGCTGGGATCCTGCGATTCCTTGGGGTGCGGTAGCGTATGCCGTTCCGGCCGTGCGCGCAGGCGTTCGCTCATGCGCGCTGACGGCGGCGGGCGAATCGCCATGGCGAGTGAAGGAGAGGGCGACCATGAACGATGCGGAGATGGAGAAAAGCCGGCGCGGATCCGGCGCGGCCAGGCGTCGCAACGGGCTGAGCGTCTTCCGGCTCAAGGTGATCGGCGCGGTGTTCATGGCGCTGTCGGTCGTCGGCGTGGCGTTCGTGCCCGTACTGTTCGGCGAGCCGTCGGCCGACAACATGACCGCGCTCACCGTGGCCGTCGTGTGCGAGATCGCGTCGTGGTGCGCGGTGCCGATCTACTCGTGGCTGGTGTACGACGGCTGGAGGCATACGCATGACCGTGCGCGGTACGCGGGACGGCTGTTCGTCGTCGCGTGCCTGGCCGGACTGCCGTACGACCGGATCATGACCGGTCATTGGTTCGATGCGCGCACGCACAACCCGGTGTGGGGACTGTTCTTCGCGTACGTGGTGCTGGTGGCGGTCGACTGGATCGCGCGGCGGTATGCCGGCGCGGTGCGATGGCTGATGACCGTGGCCGTGATCGTGGCGGGCGTGCTGTGGAACGTGCTGCTGCAGATCGGTGTGAGCCAGCGGGTGATGTACACGGGGGTGCTGGTGCTCGCGTTCGTGATGGTGTTTTATTTCCTGAGCGTGCATGAGAACACGATGATGTTCACGGCCGGCCTGCTCGGCGCGGTGATGTGCATCACGCCCGGTGTGGGCGTGGCGTTCCTGCATTACCGGCGCGACGAGCTGGGCTATGCGCGGCCGTGGACGAAGTGGGTGTTCTACGCGCTGTACCCGGCGATGCTGCTCGCGGGGGCGCTGGTCGCGTAACCGGGCGCGCGGTGCGGAGCCGCGCGCCCGGTCCGATGGGCTACTGCAGCAAGTCGGCGGGCTGGGGACGCTGGTAGGGGGCGTCGGTGCCGCGCAGCACGAGCTGCGCGTCGACGATTTCGTGCGGGGTCGCGAGCGTTTCGTTGTTGATGAGCTTGAGCGCCTTGTTCGCCGCCGTGCGTCCCATCCCGTACGGATCCTGACGCATGGTGGTCAGGTTGATCGTGTCGGCGTTCGGGCTGTCGTCGAAGCCGATGATCGAGTAGTCGCGCGGCGTCAGATGGCCGTAGCGGCCGAGCTTGATGACCAGCGGGATCGCCATCATGTCCATCTGGCAGCAGATCGCGTCCGGGAAGTCGTCGAGCGACAGCAGCGCGGACAGTGCGGAGTCGGCGAACGCCGCGCCGCGCGGCACGGTCAGCACCTGCCAGTCGAGGTCGTGCTTCTCCTGCGCGTCCTCACAGGCGCGGATGAAGCCGCGCGTACGCGAGTCGATCGACGAGCTGATGCTCGCGGCCTCGGACGACGGGTAGACGATGTGGTGGTGGCCGAGGCTGATGAGATGCTGCGTGGCGGTGTACATGCCCTTTTCGTCGTCGATGCTGACGGTCGCGTCGAAGCCCTCGGTCGACGGCGTGTTGATACCGATGATCGGCACGTGGATGCGCTGCAGCTGTTCGACCTCGTGCGGGTCGATGGCGAACGAGGCGACGAACACCGCGTCGACGTTGCGGCGGATCGGCAGCTCGCCGAAGAACTCGTGGCGGTTCTCGGGCGTGTCGATGTGCTGGAACAGGGAGATGTCGTATCCCGCCGGGTGCATGATCGACTCGATGCCGGCGAAGACCTGCGTGTTGAACCAGCTGGTGATCTCCTCGTTCATGAGCATCGCGACGCGGTAGGTCTGTCCGGACTTGAGCGCGGTGGCGGAACGGGAGATGTTGAAGTCGAGCTTGTCGGCGATTTCGAGCACCTTGCGGCGCGTCTTCGCGGAGACCAGCTCCGGGCGGGTGAACGATCGCGAGACGGTGGAGATGGATACGCCCGCCGCCTTGGCTACCTCGTAGATGTCAGCTTTACTCACTGTGGTGTGCCCTCCTCGGGATCGGTTGTATCTCTGACGTTCCCCACTGCCGACGTCCATCGTCCGACAATGCTACTCCGTCGCAGTATACGTCGAAATGCTAATGGTTCCATCATACACTGCAAACGTTATCGCATGCTTTCATTGGCTGGCAGCAATATCTGTGTTGTGCTAAGTGCCGCAACGGTTTGCGAACGTATGCAGACGAAGGGGAGAAATTTCGATGACGATATGCCCTTTCCGCGTATGCAAAACGTAGCAAACGTTGCAAAACAGTGGGACGCACGGTGCCGGGATCATCCAACCCCGCGTTGGCCCGTTCATGAAATCCGTGCAAACGGTCAGGGCCATCCAGGCGAACACGCCGGCGGCACAGGCCGGCGCGAAGGATGTGATCGCCATCGCGTTCCAGATCAACTGGAACTCCGTGGCCAAGGAATGCACGGAGGTATACGGCCCCGAAGGCGTGGGCTACGACGGGGCGCATCCATATGCGGACGGACGTATGCGCCGCTGCGAGGCGAAAGCGAACCTAAAACGACATGGCGTGTTCAACTTCGGTTCGTTTTGTTGTCGGCGGGATGTTGATTTGCGACGCTACCGTCAATTTTGGAACTACCGCAACAGGAGTTCTCCAACGAAACCGGATGGGGCAATGTCTGATTTCGGGGGAAATGATGAGCGGCATGGGACGTGGTCAGCAGACAATGCGCGCGCCCTGCGCCACAAATGGAAGAAGAAGATTCCATGAACATGAAGAAAGTCACGAAGTGCGCGATCGCGGCACTGACTTCTGTGGCCGCGCTCGGTGCGTTGGCTGCTCCGGCGTTCGCAGCCAACGGCTACGATCTCAATGGTAAGGGCGTGGACGCACTGTCCGTGCATGGTGGCGCGCAGCGTATCGCCGGTGTGTACGGCAACACCAAGGCCAAGAATGTGATTCTGTTCATCGGTGACGGCATGGGCGACTCCGAAATCACTGTGGCTCGTAACTACCTGCACGGCGTCAACGGCACCCTCAAGGGCATCGACACCATCGGCCAGGCTGGTTCCGCTCCGGAGACCGGCGTCGGCCAGTACACTACTTTCTCGCTCGGCAACAACTCCGGCGACTCCCTGATGGCCAAGGATAAGAACGGTAACCTCACCGGCAACAAGACCGCTGGTGTTATTACTCCTGTCACCGACTCCTCCGCCTCTGGCTCTGGCTGGTCTACCGGCACCAAGACCTACAACAACGCGGTCGACGTGGACGTCAAGGGCAACCCGCAGCTCAACCTCATCGAGCTCGCCAAGGCCGCCGGTTACGCCACCGGTAACGTGACCACTTCCGAGATTCAGGACGCCACCCCGGCTGTCCTCGAATCTCACTCCACCGAACGTGCCTGCTACGGCCCGCAGGGCAAGTGGGATGGTTCCGATAAGAACGGCGACGGCAAGGTCGACCTCGAAGACGCCAAGCTCGCCGGCATCGGCAGCTGCCTTGCGAACCAGCTCAAGGCCAACGGCGGCATCGGCTCCATCTCCGAGCAGCTGCTCGACACCCGTGCCGACGTGACCATCGGTGGTGGCTCCAAGTACTTCAACCAGCTCGACCAGAACGGCAAGACCCTGTGGGACGACGCTGCGGCCCGCGGTTTCCAGACCGTCAAGTCCGGTGACGTGGAGGGCTTCAAGGCCCTGAAGGAAGCCAACCAGGACAAGCCGGTACTCGCCCTGCTCGGCGACGGCAACCTGCCGACCAAGTTCAACCCGTCCGTCGCTACCAAGTACAGCGAGGACAAGGACAACAACCCGACCGTCTGCACTCCGAACGACAAGTGGCTCGGCAACAAGGGTGCGTCCCTCGCTGACTTCACCAACAAGGCTATTGAGCTGCTGCAGAACAACAAGAAGGGCGCTGAGAAGGGCTACTTCCTGCAGGTTGAGGGTGCTTCTATCGATAAGCAGGACCACAACGCTAACGCTTGCGGTCAGATCGGTGAGACCGACGACCTCGATCAGGCTATTCAGGCTGCACTCGCCAAGGTTGATCTGAACAACACGTTGATCATCGTGACTGCTGATCACGCGCACACTTCTCAGATCGTTGAAGCTCAGCCGTACTACGCACTGAGCACTGTGCTGCGCAACGCTGATGGCTCCAAGACCACCATCTCCTACGGCACTTCTGACTCCCCGGTTTACCAGGATGAGGAAGGCAACCCGATCGACAACGACGAGTACAAGCAGGGTGAGAACGGCGACGCCGATACCGACAAGAAGTTCGACGGCGCTCAGGGCAACATGAGCCACACTGGCACGCAGCTGCGCATCGCAGCTTCTGGCCCGGGTGCTTCTCGTGTGGATGGCCTGACTGATCAGACCGACAACTTCTACACCATCGCCAACGCGCTGGGTCTTGCCTCTGACACGGACGCCCAGAAGGCGCTGTCCAACGATGCCAAGGTTGAAGTCAAGAAGGACAAGGACGGCAAGTACTTCGCTGAGGCCACTGGCTTCAACGGTGACGCGGTTCTCTCCTACAAGCTGACCGACAAGGCGTCTGGCAAGGTGGTTGATCAGTCCAACAGCAGCACCCCGGTCTCTGGTGTGCGTGTTGCTACCACGCAGACCACCACCATCGCTCTGCCTGCTGACTTCACTCCGGCTGAAGGTGCTAACTACACCTTTACGGTGAACGGCAACCAGTCCGGTAAGGCCGTGGCTGTTGACTTCGCTGGTGCGAAGGCATCTTCCAATGAAAACCCGAACAAGGGTGACAACGGCAAGACCGATGAGAAGGGCAACCAGACTGTCGCTGGTGGCGAAGTCAAGAAGCCGGTTGCTCCGAACACTGGTGCTGCCGTGCTCGGCACTGTGATGCTGGCTCTGGCTCTCGTGGCCGCTGGCCTGTGCATTAAGTTCGCTAAGGCTCGTCGCTGAATAATTAGGTGACATAAGGCTCCCCACGCAAGGGGAGCCTTTTTTATTCGGCAAACACGTCAAAAAAATTTGTGTGGAAGTGGGAATAAAAGTTGCGCTTCTAAAGTTGAGTGGTGTAGGCTCAAGTTTTGGAAAACAAAACAGGCCGACATCCTCGAGATGAGGCGAGCGGGCTACGGTAGTCGAAAGCCGCAGTCCGCGATCCGAGACTTGAGCAAGTGAACGTCAACGAATAATCAACCAAAGGAGCACACATTATGGCACGTGCAGTAGGTATTGATCTGGGTACTACGAACTCCTGCATTGCAACGCTGGAAGGCGGCGAGCCAACCGTCATCGTCAACGCGGAAGGTATGCGCACTACGCCGTCCGTCGTGGCTTTCTCGAAGTCCGGCGAAATCCTCGTCGGTGAAGTCGCCAAGCGTCAGGCAGTCACCAACGTCGACCGCACTATCTCGTCCGTCAAGCGTCACATGGGCACTGACTGGACCGTCGAAATCGATGGTAAGAAGTGGACTCCGCAGGAGATCTCCGCACAGATCCTGATGAAGCTGAAGAGGGACGCTGAAGCGTACCTCGGCGAGCCGGTTACGGACGCTGTGATTACCTGCCCGGCATACTTCAACGATGCTCAGCGTCAGGCTACTAAGGACGCTGGTACGATCGCCGGCTTGAACGTTCTGCGTATCATCAACGAGCCGACCGCTGCGGCTCTGGCATACGGCCTCGAAAAGGGCAAGGATGACGAGCACATCCTCGTCTTCGATCTGGGCGGTGGCACCTTCGATGTGTCCCTGCTGGAGATCGGTAAGGACGACGATGGCTTCTCCACCATTCAGGTGCAGGCCACGAACGGCGATAATCACTTGGGTGGCGATGATTGGGATCAGAAGATCATCGACTGGCTGGTCAGCGAAGTCAAGAACAAGTACGGCGTTGATCTGTCCAAGGACAAGATCGCGCTGCAGCGTTTGAAGGAAGCCTCTGAGCAGGCGAAGAAGGAACTGTCTTCGTCGACCTCGACCTCCATCAACATGCAGTATCTGGCCATGACCCCTGACGGTACGCCGGTCCACCTCGATGAGACGCTGACTCGTGCGCACTTCGAGGAAATGACTTCCGATCTGCTTGGTCGTTGCCGCGCTCCGTTCAACAACGTGCTGCGTGACGCGGGCATCGGTGTGAACGATATCGATCACGTCGTGCTTGTCGGTGGTTCGACTCGTATGCCGGCCGTCAAGGAGCTCGTCAAGGAGCTCACCGGTGGCAAGGAAGCGAATCAGTCCGTCAACCCGGATGAGGTTGTGGCTGTCGGTGCTGCTGTGCAGTCCGGTGTTATCAAGGGCGACCGTAAGGATGTCCTGCTGATCGATGTGACCCCGCTGTCTCTGGGCATTGAGACCAAGGGTGGCATCATGACCAAGCTCATCGAGCGCAATACCGCTATTCCGACCAAGCGTTCCGAAGTCTTCTCGACCGCTGAAGATAACCAGCCGTCTGTGCTGATTCAGGTCTATCAGGGCGAGCGTGAGTTCGCTCGCGACAACAAGCCGCTGGGCACCTTCGAGCTGACCGGTATCGCTCCGGCTCCGCGTGGCGTCCCGCAGATCGAAGTCACCTTCGATATCGATGCGAACGGCATCGTGCACGTGTCCGCGAAGGACAAGGGCACCGGCAAGGAGCAGTCGATGACCATCACCGGTGGCTCCGGCCTGCCGAAGGATGAGATTGACCGCATGGTCAAGGAAGCCGAGGCTCACGAGGCTGAGGATAAGAAGCGCAAGGAGGAAGCTGAGACCCGTAACCAGGCCGAAGCGTTCGCCTACCAGACCGAAAAGCTCGTGAACGACAACAAGGACAAGATCTCCGACGAGATCGCCAAGGAAGTCACCGAGAAGGTCAACGCGCTGAAGGAAGCCCTGAAGGGTGACGACATCGAGAAGATCAAGACCGCGCAGAGCGAGCTGATGACCGCCGCGCAGAAGATCGGCGAGGCGCTGTACTCGCAGCAAGCTGCTGCCGGTGCCGCGGGCGCTGCCGGTGCTGCGGCGGGTAACGGTACGACTGGCGCTGCCTCGAACAGCGACGACGACGTGGTGGACGCCGAAGTCGTGGACGATGACGACGACAAGAAGGATAACAAGTAATCATGTCCGGATTCGATAAGGACGATTACCTGAACGACCTGCCGGACGCGGACGATCTGTCCACGGCCGGCACGGCCGCCTCTACGGACCCGTCAGCGACGGCGTCCGACTCTGCGGCTGCTTCTGCTGCTGCGTCTACCACGTCTGCCGCTGCGAAAGGCGACGAACAGTCGGTTGCGGCTGGCTCGACATCCTCGGCTGAGGAAGCTGATGCTGCGAATGCTGCTGCATCCAAGGATGTGGCAGGCGATACAGCGTCCGCGAAAGAAGCATCAGCTAACACGACTGATGCTCCTTCCAAGGATGCTTCCGCAGATACGTCCAAAGACGCTGATGCTGGCAAGTCCGACGACGATACGCTCACCCCACTTGGCAAAGCTAAGAAGGAAGCCGCTGATTACCTCGAAGCTCTGCAACGCGAACGTGCTGAGTTCGTCAACTACCGTAATCGTGCGCAGAAAGAACAGGAACGTTTCCGTCAGCATGGCATTATCGACGTGCTGACTGCGTTGTTGCCTGCTCTTGATGACATCGATCGTATCCGTGAACACAGTGAGATGGATGATTCCTTCAAGGCTGTGTCTGCGAAGATCGACAAAGCGTTCGAGAAGTTCGGCGTTGAGAAGTTCGGCGAAAAAGGTGAGGATTTCGATCCAACTAAGCACGAGGCGATCCTGCACAAGCCGGACGCTTCGGCCGACAAGGAAACGGTCGATACCGTCGTCGAAGCCGGCTACCGCATCGGTGATCGCGTCATCCGCGCCGCCCGAGTAGTAGTAGCAGCTCCGCAAAACTGACCTCCCATCTCCTTTCTCTCGTTAAGAGGACTTTGCAGAAGTTGGCCATCGTGGTCACCATCAAGATCATCACAGCCAACTTCTGCAAAACGTAAAGTTTAACGACTAATGAGCGTGGGGCAACGATATGCGTTGTCCGACCGTAAGACTTGGCCGCAGCGCGTTTCACGCGCTCTTCGCAGCAAGCTGCTCACTGAGCCTACGGACAGTCCACTGGACTGTCCGTTTAACGGCTCAGCCGGAGCGTGTCGGACAACGCATATCGTTGCCCCACGCGGTCGCCGCAGAAACTTACTAATTCATTGCAATAGACTTTTTGAAAGGAGACATGAATGGCTGAAAATGAATGGCTGAGCAAAGACTTCTACAAAGTCCTCGGTGTCTCCAAGGACGCCAGCGAGGCCGATATCACGAAGGCTTATCGCAAGCTCGCCCGTAAATATCATCCTGATCTGAATAAGACCAAGGAAGCTGAGGAGAAATTCAAGGACATCTCCGAAGCATACGACGTACTTAATAACAAGGAAACCCGTCAAAAGTATGACGCGATTCGCCAGTTTGGTATGGGCGGTGCGCGTTTCGCTGGCGGTTCCGGTAATGGTGGATTTGACGCGTCCGGCTTCTCCGACGTTTTCGGTTCGATGTTCGGCGGCGCTGGCAACGGCGGTAATATCCGCTTCTCGACAAGTGGCGGCGCTGGCCCCACTAATCTTAACGATATTTTCTCGATGTTCGGCGGCGCTGCAGGTGCCGGCGCTGGCGGCTTTGGTCAAGGCAATCCGTATGGCCAGTATGGGCAGTATGAGTCTGCTCCGGAACCGGAAAACGGTGAGGATCGCACGTCGAAGATTCACTTGACGTTCCGTCAAGCGGTGAAGGGAGCGACCGTCTCCTTAAGCGTTGACGGCAAGAAGTTCAAGACGCATATTCCGGCTGGTGTGAAGGACGGTCAGAAGATTCGTCTGGGCGGCAAGGGTAAGCCGGGTCGTAACGGCGGTAAGCCGGGCGATCTGTACCTGCATGTGAGCGTGGCTGAGGACCCACGGTTTACGATGAGCGGTCACGATCTGGTGGTTGATCTGCCAGTAACCGTGGGTGAAGCAGTGGCTGGTGCGAAAGTCGAGATGAAGGATATTGACGGCGAGCCAGTCACGTTTAAGGTGCCTGCTGGGTCGTCGAGTGGTACTGAAGTGCATGTTGCTGGTAAGGGCGTGAAGAACGGTAATGCGTTCGGCGACCTGATCGGGCGCGTGCAGATTCATGTGCCGTCGAAGCCTGGTTTGGGTGCTAAGCATGCTGCGAAAGAGTTCGATAAGGCGTCGGGTGATTTCGCTGCAGAACTGGCTGCTCAGCGGGCATGAATAATGAATAGTATCGCGTAGCGATATTGAGGGGTAGTCAACACAGATGAGGTATTGCGCAAGTGTTGACTACCCCTCAGTCAGCTTTACCGACGAAGTGAATGTGGTGAGCTGAAAAACTAAGCAATAAAGGAGATGAGTGCTTTGGCGAGAATTGCGCAAGAAGTGAAGCGTGCGTACGCCGCGTGTGCGGCGGCACTCGTCTCCGGCCGAGCTGATTTAGACACCGTGGATTCGCTGGGACTGAACGTGGAGTTGCCAGTATTTGCGGTCGGTCAAGCGGCTCAACTGGCGGGTATACATCCGCAAACATTGCGTCAATACGATCGACTGGGGTTGGTTGTGCCCAAGCGCACAGAAGGTGGTGCGCGGCGGTACACATTGCGTGATATCGATCGACTGGTACAAGCCCAGCATTTAAGCCAAGATGAAGGTATTAATCTGGCTGGCGTTACGCGCATTCTTTCTTTGCAGGAAGAGAACCGTCAGTTGCGTCGGCAGAATCGGCATTTGCGTCGGCGTCTCGAAGGTGACAGCGTGTTTGAAGCCGGTCTCGACGGCGAAGTTGTCGAAGTGCGGCAGGCAAAGTCACGCTATTATCGCGTGTGGCGTCACGGTAGCGGCAAACCGTTGCAAATCACGGCTGGACCGGCAGATAACGATTTCGACGGCGATCTAGTACCGTCCGATATCGTGCTTCTCGGCGATTGAGCGGCAGGCGGCCGTAACTCAGCATGATCCCATTCCCATCCACGAGTTACGGCCGTTCGCGTGGGTGATAACGGCCGTAACTCAGCAGTATCTCGCATCTTTCATTGAGTTACGGCCGTTTAACGGGGTGTAAAAGGCCGTAACTCAGCAATAACGCGTGCCTGTCCACGAGTTACGGCCGTTCGCGTGGGTGATAACGGCCGTAACTCAATGAAAGAGCGTGCTCGTCCGCAAGGTTTGGTGAGATAGAGGTAACAAACCTACGCCGTAACGCATAGAGAAAGGGCCTTGCGATGCTGCTCAAAGCCGTGTTCTGGGATATGGATGGTACGCTAATCGACTCCGAACCGTACTGGCACGCCGGTGAAATGGAAATCGCCAAGGCGCACGGCGGCTATTGGGATCTCGATCTCGCGTGGCAGGGTTCTGGCACTCCGGTACCGCAGGTCGCGCAGCGCATGGTCGATCATGGATGCCAGCTGTCGGTTGAGGAGATCGGCAAGGGCATGATCGACTATGTGGCGAAGGCTGAAGCCGCGCACATGCCGTGGATTGATGGTGTGACTGATGTGCTTGAATCGTTGATCGCCGTGGGCATTCCGTCCGTGCTGGTCACCACGTCTCCGCGCCATCTAGCACAAGGATTAGTTGATCAGGCTCCGAAGGGCGCGTTTGCTGGTTTCATCTGTGGCGACGACGATGTGGAGAAAAAGCCGTCTCCTGCGCCATATTTGGCTGCTGCGAAACTATTAGGCATCGAACCGTCTGACATGGCATATTGCGTGGCGCTCGAAGATTCGATGAGCGGTTTGAAGTCTGCTGCTGCGTCCGGCGCGACGACGATCGCGCAGACTGGATATATCAATACGGATACGTCGAACGGGCCGCAGTTTGCGTCTATTAACGGCTATGCCGGCGTGACTGCGGAAACGCTCGACGCGTTTGTACAGCGTCGCGTTGCTGCATGATCGCGGACTGACTGGCTGGCACTGATTGACTGTACGCGCGGCGAATTTCTGCCGAACACTGAACTGTTTCTACCAGCAGGAGAGTAGGCTGGAAACTGACCGTATTATGCGCACTAAGGAGGCGTATCATGGCTGATTTCAATTTTGGAGATGGCCTGCGCAAGGTGTTCCTTGCGGGCATTGGCGCTCTGGCTACCACAGTGGAAAAGAGCCAAGAGATCGTTGACGATCTCGTCAAGAAGGGTGAGCTGACTGTTGAGCAAGGCAAGGCGTTGAACACTGAGCTCAAGCGTAAGGCCGCAGAAGTCAAGGAGGAGTCCGCGAAGAAGGACGCTGCCGCGACTGATACTGCTGAGTCCAGCGAGACCAAGGCCGAGTAAGACAGCGGTGCAAGGCACTAATCTGTTGCCTTATTGTTAAGTCCCTCCTGACTGCAGCCCAGAGGCTAGTATCCTGCGTCATTAATCCGTTAGGTGGAGTGGCTCCCTTGATAAAGGGAGACAAGAGTCACCACCGGCGCGCGTGGCGGTTTTCGCTCACTGAGAGTCGTTCAGTGAGCGTTTTCTGCCACGCACTAGCACGCGTGGCGGTGTGCTGCCAAGGGGTGACGAACATCGTAAACGAACTTCTGATGCAGAATGCTAGCAATAAGGCAACGCTGTCTGTGCAAGTCAAAGAAACCAACATCATGACGAATACCAATACCAATCCACAAACCGACTGGTCGAAGGATAGTCTCGAAACCCTCGACCTGTTCGGTCCACGTCGTGATGCCTTTTCCGAGCGGTACCATCTCACGAGACGCAGCAAAATCAAGCGACTCGCACAAATCGCCGGTATCGCTCGTCAATTCGATGTTGCGCACGGCTTGACTCCAGTCAAAATGCGACTCATGCTCGAAGCGCTTGGCCCGACCTTCGTCAAGGTCGGCCAAATCCTGTCGATGCGCTCCGAAATACTGCCGCAATCATTCTGCGACGAGCTCGCAAAACTGCGCGCCGACGCCGATCCGATGCCGTATCAGACTGTTGTCGAAACGCTCGCGCACGAATACGGCCGTCCAGTCGACGAAATTTTCGAACACATCGATCCCACGCCACTCGGTTCCGCCTCTCTTGCGCAAGTTCACCGCGCAACGCTCCTCACCGGCGAGGATGTGGCCGTCAAAGTCCAGCGACCCGGCGTGCGCGAAACGATGGCGCAAGACGTGTCCATCATGCGTTCCATCGCTAAAGTCGCGACAAAAGTCGTCTCGACCGCGCAGATCGTCGATCTCGGCGGCGTAGTCGAGGAACTGTGGGATACGTTTGAATCGGAAACAGACTTTCTTGTCGAAGCGCGCAATCTCGCGGAATTCAAACGATTCTGTTCGTCGTATCGGTACATGGATTGCCCAAAGCCGTACCCCGATTTGTGCACTGAGCATGTCGTCGTCATGGACTACATCGAAGGCATTTCCGTCTCGCATCCAGATCAGTTGATCGCAGCCGGGTACGATCTCAAAGAAATCGGCACCAAACTCGTCGACAACTACGCGACCCAAGTGCTCGACGTCGGTTTTTTCCACGCTGACTTGCATCCCGGCAACGTCATGGTCGCCGGCGGACAAATCGTGCTGCTTGACCTCGGCATGACCGGCCGACTCAATATGAAAACGCGGCAGGTTATGAAACAGATGATTTTCGCTGTCGCTAAGCAGGATTCGCCGGCGCTTGCGGACGGGTTGCTGCGGTTTGCTGGTGCGGATAATAATCCTGAAGATTATCCGGCGCTGCTCGCCGATCTCGACACGATCGTCGCTGAATATGGCACGGTTGATTTGTCTGACCTTGATATTGCTGCGTTTTTGACCGCACTTACGCAGCTCGCGCAGCGGCATGGCATCGAAGTGCCGAGTTCGGTGACGACGGTCGGGCGTGCGTTGGTAACGCTGGAAGGATTGCTTGACGAATTCATTCCCGACGTAAATATGATCGAGATTATCTCGAAGCATATTGAATCGAGTAAGTCGCCGCAGCAGATTGCTACCGATGAGGCGAAGTCGCTGGTACTGGAGAGTCACCAAGCGCTGCACGGCTTGCTGAGTACGCTGGCCGAGGCGAAGACTGCGTCGCGTATGCTCACGCGCGGACAGTTGCGTATCAATATGGAGTTGATCGGTGCGGAAGAGCCGATGAATAAGTTGAGCGACATGGTGAACCGATTAACTATGGCGTTGATCGTGGTGGGCCTGTTCGTGGGCTCGTCGATCGTGTATTTCGCTGGTATGAAACCGATTATTTTCGGTATTCCAGTGGTTGGTTTTATGGGATATGTGGTCGCGTTCGTGCTGTCTGTGTGGATTGTCGGCGACATCTATTTCAAAGGCCGCAAAAAGAAGCGGTGACGTCTACTGGCACAACGCCCATTGCCATGCGGGGATGATGCGAATAATTCCGGTATTGGTCTTGATGATATCGCGTTCTCGTAGAGTGATGACGGTGCTTTCGATACTGGGCATACGTTTCATGGCAAGTTCAAGCGCAGTTGTTTCGCGTGTGCGAGTCTTGGGGTTGTCCATGTTCACGGTGACTTGTATGGCACTGTAGGGCTCCGCTCCGAGCGCGTCGCCGAGGAGAAAATCCACTTTTTCCTGCTTGGCAGTGGGTAATGTTAAGGCTGTGATGAAATCAGTACGATGCCCAGCCTGACGTCGGCGTAGTTCAAGATAAACAGCTGTTTCCAAGCGCTTGCCAATATCTTGCTGATTGGCTCGTGATACTGCGTATGCAAGCCCCGGGTCTTCTGCATATATTTTTGGTACTGCCGTGCTGTCTGGTTTGAGTGAAGTAGTGTATTCATTGACTTCGTAACAGAGGAATGCTTGCTCAAGCAAATCGAGAATATGGCGTGCTTTATTCCAATATAGGTTGTATCCAACTTGCTTAAGTTGTTCAGTCAGTTTACTTACTGATAATTCGCAACCGGTGTTGCGTAGTGCAAATAATGCGATCTGATTTGCAATCGCAATATCTCCGCGTCCTAGTCGTTCTGCGACGTCACGCGCAACTACATCACGCATATAACTTTGCAGTATGTCGATACGACTGCTGTTAGACAGCTGCTGGACTCCTGGGAAACCTCCATTGATGAGGTAACGATCGAATGCGGCTTCCATTGCGGTGACTGTTTGGGTAGAAAATGTACTGGCACTTGGGCTTGGCGCATCAAGATGATGAAAGTTGCAGTATTCACGGAATGAAAGAGGAAGTACTTCGTGCGCATATGATCGGCCACGGAAGTTAGTGGAGATTTCTTCGCTCGACAGTTTCGATGATGAACCAGTAATAACAAGTGTGACTATATCGTGTTCGGCAAGGCGTTGGCAGAATCCTTGCCAATGGTTGGCTTCTTGTACTTCATCGAGAAAAAGATAAGTGCCATTTTTTCGTGCTTCAGGGCATTGTCTCCAGAATTCCGTAATGATTTGATCGAGTACATCGTCAGGCATTGGTTGCAGGCGTTCATCGGAGAAATTGAAGTAGAAGATACGTTCGCGTGGAATTCCTGCGGAGATCAGATCGTTAATGAGCTGGAACAGGTGAAATGTTTTACCGCTCCGGCGCATGCCGGTCAGGATATGTACAAGATTAAACATGGCCGGTTTGGGGAGCTCGTCAATGACTGGAGTACGTCGGATTGGTGTAGGGAAGCGGTATTCCCGCATTTCTTGAACTAGTGAAGAATAGTCGGGAGTGTGGCGTGTAGCAGGCATGTTGTTGTGCTCCCTTCGGCATACTTCGTAAATATTTTATGAAGATTGTAACATAACTTCTTAAAATTTTTAAGAAGTTTTTGGTGTAACTTCTTAAAAGATTTATGAAGTTGGGAGGCTGATAGGTGTCTGCGGTGCTATTTGCGATGCGAAGAAATCCACCAGTTGATGATGGAGCCAGTGGCGACCAGCAGTGCGCCACACCAAAACGGCAGGGATAGCGCAAGACCGAGCAGTACAGCGCTCGCGGCGGTGGATAGTACTGGCGTCGCGTAGCTCGCCATCGCGAGTGTGCGCATACTGCCGTGCAAAATGCCGTATCCCCAGCACGCATATCCGCCTGCGATCGACGCCGCCGCGCCAAGCAACGCCAACCATGCCCAAATCGGCGGCATTGCGCTTGGCCAACCCTGGCCGGACGCGAAGTGAATCACCCACAAGGCCACGGCTACCAGAGGAAAGAACAGGGACGTGCCATCCTCGCCGTGCGCCATCGCCGGCGTAAATACTGCGTACACTGACCACGCTGTAGAACCGGCGAATGCGAGCAGATACGGCAGCGGATTTGCAGCAATATGTCCGGCTGCAAGTCCCCAGTCCAGTCCGTTATTGCCGCCGACCGCAAGCACAACGCCCGTCGTTGCAACGATTGCGCCGGGCAGCACGCGTATGACCGAACGTAAACGGGACGGCTTGCTTTGGACTGCGCTGGTGGCGTTGGTCTTCTTTCGTGCGAC
The DNA here is from genome assembly GCF_002259755.1 of Bifidobacterium hapali. Classification (GTDB taxonomy): domain Bacteria; phylum Actinomycetota; class Actinomycetes; order Actinomycetales; family Bifidobacteriaceae; genus Bifidobacterium; species Bifidobacterium hapali. The sequence continues at coordinate 31,819 of NZ_MWWY01000031.1, forward strand.
AGTTGGAAATACAGCGGCCGTGAGCAGCACCATCGTTGTTGGCCACAAATAATTCACGAGACTTACCTCGACTGACGATTCGGCTGTGGATGCTAGCCCGATCGACAGTGAAATCGCCGACTCATAGAACACGAACAACGTGCCGCCGATAATCAAATAACGTCGCGGATACTCGCGTAACGGTGCGGGACGGCGAAAAATCATGAGTAGCACGATGCCAACCGTATAAATGAGCGCGGAACCGAGCGTTGCACCGAACGCATCGGCAACTACGCGCACGAGGCCGGTCATCATGCTCCACAACAGAATCGCGCACAGACCGACTGTTGTGGCGCGCGACGAGATGACATGGCTGCCGTTGGATGATTGCGGCGATGTGCGGTTTGCGCTGGTTGTTGGGTTTTGCGCTGATGGCGTGCGTTGCGTCATGCTGGTGTCCTTGTCGGCGATGTGTGAGCGGGCGTGGGTGCGGTGCGGATGGTTGCTCGGGCTTGAGGTATAGGCCGGAGCCCATTCTATGCCGATTATGCTGCCGTGGTTGCTACCGTGGAACGGCGGTTTTGCTTGCTGGCAGCATCGTAAGCGAGCAAAAACCGCCACTGTCTGAATCGCGTGGCAGAAAACGCTCACTGAGCGCCTCTCAGCGAGCGTTTTCTGCCACGCGGGGGCGGGATGAGGGATACCGGCGCGCATAGTGATGCCTTCGCCTCACGCACCTTGCCGCTCGAAGATTCGGCCGGAGCTGTCGAGCGGTGTGCGACGCATCGGTTCAGTGGATTCACGCACGATCATCGGGCATTCCACCGTGGTCACGCCGTGATGTGGTCGCCCGGCCAACGCACCCAACAGATACTGCGCAGCCATTTTGCCGAGCATCGGAATATTGTTGTCGAACGTGGTCAACGTCGGATGCGCGTTCGACGCGAATACGAACCAGTTATCATGCCCGATCACAGCCACATCCTGCGGCACGCGTCGGCCTGCCGCCAATAACCCGCGCACCGCACCGCGCGCAATCTCGTCACTGAGACAGTAAATCGCGTCAAGATGCGGATGCTGATCAAGCAACAGCTTTGCTGCGCGTTCACCCCACTCCTCGCTCCACGCGTCAAACAACACTGCCACAGGCCGAAAATCGTACAGTGTGAACGTTCTCCACGCACCGCGCACACGATCTTTCGCTGCTTGAAAATCCTCTGGTCCTGCGATCACGGCGATGTAACGGCGGCCGAGGCTGAGCAAGTATTCGATCGCTTGTGCACCAGCGCCAACGTTGTCGCAGATAATTGAACAGTCAGCGGGATCTCGCGACGGATCGTAGGTGTAAATAACCGGTAGTCCCATCGTGGTGCGCGGGTCGAGCGGCGGACGCGGATTGGTGGTATCACCGACGACGATCAAGCCGTCTACGCCGTGCGCGGCAAGCCGATCAATATGACTTTTTTCGAGCGCAGGTCGCCCGTGCGAGCTCATCAGCAATGCCGCATGATTCGAGGCGCCGAGCGTACTTTCCGCGCCGGTGAGCAACGGCAGCGCGAATCGGCCGTTGTAGTCGGATGTGATCAAGCCGACGAGACCAGTGCGTTTGTTGCGGTGTCCTGAGGTTGCGCCGGTATCGGTTGATTTGCGATAGCCGAGTTGTTCGGCGGCGGCGAGGACTGCGCGTTGCGTGCTCGCGGAGATGCGATCGGTATGATTGAGCGCTTTCGAAGCCGTGGCAACCGATACGTTAGCGAGGTGGGCGACGTCAGTGAGCGTTGGGCGAGCGACGGTGCGTGATTGATGCTGACCGCTGACGTGGCGTTCAGCACGGGCACTGAAAGACTGGGCATGCTCGTGATGATCGGAGAATGTGGTTGCTGCGGCTGGCGTTGCATATGATCTAGTCGCAGAGTCGATTGACGACCTGATTGAACGGTTCTGTGCCATAGTGCGCTCATTGTGTGCGGATGTGAACGATATACCCTCACCATATGCGAAAATTTTCGCATTCGCAAGACCTTGGAATGCGTTTGCCGTGGCGCGCATAGTATCGGTACCGACATCAGCCGAGGGACGGTTCTGCATGGCAGCGGAACCGTTTCGGCGGCTGGAAACCAGCAGTGAACGAGTAGAAGCAGTACCTACAGTGTGGAAAGGACGCACTATGAGCCAGCATGTCACCGTGACATCGCCGTTCTGGAAGCGGTATCGCGAAAATGTTGCCAAAGAGGTAATCCCTTACCAGTGGGCGGTTATCAACGATGAACAGAAAATCGACATTCCGCGCGATCCGTCCGGCGCGAAACAGGATATCGATTACCATTACAGCCGCGCCGTGCGTAACCTGCGCATCGCTGCCGGTGACGAGGAAGGCGAGTTCAAGGGCTTCGTCTTCCAAGATTCCGACGTGTATAAGTGGCTTGAAGAAGCCGCATATGCGCTCGCATACGATCCGGACGACCAGCTCAAGGACTTGTGCGACAAGCTCGTCGATTTGATCGCCCGCGCTCAGCGCGAGGACGGCTACCTTGATACGCCGTACATTATCAAGTCTGGCGCGTTCGCAAATCGTGAGCGGTTCACGCAGATTCAGCAGTCTCACGAAATGTACGTGATGGGTCACTATATCGAGGCTGCGGTTGCATATTACGAGGTCACTGGTAACCAGCAGGCTCTCGACGTGGCCGAGAAGATGGCTGCTTGCCTGGCTGCGAACTTCGGTGAGGAAGACGGCAAGATTCCGGGCGCTGACGGTCATCCGGAGATCGAACTTGCGCTGTCTCGTCTCTACGAGGTCACGCACAAGCAGCAGTACCTTGATCTCGCCAAGTTCTTCATCGATGTACGTGGCAAGGACCCGAGCTTCTATGACAAGCAGAACGAGAAGATCGGCGACGGCTCGACCGATATCTTCCCGCAGATGCGCGGCTGGACGCACGAGTACACACAGACCGCGCGTCCGATTCGTCAACAGCAGACCGCTGAAGGTCACGCCGTGCGCGTCGGCTACATGCTCACCGGCGTCGCTCACGTCGCTCGCCTGACTGGTGACAAGGAACTTGAGGAAACTGCCAAGCGCCTGTGGCACAACATTGTCACCAAGCGCATGTACATCACCGGTGGTGTCGGCTCAACCCACATCGGCGAAGCGTTCACCTACGATTACGATCTGCCGAGCGACACGATGTACGGCGAGACGTGCGCGTCCGTTGCCATGAGCTTCCTTGCACGTCAGATGCTTGAGCTTGAGACCAAGGGCGAATATGCGGACGTGCTCGAAAAGGAGCTGTTCAACGGCTCGATCGCTGGTATCGCGCTCGACGGCAAGCACTTCTACTATGTGAACGCGCTTGAGGCAGATCCTGAGGCAACCGATCATAATCCGGATCGTTACCATGTGCTCATGCACCGCGCTGAGTGGTTTGGTTGCGCATGCTGCCCGGCCAATATCGCGCGACTGATCGCCTCCGTGGACCGTTACCTGTACACCGTGCACGAGGATCGCCGTGAGATCATCGCCCACCAGTTCATTGCGAACGACGCCGAGTTCTTCGACGGCGTGAAGGTGTCGCAAAAGTCGAACTTCCCGTGGGATGGTCACATCGAGTTCACGGTGAGCGTGCCGGAAGGTGCTGAACCGGTTCAGTTCCTCGTTCGTATCCCGAGCTGGTCCGCATCGAAGCATGAGATGACCGTGAACGGTGAAGATGCGCGCCGTCTGCCGATCGTTGACGGATTCGTGACGATCGCAGCCGCCGCAGGCGAGACGACCACGATCACGCTCGAACTCGACATGGCCGTGAAGTTCATGCGTTCCAAGACGCTCGTACGTCACGACATCGGCAAGATCGCCGTCATGCGCGGCCCGATCGTGTTCTGCGCTGAAGAAGCCGACAACTCCGCGCCGCTGTGGAACTACCACATCGCCAGCCACGATGCCGACCGTGCGAAGGCCGAATATCACTTCGGTGAGCTCGACGGTGTTGAAGTCATCACGATTCCAGCGACCAAGCGCACGCACGACGACGAGAACTTCCCGCTGTACGCCGACGTGGAAGAGCATCCGGTCGGGGAGAAGTCCTACGACCTGAAGCTCATCCCGTACTACGCGTGGGCCAACCGCGAGATCGGTCAGATGCAGGTCTGGTTCGACTCGGACTTCTGACAGACGTGCGGAGAGATTGCCCGGAGGTACGCCAACCAATTCAATCCGTCCAATAATCTCTCCGCCCATATTGCTGCGCGATGATCGTCGCGCAGCAAACATCACCTGTGTATGTATTAATCACTAAATTATAGAAGAAGGAAACAATGAGTGCAGCAACTCAGGACGCTTCCGCAGTGAAGCTTTCCACGAAGGAGAAGATCGCTTACTCCTTCACCGATATGGCAGGCAACCTGCTGTACGTGACCATTTCGTCGTACATCATGTACTTCTACACCAACGTGTTCCACATCCCGGCCGCTGGCGCGCTCGGTGCAGGTACGATCCTGCTGGTCGCTCGTTTTGCCGACGCTATTTCTGCTGTCGTGTGGGGTTCGATCGTCGACCACACCAACACAAAGTGGGGTCAGTCTCGCCCGTGGTTCCTGTGGCTGTGCGTGCCGTTCGCAATCACCGTGTGGATTGCGTTCACCGCGCCGAGCCTGCCGGATGGTGCGCCGAAGTTCGCGTACGCGCTGATCACTTACATTCTGGCTGCTGGTGCTGTGTACACCGGTATTCAGACCCCGATCACCGCAATTCTGCCGAACCTCACCTCCGATCCTGAGGAGCGTAACAACGCCAACTCCTTCCGTATGGCCGGCGGTCAGATCGGTTCCTTCATCACCTCGTCCTTCACCATCCCGCTGGTCGGCTGGTTCGGCGTGACCTTCGGCGGCGGCGACAAGACTGGCTTCATGATCGTCACCGCGATCTGGGGTGTCATCGCAATCATCCTGCTGCTGTTCTCCTTCAAGAACCTCAACGAGCGCAACTATCACCCGGAACTCAACAAGCCGATTCCGCTGAGCGACTCCCTCAAGGCTGCCAAGGGCAACTGGCCGTGGATTATCCTCGTCGTCGCGTTCGTGATCTACTGGGTCGCACAGTCCACTCGTAACGGTGTGTCCACTTACTACGCGCAGTACGTGCTCGAAAACCGCAACCTAACTTCTATCTTCAACGGCGTTCAGGTGATCGGTCTGCTTGGTACCATTGCCATGCCGATCATCGCAAACAAGACTAAGAACAAGACGCTGACCATGATCATCGGCTTGATTATTGGTGGTCTCGGTCAGGCGCTCATGCCGCTCGCCGGTCACAACGTGCCGCTGCTGGTCACGTTCTGGACTGTTGGCGTGCTCGGTGCTGCTATCGCTATCGGTATGCCGTTCGGTATGCTCGCCGACACCGTCGATTACGGCGAGTGGAAGACCGGTATCCATGCAGCTGGCTTCCTGACTGCTGTCGGCTCCGCGTTCTGCATCCAGGTCGGCTCCGGCTTCGGTGCTTTCCTGCCGCTGGAGATTATGGGCGCCGCTGGTTACGATGCCAACCTTGAGCAGCAGCCGCAGTCTGCGCTCGACGCGATCAGCTTCTGCTTCATCTGGCTGCCGGTGATCGTCTACATCATCGTTGGCGTGATCATGTGCTTCTACCGCAAGTATGAGAAGATGGAGCCGCAGATCAAGGCTGAGCTCGCTGAGCGTCACGCGAAGGCTCTCGCTGAAGCCAAGTGATCTGACTTCCCTCGCCAGGGGAGCTGACTGAGGGCAGTCATGTGGGTGCGCTCGCAGCCGGTTTTTCCTGCCACGCAGGGTCTCATCATCAACGGTTGTGGCCCAACGCTTATGCATGTATGCAGGCGCTGGGCCACAACCGTTTTATTGTTTGCCATGCCCGTGGGCTAGGCTCGAAACCGACAGTCGCGCGGGCGGCTGTATGCAGCCCGCCGGATGACCCAAGGGAGGAATGCCATGTCATCCAACAAATTCTTACGCAATCTCCTCGTCGGCGGCGCCTTAGCCGCTGGTGCTGCAGCGTGGGCGATCAAGCCGCGCTCATTTACCGATAAGCAGCATAATTATGTCCCAGCCGTGCCGGACGTGTGGTATGCGCACCGTGGCCTGCATGATGCCGGCTCGGGATTGACCCCGCAGTATGCGGTCGAGAGCGGCGAATACGTGGCTCGCGCACGCACGATGGCTATGAAAGCTGGATACGGTGACCCGAGCGTGACGACGGCGATCGCGCCGGAAAACTCGCTTGCTGCGTTCGCTGCGGCTGCTGAAGCTGGATACGGTATCGAATTGGACTTGCAGCTGAGTGCGGACGGTCAGGTTGTTGTATTGCATGATCCTGATCTCAAGCGCGTAGCTGGCGATCCGCGCCGGGTTGCTGAATTGACATACGACGAGCTGACGGGCATTGCGTTATTTGGCAATGATGCGCCGGGTACGGCCGTCGCGTCGGCGCCAGCGTCAGTTGCGCCGTCGGGCTATTTCCAGCATGTGCCGCTGTTTTCGGACGTGCTGCGCGTGGTTGCCGGTCGCGTGCCACTGATTGTCGAATATAAGTTCGACGATAACGCAGTATTTGGCCCGCGCGAAGAAGAGCTCATGGAGAAGGGCGATGCGCTGCTACAGGCATATGACGGCCCGTATGTGATTGAGTCCTTTAACCCGCGTGCTGTGGAGTGGTACAAGGAACACCGCCCGGAAGTGTGCCGCGGTCAGCTGTCGTGGCCGGCTGAGGTCAATGGCGAAGGCGGCGTGGCTGAGTGGGCGGCTGGTCTGCTCGTGTTTGATTTCCTGTCGCGCCCTGATTTTGTCGCCTATGACTGGAAGGGCGGCAACAGTCCGCAAGTGCGCGCGGCGCGTGCGATGGGTGCAACGGCCGTGTCGTGGACTGTGCGTAGTAGCGATGAGCTTGCCCAATGCGATGACTGGTTTGATCGGCACATTTTTGAGGCATTTGTGCCTGTAAGGTGAGCTGACTGCTGCGCAGCGAATCGTTCTCAATAAGAAAAGTGTGAGCCATCCGTAATAACAATCGCACATCAGCACCTTATAAATGGCGTTATTTCGCCATTCATGGTTTTGTGCGTTTGTGTGATATTGTGCGGGTGGCTCACACTTTTCTTATTGAGAACGATTCGCTGCACACAAACAGCCTGTAGCATGTCGTTCCCAATATGCAAATCATCGGTGTGTGTGCACGCACATTGTTATTCATATGAAATCAGAGTGAACAGCAGTCGACTTGGCCCTCCACGAGCAATTTTTATTGTTAAGACAGTAGACGGATGCCATCCAAGACATCCAATCGAATCGTTCGCCTTCAATTACATTTCAGGTGTGCGATCATTCGAAAGGTCTGGAATATGTCTGCTGCTATTCCCTCAACAATGAAAGGGAATGCAGGTTCGGTACATGAAAGGAAACCATTAAACCTGCATTCTTGGACGTCTCTGCTCTACCTACTTCCCGCGATTATTGTGTTCGCGGTATTTATCGTTTACCCGTTAATCCGTACGTTTACGCTCTCTGCATCCGGCACTGATATCCTCGGCCGGCAGAGCCAATTTGTTGGTCTGCGTAACTTCCAACGCGTGTTCACAGATCCTGAATTCGGCAAAATCATGCTGAACACGCTGCTGTTCGCCGTTTACACGGTGGTTCCTACCATCGTGCTGTCGTTGATCATCGCGTTGATGCTCAACAAGGAATCCACGGTTAACCGCGTATTCCGCACAGTGTTTGCGCTACCATTTGCCTACTCGGTGTCAGCTGCATCCATTATTTTCTCTGCATTCTTTAACCCGGCAACTGGCCTATTTAACGCGATTGTGCAACATTTCGGCGGCCAGCCAGTCGGTTGGTTGACGAGCTCGCAATTTGCGCTGCCATCCATCGCCATGACAACCGTATGGATGAACATCGGCTACAACGTGCTCGTGCTACTCGCCGGCCTCGGCTCAGTGCCTGACGAGATTGTCGAAGCGGCGCGTCTCGACGGTGCGTCCGGCTTCCGCCTGCAATGGTCGATCATGATTCCGATGATCATGTCGCAAGTGTTCTTCCTCATCATCACCGATACGATTCAGTCACTGGAAAGCTTCGGTCAGATTTACGTGCTGACAAAGGGCGGCCCGGATTCGTCAACCACCACGCTGGTTTACGACATCTACATGCACGGCTTTGCCAACAATAGTTCCAACTTCGGTTACGCATCCGCGGAGGCGATCGTGCTGATCGTGGTGGTTGCCATCATCACGCTCATCCAATTCACCACCGTGGGAAAGAAGGTCGATAACCAATGAGTCTCGCAACAACAGTCGCCGCGACTAAGCCCGCGAAGCTCAAGTCAGCCGATAAGGCGAGCAGCATGTCCGCGAACCTGTCTCACGCCAAATACATCGCGTCCAAAGTCATCGGCATCCTCGTACTCGTCATACTTGGCATCATCGTGATTTTCCCGGTGTACTACTCGTTCGCTGGTACGCTCATGCAACAGCAAGATATCGCCGCCAATCCGCCGGCAATCTGGCCGAAGCACGGCGTAACGTGGACGAACTTGACTACCGCAGCGCAAATCATTCCGCTGGTGCGTCAGTACATCAACTCGTTCGGTTCCACGCTGATCATCACAGTCGCGCAGGTCATCACCTCTACGCTCGTCGCGTACGCGCTCGTCGTGCTAAAAGTGCGGGGCGCGAACGTGTGGTTTACGCTGTTCCTCGGCACGATGATGATCCCCGGCGAGTCCGTGATCATTCCGAACTACTTGACGATTTCGTCACTCGGCCTGCGCAACACATTCCTCGCGCTGATTCTGCCGTTCCTCGCAAGCGGCTTCGGCATCTTCATGATGTATTCGTTCATGAAGCAGTTCCCGATGGAGCTTGTCGAAGCGGCGCGCATTGACGGTGCGTCAAACCTGCGTTTGCTGTGGTCGATCGTGCTGCCGCTGAGTCGGCCGGCTATCGCATCGCTGGCAATCTACACATTCTTGACTCACTGGAACGGCTTCTTCTGGCCGTTGCTCGTCACTGAAACGCCGGAAATGCAGACCATTCAGATCGGCATCACTCAGCTGCAGTCGCCGGATAACTTCAACCCTGGACTGGTCATGGCTGGTGCTGTGCTCGCGGTAATTCCTACGCTACTCATCGTCATTCTCGGCCAGCGTCAAATCGTGCGCGGTCTGACTGCAGGTTCCAGCAAGTAAAACAATCTAAGAGAGGCATATTATGAATAAGACAGTACGTACCCTTGTGGCTGCCGTTGTGGCAGCTGGGTCACTGTTGGCGATCGCCGGATGCGGCAACGCCAACGCAAACGTTGCGACGCCGAAAGATTCCAGCGGCGCGGTTGTGGTGAACTTCTGGCACTCGATGTCTGGCACGAACGGACAGGTGCTTGACAAGCTCATCAGCCAGTTCAACGATGAAAACAAAGGCAAGATCACCGTCAAGGGCCTGTACCAAGGCAAGTACGATGACGCGATCACCAAGTACAAGTCTGCCGTGCAGTCCCAATCCACGCCGACGCTGATGCAGATTTACGATATCGGCTCACGCTTCATGATGGATTCCGGCACGATCACGCCGATGCAAGATTTCATCGACAAAGACAAGTACGACACGTCTGATCTGCAGCCGAATGTCGCCGGTTACTACACCGTCAACGACAAGCTGTACTCAATGCCGTTCAACACGTCAATGCCAGTGTTGTACTACAACAAGACCATGTTCAAGAAAGCTGGACTTGACCCGGAAAAGGCGCCGGCAACGCTGGACGAGGTCAAGGCTGATGCCGAAAAGCTGTCGCAGAAGAACGGCGGTCCTGCACAGTATGGCTTTAATGCGGCTGTGTACGGCTGGTATTTGGAACAGGAGATCGCTGCGAACGGCGACCTGTACTGCTCGCCTGACAACGGCCGTGGCAAGGATCATGCGACTAAGTTCACGTTTGATAACGACGGTGCGGTGCAGTTCATGACTTGGTGGAAGGGCATGATTGACGCTGGTATTTCTGGTAACACAGGTACCGATACACAGGCTGCAGTCAACGCGTTTGAGACTGGTTCGGTCGGTATCACGATTGAGTCGACTGCTGATCTGGCAGGCATTATGGAAGCGGCCAAGCAGAAGGGCTTTGAGGTGGGTGTTGGTAACTACCCGAAGCTCAAGAACAATGATTCTGGTCCTATTATCGGTGGTGCGTCGCTGTGGATTTCTAACGTGAAGCACTCTGACGAGGAGCAGCAGGCAGCTTGGCAGTTCATCAAGTTCCTGTCTAAGCCTGAGAATCAGGCTGTGTGGCACACTGGCACTGGTTACTTCCCGACTTCGAAGAAGGCTCTTGAGGACCCGGTGGACACTAAGTGGCGTGCACAGTACCCGCAGTTCGATGTGGCGGTTAAGCAGCTCGCCAACACGAAGCTGACGCCTGCTACACAGGGTTGCTCCGCTGGTGTGATGCCTCAGGCGCGTAAGGCTGTGGAAACGGCTGTGGAGAAGGTGTTTGAGGGTGCTGATCCGAAGACCGCGCTGAGCGATCAGGTGAAGGCCATGCAGACTGATCTTGATGATTACAATAATTCGGTGAATCAGTGAGGTTTGCTGACTACTGCGCAGCGAATCGTTCTCAATAAGAAAAGTGTGAGCCACCCGCACAATATCGCACAAACGCACAAATTTGAAAATAGCGTTGTGACGCCATTTTCAAGGTGCTGATGTGCGATTGTTAGTGCGAGTGGCTCACACTTTTCTTATTGAGAACGATTCGCTGCGCGCGTCAGTGACTGACGTGCGCGGAGACCGCCGTCTGAACCCGAAGCTGTGCTTCGCACAGCGAGTGGTGAAGAAAGGTGGTATACGCTCCGTCAGTCAACAACGCCATAGAGGCGGTCGCCTGCGTCGCCCAGCCCCGGCACGATATAGCATTTGTCGTTCAGCTTCTCATCGACAGCGCACACGACGACTTTAAAGTCGATGGACGGGTCGATATGTTCTTGCACGAATTGAATGCCTTCAGGCGCGGCGATAATGCATACGGCGGTGACGTCCTTGGCTCCGCGTTCGGCCAAATAATGCGTGCCGGCGACGAGCGTGCCGCCGGTGGCGAGCATCGGGTCGATGAGGAAGCATTGACGGCCGGACAGATCTTCAGGTAGACGGTTCGCGTAGGTAATCTGCTGAGTGGGGTGTTCCTCATCGCGCTTCATGCCAAGGAAGCCAACCTCGGCTGATGGGATCATGCGGGTCATGCCGTCGAGCATACCGAGGCCAGCGCGCAGAATCGGCACAATGATCGGGCGCGGTTCGGCGATGTGCTTGCCGACCATTGGAGCGACTGGCGTTTCAATCGGCTTGTCGACAACATCGAGGTTGCGAGTCGCCTCGTACGCTTCAAGCATGACGAGTTCGGAGACGAGCTCGCGGAAGGTGGCAGAGGAGGTGTTCTTATCGCGCAATACGGTGAGCTTGTGCTCAACCAGCGGGTGATTCAAAACAGTGAGTTCCATGATTACCAGCGTACCGCAATCATTTTCGGACACGTCGCGTGTGCGTGAGTGTAAATTAAAGGCATTTTGCAAACTGAGAGGCAGATTTCATGTATTGCAGGGGTCTATTTGCAAACTGAGAGGCAGTCTATTGGTCTCTAACACCCCCGAACTTATTCATATGGGTGTTAGATCCCCAATGACACTGCCTCTCAGTTTGCAAATAGACCCCTGCACAGTTAGAAATCTGCCTCTCAGTTTGCAAAAGACTTACATTGCGAACGGTTCGTAGTAAATATCGTCAGCAGCAACGCCATGTGCGAGCAGAATGCGGCGCACGGTAACAAGCATGCCGTGCGGGCCGGCGATGAGATAGATTGCGCCCGGTCGAATCATGGGAGCAATGGTCTGCTCGGACGGGCGTTGCGTCTGAATGCGAACGCGCACGGTTGGTGAGCTTGCTCCGATCTGCTCGAGTTCATTGCGGTAAATAATGTCGTGTTCGCCGCGTGCAGTGTAGAAGAAATCGACGATGCGTCCGGTTCCGGCGTAAGCAGTGAGGATGCCGATGAGCGGTGTAATGCCAATGCCTCCGCCGATTAACACCAAAGGAGTTTCAACATCCGCCTTCCCGCGTTGCGCATCATGTTCGCGGATAAACTCGGCGTAGCGGCCATACGGTGGAATTATGCGCACGTCGGCCCCCGGCTTGAGCGAGGCGATACGCGACGTGAAATCGCCGTCTGCACGAATGGCGAAATTCATGGTTGGGGAGCTGTTGGTATTAGACGATACCGCCGCTGCCCCAGACCACGAATTTGTCAATGAGAACGGATGATACTCATGCATGCCACGCTCTCCCGGAAATGCAATGAACGCAAAATCACCGGGATTCCAACGCGCGTCAGCGGCCGACCGGCCAACCAGACCAATGCGCAGTTCGCTCACACGGTCTGCAAGCGGTCGCACCGACACCACGTGACCTTGCAACGCATATGCGCGCCGGTTGATCATCGACCACACGTAATATGCGAACACGGCGATGGTCATAACGTCGAATAGGAAGATAAACGGTTTAATTGCGGCGATGTAATCGATCACATGCACGTGCAGCACAATTAGTACAATCGCCACCAAGTTGAGCCGGTGCAGCCACACGCTCATTTCGTGACGGAACAGACGCTCCAGCACGCGCTTGAGTTGAGCGAGCCAACGTACGCGCGCGGTCAACCAGCCGGCCATGAATACCAGCGACCACACGGCCACGCCCATGAACAGGTACAGTCCCGCGTGACCGGTCAGCCCGATGAGCGCGCCCGCACCCGGCAGCAGCGACTGGTGCATGAATGCGAACGCAATCGCGAGAATTGCGAGCACGCCATGAATCATGTACATGGTCGGAAGTCCCACGGTGCGGTCAACCCAGCGCGGCCGGCATGCGAGATACACGGCGGCGAGCATCCATGTGTAGGCGATCACGCCGAGCTCGATGCCGAATAATTCGTTGGCATAGAGCGCTGGCAGCCCGGCGGCGAGCGTGGCAAGCAGCGGCAGTGGTACGACGAATAAAACGACCGACCAAGCTAGTGCGACGGTGGTGTTGATGTGTTTCATAGGAGTCCTTTGGATGTCCTTTGGATGGAATGTGTGGCGGATGATGTTGATTTGCGGGCGGAATCGCGGGCGGATCTCAGACAATGTGCGCGTTACGGCAGGTGTGCAAGACTGCGGTCAGTGCGTACGAGCACGGCTTGAACATGGTCGACAAGCCCGAATCCGCCCGCTCGGCTGATCAACGCGCGCAGACGATCCTCTCCGACGCTGATCGCGGTGGTCGCCCACATGTCTGCAAAGATGAGTTGGTCGGCGACGATTGTGGCCTGTGTGAGACTGTGATCAGTGCGCGTGATGTGTTTGCCGCGCGCGCTCGTACCGGATGTGGCGATGGCGCCATTACGCAGTGTGATCGTGCGCAATGCGGGCGTGCGTGAGGCTGAGACGAGCGGCGTCGCCGTGGTCGGGTCTGTTGCTGTGACAGGCGTAAGCGCGGTTGCTTGGTTCCCGAACGGGTTATCCACGCCGATTCGCCACGCGAAGTCATCGGTACCGCTTCGCACGCCGGCCTGAATATCTCCCCCGCCTCCGATCGCCGCCGCCTTGTACGCATCATGTTGTGTATCGTGTAATAGCGGTTGCAAGAACCGTTCATAAGCGCGTTGAATCGCCCATCCTTTCACCAGTCCGGTCGGGTCATATTCACCGGCGTGCATCGGGTCGAATGCGCCGTCGGTGAGTCGCTTTGCCTGCTGACACAGTGCGTAAATCTCAGCGAATTCGCGGTCGTTGAGCAGTGCGCTCCAGTCGCCGCGCCGCGCTCGACCAACCAGCGAATCGTTACGAAATGGCGAAAAACGAGCGTCGATATTGTGCAGATGAGTGTCAATCTGCGGCATGACCGTGTCGAGCGCCGTTTCGGCGTCGGTGACGGTCGTCGCGGCGATCTGCACAGTAACCGGGATGGTCATGGCGTGGATGACGCGTGCGCGAATGATCGTGGCGGTCATGGGTTGCTCTCGGCAGGTCGCTAGTTGCTGGCGTTGATGGACTGGTTGATTGCGTCTTGCAGCGAGTTGACGAAGGCCGTGGATGTTTCGGTGGCGCCGCTGACGAACTGGATATCGGCACTTTGCGCGGCGATCGCTCGGTTGGTGAGTTCGGGCAGCGCCTGCGCGTTGACTGACTGCGAGCGGCCGTGGCTGGGAGCTTGCAGCGTGGTGATGGTGGTGATTTTGCCGCCTGCGACGGTGACTTGCAGTTGGATTTCGCCGTATGCGTTTGGCGAGGCGACGCTGGTGTATGTGCCGTCTTTTAGCGTGGCTGTGCTGGATGATTCGGCTGAACTGTTGCCGTTTGAGTTTGACGATGATGAGTCGGACGAGTTGCCGGCCCATGACTGTCCGTTCGTGTTGGAAGCAGATGATTGCTGGCTCAAGTGCGGTTTGACAAACAGCAGAAATGCGTCAGCTACTACTGCAAGGCCAGCGACGAGTGCGACGAGTGCGCGAGTGACGTTCGCTTTCATAATAAGTCCCCTTGATATGTGAACGTAAACAATCCCAACGCGACGAGCGTAAAAATTGTGGCTGGATGAACGCTGAAAATCAACTGGAGAGTAAGCCTATTTGTGACCTATATCTCAAAATGAGATATGTTCGGTCGTCGACCAGTGAGAAAAACAAAGATGTTCGAAGGTTGTATATCGGGTATTGACTTGCGCTGCACAATATGACATCGCGTGCGCGGAGTATAAGCGTGATATTGCGGCGGATGGTGGCCGATGTTCCGCCGGAATGTCACGTTTTGGCCCCTGTCTGTGTGATATTGCGGCGGAACTTTATGGGTTCCCCGCCGATATGTCACGTTTCGGACTGGATTTCTGTGATATTTCGGCGGAGGCATACGGTTTTACCGCCGGAATATCACAGAAAGCACCCTGTTTTTGTGATATTGCGGCGGAAGATGGGGCTGTCTCCGCCGGAATGTCACGTTTTGGGTAGGGTTTGTGTGATATTCCGGCGGAAGTTTATAGGTCCTCCGCCGGAATATCACACGGGGATACGCACGCGATGGATTGTATCGAGTCAATTCCATCGCGTGACCAAACCACGCATGTCCCCTAATGTGCGTGGCAGAAAACGCTCGCTGAGACTGCCGTCAGCGAGCGAAAGCCGCCACACATGATGTGAAAGGGTGATGTGAGGGCATGCGTGGCAGAAAACGCTCGCTGAGCACACCCTCAGCGAGCGTTTTCTGCCACGCATGCCGGCGCGTGGCGGTTTTTGCTCGCTGGCGGTGGCTTCAGCGAGCGTTTTCTGCCACGCGATATAAGCCAACCGGATTTGTGTGGCTCAGTGCGCTCAATG
Source organism: Bifidobacterium hapali (assembly GCF_002259755.1). Classification (GTDB taxonomy): domain Bacteria; phylum Actinomycetota; class Actinomycetes; order Actinomycetales; family Bifidobacteriaceae; genus Bifidobacterium; species Bifidobacterium hapali. Next base: position 47,218 of record NZ_MWWY01000031.1, read on the forward strand.
AAAGCAGCTCAGCGCACTTAATGGGGAAAAGAATTAATGCCAACTATGGCGTAACAGAATCAAAGAGTTGAAGCGCCGAACCGTGAAAGCGCCTGTCGGCGCAAAGGCCGCTCGCAGCGGCAAAAAATGGAGCCCGGGGCTATGCACGGCCCGACGCGAATTAACAGTATAGCGGGTAATACAGCCGTCGCGGAACCACGCGTGTTCCACGGCAACGTGCCGGATGGTGGATGTGCTAGACGCGCCGGGTGTACCGAATGTGTCGGACTCACCGAACGTGCTGGACATGCCAGTTGTGTCGGGCATATTGGGTGTTAGCTGTGCTAGGCGTACCGGACTCTCCGGACTCGCCGAACGTGCTGGACATGTCGAGTGTGCCAGCCGTACTGGATATATTGGGTTGTACTAGCCATGCCAGCTATGCCAGACTTGCCGGACTCACCGGGTGTGCCGGCGCTCACCGAACGCACCAAACATGCCAAACTCACCAAACGACTATTCGAGTGTGCCGCGCCGCCACAGCGACGCACCATGTCGAAAATCACGCGACGTAACCATCAGATTGCTCGCAGTATGCAGCAGTCGCGCGGCCTTATCCCGATGCCCTTCGCAGCTCAGATGCTTCGCTTCCACGCGCAATCCCAACGCCACCACATCCGTAAACGCCGCAGCCCGCTCCAACGCAACCGCAAAATCACCAACAAACGCGCCAGCCAAAATCGAATCTGCTGTGCGCGCAATATCATCTTCCGTCGGTGCATCATCCACGCCAGCAATCGCCGACGCCGCCGTCGCAACTGGCTCGCCAATCCGCCATAATCGCGCGATCGCACCGTCGTGAGTCCGCATCCACGAACGCAGTAAATACAGCCGCCACAAAATCCCTGGCAACGAATCCGGTTCCGCGCGACTCCACAGTTCCGCGATCAAATCGATACCTTCGCGATCGACCAGCGTAAGCACGCGCGCAACGACTTCCGGATCGGCCGTATGATGCACGCGATCAAGTAACGCAGCAGCCGACGTGTGGCTGATCTCACTGATCACGCTCGGATCGTCACCGCCCGCAATGCCAGCGACGATAGCCGGGTCAAGCTGACCGGGCCGATTCGGACGCGGCGAGCCAGTAGGCGTGAACGCGGTACGGCTCGCAACAACCGAACCAGACCCGTGATGTAAAGCGTTAGTAGACAAGTGGAGCGACCTTCTGAATATCGATGATGCGCGGTCCCTCGGGCGAGGAGACGACAAACAACGATACCGCAGTACCGGTCGGCATGTACGGCGATTTCGCGATAAGCCGCCGCGCGAGCAGTTTTGACGCGCACATTTCGCGCAGATGATCGAACATACCGCCGATTACCGGACGATGCATACACACAGCCACAGTTTCGCGATGTGTGAGCGCGTACTCGATTTCCGCGCGGAAACACGCCCACGCTCGCTCGCTGTCCTCTGCAAACGCGTCTTCGGTGAGGTCGTCGAGGTGAATCATCGGTCGATTTGTCTGCCACGAGAACACGTGCAATGTTTCACGGCAACGCATCCACGGTGATGTGGCGAGTCGCACTGGATTGTAGCATGCAAGCTCACGGTTGAGCGCGTATGCTGCGGCGGCTCCGCGCGGCGTGATCGGACGGTTTTCGTCGGTGCCGGTCCATGTTTTGCGCGCTTCGGCTTTCGCGTGACGCACGATAATCACGTTGTGCGCGTCCGCCGCACCCTCCTGCAGACGATCGACGAACAGTGCGAGCACGTCTTTGTCGGTTGAATGAGACAGGATTTTGCGCGCTTCGGTGACCGTGACCCAAATAATATCGTCGATCTCGCCGATGTCGGCGCGATGGATTGGCCCGAACGCGTCGATGAGCTGCTCAGCTTCGATATCGTCGACCGGCGTGGCCATCCAGTACAGGATGTGTTTTGTATCGACTGTGCGATCTTTGGAATGGCGAGTTTTGCTGCCTTCCTCGGCTAGCGGATACTCGATTTCGCCGAGATACGGGCCGAGTTCGACGGACAGGCCGGTTTCTTCGCCGATCTCGCGCACGGCAGCGTGACGGTGAGATTCGTTGATTTCGAGTTTGCCTTTCGGCCAGCTCCAGTCGTCGTATTTTGGGCGGTGGACGATGCAGACTTCGATGCGATCGAGAAGATCGGTGATACGTTCGGCTTCGGCGGCTTGCGCTGAAGATTGTGCGGTTGTTTGAGTTGAGCTGATGGTGACTGACGGTGGTGCTGTGGCTGATTGTGCGAGTTCGGCTGCGTCTGGAGCGGTGATATCGTTGATGTCATTCGACGTATGATTAAACGTATCAGCAACGTTGCTGGCATTATCAGAGCTCGCGATGTGTCTATGACTGTTATCGGTGGTGTGCGGTGACGATGCCTCGTCGGGTGGTGCAATGCGGTAGAGGATGCCTCCGGCCGCTTCCACAATGCGTCTCACTTTGCCCATCCTCCCATTGTATGGCGGCCTGTATCACCACCCCGGTCGCTACGTAGTGTGTGTCGAAACGACGATGGCCGACCCCTTCAAGGGATCGGCCATCAAACATCGTTATCGTGTTAGTGTGAACAAGCGTAGCACATCGCAAACGTGAGCGGCGCATAACTGCGCGGCTCACGTTCGCGATGTCACGCGCTCGTCAGTCACATCAGTTATTCGTACGCGGGCGACGAGTGTGCTTCTTGATCAGCAGCTCCTGACTATCGGTCAGCAGACTGCCGTCTTCCGCATGGCTGACGTGCACGTATGTACCGTCCGGCTGCATGTGCCACGATGCGATCGTATCGGACATCTGCAAGTCGACGTACTTGATGAGCTCGTCAATCTGCTCGGGTGCGGTGATACGCACCAGCGCTTCGACACGACGGTCAAGGTTACGGTGCATCAGGTCAGCCGAACCTATCCACACTTCCGGACCAGACATTGGGCCTTCGCCGATCTGCGGACCATCCGAGTTGCAGAACGCGTAGATACGGCTGTGCTCAAGGAAACGACCGAGGATCGAACGGACGCGGATGTTGTCTGAAAGTCCCGGAACACCGGGCTTGAGCGAGCAGATACCGCGCTCGACAATGTCGATCTTCACGCCGGCCTGAGAAGCGCGGTAGAGCGCGTCGATCGTCTTCTCGTCGACAATCGAGTTGACTTTGATCTTAATCCACGCTTCCTTACCGGCGCGTGCAGCATCCTCCTCGCGGCGGATACGCTGAATCAAGCCAGTACGAATCGTACGCGGCGCAACCAGCAGACGGTGGAAGCTGGACTTCGGAGCGTAACCAGACAGCTGGTTGAACAGGCGAGTCAAGTCCTGACCGACAACCGGATCGCACGTCAACAGACCCAGATCGGTATACATACGCGCGGTCTTCGGGTTGTAGTTACCGGTGCCAACGTGGCAGTAGCGGCGCAGACCGTCCTGCTCCTGACGTACGACAAGGCTCAGCTTGCAGTGCGTCTTCAAGCCGACAATACCGTACACCACGTGTACGCCAGCGCGTTCAAGCTTGCGCGCCCACATGATGTTCGCGTCCTCATCGAAACGAGCCTTGATTTCGACCAGCGCGAGGACCTGCTTGCCCGCGTGCGCGGCGTCGACCAGCGCGTCGATGATCGGCGAGTTCGAGCTGGTACGGTACAGGGTTTGCTTGATAGCTAGAACCTTAGGATCTGCCGCAGCTTGCGCCAGAAACGCTTGAACTGACGTGGAAAACGAGTCGTAGGGGTGGTGCAGCAGGATGTCGCGCTCGCGGATGGCGGCGAAGATGTCCTGTGCGCGGCTCGACTCGACTTCGGCAATCTGACGGTTCGTGGTCGGGATGAACGGCGGGTACTTGAGATCCGGGCGATCGATGCCCTGCAACTCGAACAGCAGCTTCATGTCGAGCGGTGCGGGTAGACGGTAAACCTCGTCCGCGCTTACGCCGAGCTGATCGGCGAGCAGCTGGGAGAGGAACGGGCTGGTCGCGTCGGAGATCTCGAGACGGATCGGCGGTCCGAAACGACGGCGCAGCAGCTCTTTCTCCATTGCGTTGAGCAGGTTCTCGGCGTCGTCTTCTTCGACGTCGATATCCTCGTTACGGGTGACGCGGAACGAGCGTGCTTCCTTGATGATCATGCCCGGGAACAGTGATTCGAGGTGGGCGATGATGAGGTTTTCCATCGTGATGAAGCCGTAGCGAACTTCTGCGGAATCGTCCTCGGTCATGTCGTCGACTGGCACGAGGCGGTTGAGGTTGCCCGGGATCTTCACGCGAGCGAAGTGCGACTTGCCGGAAGTCGGGTTCTCGACCAGCACCGCGAGGTTCAGCGAATTGCCGGAAATGTACGGGAATGGGTGAGCCGGGTCGACGGCGAGCGGCGTGAGGACAGGGAAGACCTGCTGACGGTAGTAGCGCGACAGGCGCTCCTGCTCGGTGGCGGTGAGCTTGTCCCAGCTCAGCAACACGATGCGTTCGTCGTCGAGAGCCGGCAGGATGTGATCGATCACGTAGTGCGCGTGTTCGTCCTGCAAACGGTGGGACTGATCGCTGATTGCACGCAGCTGCTGGCGTGGGCTCAGGCCGCTGGCTGACGGGACGGCGATGCCCGAGTCGATACGGCGCTTGAGGCCGGCGACGCGGACCATGAAGAACTCATCAAGGTTGGATGCGAAAATCGCTGCGAAGTTGGCGCGTTCGAGGATCGGCAGATCCTCATCCTCGGCGAGTTCGAGGACGCGCTTGTTGAACTTGAGCCAACTTAATTCGCGGTCGAAGAAGCGGTCCGGCGGCAGTGGCTGCTCGTCGGGACGCGCTTCGCGACGGTCGGTTTTGTCCGTTTCGGCGATGTGTTCCGCGATCTGACTGCGGAGTATCGCCTTTGAAGGTGCGTCAAATATCTGTGCCATACTGCCCTACTTTATGCGCTGGAATGTGCGCAACGCGGGAAAACGGTGCATAATTCAACGGCAATTCACGTTTCGGCGGTGGTGCGGGTGCGTTTGGGCGGGTTGTGGGTGGTGGATATGGGTTGTGGGGGTTGATGTGGGTTGATGTGGCGTGGGGTGATGTTTGTGGTTTGTGGGTGTGGGCGCGGTGTTTGCTGACCAAGACAAGGAGGTGCGCTGTGGGTGTGCGAATGTAAGCGATGATACGTCGTTGCTGTTGAAGGTGCGCTGCGGATGTGGTGTGCGAGGGGCGCGCTATCGTCGGCCAGTTCGACTGCGTGCGCGCCCCTGCCCGACTGCGTGGGGTGCAGTGACCGGAATAAGCGTTGATATGTGGAAACGAGCGTAACTGCGCGCAATCGGGACATGTGCGCGTAGTTACGCTGGATTTAAGGCTCGAAAACGAGCGTAACTGCGCGCAGGCATGGCGATTGCGCGCAGTTACGCTTGGTTGGTGCTTGGGTTGTTCATGGGGTCATGGGGCAGGTAAACGCACGCGTGAGAGTAGATGATGGTGATGTGCGATTGTGTGTGACGGTAGTGTTCAGTTGATGTGCGATTAGATGGTTGTTGGGGTTGCGACACGCCGTGTGGATGTGTGATGCGCACAAGAAGTGACAGATAACCGTCGAATTCGCTCAGATTCGTTCATTCTACCTGTTGATCGGTGAGCGAATGCACAGTTTGGCAAATAATCGCACATGATCAGTATGCGGGTTGCAAGCTGTACTGAGCGGCACTACATTATGGAAGTACCAAAACAACTGAACAGAGCAGAGCCCACAATGAGTGTATGGTCACGAAAGACTGTTACGTTGAACGGGCATTGGAAAGACTTACCGTTACGACGATGATGTTGTGTAGAGATTCTGCTCAGGTTGATTTTGGAGAGAGGGCCCGCTTCGGCAGGCCCTCTCGTTTTTTGTGTTTGTATTCCCATCATCGCTGTACTGAGGTCAGTGTTCTAGTTGCGGTTTCCAGGGTTAAGTAAAGAAACGGGGTTATAGGCCAAAATGTGTGTCTGGTGGTCTAGTCGTTGGATGGCCATTCGACCCGGGTGTGGAAGTCGTTCCAGTCGATGCCGGTGCCGTGGTGCATGGGGATGCCGAACGTCTCGTATCGGCCCTGCGGGCTGTTCTCCCATGCCTTCTGGTAGAGGCTCTCCAGCCGTTCGTCCGTGATCGCGTTCGTCGCCAGCCATGCGTCCGTCTCGGGGTGTTCGGCGTGCTGGTGGCACCACCAGCAGATCGCCTTCAGTTGCCGGATCAGGCGCAGTCCGCGGTGCTGGCGCAGCATGTCCCGGATTCGTCCGTTCCATGATTCGATGAGGTTGTTCGTGGATGGTATCGTTCCGTTCTCCGTCAGGTCCTCGTCGAGGAACGTGAACAGGTGCCCCTCGCGGATGCGTCCGCGGATCATGCGCTTGGCCTTGACGAGTCTTTGGTGCATGTCGTTCACGCTGCCGTCGGCGTATTCGCTTTTCTCGTCGAGGAAACCCGCGAAGTCCTGCTCCCACTGGTTGTAGGAGGCCAGCCAACTGGCCGCGGCCGCGCCGTCCC
>NZ_MWWY01000032.1 GCF_002259755.1 Bifidobacterium hapali
CGGGCATCGTCGTCTCCGCGAAGCGCGTCATGCGGCTGATGACCCGCCATGGCATGGTGCCGGTGTTCAAGAGCGCGAAGCGCTACAGCTCGTACAAGGGAGAGATCGGCGGCGCGCCGGCCAATCTCGTCAACCGCGACTTTCACGCCGCGAATCCGAATGAGCTGTGGGTCACCGACATCACCGAGTTCTCGATCCCCGCGGGCAAGGTGTACCTGTCGCCGGTGATCGACTGCTACGACGGCATGCCGGTCGCCTGGACGATCGGCACCAGCCCCAACGCCGCATTGGCCAACGGGATGCTCGAGGACGCGTGCGCCACGCTCCGACCCGGTCAGACGCCCGTCATCCACTCCGACCGGGGATGCCACTACCGGTGGCCTGAATGGATTCGCATCTGCACGGATCATGGATTGACGAGGTCGATGAGCGCGAAGGGCTGCAGTCCGGACAACGCCGCCGCCGAGGGGTTCTTCGGCCGGCTCAAGCAAGAGTTCTTCCACAAGAGGAGCTTCCAGGGCGTCACGATCGACGAGTTCATTGCGATGCTGGACGAGTACATGGTCTGGTACCGGGACAAGCGCATCAAACTCGAATACGGGATGAGCATCATGGACAAGCGCATCCAGCTCGGGCTCGTCGCCTGAACACATGTGATATCGTTCTGAACGACCATTCAGACAACGAAGTCCAACAAAACGTCACCACCCCCGTGGCGGTTTTTGCTCGCTGGTGGGGTTCTTAGTGAGCGTTTTCTGCCACTAGGGGTTGTGCGTGGCGGTTTTTGCTCGCTGGTGGGGCTCTTAGCGAGCGTTTTCTGCCACTAGGAGTGGTGCGTGGCGGTTTTTGCTCGCTGAGTGCCTGCTTAGCGAGCGTTTTCTGCCACGCGGATGATGGCGCGAGGGTCACATAGTGAACGCGCGCTGGTCTGTCGGGGTAACCGCTCCTATGGTGTGGAACCAGTCGAGCACACAGCTCGGTGGAAACGTTCGGAGCCGATATCGAAAGGAGGTTCGCCACGATGACTGGATACACTGCAACCGTTGAGTCTGCTCAGTCCATGAGCGCTGCTCTGCTGTCCGCACGAATTATTATTCCGTCTTCGTTGGCGGACTGATTCGGCATACAGCTTGAAGCCCCGCCAACGATGGCAGGGCTGAGCAAGAAGTCGCGATCCTCGCAAAAAGCCCTGCCAAGTTGGCGGGGCTTTTTGATACGCCCCACAAGGTCACCGCTCAATAATCTCAAGCTGCAGCAACGCAACCACACATAATCGCACACAACATAACGCAACCGTGACTCATATAGTCATACATCAAATCAGGAGCACATCATGTCAGCAGCAGTCAGCACCGCCGGCGAATCCGCCGCGGCAGGCAAGCTGAAATCTCTCGCGCGAGACTCAGTCAAAACCGTCATCGCAGCGTCTATGGTCGGTACCGCGATCGAATTCTACGATTTCTACGCGTACGGTACCGCCGCCGCGAACTACTTCCCGCACATTTTCTTCTCCGATAAAACCAACCCGACCGTCGCCATGCTCATGAGCTTCCTGACGTTCGCGATTGCGTTCGTCGCCCGTCCACTCGGCTCGCTCGTCTTCGGCCACTTCGGTGACCGACTCGGCCGCAAGACCACGCTGGTCGTCTCGCTGCTCACGATGGGCGTCGGCACGTTCCTGATCGGCTGCCTGCCGACTTACAAAACGTGGGGCGTGGCTGCGGTCGCGCTGCTGTGCCTGCTGCGATTCGTGCAGGGCGTCGGACTCGGCGGCGAATGGTCGGGCGCGGCGCTGGTCGCGACCGAAAACGCGCCGGAAGACAAGCGTGCGCTCTACGGTTCGTTCCCTGAACTCGGTGCGCCGATCGGATTCTTCTTGTCGAACGGCACGTATTTCGTACTCGAATCGTTCAACGATGCCGACGCGATGCTCGCGTGGGGCTGGCGTGTGCCGTTCCTGCTCAGCTCGGTGCTCGTGATCGTCGGACTCGTTGTGCGCGTGCAGATGGAGGAGACGCCGATCTTCCGCATGGCTCAGGAGAAGCAGCAGGTCGTCAAGGCGCCGGTTGTTGAAGTGTTCCGCAAGTCGTGGAAGCAGGTGCTGCAAGCCACGTTCCTTGTGGCCGTGACGTACACGCTGTTCTACACGCTCGCCACTTGGTCGCTCGCGTGGGGCACGAAGTCTGGCGCGGAAGGCGGTGGCAACCTCGGCTTTACGAATCAGGAGTATCTGCTGATGCTCATGATCGCAATCTGCGTGTTCGCTGCGTTCATCGTGATCTCGTGCCTGAACGCCGACCGTTTCGGCCGTCGCCGCGTGATCGTGACTTCGTCGGTACTGCTCGTCGTGTTCGCGCTGCTGTTCCCGTTCCTGCTCAACGGTGCGGTTGTCGGCCAGCGTAACTTCGTGGCGAACATGGTATTCCTGTGCGTCGGTTTTGCGCTGATGGGTACTGCGTTCGGTCCGATCGGCGCGTTCCTGCCGGAACTGTTCGATGCGAACGTGCGTTACTCCGGCTCTGGTATCGGCTACAACCTCGCTGCGATTGTTGGTGCCGCGTTCGTACCGACGATCGCGACGTGGCTGTCCGCTCACTGGGGTGTGCACTCGGTTGGTCTGTACCTCGGCGTGATGGCGGTGTGCTGCCTTGTCGCGGTGCTGACGTGCAAAGAGACTAAGAACATTGACTTCACGAAGTGACGTCTCAATCTTTGGTCTCCCTTCGCGCGGGCTGCGGATAGCGGGCTCGCTCAACTCATAACTGAATAACTGAATAACGCATAACTACATAGTGAGAGGATTTATCAAATCGGTGTTCGCAACGTGGAACGCGACCATGTTACGGACGTGTTTCCGGTAAGATGAACATCGGTTTTAGGACAAAATCCTCTTGCATGGCCAACAGGTAAACAAGTCAATTTCGCCGGTGCAAACCGGCCCGTGGATTTTTCCCACTACACATAAAGGAGTGCCATTATGGCAGCAACTATCTGGTACGAGAAGGACGCCGATCTGTCCGTGTTCGATGGCAAGAAGGTCGCCATCCTCGGCTACGGCTCTCAGGGTCACGCCCACGCGCTGAACCTGCGCGACTCCGGCGTCAACGTCGTCGTCGGCCTGCGTCCGACCTCGAAGTCCGTCGAGTTCGCCAAGGAGCAGGGCCTCGAAGTCAAGCCGGTCGGCGAGGCTGTCGCTGAGGCTGACGTCGTGATGATCCTGCTGCCTGATCAGTATCAGGCCAAGGTCTACAAGGAAGACGTCGAGCCGAACCTGAAGCCGGGTGCAGCTCTCGCCTTCGCTCACGGTTTCAACATCCACTACGGTTACATCAAGCCGGGCGAGGATCACCCGGTCTTCATGGTCGCCCCGAAGGGCCCGGGCCACATCGTGCGTCGTGAGTACGCCGCTGGCCGTGGCGTCCCGGTCGTCGTGGCCGTCGAGCAGGACCCGGATGGCAAGACCTGGCCGCTGTGCCTCGCCTACGCCAAGGCTCTGGGCGCTCTGCGCGCTGGTGCCATCAAGACCACCTTCACCGAGGAGACCGAGACCGATCTGTTCGGCGAGCAGGATGTGCTCATGGGTGGCATCAACCACCTGTGCGACATGGGCTTCGACGTGCTGACCGAGGCTGGCTACCAGCCGGAGATCGCCTACTTCGAGGTGTTCCACGAGCTGAAGATGCTGGTTGATCTGGCTAACGAAGGCGGCCTGAACAAGGCTCGTTGGTCCTGCTCTGACACCGCTCAGTACGGCGATTACACCTCCACGGTTATCACCGAGGAGACCAAGAAGCGCATGGAGTACCAGCTCAAGCGTATTCAGGATGGCTCCTTCGCTAAGGAGTTCATGGACGATCAGGCTGCTGGCGCCCCGAAGTTCAAGAAGCTGCAGGAAGAGTACTCTCACCCGCACCTTGAGACTGTCGGCCCGAAGCTGCGCGCTATGTTCTCTTGGAACAACGGCCCGGCCAAGGATGCTGATGAGGCTAACTCCTTCACCGGCAAGATCGCTCGCGCTCAGGTTCAGTGAGCTTAGCTGTTTAGCTGCTTAGTCGATTAACGACACATATAAACCGCCGCATCCCGTACTGAGTACGGATGCGGCGGTTTTTCATATCATATGATGAATTAAAACCCGAATCATGCGCTTAACGTCGCACACGCCGTATATTGTTCAATAATGGTATTGGGGAGTATCATTATATTCATCATTTGAGTGAAATTCACGATTCAAATGACTCCCTGTTAACTGCTGCAATGATGCTGCATTCTCTTGATTGGAAAAGGATTCATCGTGAAAAAGATCTTATCTATGCTATCTGTCCTTATCGTTACATCTTTTCTCTTTCCTAATGTAGCGATCGCAACCCCTGAGAATCAGGAATCGATTCTTTATAACAATCGTGTTTTTAACGTATCCGACTTGTCTAATGAAACCTTGAGATGGTTGAATTGGTACAATTCGCTTCCAACCGATCTGAAAGAAACAATAAGCTACGAGCCTACTGAGTTAAGAGAACTGTTTTCCCCTGAATCGACGTTTAATGCACCAATCGAATATGCAGACGAATTAAGTTTTCCTTTCTCTGCTCAATCGTATCTTCCTACTGGTGGATACGAATTGGCATATAATCCTAATTTTTGGAATAATGATGCGAATATTCGTCGAGCAAATTGTTATGCATATGTTATGAACATACTAACTTCGCGTGAAGGCAAGCTTCAGCTAGGAGAACTTTCCGGTAATGTATATACATCATTAACAAAGAGTGCGATTGAAAAAGCTGCTAAAGCCGATGGTCCATATATAAGAAATGGTGTGACGATTACAAACTCGTTTGCAAGTGCGGTTCCCGGGAAATCCCAATACAAAATCGCACTCGTGATTGCCCCAAATAAGGATTACCATTGGTATATTCAAAATAGTGATGGATTCTGGTCTCATAAGCGTGGACTTGCCAAAGTGAGTATGCTTGATGCATCCGGGAAAGTGATATGGGATCCTCAATCCGCGAATCGCAATTATGGTTCAGGTCTTAATTACTCTATCTTTGCTGGATATTATCTTGTTAAATACAAGTAAGAGCTAGTTATGAAAAAGTATAGAGTACTACCGGCCTTGTTCTTGATTACTTTTGTGGTAATTATTGCAGTGTGTTTAGCAAATACATTGACCAATAATAAACTGCGGTCAACGACTAACGGCACGGATTTAATAACAAAAAGTTCTCAGACTTTATCGTTGGATTATGTCAAGCAAATTGTTAACGAAAAAGGAAAGGATAATGTATCGTGGGAAGATTTCGGTGATTTTAAACATCAAGACGTAGGCTCAGGCAACTATGTGTATCAGTATGAATTGGAAGATGGATCTTCTCTGTTTCTAAGTGGAACCAGTCTTAAATATCCTCCTCGGTATATTTTCATTGTTGATGCAGAAAATAGAAGAATAGATATAAAACCATGATTTGTGCTTATTTGTCACAAGTACGTCTAATATCCTGCGCCAGAAGTTCGTTTACGATGTTTGTGGCTCCCCTGCTAGCACATTGACTACAAACAGCTCTGCTGTTTGCTTCACGGCAACATCCTGGCAAGGGGAGCCACTCTAACTAAGGGGTAGTGAATTCATCAACGAATTAATGACACAGGATACAAGTTATTTGGCTCAGCATCATCCAATTGGCACTCACGCAGAGCGTAATTGCGCGCAATTTCCATGTGTGCGCGCACTTATGCTCGTTTTTAGCCTCAAAAACGAGCATAACTACGCGCAGGCATGCCGATTGCGCGCAGTTACGCTTGCTATAAGCGCCGCTACTAGTGCTTACCGGCGTCGTTCGTTAACCAGCGCCAGCCAGCGCAAGAATGGACCGCTCACCCGCACACCAGCGCGCCCCGCCCGCTAATACCAAAAAACCAACACGCGCCGACACACAGCACCCGCGCGCCGCTGCCCGTCAGGACGAACCATGATGGTAGCGTTATCACTGATACCGGCCCGCACAAGCCCGAAGGAGCGCCGAACCTCATGTTCATCCCACGGTATTACGAGAACCTCGACACCTTGCACGTCGGCACTGAGCCGAACCGCGCGTACTATATCCCCGCTTCGCATCGCACCGACACTGTCGGCGAGAAGCGCGTCAACTCCGACCGGTTCACGCTGCTCAACGGCGACTGGGATTTCAAGTACTACACCAGCATTTACGATCTCGACGCCGATGTAACCAGCGCTCGCGCGGCCGGTCTTCCTGCGTTCTGTGACGACGGTTTCGACGGTGTCGGCACGGATGCCGACGCCGAAGTTTGGGAGCATCGCGCGGCGGTCAGCCACGGTCGAGAAGCCGCTGGTTTCAATGCAATCCCGGTGCCGAGCGTCTGGCAGAATCACGGTGCCGACGGCCACCAGTACACGAACGTCAACTATCCATTCCCGCTCGACCCGCCGTTCGTCCCGCAAAACAACCCGTGCGGCGTGTACATTCACGAGTTTGCGCACACGCCGAACGCCGACGCACCGCGCACATTCCTGAATTTCGAGGGCGTGGACTCGTGCTTCTACGTGTGGCTTAACGGCACGTTTATCGGCTACTCGCAGGTTTCGCATTCCACCAGCGAGTTCGACGTTACCGACGCGCTCGTTGACGGCATGAACATGCTCGCCGTACTCGTGCTCAAGTGGTGCGACGGCAGCTATCAGGAAGACCAAGACAAGTTCCGTATGTCGGGCATTTTCCGCGATGTGTACCTGCTTGATCGTCCGGAAGACGCGATTCGTGACTACTTTGCGCACACGTCGATCTGGCGTAACGTCGATCCCGCGAAGATTGACGAGCTGACGGACGCTGAGTATGACGCGTCACCGGTCGATCATGCGACCGTGGACGTCGATTTTGCGTTCTTTGATGACGTGGATGTGCCGGTGAGTGTGCAACTGTTCGACGCGGACGGTGAGTTGGTTGCGCAAACACAAGCTGAGCCGATCGACGGTGATGCGTTGGCTGATGGCGATGCTGCGGACGTTGACGGCGACGATAACGACCTCGGTGATATCGTCGACGACCTCGAAGAAGGCACCGTCGAATCAGTCAGCACAATCGCCGAAACCGACGACACTGAACCGTCCGATGCAGAATCCGCCCTGCACATCGCGATCGAAACTGGTACCGCGTCGCCCACCATCATCGACACGGATACTGCCGCCGGCGACAGTGCGTTCCTACCAACCGCGCACGCGCAACTCATCGTCGAAGATCCCAAACTGTGGACCGCCGAAACCCCGTACCTGTACACGATCGTCTACGCAACCGAGCACGAAACGATCACCGATCACGTCGGCATCCGTGAAGTCAGTGTCGATGGCAACGTTGTCAAAGTCAACGGCAAACCGATCAAAATTCACGGCGTCAACCGTCACGATTCCGACCCGGTCACCGGATCGACGATCAGCGAAGCGCAAATCATGCGCGACCTGACCCTCATGAAGGAACACAACGTCAACGCTATCCGCACGAGCCACTATCCGAACGCGCCGCACTTCTACGACCTGTACGATCGCCTCGGTTTCTACGTGATCGGCGAAGCTGATAACGAAAGCCACGGCACTGATCAAGCAATCGCCACGGATACCAGCTGGGACGCGCAAGCCGCACGCTGGCCGCGCATGATCGCCGACAATCCGGCATGGACCGCGCCAACCGTCGACCGCGCGCAACGCTGTGTCGAACGCGACAAGAACCGCCCGAGCATCATCTTCTGGTCGATGGGCAACGAGTGCGCGTATGGTTGCACGTTTGAAGCCGCGCTCGAGTGGACGCAAGCGTTCGATCCGAGCCGACTCACGCACTACGAGTCGGCGCGCTACGTAACCACCGACCGTGAATACGATTTCAGTCACCTCGACGTTCACAGCCGCATGTACCCGTCGCTCAAAGACATCGACCAATACTTCTCCGAGGAAGGCCCGCGCACGCCCGACGGCAAGCGCGACGGTACGTTCGGCGGCGACGATGGTGACAACGGTGTCAAACCGTACTTCATGTGCGAATTCTGCCACGCGATGGGCAACGGTCCGGGCGACCTCGAAGACTACTTCGACCGCATCCAGCGCTACGACGGGCTCGTCGGCGGCTGTATCTGGGAGTGGTGCGACCACGCGATCGACCGCGGCACCAACCCGGCCGGACGCCGCGAGTACGCGTACGGTGGCGATTCGGGCGAGTATCCGCACGACGGCAACTTCTGCATGGACGGTCTCGTCTACCCCGATCGCACGCCGCACACCGGTTTGCTGGAGTTCAAAAACGTGTATCGTCCGGTGCGCGTCGCCGGATTCGACCCGGCTGCAGGCACGCTCACACTGCATAATTACTACGATTTCCTCAACACTGCGGACGCAGGTATGTTCGTCGACTTCACGCTCGTGGTCGACGGACGGCCGACCGTGAACGCTTCGTGGGAGGAGGATGCGGCCGCTGGCGATGCGTTCCGCGTCGAGCATCCGGGCAATTACGCGCCGGGCATGCCGTCGATCGAGCCGCACGGCGAGGCGACGATCGAACTGCCGACGGAAATTCGCACGGCGCTCGCCGAGCTGAGTGAGTCGGCTGGTAAAGCGACGCTGCTCGTGCGTTACTACCGTTTGACCGACGACGGTGTGCTGCTGCCTGGCTTCCAGCTTGGATTCGACGAGGTTGCGGTGCCGACTGGTGACCCGCGCAATCAGACTGTGGCGGCGTTGCTTGAAGCGGTGCACGGCGATGACGTGGTTGAAGACGATGCGGGTGCCGTTGATGTTGCCGTTGACGCGGATGGCGAAGGCACGATCGTGCCATCGCTGCTCACGGTGTCTGAATCCGGTGCGTCAGTGACGGTCGAGTCGCCGGACTTCCGGTACGTGATCGACAAGCGCACGGGTCTGTTCTCTTCGATGACATTCGCAAATCGTGCGCTGCTCGATCGTCCGATGGAAGTCAGTATTTGGCGCGCGCCGACCGACAACGATCGCAACGTTCGTTACGAATGGGAGCGTGCACAGTACGATCGCGCGAGTGTACGTGCGTACGACGTGGAAGTGCTGGTTGACGAGGATGACGTGGTCGAGTCGCCGGTTGACGGTGACTCGGTGGTGTCGTCGCTGCCCGGCTTGGGCGTCGCAGCGCAGACTGCTGCTGGACTTGATGCCAACGAACCTGCGTTCGTCGCATCGTTCGGTGACGACGATACTGATTTCGGCGCGAACGGTATCTCAGACGCTGTTTGCGTTGCTGGCGACGTGACTATTCACGCGCGGCTCGGTCTCGTCGCGCCGATCGTCCAACGTATCGCTGACATCGACGCAACGTGGACGATTCACGTCAACGGCACGATCGAACTGTCGATGGATGTAACGCGCGATACGGCATTCCCGTTCCTGCCGCGCTTCGGTCTGCGACTGTTCGTGCCCAAGTCGATGCGCGACGTCACGTACTGCGGTCTCGGTCCGGTCGAAAGCTACGTCGACAAGCGTCGCGCGAGCTGGCATGGCGTGTTCTCGGGCACGCCGCAGTCACTGTTCGAGCCGTATATCAAGCCGCAAGAAAACGGCAATCATCACGATTGTGATTGGGCGTCGGTGGCCGGCGATGGTACGAGCTTGACGTTCTTCGGCGAGCGGACGTTCGATTTCCAGGCGCTACCGTATACGGCTGAAGAGTTGACGCGCAAGGCTCACAACAGCGAGCTTGAGGAATCTGATTCGACTGTGGTGAACGTCGATTACGCGCAGTCCGGTATCGGCTCGAACAGTTGTGGACCGGCTCTGCTGGAGGAATATCGCCTCGACGCTGAGCAGTTCACGTTCACGCTCGGTATCGTGCCCGCCGCGCGCTGAGTTTAGGGAGCGGATGCATTAACCACTGATAATGCAGAATGGCTATTTGGGTGGTTGACGGTGTATTTCGTATATGCCGTCAACCACCCATTGTTGTAAAGGAACACTGTTTTTGTGTGGCGTGGTGATTTGTTTGGGTCTTTCTGCGATCTGAGAGGCAGATTTTCAATCATGCATGGGTCTTTCTGCGATCTGAGAGGCAGTGCTGTCAGGCCACAAGTCTGATATTTACCCCCGAAACTCATCAATGTGGGAGTATGATGCAGAACACCTGCCTCTCAGATTGCAGAAAGACCCCTACACACGACGAAATCTGCCTCTCAGATTGCATATTGAAGGAGACGAATTGAAGGGGGCAACGCGAAAAACTATTATGCTGGAATATTTGGGCATATATTTGTGGCCGCTCCTCAGTCGGCTCGCGTAATGTGAGGTGTGCGCAGCGAGTGATGTGCGTTGTTATCGTGCGATATGCTATTGGATTTTTGCCTCTAATTTGAGATTTGGATGGTTTTCGTAAGTAGAGACAAATTGCTTGGCTGTACTCGCATCGTGCAAAGTGCAGGAATGGCGGTATTCCGCGGTTTCTTGATTTCCTTTGATTGCCGCAACTGATGTGTGAATCGAGTAACTTACTTTTTAAGACAAAATTTCTGTCTTCAAAATCGCAACAGCCCCAACAATACATTTCAAGACAAATTATGCAGATGTTGACGAGAAATCTGTCTCCGCACTATGCAATCGCGCTGACATAATGGTCGTTATCGGATAACGGCTTAATGGCTATTTGCCGCCGACTATCCGAACACTTCCATCGCGGCGACGATACGCAACATTTCCTCATCAACAAGGTCCGCACCGTACTCGCGAATAAACAACGACCGATAATCGTTCGTGTGCAGATTGAACTGCAGCGTCCACAACGCCCAGTACACGTCCACGTGACGGTCGCCGATCCCAGCGCAATCGAGATCAACAAATCCACTGAACTTCCAATCGTCCAATATTACGTTCGGCAAACAGTAGTCGCCGTGCAACAGTACGTCGGCGCGCAGCCGCGGCCAACCGTCGCGCGCGATGCGGTAGATTTCGTCGTCGGTCGCCTCGCCGTACCACGTTGTGTACAACGCGCGATCGCAACGTCCGTTGCGGTAGCCGTGCTGCACAGTTTGTACGTACCGTTCCATGCGCGTGGTTTCCGGACAGTTGGAATAATCAGTTTCGTGCAGCGCGCGCAGTCGGTGGGCCAGTAGTGGTACCAGTCGGTCCGGATCGGCCATGTACTGCGGCGACGTGCAGTCTTCGCCGGGGATACGCGCGGTGACGAGCCAGTCGCGCCCGCCGATTGTGCCGTAATACAGTACGTCGGGCGCGAGATTGCGCGCGTGAAAGTATGTGGTCCACGCGGCTTCGCGGCACAGTGATTGCGCGGCGGCGGTTTTGATGAAATAGCTACGATCGGGGGAGTGATCGGCGTAGTAGACGCGCGCTTGCGGTGACGAACTGCTGTCGAAGATGCGACTGTTGACGATGTATGGCTGAATTGCGCGCGGAAACGTTACTTGATGTGGGTTGATCTCGTGACGCTGCATGATTGGTGGTCCTTGTGTTGGCTGGTTGCCGGTTCTTCTGTGATGGTAGCAAGCTGTGGTTGTGGTTGGGTTGGGTGTCGTTGGGGTGAATTGTGTGGGTCGTGTGGGTGGATTTGTGGTTTTTGGTGTGGTTGTGGTGGTGTTTTGGGCGTATTGTGAGAGTGTGAGCGTGTTGGAGGCGTGTTTTCGACACGCCGTGGGAACGCTGTTGTTGCAACGATTTGGGTGTTGTTTTGTGATGTTGGTTTGCGCTTGTGTGTGGTGTCGTGTATGTTTATCTCTTGCTGCCGCTGAGCGGTCTGGTTCCTTCCGGTTGGTTGGTTTCTGGGTTTGCTTGGAGTGTGGTGGTGGTTTGAGAACTCAAGAGCGTGTTTGTACTACTTCTTTATGTTTGTGATTGCCAGTCCAATTCCCGCCTTTGACCTGTTTGTTGGTTGGGGGTCTGCGAGAGTGGTTAATGGGGGTTGGGGTTTTTGTGCGAACGTCCTTCCTTATAGGACGATTGTCATTTTTTTGTTTGAGAGTCATTTGTTGGGTCTTTTGCAAGTTTTTTGTGGAGGGTTCGATTCTGGCTCAGGATGAACGCTGGCGGCGTGCTTAACACATGCAAGTCGAACGGGATCCTAGACTTCGGTTTGGGTGAGAGTGGCGAACGGGTGAGTAATGCGTGACTGACCTGCCCTGTACTTTGGGATAGCTCCTGGAAACGGGTGGTAATACTGAATGTTCCACATGATCGCATGTGATTGTGGGAAAGCTTTTTTGCGGTATGGGATGGGGTCGCGTCCTATCAGCTTGACGGTGGGGTGATGGCCTACCGTGGCTTTGACGGGTAGCCGGCCTGAGAGGGCGACCGGCCACATTGGGACTGAGATACGGCCCAGACTCCTACGGGAGGCAGCAGTGGGGAATATTGCACAATGGGCGCAAGCCTGATGCAGCGACGCCGCGTGAGGGATGGAGGCCTTCGGGTTGTAAACCTCTTTTACAAGGGAGCAAGGCTTTTTAAGTTGAGTGTACTTTGTGAATAAGCACCGGCTAACTACGTGCCAGCAGCCGCGGTAATACGTAGGGTGCAAGCGTTATCC
>NZ_MWWY01000033.1 GCF_002259755.1 Bifidobacterium hapali
GTCATGATGCCGCCCCCGCCGTCGCACACGAGCACGTCCGGTGGCGCGATGCGCGCCATCAGGCTCTGCCACGCCGCCGACCGTTCGCTTTTGGCGATGTGCCAGCCGATCACGTGCCCGTCGGCGATGGCGATCAGCACCACGGCGTCGCGGTGCAGGTGAATGCCGTCCACATGCACCACGTGATGCACCTCGTCCACCAGGGGCACCGGCGGCCACAGGCCCCACATCAGCTCGCACCGGCGGCGCAGCGTGCGGGAGGGCAGGTCGTGCTCGGCCTGCGACCGTTTGGAAAACAGCCAGTCCAGTCCGCACCGCAGGTCACGGGCCCTGTTGTCGCGCGACTGGGTGCGCGAGCTCCCGCAGCCGGCGTCCCGGCACCGCCACCTGACCCGCCCCGAGCTTGTTCTTCCGTTCCGTTTCATCGGCTCGCCGCACACGGCGCAACTGGGTGTGTTCATCCACCCAATCTGCCACGCCAACTCGAAAGCCGCTCAACCGTTGTCCCGAAAGGCCTCACAGCCTGTTCCGGACACACATTCTGGCCGACTTCAAGTTCCCCGCCCATACAACTCGAACAGGGGAAACGCCCACTGCCACAAAGGAAAGCGAGCCAAAACAGACACACATTTTGGCCTATAACCCACATTTTGAGAGATGTGACACGTCTGCGGAGCCGTGAGGGCGGAAACCCGGTGGGTTTCCAGTAGGCGACGCCGAAGACGACCGGTAGGGAGGATGAGGGAATGTGACAGTGTGAGGGCGGGTCGCAGTGCGACACGCCCGAACTCCTTAAGGCTATGCCTAGTGGCATAATAAACAAGTTGCCTGATTTGGGCTCGCACATTGGAATCAAAAAAGCGAGCGCGGAGCGGGACTTCATGCAAATGAAGCGACGCATGCCGCGCACTGATGTGGTTTGACCACAAAGAACGCCTCGTATTGAGGTGTGTCTTGCTGCGGTCAGATCCCCGGTGCCCTTGAAGCAGGCTGGAAACCAGTACACGAATCGCTAGAAAGGGCGGACGGCAATGGCGGGACAGAAAATCCGCATCAGGCTTAAGTCCTATGACCACGAGGTCATCGACCAATCGGCGAAGAAGATCGTCGAAACGGTGACGAACGCGGGCGCAACTGTGGTTGGCCCGGTTCCGCTCCCGACCGAGAAGAATGTCTTTGTTGTTATTCGTTCTCCTCACAAGTACAAGGATTCTCGCGAGCACTTCGAGATGCGCACTCATAAGCGCCTCATCGACATCGTGGACCCGACCCCGAAGGCCGTGGACTCCCTGATGCATATTGATCTGCCCGCGGATGTCAACATCGAGATCAAGCTGTAAGGGAGGAGGGAACCACTATGACTTCACAGAGAGGCAGCCACAAGGCTCTGCTGGGCAAGAAGATCGGCATGACTCAGGTCTGGGACGAGAATGGTTTCTTTGTCCCTGTCACCCTCGTTGACGTGTCCACCAACGTGGTGACCGCCGTCAAGTCCGAGGAAACCGACGGCTACAAGGCCGTGCAGATTGGTTTCGGCCAGATCGATCCCACCAAGGTGACCAAGCCGCTTGCTGGCCACTTTGCTAAGGCTGGCGTCACCCCGCGTCGTCACCTCGTTGAGGTGCGCACTGAGGATGCCGCTGACTATCAGCCCGGTCAGGAGCTGAGCATCGACTTCTTCCCGGAAGGCTCTGAAGTCGACGTCACCGGCACCACCAAGGGCAAGGGCTTCGCTGGCACCATCAAGCGTTGGGGCTTCAAGTCCTACCGTCGTTCCCACGGCTCTCACAAGAACGAGCGCCGTCCCGGTTCTGTCGGCGCATGCGCGACCCCGGGTCGTATTCTCAAGGGCAAGCGTATGGCTGGCCGCATGGGTCATGTGACCGCGACCGCTCAGGGCTTGACCGTTATGTCCGCTGATGCCGAGAACAGCATCCTCGCCATCAAGGGCGCGATTCCGGGCCCGAAGGGCGGCATCGTTCTCGTCCGCACGGCAGTGAAGTAAGGGGAGTCTGATCAATCATGGCAAACGTTACTCTGAACGTGTCTGACGCCCAGGGCACTACCACCGGCACCGTTGAGGTTCCGGCTGAGATCTTCGGCCACACTGCTGAAGAAGTCACTGCTCGCGTCCCGCTGATCCACCAGGTCGTTGTGGCCCAGCTTGCGGCTGCTCGCGCTGGCACCCACGCCACCAAGACTCGTGGCATGGTGTCCGGTGGCGGCAAGAAGCCGTGGAAGCAGAAGGGCACTGGTCGTGCTCGTCAGGGCTCTATCCGCGCTCCGCAGTGGTACCACGGTGGCACCGTGTTCGGCCCGCAGCCGCGCGACTACTCGCAGCGTACCCCCAAGAAGATGAAGGCCGCAGCTCTGCGCTACGTGCTTTCTGATCGTGCTAACGCCGGTCGTATCGCCGTTGTGGACTTCGGTATCACCGATACTCCGTCCACCAAGGCTGCTATCGCCGCGCTGACCCCGATCACCGAGAACAAGTTCACCACTGTGGTGTTCTCCCGCGACAACATCAACGAGTGGCTGTCGGTGCGCAACATCCCGACCGTTCACCCGATCTTCGCGGATCAGCTGAACACCTACGATGTGGTCACGGCTCAGTATGTGGTCTTCACCAAGGATGGCCTTGATGCTTTCCTCGCTGGCAAGACCGAGCCTGCTAAGGAGGCCTGATCAGTATGGTCGCTATTCACAAGCCCGCACACGACATCATCCTCAAGCCTGTCGTTTCTGAGAAGAGCTACGCGCTCTCCGATCGTGGTCAGTACACCTTCGTGGTGGCCCCGAACGCAAACAAGGTGCAGATCAAGCAGGCTATCGAAGAGATCTTCAAGGTGAAGGTGACGAACGTCAACACCCTCAACCGTGACGGCAAGCGCAAGCGTTCCCGTTACGGCTTCGGCCAGCGTGTTTCTCAGAAGCGCGCGATCGTGACCGTGGCTGAGGGCCAGACGATCGACATCTTCGGCAACTGAAGGCTAGCCGAGAAAAGTTAAAGGAAGAACTATATTATGGCTATCCGCGTTTATAAGCCGACGACTGCAGGCCGTCGCAACGCTTCCGTCTCGGATTTCTCCGAGCTGACGCGCTCTACGCCTGAGAAGTCGCTGGTTCGCAAGCTCACTAAGACTGGCGGCCGTAACTCCTACGGTCGTATGACCTCCCGCCATCGCGGCGGCGGCCACAAGCGTGCCTACCGTCTCATCGATTTCCGTCGTTGGGACAAGGACGGCGTGCCGGCAACGGTCGCTCACATTGAGTACGACCCGAACCGTACCGCTCGCATCGCGCTGCTGCACTACGCCGATGGTGAGAAGCGTTACATCATCGCTCCGGAAGGCATCAAGCAGGGCGACCGTATTGAGACCGGCGAGAACGCCGATATCAAGCCGGGCAACAACCTGCCGCTGAAGAACATCCCGACCGGTACCGTTGTGCACGCGATCGAGCTCAAGCCGCTGGGCGGCGCTAAGATCGCTCGTTCCGCTGGTGCTGCCGTTCAGCTCGTCGCTAAGGATGGCGCTTACGCTCAGCTGCGTATGCCGTCTGGCGAAATCCGCAACGTCGACGCTCGCTGCCGCGCAACCGTTGGTGAGGTCGGTAACTCCGATCACGCTAACGTCGAGCTCGGTAAGGCTGGTCGTGCTCGCTGGATGGGTAAGCGTCCGTGGACTCGTGGTGAGTCCATGAACCCGGTTGACCATCCGCACGGTGGTCGTACCCGCGGTGGTAAGCCGCCGGTGTCGCCGTGGGGCAAGGGCGAAGTTCGTACTCGCCGTCCGAAGAAGGCTTCGAACAAGATGATTGTTCGTCGTCGTCCGAATGGTAAGAACCGCAAGTAAGGGAGTGTCGAGTAGATGACTCGTAGCATCAAGAAGGGCCCCTTCGTCGACGCCCACCTGCAGAAGAAAGTCGACGAGCAGAACGAGAAGGGCACCAAGAACGTCATCAAGACGTGGTCCCGTCGTTCGATGATCACCCCTGATTTCATCGGACACACGTTCGCTGTTCACGATGGCCGCAAGCATGTCCCGGTGTTTGTCACCGAGGCTATGGTCGGTCACAAGCTCGGTGAGTTCGCCCCGACCAAGACCTTCAAGGGTCATGTGAAGGACGACAAGAAGGCCCGCCGCTAAAGGATAAGGAATAGAACATGGAAGCTAAAGCAATCGCTCGTCACGTCCGCGTGACGCCGCGCAAGGCTCGCCGCATGGTCGACCTCATCCGCGGCAAGCAGGCGACCGAAGCCGTCACCATTCTCAAGTTCGCTCCTCAGGACGCGTCCGTTCCGGTGCGCAAGGTCCTCGAGAGCGCTATCGCCAACGCTCGCGTCAAGGCCGACAAGGCCGGCGAAGCGTTCCGCGAAAACGATCTGGTCATCAAGGAGACGTACGTGGACGAGGGCGTAACCCTCAAGCGTTTCCGCGCTCGTGCTCAGGGCCGTGCTGCTCGTATTAACAAGCGCACTTCCCACATCACGGTCGTTGTCGCTACCAAGGAAGGAGCCCGCTAAAGATGGGTCAGAAGATCAATCCCTTTGGCTATCGTCTGGGCATCACTGAAAACCATCGTTCCAAGTGGTTCTCCGATTCCAACAAGCCTGGCGAGCGCTACAGCGACTTCGTCCTTGAGGATGACAAGATCCGTAAGGAAATGAACAAGGACCTCGAGCGTGCAGGTGTGTCCCGCATCGTGATCGAGCGTACTCGTGACCGCGTGCGTGTGGATATTCACACCGCTCGTCCGGGTATCGTGATCGGTCGCCGTGGCGCCGAGGCCGAGAAGGTCCGTGCCAAGCTCGAGAAGCTCACCGGCAAGCAGGTCCAGCTCAACATCTTCGAAGTCAAGAACGCCGCGCTGGACGCCCAGCTCGTCGCTCAGGGCATCGCTGAGCAGCTGACCAACCGCGTGACCTTCCGTCGTGCAATGCGCAAGGCTCAGCAGGACGCTATGCGTGCTGGCGCTAAGGGTATCCGCATCAAGCTCTCCGGCCGCCTCGGTGGCGCGGAAATGAGCCGCTCGGAGTTCTACCGTGAGGGTCGCGTTCCGCTGCAGACCCTGCGCGCCCTGATCGATTATGGCTTCTTTGAGGCCAAGACCACCTACGGCCGTATCGGCGTCAAGGTGTGGATCTACAAGGGCGACATGACCGAGAGCGAGTTCGAAGAGCAGCAGGCGCAGCAGAACAACCGTCCGGGTCGTCGTGGCGGCGATCGTCGCCCGCGTCGTGGCAACCGCAACGCCGCAGCACAGCAGCAGGCCGAGGCCCCGAAGGCCGAGACCGCCGCCGCTGAGGCTCCTGCCGCAACGGAAACGAAGGAGTGAACTGATGCTTATCCCGAAGAGGACTAAGTACCGCAAGCAGCATCGTCCGGTCCGCTCTGGCATGTCCAAGGGCGGCAACGAGATCGCATTCGGCGATTTCGGTATTCAGGCGCTTGCGCCGGCCTACGTGACCAACCGTCAGATTGAGGCTGCGCGTATCGCCATGACCCGTTACATCAAGCGTGGCGGTCGTGTGTGGATCACGATCTTCCCGGATCGTCCGCTGACCAAGAAGCCGCTGGGCACCCGAATGGGTTCCGGTAAGGGCACTCCGGAGTTCTGGATCGCCAACGTGCGTCCGGGCCGCGTGATGTTCGAGATCGGTGGTGTTTCCGAGGATGTCGCTCGCGAGGCTCTGCGCCGCGCAATCGACAAGCTCCCGATGAAGTGCCGCATTATCGCTCGTGAAGGTGGTGATATCTGATGGCAGTCGGTACCGCTGAATATGCAATCAAGAATCTGAACGAGAAGACCAACGAGGAGATTGAAGGTTTCCTCAAGAAGTCGAAGGAAGAGCTGTTCAACCTGCGCTTCCAGCACGCGACCGGTCAGCTCGACAACACTGCCCGCCTCAAGGCGGTCAAGCACGACATCGCCAGAATGTACACCGTTCTGCGCGAACGTGAGCTCGGCATCAGCCAGGCGCCCGAGGCATCTGATACGAAAGCTGAGGAGAACTAATGGCTGAAGAGCGTAACTTCCGCAAGGTTCGTCGCGGTTACGTCACGTCCGAAGCAATGGACAAGACGATCACCGTTGAGCTCGAATCTCGTTCGACCCACCCGCTGTACGGTAAGGTCGTCCGCAAGACCAAGAAGGTCAAGGCCCATGATGAACACAACGACGCGCATATTGGCGACCTCGTGAGTATTATGGAAACTCGGCCTCTGAGCAAGACCAAGCGTTGGCGTCTCGAAACCATTATCGAGCGCGCTAAGTAACAAGTTCGGCAAGGCTCCGCGAGTCACCCCGCCCATGCTCGTACAGGTGGGCGGGGTGCTTGGGGAGAACCAGCTCGGCTAAGGAGAATCAATGATTCAGCAGGAAACGCGGCTTCATGTCGCCGACAACACGGGTGCGAAGGAACTCCTCTGCATTCGCGTGCTCGGCGGATCGAAGCGACGCTATGCCGACCTAGGCGACGTGATCGTCGCCTCCGTCAAGGACGCGATCCCTGGCGGGTCGGTCAAGAAAGGCGACGTGGTTAAGGCCGTCGTCGTTCGCACCGTCAAGGAGCACCGTCGTGTGGATGGCTCCTACATCAAGTTCGACGAGAACGCCGCTGTCATTCTCGGCTCTGGCCGTGAACCGAAGGGCACTCGTATCTTCGGACCGATCGCTCGTGAGCTGCGCGACAAGCGCTTCATGCGTATCGCGTCCCTCGCTCCGGAGGTGATCTGACATGGTAGCCAAGATCAAGAGCGGTGACCTCGTCAAGGTCATCCGCGGCAAGGATAAGGGCAAGGAAGGCAAGGTCACTCGCGTGTTGGCCGACGATCGTCTGATCGTCGAGGGCGTGCAGATTGTTAAGAAGCACGTTCGCGCCACGCAGCAGGGCCAGCAGTCCGGCATCGTCTCCGTCGAGGCTCCGATCCATCGCTCTAACGTGATGCTGATCGACCCGGAGACCAAGCAGCCGACCCGCGTTGGTGTCGTGGTGAAGGAAGAGGCTCGTGACGGCAAGGTGAAGACCGTGCGTGTGCGCGTGGCCAAGAAGTCCGGAAAGGAGCTGGCATGACCGATACGACCGTTGAGGCGCCGGCAACCCCCCGCCTGAAGCAGAAGTACAACGAGGTCATCATCCCTGAGCTCGAGAAGGAGTTCCACTACTCCAACCCGATGCAGGTGGCCCGCATCCAGAAGATTGTTGTCTCTATGGGTGTCGGTGCCGCAGCTCGCGACTCCAAGCTCATCGAAGGCGCAATCAAGGACCTCACTCTGATCACCGGTCAGAAGCCGAAGGTCACCAAGGCTAAGAAGTCTGTCGCGCAGTTCCACCTGCGTGAAGGCCAGGCCATTGGCGCATACGTCACCCTGCGTGGCGATCGTATGTGGGAGTTCTTGGATCGTCTGCTGACCCTCGCGCTGCCGCGTATCCGCGATTTCCGCGGCATCAACGGCAACCAGTTCGATGGTCAGGGCAACTACAACTTTGGTCTCACTGAGCAGTCCATGTTCCACGAGATTGATCCGGATTCGATCGATCACCAGCGTGGTATGGACATCACTGTGGTGACCTCCACCAAGGACGACAAGGAAGCCTCTGTGCTGTTAAAGCACCTCGGTTTCCCCTTCAAGGAGAACTGATATGGCAAAAACCGCTCTGAAGAACAAGGCGGCCGCCAAGCCGAAGTTCAAGGTGCGCGCTTACACGCGCTGCCAGGTTTGTGGTCGTCCTCACTCCGTCTACCGCAAGTTCGGCCTGTGCCGCATCTGCCTTCGTGAGAAGGCACACCGCGGTGAACTGCCCGGCGTTACGAAGTCCAGTTGGTAAACATCGACGCTGAAGGTCCGCGGCCCGATCGCCTGAGCTTGAGCAGTTGTCTCGGCCAGGCGTGAGGGCGGCGGAAACCATAGCGAGAAAGGGCAACAAGCCCAAATGACAATGACAGATCCTATCGCAGACATGCTTACGCGTCTGCGTAATGCGAGCGCGGCTAAGCACGAAACCGTGGACATGCCGTACTCCAAGTTCAAGGCGAACATCGCCGAGATCCTGAAGCGTGAAGGCTACATCAAGGACTTCGCTGCTAAGGAAGCCAAGGTTGGACAGACTCTTGAGGTCACC
The DNA here is from genome assembly GCF_002259755.1 of Bifidobacterium hapali. Taxonomy (GTDB): domain Bacteria; phylum Actinomycetota; class Actinomycetes; order Actinomycetales; family Bifidobacteriaceae; genus Bifidobacterium; species Bifidobacterium hapali. The sequence continues at coordinate 8,126 of NZ_MWWY01000033.1, forward strand.
CTCAAGTACGGTCCGAACGGCGAGCGTTCCATCCAGGGCATCAAGCGTATTTCCAAGCCGGGCCTGCGTCGTTACGCTAAGTCCGATGCGCTGCCAATGCCGCTCGGTGGTCTCGGTATCGCTATCATCTCGACCAGCTCGGGACTGATGACTCAGAAGGAATGCCTCGATCGAGGCATCGGTGGCGAAATCGTCGCCTACGTGTGGTGAGAAAGGAGAGCTAGATCATGGCATCGCATATTGGTAAGCTCCCCGTCACCATCCCGGCTGGCGTGGAAGTCACGATTGACGGTCAGAACTTTGCAGCTAAGGGTGCGAAGGGCTCTGACTCCTATGTTCTTCCTGAAGGCATCTCCGCTGTCGTCGAAGGCAACGAGATCGTCCTCACCCCGTCCGATGATCTGCGTCCGACCCGTGCTAAGCACGGTCTGGCTCGTTCTATCGTTGCCAGCATGGTCAAGGGTGTGCACGATGGCTACGCTAAGACCCTGCAGATCGTTGGTACCGGTTACCGCGCCACGCTTAAGGGCAAGAGCATTGAGTTCGCTCTCGGCTACTCCCACACCATCACGGTGAACCCGCCGGAAGGCATCGAATTCGAGGTCCCGAACGCCAACACGGTGATCGTTAAGGGCACCGACAAGCAGGTCGTCGGCCAGGTCGCTGCGAACATTCGCAAGCTGCGTGCTCCGGAACCCTACAAGGGCAAGGGCATCAAGTACGCTGACGAGCATATCCTGCGCAAGGCTGGAAAGGCTGGTAAGTGATATGAGCGTTAAGATTTTCGGCAAGGGCAAGAAGTTCTCGCTCAAGCGTCGTCACGCCCGCATCCGCAAGCGCATTTCCGGTACTCCGGAGATGCCACGTCTCGTGGTCTCCCGTTCCAACCGTCACATGGTCGCTCAGATCGTTGACGACACCAAGGGCATCACCCTCGTGTCTGCTTCGACCCTGACTGCTGACTTTGCCGGTTTCGAGGGCACCAAGAGCGAAGCGGCCAAGAAGGTTGGCGAGCTCGTGGCTGAGAAGGCCAAGGCTGCTGGCATTCAGGCCGTCGTCTTCGACCGTGGCGGCAACAAGTACACTGGTCGCGTCGCAGCTGTCGCTGAAGGCGCCCGTGAGGGAGGTCTGGCACTGTGAGCGACGAAACTCAGAAGGAAACCCAAGTGGCTGAAGAAACTCAGAACACTGAGGCGGCTGAGACCAACAACGCGAACGAGGATCGTAAGTCCCGTCGTGGCCAGCGCGGCGAAGGCCGTCGTGGCGAGCGTCGCAACCGTCGCGAAGAGAAGCAGGGCGATGAGCTGCTCGACCGCGTGGTGACCATTAACCGTGTGTCCAAGACTCACAAGGGTGGCCGTACGTTCAGCTTCGCCGCTCTCGTGGTTGTCGGTGACGGCAACGGCACCGTCGGTGTTGGCTACGGCAAGTCCCGCGAGGTTCCGGCCGCTATCGCTAAGGGCCAGCTCGACGCTAAGAAGCACATGTTCTCTGTCCCGCGCGTCCGCGGCACTGTCACCCACCCGGTGATCGGTCACGACGCTGCTGGCACCGTTCTCCTCCGTCCGGCTGCTCCGGGTACCGGCGTTATCGCCGGCGGTCCGGTTCGCGCCGTCATGGAGTGCGCCGGCATCACCGATGTCCTGTCCAAGTCGATGGGCTCCGCCACCGCCGTGAACATGGTTCGCGCCACCGTGGCTGCCCTCAAGCAGCTTGAGGACCCGGAAGAGATCGCGGCTCGCCGTGGTCTGGCCCTCAACGAGGTTGCTCCGGACGCCCTGCTGCGTGCTCGTGCCGCTGGCATCGACGAGGCCCGTAAGGCTCGTGAAGAGGCTGCGGCTGCCGCTCAGGCTCAGCAGAAGGATGGTGAGTGATAGATGGCTAACCTGAAGATCACCCTGCATCACGGTCTAGTAAACCGTACGCCCAAGCAGCGCGCCACCGTGCAGACTCTTGGTCTGCGCAAGATCGGCCAGAGCGTTGTCCTTGAGGACAACAAGAGCACTCGCGGCATGATCCTGACGGTGCGCCACCTGGTCACCGTCGAGGAGGTCGACTGATTATGGCAGAAGAAGAAACCACTATCCTGCAGATGCACGATCTGCGTCCGGCTCCGGGCGCCAAGAAGGACCGCATCCGCGTGGGCCGCGGTGAAGGCTCCAAGGGTAAGACCTCGGGCCGTGGCGACAAGGGTACCAAGAAGCGTTACCAGGTTCGTCCGGGCTTCGAAGGTGGCCAGCTGCCGCTGTACATGCGCCTGCCGAAGCTCCGTGGCTTCAAGAACCCCTTCAAGCAGGAGTTCCAGGTCGTGAACGTGGCTGCTCTCGCTAAGCTCTTCCCGGAAGGCGGCGAAGTAACCGTTGCCGACTTGGTTGACAAGGGTGCTGTGCGTGCAAACCAGCCGGTGAAGGTGCTGGGCGATGGTGAACTGACCGTCGCACTCACCATCAAGGGCGTGAAGGCTTCCGCATCGGCTAAGGCCAAGATCGAGGCTGCTGGCGGTTCCATCTCCGAGGACTGATCTCGGGCACGGATTACCGCTCTGTAATACGAATGATGACCCCCGTCCGCGATTTGCGGCGGGGGTCATTCGTTATATTCATTCGTTATATATGGACAATATGAACTGTTACCGGGGGCAGTGGTAGACGCTGTACGCTAGACTCGTCGGTTAGAGTCTGTCCGGACGGGTGCGCAAGGGGCGCACATATGGAAAGGAACCCAGGTGAGGACGTTAATCCAGGCCTTCCGTACCAAAGAGCTACGAAACAAGATACTGTTCGTTTTCGGCATGATCATCATCTACCGTATCGGTTCGTTTATTCCGACACCGGGTGTTGATTACAAGATCGTGCAGCAGTGCGTTGGCACGATGAAGACCGCTTCCGAGAACTTCATTGGTCTGGTCAACCTGTTTTCTGGCGGCGCTATGTTGCAGCTGTCAATTTTCGCGCTGGGTGTTATGCCGTACATCACCGCGTCCATTGTGGTGCAGCTGCTGCGCGTGGTCATCCCTCGTTTCGAGGCACTGCACAAGGAAGGTCAGTCCGGCGAAGCTAAGCTGACGCAGTACACGCGTTACCTCACCATTGGCTTGGCTGTGTTGCAGTCCACGACGATTCTGGTGACGGCTCGTTCCGGCGCGCTTTTCAACTACCAGTGCTCGCAGGTGATTCCGGACGGTGCTGTGTGGAACTTGATCGTTATGGTGTTGATCATGACCGGTGGCACCGGCTTGATCATGTGGATGGCTGAGTTGATTACTGATAAGGGTATCGGTCAGGGTATGTCCATCCTTATCTTCATGTCGATCTGCTCGGGCTTCCTGCCGCAGCTGTGGGAGATCGGTTGGGGTACGAATGGCACCGATGGTAACTGGCCGAAGTTTGCGATTGTCGCTGGCGTGCTGCTCGTTATTTTGATCTTCGTTGATTTCGTTGAGCTGTGCCAGCGTCGTATTCCGGTGCAGTACACACGCCGCATGATTGGTCGCAAGATGTACGGTGGTTCGTCGACGTATGTGCCGCTGAAGATCAACATGTCTGGCGTTATTCCGCCGATCTTCGCATCGTCGATTCTTGCGATTCCAACGTTGATTGCACAGTTCGGTTCCACTGACGCCGGCTGGGTGACGTGGATTAACAATAATCTCGCTAACACGACGTCTGTTTGGTACATCGGACTGTACGCGCTGATGATTGTGTTCTTCTGCTTCTTCTACACGGAGATCACGTTTAATCCTGACGAAACTGCTGACAACATGAAGCAGTACGGTGGCTTCATTCCGGGTATTCGTGCCGGTAGCGCAACCAGCCGTTACTTAAGCTATGTGATGAACCGTTTGAACACGGTTGGTGCAATCTACTTGCTGTTCGTGGCTCTGATTCCGACCGTGCTGATCATGGCTTTGCAGTTGAACACGCAGTTGCCGTTCGGTGGTACGACGATTCTGATTATCGCTGGCGTCGGTCTCGATACGTTGCGCCAAGCGAAGGCTCAGACTGAGCAGTTCCAGTACACTGGTTTCCTGCTTGAGAATATTGATCACAAGGAAGGCAAGTAGAAATTCTTCTTGGCTCCCCTGATAGGCGGTCGCTCGATTGGCAGCGGCACGCGCGTGGAGGTGAACAGTCCAGTGGACTGTTCACCGACGGAGCCATCCATTTCTACACACCTACATCACAATAGGAAAAGGAACAAACCAATGCGTCTTCTCATCATGGGCCCGCAGGGCGTCGGCAAGGGTACTCAGGCTGCACTGCTCGCTGAGCACTTTGGTATTCCGGCGATCTCGACCGGTGATATTTTCCGTTACAACATCAAGAACAAGACTGAGCTCGGTCTTGAAGCATTGAAGTACACCGACAAGGGTGAACTGGTGCCGGATTCGCTGACCAACACGATTGTTAAGGATCGTCTGGCTAAGGATGATGCCAAGAACGGATGGATTCTCGACGGCTACCCGCGTAACGCATCGCAGGTTGAGGCCCTCGACCAGATGCTCGCTGAGCTTGGCACTCCGCTCGACAAGGTCGTGGCGCTTGATGCTAACCACGACGTGCTCATGGAGCGTATCGCTAAGCGTGCCAAGGAGCAGGGCCGTTCCGATGATACTCCGGATGCGATTGCTAAGCGTCTGGAAACCTATGCGAAGGAAACCGCTCCGCTGCTCGATATTTACCAGCAGCGTGGTCAGCTTGTTGCCATCGATGGTGTCGGCGAGATCGACGCAATTCAGACCAACATTGTTAAGGCACTCGAAGCCTGAGTAATTTTCGGCTTGTGATGAAAGTGGGCAGCTCAGTTGAGTTGCCCACTTTTTGTATGCGGGGAGGCGAGAATAACTTTGACACGGGGGATTTATTTAGATTGATTGTGGCGGGGTGTGGGATACGGATGGCTCTGTCGGTGAACAGTCCACTGGACTGTTCACCTCCTCGCGCGGTCGCCTGCTGAGCGGGCGACCGCAGCGACACGCCATTGTCGTAATCCCCACTTTCGTGTATATTTGATCGTTGGTGTGTTTTCGGACATGCTAACGGTAATTGTCCCGAGGAACGGATAACGAGGCTCATGGCAAAAGACGGTGTGATTGAAGTCGAAGGTCAGGTAGTGGAAGCGCTGCCGAACGCGATGTTCCGCGTCGAACTTGAGAACAAGCACATCGTGCTCGCCACGATCTCCGGTAAGATGCGCAAGAACTATATTCGTATTCTGCCGCAGGATCGCGTTGTGCTCGAAATGAGCCCGTACGATCTGAACCGCGGACGTATTACGTACCGCTATAAGTAAAGGTACAAGTAAAGGAAAACCATGAAGGTCAGCCCTAGTGTGAAGAGGATCTGCGAAAACTGCCGCGTGATCCGTCGTCACGGCCGCGTCATGGTGATCTGCACGAACCCGCGCCACAAGCAGCGTCAGGGCTGAGAGCAGATCCAGCGGCACACAACCAAAAATCAGGCGCTGAGTCACAGGCGTGTTTCTCCCGAGAGGCGCGTCTGAACCCTGGGTACGCAGGCCCGGGCCGGGAAACCGGACGACTTGGTGCACGACCTGCGGAAGTATAGAAGGAATCGCAATGGCACGTCTTGCCGGAGTCGACATCCCCAATGAGAAGCGTATCGAGATCGCGCTCACCTACATTTTCGGTGTGGGTCGCACTCGTGCGAAGGAAACGCTTGCCGCGACCGGTATTAACCCGGACACCCGCGTCAAGGATCTGACGGATGAGCAGCTCATCACGCTGCGTGACTATCTTGAGGGTAACTACAAGATCGAAGGTGATCTGCGTCGTGAAATCGATGCGGATATCCGTCGTAAGATCCAGATCAACTGCTATCAGGGCATTCGTCATCGCCGTGGTCTGCCTGTGCGTGGTCAGCGCACCAAGACTAACGCGCGTACCCGCAAGGGTCCGAAGCGCACGGTCGCCGGAAAGAAGAAGGCCACCAAGTAGTAGGTGGTCCAGTCCAAGCCACGGGATGAATAATTCCATCGTTTGGACACACAAATTAGTACGTTACTAGGAAACGAGGGTCAATGGCAGCTGCAAAGCAAGCCGCTCGTAAGCCTGTCCGTCGCCGCGACCGCAAGTCGATCCCGGTGGGTCAGGCTCACATTAAGTCCACTTTTAATAACACGATCATTTCGATCACTGATCCGTCCGGTGCTGTTGTCTCCTGGGCGTCCGGTGGCGACGTCGGGTTCAAGGGTTCCCGTAAGTCCACGCCGTATGCTGCTGGCATGGCTGCTGAATCCGCCGCCCGCAAGGCGATGGAGCACGGTCTGAAGAAGGTCGACGTGTTCGTCAAGGGCCCGGGTTCCGGTCGTGAAACCGCTATCCGTTCCCTGCAGTCCGCCGGTCTTGAAGTCGGTTCTATCACCGACGTCACCCCGCAGGCGCACAACGGCGTTCGTCCGCCGAAGCGTCGTCGCGTCTGAGCCGTCTGAGCACTAGACATACCACATCATCCAACACCGCTTGTCTGGCTGGTGAGTGCACCACCGACCAGAAGCTGAAAGGATAATACAGTGCTTATTGCACAGCGTCCGACACTGACCGAGGAAGTCATTAATCCGCAGCGCTCCCGCTTTACTATCGAGCCTCTTGAGCCTGGTTTCGGCTATACGCTGGGCAACTCCCTGCGCCGTACCCTCTTAAGCTCGATTCCGGGTGCAGCTGTGACTTCGGTGCGTATCTCTGGCGCCCTGCACGAGTTCACTACTCTGCCGGGTGTCGAGGAGGACGTAACCGAGATCCTGCTCAACATCAAGGGTATCGTGCTCACGAGCGAGTACGACGAGCCTGTCGTCATGTATCTGCGTAAGAGCGGCGAGGGCGAAGCTACCGCGGGCGATATCACCCCGCCGGCTGGCGTCACCATCGCAAACCCGGAACTGCACATCGCAACTTTGGCCGAAGATGGCGAACTCGAGATCGAGTTCACTGTCGAGCGTGGCCGTGGCTATGTGCCGGCGCAGATGAACAAGCAGGACAACGACGAGATTGGCCGTATTCCGGTCGACTCGATCTACTCCCCGGTACTGAAGGTGAGCTACAAGGTCGAGGCTACCCGTGTGGAACAGCGCACGGATTTCGACAAGCTCATTCTGGACGTGGAAACCAAGCCCGCCATCTCCCCGCGTGACGCAGTCGCTTCCGCTGGTTCGACTCTGGTGGAGCTCTTCGGCTTGTGCCGTGAGCTCAACACTCAGGCCGAAGGCGTTGAAGTTGGCCCGGCTCCAGTGGCAGAGGAAACCAATCCTGAGATGGCCGTGCCGATCGAGGATCTTAACCTCACCCAGCGCAGCTACAACTGCCTGAAGCGTGAAGGTATCCACACCATCGGCGAGCTGGTTAACCACACCGAGCAGGACCTGCTCGACATCCGCAATTTCGGTATGAAGTCAATCGATGAGGTCAAGGATAAGCTGCAGACGCTTGGTCTGTCGCTGAAGGCCTCCCCGCTGGGCTTTGATACCACCAACCTCGAAGGCGGCACCTTCTACTCGCCTGAAGACGAGTGATTTGTCGTCGTTGACTAATAACCCCGCTGCGCCCGGATGTTCGGGCACATGCCCACCTGTGCGTGGCGGGGCATTCAAGGAGTAATTCATGCTTACACCCAAGAAGGGCCCGCGTCTGGCCTCCAGCCCGGCCCACGAGCGTCTGATGCTCGCGAACATGGCTACCAGCCTGTTCCAGAACGGCCGCATCGTCACCACGCTGCCGAAGGCCAAGCGCCTGCGTCCGCTGGCTGAGCGTCTGATCACTTTCGCAAAGCGCGGTGATCTGCACTCTCGCCGTCGCGTGATGCGCGTCATCCGCAACAAGTCCGTCGTGCACTCCCTCTTCACTGAGATCGCTGAGCAGATGGAACAGCGCGAGGGCGGCTACACCCGCATCGTGAAGATTGCGCCGCGTAAGGGCGATGCCGCTCCGGCTGCAATCATCGAGCTCGTCACCGAGCCGGTTGCGAAGAAGGCTGTCGTGGCTGAGGCTGAGTCCGCTGCTAAGGTTGCCGAGGAGACTGCTGCTCCGGTCGAGGCTACTGCCGAGAACACCGAAGCTACTGAGGCTCCGGCTGAGGCAGCTGCGGCTGAGACTACCGAGGCTCCGGCTGAGAACGCCGAGTGAACTCGCTAGTTGTATAGCATAGCGACTACTGAGGGGTCGAGAATCCGCAAGGGTTCTCGACCCTTTTGTTCTTTCCCCTATATTCCTTCCCATGATGCGGTATTTCACTCATGGTGCGGTAAATAACACATGATGCGGTAAACCAAAACGGCTTAATTCCAAGCTTTTCCCTGCATTGGTCAATTTCGCTTAACCGCATCATGGGCGAATTACCGCACCATGAGGGTAGGGGTGTTCCGGTTGTGATGTGTGTTTGAGACTTTTGTACACTTAATACTCATGAGATTGCGCATTGACTTAGCATATGACGGCGGCGACTTCTACGGCTGGGCAAAGCAGCCAACCTTGCGTACCGTGCAAGGTGAAATCGAGCAAGCAATGCGTACGGTGTTGCGACTGCCGGATGTAGCATCAGGTGCAACAAACACGGCGGATTCTGCGGCAGGTGTCGTGCAGAGTGTTGTGCGCACTACGTCGAATGCTTCAGCCGTAGCGCAGGGACCGCAGGAACAGCAGCAGGAACAGCAGGAACCGCAGAAATCACACGAACTACACGAACCACTCAAATCGCGCGAACCACTCGAACCACACAAATCGCAAGACTTATCCCAAGCAACAGCGCATTCGCAACTCCAGCCGCTACGCCTAGTCGTTGCCGGTCGTACCGACACCGGCGTTCACGCAAGTCATCAAGTTTGTCACGTAGACATCGAAACGGAAATACTCAACCGTTGCGTGGGTCACATGAACGTGCCGCCGATAATCGCGTTCACACGTCGACTGCAGCGCATCTTGCCGGCGGACATTGCGATTCACAATATCAGCGTCGCGCCAGACGGCTTCGACGCGCGTTTCTCCGCGCTCGAACGCACGTATGTGTATCGCATCGCCGATCGCAGCAGTGAAATTGACCCGCGCATGCGTGGGTTTGTATTACATATCGACGACGATCTCGACATTACCGCAATGAACGAAGCCGCCGCGATGACTATCGGCTTGCATGATTTCGGCTCGTTCGCAACGCCAAACCCTGGTGGCACGACGATTCGCGACGTAAAAACTGCATACTGGCGCAGGATTCCCGCTCGCTCGCTCATCGACGACGATATGACAATGGGGGAGCGGTATCGTACGCCGACCGTCGAATCGGGACTGCTCTGTTTTACGATCGTCGCCGATGCGTTCGCACGTAATATGGTTCGCTCGCTGGTCAACGGTTGCGTGCAAGTCGGCATCGGCAAACGATCACTTGACTGGTTCGGACAGAAAATGGCCACGCCGTTGCGCGAAGGATCCACCGGACCGATCGCACCACAAGGACTCACGCTCGAACATATCGCCTATCCGCCCGACGATCAGCTCGCCGCACGCGCCGCAGCAATCCGCGCAAAACGTACGTTGTAGCACTTTCGTAACACATTCGCTCACGTCCGGTAACCGCACGCGACTACGGTAACGCTCAGATATGGCGACTGCCGCAGCGTGAGCGCGCGCTTCAGCAGTCGCAACAGCGCACGGAAACACGAATAAGGAGTGCGATCATGGTTGCATCGGCGATCAAACTGGCAGGTGAACTCGTCAACCGTCGCGAGGCGATCAACCGCGAACTGAGCCGTAACGGCGTGCGGTTTGGTGTGTACAAGAATGGCGAATATCATGATCGACTGTTTCCGTACGATCCGATTCCGCGCATTATCGAATCTGACGAATTTGATCAGCTGGAAGCTGGTTTGAAGCAGCGTGTGAACGCACTGAACGCGTATTTGAAGGACATTTACTCCGACAAGCGCATTATTCACGACGGTGTGATTCCCGAAGAATACGTGTACACGTCGGCCGGGTATTTTCCGCAGGTTAACGGCGTGACGCCTCCCGGCGGCATTTTTGCGCACATCGCTGGCGAAGATCTTGTGCAGGGCGAGGACGGTCGCTGGTGGGTGCTCGAAGATAATCTGCGCATCCCGTCGGGCGCGAGTTATCCGCTGTTTGCGCGCGACATTGAACGTCGCACGAATCCGAAACTGTTCCGCGAAGTGCACGTGCGTGACAATCGCGACTATCCACGGCTGCTGCGCAAAGCGATGGATTTCGTGTCGACAGAAGGCATTGCGGTTGTGCTTACGCCGGGACGCTACAATTCTGCGTTTTTTGAGCACGCGTATTTAGCTGAGAAAACTGGTGCAGCGCTTGCGTTTCCGGAAGATCTTGAGGTTGTTGATAACAAGCTGTTTTTCCTTGATTATGCGGGGAATCGGCATCGCGTTGGCGCGGTGTATCGCCGGCTTTCGGACGAGTATTTGGATCCGTTCGCGTTCAATCCGGACTCTGTGATTGGTGTGCCCGGATTATTGTCCGCATATCGGTCAGGCAACGTTGCGATTATCAATGCGCCCGGTAACGGCGCGGCCGACGATAAGGCGATTTACTATTTCGTGCCGCAGATGATCAAGTATTATCTCGGCGAGGAACCGATTCTGCACAACGCACCAACGTATATGCCGATGTTTGAAGCCGATCGCAAGACGGTGCTTGATCGACTCGGCGAGCTGGTGATTAAAGACGTGGCTGAGGCTGGCGGTTACGGCGTGGTGTTTGGCTCGTCGCTGGATGCTGCGGCTCGTGCTGAACTTGCTGATCGGATTAAGGCTGAACCGCGTCGGTTTATTGCGCAGGAAGTGATTCAGTTCCGTGATATCGATGTCATTGACCCTGCCACTGGTGAGGCGAGCCCGCGCAAGGCTGATTTGCGCGCGTTCGTGGTGACTGGTCAGAACACGCACGTGTGGTATTCGGGCCTTACCCGCTACTCGTCAGTGCCCGGTCAAATGATTGTCAACTCGTCGCAAGGCGGCGGTTTCAAGGATACGTGGGTGCTCGCTCCGGATGCTGGCGGTGACGGTGACGCTGGGCAGGGACAGGGACAACAGCGCGAATCGCAGATCAAACGCGAGGAGGCGATCGCGTCGGTGAGCTTGATTCCGCATTCACGCAAGCACACGTTGTCATTGGTCACCGCGTCGAAGGCAGACAATCTGTACTGGCTCGGCCGCTACACGGAACGCGCGTTCACCACGCTTATCCAGTTCTACCCGTTCTATGACCGCGTTATGGACACGGATGTGGACGCTTTCCGTCCGTTTGCGCGCGCGCTCGATCTGCCGGAAGATTTCGAAAACTTCGACGAGTTCATCCACTCGTTCCTCTACGACGGCACCAATCCAGATTCCGTGCGCAGCGCAATCGTTGCCGCATTCAATAATGCGGTAGTACTCCGTCCGGAACTCAGCTCGCGACTGCTGCAATACGTTGAACTTGCAGTGAAAAACATCACCGACGCTGCCGAACGTGCAGCCAGTGCGAACGATATTTACAATCAGCGCGACATCGCCGACGACATGCTCGCTTTCTGGGGTGGTATCGAAAACTCGACCGCAGACATCACGCTGAAAGCGTTCGTATTCATTGGCAAATACATCGAACGTATCGATTTGTATACGCGATTCCGTCTGCCAGAGGACGAGCTGGACGCGCCGCTCGCCAAACTCGAAACGTATTCGCGCACGCTTGACGGCCAGCCGCTTCCGTCGTGCTTCGTATCTGGCATCAGTTGGCTGCTCGGCCAGTTGCCAGACCGTGGCTACCCGGAGCTCACCAAGCGATTGCAGGTGTTCCTCGACGATTTCAACAGTCGCGCGATCGCCGGTGACGTGAAGGATACGAACGCGCTCAACGCGATGAATATGGATGCGAAGCGCCCATGATGTGGTCGTGACGGTCCGCTGGGGTACAGTGGAGGATGAATGTTGTAACGTTGTACGATCTGTCCACTGTCCGGTCATGTCCACTGAGGAGTCGCGTTCATGAAAAAACTGGTGTTCGACTACGAGATGAAGCTGTCGTTCAGCTCGCCGGTCACCGATCACCGATTTCAGCTGCGTTGCGTGCCGGCGACCGGTCCTCGCCAGCAGGTCGTGGACGTTGAAGTCGATATTGAACCAAACGTTGAACTCGAACGTACGATTGACTCGTTTGACTCGGTGGTCATGACCGGGTTCATTCCTGAGCCGCATACGATGTTCAACTATACGGTTCGCGGTATTGCATTCGTGGATAATGCGCATATTAAGCCGGAAATATACAAACCGCTGTATCGGTTCAACTCAGCGTTAACGATTCCCGGTCCGTATATTGAACGCATGATTGAGATGAGTCGTATTCGTTTGTCCGCGCTGCCGATTGATGCGACGCCGATCGATCAAGCGCGCGAAGTGATGGATGAAGTGTTCCACGCGTTCACTTATACGCCGGGTTCGACGACGATTCGCACCACGGCAGAGGAGGCGCTCGCACAAGGGCGCGGCGTGTGCCAAGATTACGCGCATGTGATGCTCTCAGTGTGTCGTCATGTCGGGTTGACCGCGCGCTATATCGCGGGATTACTTGGCGGTGAGGGTGCGACGCACGCGTGGGTTGAGATTTATTATGACGGTCGTTGGATTGGACTCGATCCCACGCATAATCGGATGGTTGACGACAATTACATTACGATTGCGCACGGTCGTGACTACCGCGATTGCATGCTCGATATTGGGATTTTCTCGGGGTATGACGTCAAGCAATCGCAGTGGGTGAACGCTTCGGTACACGAGCAGCAGCTGTAGGCGTGGTTGTTGGGGCTGGTCGCGTTATGTGGGAGCACGCCACGCCGAGCGTATGCTGATTTGCGTAATAATGATTTCGCCATATAATAGACAAGTTGCGTTTATGCGTAGCGAATGGATAGATGTCCGAGCGGTCTAAGGAGCACGCCTCGAAAGCGTGTGAGGCTAACCCCTCCGCGAGTTCGAATCTCGCTCTATCCGCCCCTAGGGTTTCAGGCTTCGGCCTGAAACCCTTTTATGTTTTCTCTACAGCACGCGTCCGCGGGCCGTGGATATAGCCGCAGTCGTCGGTCACCAATCTTGCGCAAGCAAAAACTCCTCGATATGTCGATGTGCGATCCCGTCACGTGGTTGTAATATCGGGTCCATAGACACTACGGTTTTCGGGTAGTTGTCTGTGATCGTGCGAAACGCGCCGAACTCTCGTTCTGCAGTGACCGCATCGTTCATCATATAGGTCACTTGGATGTACTGTCTCGCGTTGCCCTTGTCAAATACAAAATCAATTTCCTTGCCGTTCGCGGAGCCTACGGTAACGTTGTATCCTCTCCGTACGCCTTCCATCGCTACGATGTTTTCCAGTAGTCCCTGTATCTGCGTTGTACTGTCGCCGACGATTGCATTGCGCAGACCGTGATCCGATGCGTAGTATTTTTGCGCCGTTTTCAGCAGCTGTTTGCCGATAAGGTCAGTTCGGTTAAACCGCGCGAGTAGGAACGATTCACGGCAGTATTCGAGATAGTTGATTACGGTTTGCACGCCGACGTCGATACGCTCTGATTTCAGATACGAGGCGATTGCATTGGCTGATAACAAACTGCCGGTGTTCTGCATGACGAACAACACGATGCGTTCCAACAGGGCGACGTCGCGTATGTGATGCCGACGTATGATGTCCTTCAATACGACGGAGCGGTAGATATCGGTGAGATATGTGCGTCGGCTTTCTGCATCCCATGTGCGGGTTGCGATGAACGGCATGCCTCCATCGATGAGGAACGTGCTGAACGCATCGTCCGCGTCGTGCTGTTGGCGAGCAGTTTTGAATTCCTCGTATCCGAACGGATAAACTTCGAACTGCACATATCGGCCGGCAAGATAGGTGGCGAGCTCACCGGAGAGCAGTGTGGAGTTAGAACCAGTGATGTATACATCGGCGTTCGTGGTGGCGTGCAGTGAGTTGACCACTTTCTCGAAGTCGCGCACCTCCTGTATCTCGTCGAGGAAGATGTATGGTTTGCCGTTGATATGCGATATGCGGTCGATCAGGTAGGGGTATAGTCTGTCTGGATCGTGGTATTCGATAAGTGTGTAGTCTTCGAAATTGAGTGTGATGAATTGCTCTGATTTGCGGCCGTTCATGATAAGTCTGCGTTGAATAAGCCGGAGCATATCCGATTTACCGCTTCGGCGCAGACCGGTGAGTACTTTGATGATGTCTTTGTCGACGAATGGCATGATGCGTTCTATATAGCGTGGACGGTCCACCAAAGTCGCATTTGCTTCTTCCATAGAAGAAATTATAACAGCTTTTGTTAGTTTCTTCTCGTATAAAAGAAGAAACTAACAAAACGGGGGAAAATTCTTGTATGAAAGAAAATTGGTGTGATGGTTGAATGGCTCAACAGCGAGTTTTGGCTTTGCTACGGGCATATCTTGCAGTTCTAGGTCAGTGACGCGGGTATGACGACGATATTCGCAGATTCCGGGCTTGCAAAATGGCCATTTTGCAACATTCTGTAATCGGTATTCCCGTTGCAAATCACAGTAAAAAACCTAGAACTGCAAGATAGGCTTCACAGGAAGCCGAAACGGCATAACGCCACCGCCTCGTCGAGCTCCTTTTCTCGGTTTGACGAATGATGAGTGCTCAATGTGCCCCAAATTTTGCGTGGCAGAAAACGCTCTCTGACAGTGGTCCCAGTGAGAGATTTCTGCCACGCGTACTGCTGCGTGGCAGAAAACGCTCGCTAGTGGGGTGCTCAGCGAGCAAAAACCGCCACGCACAAAGAGCGGATGGCATTGTGGTTGATGGCCTAAGGATCGTTAGCTGGTGAAGAGCGCGTGATCGAAGGCGGGGTAGCCGGCAGTGAAGGCGCGGGCTACGCGTGACGAGATGAGTTGTGCGAGTGTGCGCATAGATTTCGTGTGCTCGCTGTCGGGTGAATTAGTGAGCACACTAGTAGACGCACCATCGGATTGCGATGAAGTGGTAACGTGACTATTGCTGTTCTGCGATGTGTGGTCGTTGGACGAGCCGGATGAGTTGGCAGACGAGCCGGCAGAAGACGGCGATGCATTGCCAGTGCTTGAAGTATCGCTCACGGCTTTGTCGGTTTGAGATGTTTGGCCATTCACTGCGGCGAGTTCCTCACGCGCGCAGTTGATCTCCACAATCGCGTAGGTTGAGGCGCGCAATCCAGTAGCTGGATCGACGATATCGTTAGCGTTGGTAAGCAACGAGCTAACGTCGTAGACCTTTTGCCGAGGGTCATTGATCGCAGAAGACGTGCCAGTCGAATCGTTTGATGTGGACGTTGACCGGTTGTGTGCATTTGCCAATGAGATCAAGCGTTCTCCGGTTGCCTTGTGCTCGTCTGCAATTGCAATCGTTGCGTCAGTAGCGCTTCGAGCAGCGAGCACTTCCACACTAAATCCAGCCCGATCTTCGGCCAATGCCATGCCTGTGAGCGTAGACTCACTGACATCAAGGGACGTGACGTTATCAAGCGACACAGCGGTATGCTCATTACCTGAATTATCCGTAATGCCAAGCCGCACAGCAAGACGTGAAGCAAACAACGACGCTTGCGCAGCGCGAATCACACCCTCAGCGAACCGATCAGTACAGTCTGCCGCAACATTAATCCATTGTGATTGTGCGCGCGAAGCCAACAACCAGCGCAACGACAGTGGTTTTCCGGCTTCGGCAACAACATCGTACGACGATGATGCGGCAACATATGACCGTTCGCATGCACTCATTGTCTGCTCAGATTCAGCGCGACCAACATATCGCGGCATGCTACATCCGCTAAGTGATAGCGATAATCCTGCGCATATGAATACAGCAAGACACGCCGTAACCTTGCGACGCCATTTAACAGCGATACGAACATCGCGACCGGCTTCACGCGGTGAACGATAACGGTGACGTGTCTGCATGAATCCCTAGACTAGTAGTCGACTGTGACCATAGGGCCCTAGCGCTCGGACATAACTTCATAGGAGGTCTTGACTCATGGAACTGGACCTGACAGGAATCCATCAGCTTGCCGTTGGACAAGGCATTGACACCGAGTCGCTGGACGCCGCACTGTCGGAGGCGTTGCGCCTTGCTTATCTAAAGACTCCACATGCTGCGAAGCATGCTCGCGTTGAGCTTGACGAGCGCGCGGGTACGTTCACGGTGTGGGCGCGCGATGAGATTCCTGCCGAGCCGACGGAAGACAATCCGCATCCGGCGCCGACGCTGGGTGAAGAGTACGACGATACCCCGCGTGATTTCGGTCGTTTGGCTGCCGCGACTGCGCGACAGGTTATCACGCAGCTATTCCGCAAGGCTGAAGATGATCGTGTATTCGGCGCGTTCTCTGGTCAAAAGGGCAAGCTGGTCACTGGTATTGTGCAGCAGGATGTGAAGGACCCGACCAACGTACACATTGCGATTGGTGACGTGGAAGCGATTCTGCCTCGCCGCGAGCAGGTTCCTGGCGAACGGTATCGTCATGGCGAGCGTCTGCGCGTGTACGTGGTGAATGTGGCGCGCGGCTTGAAAGGCCCGGAAATTGTGGTGTCTCGTTCACACCCGGAGCTCGTGCGTCAGCTGTTTGAGCGCGAAGTGCCGGAGCTGGTTTCTGGTGCTGTGTCGATTATGGCGATCGCGCGTGAGGCTGGTGCGCGTACGAAGATTGCAGTGCGTGCAAATACGGATGGCGTCAATCCGAAGGGTGCGCTGATTGGTCCCGGCGGTGCGCGCGTGCGTGCGGTGATGGAAAACCTTGGCCCGGAGAAGATTGATATTGTCGATTGGTCGGCTGATCCGGCGAAGTTTGTAGCGTCCGCGCTGTCTCCTGCTGTGGCGACTGGCGTGCAGGTGATTAGCGAGAAGAACAAGACGGCGATCGCGTTTATTCACGACGATCAGCTTTCGCTGGCGATTGGTAAGGAAGGTCAGAACGCGCGTCTTGCTGCGAAACTGACCGGCTGGAAGATCGGTATTGAATCTGCTGAGGCGCACGCTAAGAAAAAGGCTGAAGCTGAGCAGTGATTTTCAGATAAGCGGGGCTCTGCAAACGTGGGGCTCCGCTTTGAGCACTTCGGGCGTGTTGCGCTAGGCGCTCACATCCAATGGCACGAGTATGCTTGTCACGGAATCCGAGCATGGTCGCGCCGCGCGGTCATGCCTTGATGGACGAATACGAGGTAGCACAATCATGGTCGCACGATGAGACGTCGAATGATGAAACGTCGCACGGTAACACAATGTAGGCTCTCGAATAATCAATAGTGACCGCCGTCTTCATACGTACGCGCGGTTCGGACAGGAGAAAAGTTAGTGGCGAAAGCACGCGTGTATGATCTAGCCAAGGAACTTGGCGTAGAAAGCAAGGATGTCCTTGCAAAATTGAAGGATATGGGCGAGTTCGTCAAATCCGCGTCGTCTACGGTGGAGGCGCCGGTTGCTCGTCGCCTTAAGTCGGCGTTTCAGGGGGATAACGGCAAGGGTAAGACTGGGGAGTCTTCACATAAGCCGTCTGCATCTGATAATCATGGTTCGCATAAGCCGTCGGCTCCTGCACGCCCGGCTGCTCCGCTTCCGCACGCACCGCATACGCCTGTAGCGGCGCCTGTAGCGGCGCCTGTAGCGGCCGCGCCGACTCCTGCCGCACCTGCCGCTCCGACTCCGGCTGCACCGGCTGTTTCGGCTACGCCAAAGCCGTTCGCGCCAGTTCCTGGTATTCCGAAGCCGGCTCAGCATATGCCGCGTCCGCAGCGCGATCGTGATGATCGTGACGGACGTGATGGTCGTCGTGACGATCGCCGTGACGGTGATCGTCGTGACGGCCGCCGCGATGATCGTCGTGACGGTGATCGTCGCGATCGTCAGCCGCGTGGCGAGCGCAATGAGCGTGGCGAACGTAACAATCATCAGCAGCGCGGTGGCGCGCGTCCGGGTGCTCCGCTTCCGCACGCACCGCGTCCTTCGGCTCAGCCGGGTCAGAACGGTGGCCAGCAGTCTGCTGCAACTCCGGGCCCGCGTCCGGGTAACAATC
Organism: Bifidobacterium hapali; assembly: GCF_002259755.1. GTDB lineage: Bacteria > Actinomycetota > Actinomycetes > Actinomycetales > Bifidobacteriaceae > Bifidobacterium > Bifidobacterium hapali. The sequence goes on from NZ_MWWY01000033.1 coordinate 26,200, forward strand.
CGTTCAGCCGCAAGCAGGGCATGCGCACGCCGACGCCGGGTGATATTCCGCGTCCGCATCCGATGGCGCGTCCGTCTGTAAACGGTAACGGTAATGGTGAAGGCGGCCGTGGTGGCCGCGGTGGTCGTCCGGGTCAGGGCGGCGGTTTCCGTGGTGGCCGCGGCGGTGGTCGTCCGGGTCAGGGCGGCGCACAAGGCGCACCGCGTCCAGGCCAGTGGGGCCACAACCGTCCGTCTCAAGGCGGCGGCGCTCAGGGCGCACGTCCGTCTCAGGGCGGCGGTAGCCGTTTCGGTGGTGGCGCAGCCGCAGCACAGGGCGGCGCTCCGAGCAATGGTCCAGCACGTGGTGGTCGCGGTGGTCGCGGCGGCGCAGCCGGCGCATTCGGCCGTCAGGGTGGTAAGTCCTCGAAGGCTCGTAAGAACCGTCTTGCGAAACGTCAGGAGTTCCAGGAGCTCAAAGCTCCGGTTATCGGCGGTGTGCGCATCCCGACCGGTAACGGACAGACCGTCCGTCTGCGTCAGGGCGCATCTCTCGCCGATCTGGCTGAGAAGATCAACGTTAACCCGGCAGCGCTCGTAACTGTAATGTTCCATCTCGGTGAGATGGCTACGGCCACGCAGTCGCTCGACGAATCCACGTTCCAGATTCTCGGTGAGGAAATCGGCTGGAACATCAAGATCGTGTCCGCTGAGGAAGAGGACAAGGAGCTGCTCCAGCAGTTCGACATCGATCTGGATGAGGAAGAGCTGCAAGAAGACGAGAACTTAAAGCCTCGTCCGCCGGTCGTCACGGTCATGGGCCATGTCGATCACGGTAAGACTAAGCTGCTCGATACGATTCGCCAGACGAATGTCGCTGCGCGCGAGGCCGGCGGTATTACGCAGCGTATCGGTGCGTATCAGGTGACTGTTGATCTCGACGGCGAAAAGCGTAAGATCACGTTCCTCGATACCCCGGGTCACGAAGCGTTCACTGCTATGCGTGCTCGTGGTGCTGAGATTACGGATGTCGCGATTATCGTCGTGGCTGCGGATGACGGTGTCATGCCGCAGACTGTGGAGGCGATCAACCACGCGCAGGCGGCTCACGTGCCGATCGTTGTGGCTGTGAACAAGATCGATAAGCCGGGCGCGAACCCGGAGAAGGTTCGCGGTCAGCTCACCGAGTTCGGTCTCGTGGCTGAAGAGTATGGTGGCGACACGATGTTCGTTGATATTTCTGCTAAGCAGAATATCAACGTCGATAAGCTGCTCGAAGCGGTTCTGCTCACTGCTGACGCTGATCTTGATCTGCGTGCGAACCCGGATATGGACGCGCGTGGTGCGACGATCGAAGCGCGACTTGACAAGGGCCGTGGTGCAGTGGCGACCGTGCTCGTTCAGCAGGGTACGCTGCACATCGGTGATGCGATTGTGGCTGGTACTTCGTACGGCCGCGTCCGCGCAATGCTCGACGAAAACGGCAACCATATGAAGGAAGCCGGTCCGTCCACTCCGGTGCAGGTACTGGGCCTCACCTCCGTGCCGACCGCAGGCGACCTGTTCTTGGTTGCCCCGGACGATCGCACTGCCCGTCAAATCGCCGAGAAGCGTCAGGCCACCGAACGCGCCGCGCAGCTTGCCAAGCGCCGCAAGGTTGTCTCGCTCGAATCCCTTAAGGAGCAGTTCGCCAAGTCCGAAGTTGACATGCTCAACATCGTCATCAAGGGCGATTCGTCCGGTTCTGTCGAAGCGCTGGAAGATTCCTTGATGAAGATCGAGGTATCCGACGAGGTCGGTATTCAGGTCATCCACCGTGGCGTCGGTGCGATTACGCAGAATGACGTCAACCTCGCAACGGTCGACAAGGCCGTCATCATCGGCTTCAACGTGCGTCCGAACCGTCAGGTCGCGGACCTTGCCGAGCGCGAGGGCGTGGAAATCAAGTACTACTCGATCATCTACAAGGCAATCGAAGACATCGAGGCCGCGCTTAAGGGCATGCTCAAGCCGGAATACGAGGAAGTCGTTACTTCGCACTCCGAAATCCGCGAAATCTTCCGCTCCTCCAAGTTCGGCAACATCGCCGGCGTTATGGTTCAGGATGGCGAAGTCAAGCGCGGTACGAAGTGCCGTATTCTGCGCAACGGCGTCGCCACGGTCAACGATCTCGAGATTTCCTCGCTGCGTCGTTTCAAGGACGACGTGCAGTCGGTGGCGGAAGGTTACGAGGCTGGTATCAACCTCGGTACCTTCAACGACATCGAGGTGGGCGATATCATCGAAACCTTCGAGATGCGTGAGATCGAGCGTAAGTAGTCGATTCTCCTATTAACAAAGCGCCTGTCGCACCATGTGCGTGGGCGCTTTGTTGTCTGTGCACGTACGATTTGTGCATGTACGATCTGTTCAGATGATGCCGCGCAGCCGTACCCTAGCGGCCGCTTTCGCGGAAAGTCAAAGCAGAAGATATGTCAATATAGAACAAGCGTTAATGAGAGTATCGGCCGATACTCTATGTAATAAGGGTAATAAGGTTAGAGCAAAGGAATATACATGGCAGGAACGAATCCTCGCGCGGCTCGTATTGCTGCGCTGATCCAGCGCGTCATCGCATCCTCGATGGAGGCGCAGCTGCACGATAAGCGGCTTGCGAACGTAACCATCACCGATGTGCGCGTTACTAACGATTTGCAGATCGCGAAGATTTACTGGACGCAGCTCGGTCACGCTGGTAAGGAAGACGGCGAGCGCAAGCGCGCGAAGCAGGCGCTCGATCAGGCGAAGGGACGTTTGCGTTCGCTGGTTGGATCGAAGGCTGGACTGCGACTGACTCCGCAGCTGCAGTTTATTTTCGACGAAGTGCCAGGTGAGGCGACAGAGATCGAGGATATTCTCGCTGTGGCACGCAAGCGCGACGAAGAGTTGGCGCGTGCGCGTGCAACCGCACAGTACGCGGGTGATGCTGATCCGTACAAGCATCCCGAGGAAGATGCTGAGGATGACGACGATACTGATTTCGCGGATGATGAGTTGGATGAGTCGGATGAGTCGTACGATGACGACGATGAGATCGTCGTCGAAGACGGTGACGCCACGAACTAACGCATAGGTGAGGAGATCATGGTACAGCCGCAAGCCCAACCGTCCGGACTGCTCGTCATCGATAAACCGCAGGGCGTAACCAGTCACGATCTGGTTGCGGCTGTGCGTGCCGGATTGCATACGAAAAAAGTCGGTCATGCAGGCACGCTCGACCCGATGGCTACCGGCGTGCTCGTGATCGGGTTCGGCAACGCTACGCGGCTCCTCAACTACATCGTCGATCATGACAAAACGTACGAGGCAACGATTCGACTCGGCCGTGCGACCACGACTGACGACGCTGACGGTGAGTTGATTGCGTTATCATCGACGTCTCCGTCGGAGTCATCGGCGTTTCCGTTGGCGCAATTCAGTAATGACTGGCGTGAGTTCTGCAACGCGGTGACTGACCATGCATCAACGGCTGACACAATCGCCGCGTGGCGCGAGCGTATCGAACGCACGATCGCAGAACAGCTCACTGGAGCGATCGAACAGGTTCCGAATACGTTTTCCGCGATCAAAATCAACGGTCAACGTGCTTACGATCTCGCGCGCGACGGCAAAGACGTTGCGCTCAAAGCACGTCCGGTCACTATCCATTCGTTCGACGTACTTGACATGCGCGCCGGGCTTACCGACACCGCGCGCACGAACGGTCCGTTGATCAATAATACGAACGCGTCCGCCGCGACGTCACCCACGAGCCTGACGCCAGTTATCGATCTCGACGTGCGCGTCAGCTGCTCAGCTGGCACGTATATCCGCGCGCTCGCCCGCGATCTCGGCACGATACTCGGTTGCGGCGGCTACTTGACGCGGCTTCGTCGTACGCGAGTCGGCCGGTTCGATCTTGACACGGCGGATATTGCGAGCCGTGTCGTCACCGCGCACGTCGAATCGTGTACGTTTACGAACCGCGACGGACAGCTGGTAACACGTAACCGCGCAGTACTTGACCAGGCTGGCGACGAACTGACGTCCCGCGCGATGACGATGGTTGACGCGGTGCGCACTGCCATGTCAACGCTTGCGATTACGGCTGAAGATGCGGCCAACTTGCGATTCGGTCGGCGGATTGCGTACGACGTTCACGAGCCGACTGCCGCGTATGTGCCAGCTTGCGGCGACGTGGCGGCCATTGTCGATCGAGCGAAGCGCGGCGAGGCCAAGCCGATCGTCGTATTTGCGGCTGACTGATGACGTGGGTGAGCGTGTTGTTGAGCGCCGCATTACGCAAAAAGCACGCTCTCGTGACTTTCGGCTCAGTGGTCGGCCGAGTACACTGTCATAGGACTAGAAAATCGCCTGTTTACCACCTGCAAAGGAACACTTATGAATATCACCCATCTCACTCCCGACCCGACCGGTCTGGTCGATTGGCCAACGTTGAGCAACGACCGCAAATCCGTGGTCACTGTCGGAGTGTTCGATGGGATGCATCGCGGACATCAGGCTGTGATTGGACGCGTGGTTGAGCTTGCGAAACAGTTCGATGCGTTCTCGGTTGTCGTTTTATTTGACCCGCGGCCCGGTCTAGTACACAAGTATGCTGCTGAACATCACGGCAGTGAACCGGACGCTAACGTGCGCGATAGTCAAGCGCTTACCAATGTCGACGAACGCTTGCGTATGATGCGTGCGCTCGGCGTTGATCAGGTACTGGTTGTTCGCTATACGCTTGCGTTTGCTGCAAAATCGTATCGTTTCTTCCTCGGTCAGATGGTCGGCAAGCTCGGTATGCGCACGCTAGTACTCGGTCAGGATGCTGCGATGGGCAAAGATCGCGCGGGCGATGTGAAAGCGATTTCCACACTGTCGGCTGCAACCGGTGTGTTTGAACTTGAGATTGTGGACGATCGTGGGCCGGGTCATGTGTGGATTCCGGGTAATGCCGCGCCGCATATGCCGTCCGAGTGGGGTGAGCCAGCTGATCCGTGCGCGTCGATGAACAAGGCTGAGCGCCGTGCGTGGAGTAAGAAGCAGCAGGCGAAACTTCATCGGACGTGGAGTTCGACGAATGTGCGGTATTTACTCAGTCAAGGTCGCATCGTTGCGGCGAACGAGATTTTAGGCCATCGTCACGCGATCGAGGGTACGGTCGTGCATGGTGAGGAGCGCGGTCGCACGATTGGATTCCCGACTGCGAATCTTGACGAGGCGAGCGTGACTGGCTACCTTCCGGTGGACGGCGTGTACGCAGGTTGGCTGGTTGATATGGGACCGGCTGACGATGGCGACGAGCATGCTGGCGCAGCAGCTGCAGACCGCGTTGCTTCGGATGACCGCGCGCGTATTGCGGACGGTTCGCCGTGGCGCTGGCCTGCTGCGATTTCGATCGGCACGAAGCCGACCTTCAGTGAGACGACCGGATTACACGAGCGCGTGGTTGAAGCGTATGCGATTACTAGCGATTGGCTGGAGTTGTACGGTCACCGCGTGCGCGTTGAGTTCGCAGGATTCCTGCGCCCGCAGGTTAAATTCGATTCAGCCGACGCGCTAGTCGCCGAACTCGCCCGCAACGTAGAGGAAACCAAGCGCCTCACCGCCGTGTGAGCGGACATGGTTGACTGATATGACAACGACGACCACGAGTTACGGTCGTTTTCAGCCTCGGAAACGACCGTAACTCGTGGTCTCGTGCGAGCGTGACGGTCGGATGAAACGCCCCGACGTCTGACGCTCGCCTGTCACCGGTCAGTGCCGGAAATGGGCGAAGAATTCGCGGGTTTCTGGGTCCTCGGACTCATCCATCACTTCGCGCGGCGTACCGTTCTCGGCGATCACACCGCGCCGCAGCAATACCACACGATCAGCCGCATCATGGGCGAAACTCATCTCGTGCGTGGCCATGAGAATCGTTGTACCCTGCGACTTCAACTCGGCGACCATGCTCAGCACTTCGCCCACAAGCATTGGGTCAAGCGCCGACGTAATCTCGTCCAGCAGTAACAGTTCGGGGTCCGTCATCAGTGCGCGAGCAATCGCCACGCGCTGCTGCTGGCCTCCCGACAGCTGATCCGGATATGCGCCAGCTTTCGCACGCATACCAATACGATCAAGCAACTCCAATGCACGAGACTCCGCACGATCACGGCTCCAATGATGCACTTTGATCGCAGCCAACGTCACGTTCTTGAGCACAGACATGTGCGGGAACAGATTGAACTGCTGAAACACCACGCCAATCCGCGCGCGAATACGATCCTGATTCGCGCGCGGGTCAGTAATATCCGTGTTTCCAAGCCAAATCTGGCCGTCGTCAACCTGTTCGAGTAAGTTCACACACTTCATCAGCGTAGACTTGCCGGAACCAGACGGACCAAGCAGTGCCACAACTTCGTGCGGCCGAATATCAAACGAAATACCGCGTAATACTTGCGTCGAGCCGAACGATTTGCGGATATTATCAAGCAGTAAAACCGGCGTCGCGTCGGCAGCTGATGACGCGCCAACGCTCGTCACAGCGTCGGCACGCGCCGTAAGATTGCGATCACTCATACCATGCCTCCGCTCTGCTCGCGCTTACGCAGCCGTTCCGAATACCAGTCGTTCAACAGAATAAACGGCACGCTCATCAGAATAAACAGTAAGCTCGCCACCACGTACGGTGTGAAATTATACGAACTCGCCACTTCGATCTGCGCCGCACGCACCGCGTCCACCGCGCCGAGCACCGAAATCAAGCCGACGTCTTTCTGCATCGAAATAAAATCGTTCATCAGCGCGGGCGCAACCTTGCGTAACGCTTGCGGAATGACGATCATGCGTGTCGTCTGACCGGCTGTCAGTCCCAGTGAACGCGCGGACGCACGCTGCGAAGGATGTACATCGTTGAAACCAGCGCGCAATACCTCGGCCACGTACGCGCTGTAGCCCATGATCACGGCGATCGTGCCGAGCAGCGACGGATCGATGCGTTGTTTGGTTAGCTGCAGTCCGGGAATGCCGAAACCGATCAAGTAGAGCACGACGATCATTGGGATGCCGCGCATTACGGTCGTGTACAGTGCGGCCAGCGCGCGCAGCGGGAACATGACCGGGTTTTTGCTCGTGCGCACGAGCGCGATCAGCGTGGCGAAAATTGCGACGCCGATCACTGCGATAACAAGTACTTTGACGTTCAGCCAGAGGCCGTCGAGTACGTCCGGAAACGATTTTGCGAAATATTGTGCGGAGAAGAACGTCTGCTTAACGCGTGGCCAGCCAGGCGACATTTTCAGCCCGGTGACGACGATCGCCGCCAGTACGATCGTGCTGACCAGACTGGTGACGACTGATTTGAGTTGCTGACGGCGGCGGTATTCGCGCCGGGAACGTTCAACATCGCTCACCTGTGATGTTGCGTTCGATGCAGCGGTATCTGCGTCCACCGTCGCGGCGGAGTCATGCGTGGATGGGGAATCGACCATAATCTAGGATTCTATTGCAGTGCCCAAACCGAACGAGATGCGTGATGTCGTATTGCGTTACGGCATGCGGCGATCGTCGTGCAACCCGATAGATTCGGAACACTGCAATAGACTTGCTTGCGACTTACTTGAGTTCAGTCAGATCGGTCGTGTACTCGGCCAGCCACTTGTCTTGCAGCTGCTTGACAGTACCGTCCGAATTGAGTTCGTCCACAGCCTTGGTGACCGCCGACGTGAGCTTGGAATCCTTCGGCAACACGATACCGAGGCCATCCTTGTCTTCCGAACCAGCGATACGGCCGAGAACCTTCGCATCCTTGATCTGCTCAGACTGAACCATGTACACACTTTCGACAGTGTTCGTCACGAGCGCGTCGATCTGACCGGCATCGAGAGCCTGACCGAGGGAAGCATCGTCGTTGAACGTCTGAATATCGTCCTTAATCTTGTCCTTGACGATCGTATACGCTTGCGTGCCAACCATCACGCCGATCACCGCGTCCTTAAGATCGGCGAGCGACTTAGCGGACGCAAACTTGCCATCCTTCTTGACGACGACGGACTGCGTGTCCTTGTAGTAGCCGGACGAGAAATCGACAGCCTGCTTGCGTTCGTCGGTGATGCCGAACTGCTGGATGTTGAGATCCCAGTCTTTGGCACCCGGTGCGATGGCCGAGTCGAACGTGGTGCGAATCCACACGACATCGGACTTGTCAAAACCGAGTTTGTCGGCCACATCATATGCGAGCGCAGCCTCGAAACCTTCGCCGGACTCCGGCTTGTCGTTCATGACCCACGGTTCGTACGCCGGGTCGCCGGTGGCGATGGTGAGCTTGCCGGGGGTGACGGTCTGCTGCTTGATGTCTGAGCTGTCGGAGCTGCTGTTGCTGCTTGCGGTGTTGTTTGTGTTGTCTGAGCTGCTGTTGTTAGCCGAGCCGCATGCTGCCGAGAATGCGAGCGCCACAATGCTGACCGTTGCGGCTGCCGCGCGGATAATGCCGTGCTTCGTGTTGAACATGAATTTCCTCTCCTTGTAGTGATGCGCGCCACATGACATGGCCAAGACCTAGCTGGATTCAAACCTTTTACTGGTGCGATGAGGTGCTTTCGCTTCGCTTTCTCGCGCGTTATATCGCGTTGCGTGGCATCGTACCCTGTTGGTTTGGTTCAGCGTGGTCTGGGCTGTTTTGGCGCAGTAGCGCCAATCTTAAAGTATGCACACTACTGCCGCGCGCTCGCCCATATCGCCATTATTTATAGCGAGTTATTAACACGTTACCGACGCGCTACTGGCGCGATATTGACACATGAATTATATGTTTTCGTCGAAAAGAATGCCGGGGGCTCCCGGCGTTTGGAGCTTCATATGCGAGATATGACGGCTCTTTCTTTATGACATATGTTGAGTTGGGCGGGTAGGGTGTGTTGGTGCGTGGCGGAAATGTCTCGCTCAGGGGTACCTGAGCGAGACATTTCCGCCACGCACCATGCACCTCACACCTGAAATAGGGGGTGCAAGTGAGTACGCACGCGTTTCGCCCCTGCTACTGCAGGGTGAAGCCGTCGAAGGTGAAACCGGGGGAGACGACGCAGGAGACGAGCGCGTCACCGTGGCCGGGAACGGTGCGCTGCCATACGCCGGCCGGGACGATCGCGTGACCGACAGGCGGCATCGTGCGATTTGCGGCAAACGAGTCGTTGCACACGATTGCAGGGTCGGTGCCGTCAACGCAAGCCGTGCCATTGCCAGTGTGGCATGCCGATGCGTCGCCATAAGCGACGGACGCGGTGCCGGTCGTTGCATTGATGATCGGTATGTCTGATTGCACTGCAGTATCGAAGGAACTTGTTGACCGAGGTACTGCGATACCGTCACCAAGCACGATCGTCGTACGATCGGCTGGATCAGCGGCCGGTTGATCGCCGCTGCCGCCGAGTTCCAGCGTAACGGTCGCCGGACCGTGCCACAACCAAATCTCGTCGGCGTCGACTTTGTGCCATGAGCTTGCATCACCTTCCGGCAGCAAGAAATAGATCAGCGACGCTAGCGGTCGGCCGGATGCTGTATCGGTTGCCGGCGCTTGCCAGTCGCGCACATACCAGCCGCCTTCGGGATGGGCTTCAAGTCCGAGCCGCTCCACGACGGAACGTGCGTACGGGCTCATGTTTTCCAATGCAATGCTCATCGGTGTCTCCTTGTTTGTTCTGTCTGCGATGATCTCATCACTATTCGTGGATATGCCAAAGGCGGTGTGAGGCAAGTGTGGGACAAGCGCGAAGCAAGTGTGACAAAGCGGCGGACATAGCAGTAACTTCCGCCGGAATATCACACTTTTCGGCTGATTTATGTGATATTCCGGCGGTAAGTGGCCCGTTCTCCGCCGGAATATCACGTTTGGAGGCTGAGTTCTGTGATATTCCGGCGGAAAGCGTTAGGGCATCCGCCGGAATATCACATGTACTAGGTGTTTGCATAGGTATTGGGGGAGTTTGTGCTCAAACGGATTGATGTAAGCGAGAGCAGAACCATCTGAGCCATTCAATCCGAATCAGAACGCGCCATTGTTATACACGACGCGCCCGGAAATCACGGTGGCACGGTTCGTGCCCGCACCATGCCGCACCAGCTCCTCAAGCGTATCCTCGATACCGCGCGGCGTTGCCACATACACCGGCACATCGAAGAACGCAAGATCGGCCATCGCACCAGCATTAATCTGACCGATACGACCCGCGCCCACATGCATGCCGAGTTCCTGCGCGCCGCCCAAGGTCATCATACGAATCAGTCGATGCGTCAAATCATCGCCTTTGTAGCCTTGCTCACGAGCCAAATCGTACAGCATTGCCACATCGTCGAGTACGTCCAAACTCGGCGAACTCGACAGCGAATCGGTGCCGACCGCCAGCAGATTACCTTCCTCAAGATACTCGCGGATCGGTGCGTCGCGTCCAGTCACGGTAATCCGATTCGACCGCGGACACAGGGCCACGCCTACGCCGCGCTGCCGCAAAATACGGCGATCCTCGCCGTCCGCCCATACGCCGTGCGCGATATGCACATCCGGGCCGAGCGAGCCGAGCTGATCGAGGAACTGAATCGCAGACGCGCCCATGCCAGCATCCTTGAGCTGCTGATAACTGGCCCAGTCGCGGTCGCGCCACGCAGCCGCAGAATATGTGGACAGTGTGGAAGATGCTGCGGTTTGCGGGGCTTCAAGCGACGTGGCAGAGCCGGCAGCACCAGCGCCGCTCCAACTCGCCCCAGCCTCCATCGGCGTCTCCGCCAAATGAATATGCAATCGCATATCAAGCTGGCGCGCAATATCCGGCAAATCCACAAACGGAGCGGTTTCCAACGTGTACGGAGCGTGCGGACTAATGCCGATACTCGGCAAATCCTCAGCGCGCATCCGTCCCAAATGACGCACGAGCTCGCGAACGCCGATCTTACGCCAGTCGTCGTTACGCCAATCCATGACCTCCCAGTACGCTACGCCGTGCATGCCTTGCGAAGCCAGCGCACCCGCAGCCTCCGGATCAGTCACAATATCCGCCGCCGCCGTGGTTCCAGCTTCGACCATCATGCGCGCACCCTGCTCAGCCGACGCTTTCCAATCGCCCTCGGCGCACAGCCGCTCGTAAACCGGGTTAAACCCCAGCTCCCAGTCGCGGAAACTCGCGTACGTGCCGCGACCGACCTCGGCCATGTTCGTGTATTGCAGATGCGTGTGCGCGTTGATTAAGCCCGGCGTAATAATGCCGTGCCAGTGATGCTCGGTAATGCGAGCGTGCGCAGCCATATCTTGCCGCAGCGTGTCGAGCACCCAGCGGCGCGTGCCTACGTGCACTACGCGGCTACCGGCCACGGCGATCGCGCCATCCATGATCACCGGTCCGGTGACGGGAATGATCAGCGGCGCACTGTACAGCGTCACCTCGTTGAGCGGTGCCGGGTGCGCGGCCGCATACAAAGGGTCAAAATCGTCGGTTGTGGTCATGAGTCATTTATACCGGGTGGCCTGCCGTCGACTGCGGTGACGGCTCCGTTCAATGTGTATCGGCGAATCGCGTGAGTTGCCAGCTGTAACCGTTGTCAGCAACTGTGCGGCTGGCCGCGAATCCGCGCGCAGACAGTGCGATTGCAGCAATGCGACGGTCGGATGCTGCGTCGAGCCGGTGTAGTCCGGGAGTAAGCGGACGGTCGGCTGCTCGTGACTCGAGCAGACGTGCGACAGCACTCGCTTGCACAGCGAAACTTAAATCCATGATTTCGATCGGATTGCCTCCGCCAGCCGTGTAATTGACACCATCGCCCTCGGCGAGCAAAGTGAGCGTCGGCCCTTTCGGCACATGTAGCTCGCGGATATTGCGCGCATTGTCGTGACAAAAATCAGGAACGTCGTCGAGTGCAATTTCGTTAGCAATACCGCCGATCACCGCTAATGCAGCGCCTTCGCGCATACATCGTAGATGATCAACGGTAAGCGTATGCCGCACGCCAGTTGCGGATACGACGATGTCGGCGGTAGCAATTGCAGCGTTGATATCGAGTGCGGCAAATCCGTCAAATACTGCTCGCAACGCAGCCACCGGATCAGTATCGCTCACAGTCACGTGCGCACCGAGTGCGCGCACGCGACGAGCGAACCCGCGGCCGACCGGACCGTACCCGATCACGGCAACGTTCGCACCATCGAAACGGCTCGCGCCCAGCAGCTCCTGCATGGTTGTCACGCATGTTTCGCCGGTGCCGTGCTCGTTATCGAACCCGGTTTTGAGCACGCTATCATTCACCGCGATCACCGGGAACGTGAGCGCGCCCGCATCTTGCATGGCTTGGAATGCGCGTACGCCGCTGGTTGTCTCCTCAGCCACGCCGATCAGGTCAGGAAGAAAGTGCGGCCGCGCGCTCGCGGCGAGACGGGCGAAACTTGCGCCATCATCAATGATGATCTGCGGGTGGATTGTATCCAACAGTCGCAACGCACCAGCTTGTGTTTCAGAGGCAGTCCAGCGCGTGTCAGCTTCTACTGCGATTCCTTCGCGGCGCAGTTGATCGGCTACACGCTGGTCGGTTTCAGACGGGTCCGCGAACACGCCGACTGTCGCGCCAGCTGACTTGAGGGCGCGCAGCAGTACCGCCGTTTTCGGCTCCAGTACCAGACATACGGCGATACGAATGCCTTTGAAATTAACGGTTTCCTGCAGCTGACTCATGAGCGCGCGCAGCACTGGCATGTGCGATTGCGCGTAGTCGATCGCGTCCTTACCGGATAGTGCGCGCGCATCCGGAATATCGGCTGTGCGGGTGGGGTAGAGAGGGGCGCTCTGCGAGTCGGTTTGTGCTACGTCGTCGTTCTCACGGGTCTGCGTTTGGCTTGTGGTATGAGCCTCGACGATCATGCCCCATTGCGCCGCCTGAACGGCAAAGTCCGGTGCGGCATGCTGCGGTACCGCAATGCGGGCTCCAGCCAACGAACGGTTCGTACGCTGCGAATACTGCGCGGCCCAAACGGGGAATTCTATACCCTTTCCCATATCCTCCATGTGGGTGCTCCTTCCTTAGTTTGGTAAGTTCCACTCTTATGTGGATGCGTGATGCCTGTCAATGTGGTGCGAGCGGTACGTCGGAAGCAGATTGGCTTTTTTTTGGAGTGCATCTTGCAGTTCTAGGTCATTAGCCAGAGTATCCGCCTATCTCTGCGTTCAGTCGAGTGTTGAAAAATGGCCATTTTCCAACACTCGACTACGACCGCTTGACCCTACATACTTGGCCAAATAACCTAGAACTGCAAGATGCACTCCAAAACAAGCCAAAGTTCGCTGATTCACTCGCCGCTACCGACGCGACGCATCCCGTTTCATTTCACCGTCCCGCTCCAGATTGCGTCAAGTGCATCCTTGAGGGTGTTGACTTCGATGACGTGCAGCCCCGGTACATTGACCTTTTTACGCAACGGTGGCACCACAGCCGTTGTAAACCCAAGCCGAGCCGCCTCTCGCAGACGATACTCCAAACGCGGCACCGGCCGAACCTGACCCGTCAACGAAATCTCACCGATCGCACACGTCGTACGCGCGATCGGGCGTGACTTCGCGGCGCTCGCCAATGCAGCCACAATCGCCAGATCACACGCCGGTTCCTTTGCCAGCCCGCCCGCAATCGTCGACACATATAAGTCGTTTGCCAGCAGATTCACCTTTCCATGCCGGTACAGCACGGCTGTGAGCATTGCAATCCGATTCGTGTCCACGCCATTGACCGCGCGGCGCGGTGTCGGCAGCACCGAACTGGTCACCAGCGACTGCACTTCGATCGGCAGTGAACGATGACCGTCCAACGTAAATGTCACGCACGTGCCCTCAACTGGCGGTGTGGCGGTTCCATTCGCATCCGTCACACCGGTTGACGACAAGAACAAGCCGGACGGATCATTCACTTCCTCAATACCTTCGCCGCTCATGTCGAAACAGCCAACTTCGTCGGTCGGGCCGAAACGGTTCTTCACCGCGCGCAACATGCGCAACGCGGTTTGCGAGTCGCCCTCGAACTGACAAACCACATCCACAAGATGTTCGAGCGTGCGCGGACCAGCAATTGACCCATCTTTCGTTACATGACCGACCAGCAAAACCGGCACATCAAGCCGTTTCGCAGTGTCGATGAGCGCGCTCGCAACCTCACGAACTTGCGTGGAACCGCCTGAAATACCATCGACGTCTTGCGACACGATCGTTTGCGCCGAGTCGACGATCGCGAGCGCAGGTTTCGTCTGTTCGATCAATCCCAACGCGGTAGCGAGGTCGGTGGTGGATGCGAGCAGTAGGTTTGGCTCGACTGCGTTGATGCGAGCGGCTCGCAGACGGACTTGCGCGAGTGATTCCTCGCCGGAGATGTAGAGGACGGGACGCGGTGGTGTGCTGGTTGTGTTGGTTATGCTGCTGGCAGTGACGTTGGTGGCTGTGTTGGGTGTATTGTCGGCAGCCGTGTGATCGGTCGCGTGATCGCGAGTTGTGACATGACCGCGAGTCGTTGTGCTGGCTCCAGTACTGGCCGCCTTACCGGCAGTGCCGCGTTGTTGTGCGGCGCGCGCGATATTGCCCGCCGTTTCCAGCAGTAGCGTGGACTTGCCAATGCCAGGCTCGCCGGCGATGAGCACGACTGAGCCGGGTACGATACCGCCACCGAGTACGCGATCGAACTCGCCAAACCCGGTAGGAATACGGGTGACGGTATCGGTGGTGATGTCGGTGATCGGTCGGGCGGCGGCTTGTGCGGATACGACACCGGCTGTGGTTCGCGCGGTGCGACCGGGTGCGGCGGTACGATTGCCCGTCGCTGTGGTTGCGGTTGGTCGCGCCTCGCGGAATTCCTCGACGGTACCCCATTGACCGCATTCGGGACAGCGGCCGAGCCATTTCGGTCCGCTCCAACCACATTCGGAACACACGTACTGTACGGAGGTTTTCGCCATACGCTCGACGCTATCGGTGTTTGACGACAATGCCGATGGACCTATTGATCGATGGGATCGATGCATTGCTCGCCATCGCAGTCCGCCGCAGTCGTCACATGCCGCTCTCTCCGCTGCGTCTACTGCCGTCCCGAGTGCAGAATTACGGATTCGTCCGCGTCATGCGGCTGTGAGAGAATCAAAGCCATGTCGAACACTCAATCATCGTCTTCTGTATCGCCGTCTCACGGTAAGTTAATCGCCGTCGTGGTTGCTGCGGCGTTGGTGATCGTTCTCGCGCTGCTGTCTGCGTTTATTTGGCCGGGTTGGGCGCTCAACAAGAACGCCGCGTCGCAGCAGGGAGCTGGTCAGACGTCTGCGTCTGGAGACTCAAATAGCGAGGACAGCAAGACGGAAGAGGAACCGACTACGCCGAGTATTAAGGCGACCGCGTTGCCTGATGGTGCGAGTGAACTGCTCAAGGCGATGCCGGACACGGTATTGAATTACGCGCGTACGAAGGCAGATGCGAGCACGACGTGGAATAGTACGTCGCCGCTCGAAGAGTACACGCTGACGTATTCGACTGGCGATAGTGCGAAGGACGTAACGTTGATCGTGGCGCAGTGGACGACTGCGGATGCTGCGAAGACTCAGTATACTGCTCTGTCGGGTGCGCTGACTGGCACTGAGCTTGGCTCGGGTAAGGTGAAAGTTTCCGGTGAGGAGAAGGGCAGTTATACTGCCAAAACTGATGCGAACGACGAACAGAAGGCGATCGCGGTTTGGCAAAATGATACTGTCGTATTCCAAGCGATGGGCGCCAAGGCTGCGGTTGAGCGGTTCTATCAGAAGTTCCCTCTGTGAGATGTACCGCGCAGGTTTGCTTGAGAATGATTCCCAAAGTCTTACGGTTACATAGTTGCTAGTTGATATGGTTGCGTGACGGTAAACACAGTCAAAACGCCCGTATAGGTGACTGTTACCGTTCGTCCCCGAATACGTGTACTATTGGGCAAGTTGCAAACTTTTCCATTACATAGGATCGGAGGCTGAGATGGGTTCGGTCATCAAGAAGCGCCGCAAGCGGATGAGCAAGAAGAAGCACCGCAAACTGCTGCGTAAGACTCGCCACCAGCGCAAGTAGTCTTTTCGCTCACTTGGTGAGCAACACAAAAAGCCCCTTACAAACCGGAAGGTTTACGTAAGGGGCTTTTTCGTTGTTATTAAGGTTGTTGTTGGGGGCACTGTTCTGGTTCAGAAGCAAAAACACAGTAATGCGCAGTTGTTGTACTGCGGGATATGCGTTTTTTGAGCGTCTCCGAGAGCTTTCGAGCATTTTTCAAGCGTAACTGCGCGCAATCAACACATGCGCGCGCACTTACGCTCGTTTTTTGCCTCAAAATCGAGCATAACTGCGCGCACCCTTCATAATTGCGCGCAGTTACGCTCGAAAAATGCTCGGAAACAGTATGCGCCAGAACATCAATGCCAGTTACCAGCGCAAGCTCACTTGTTGCTGTTGGTCATCACGCGCGGACCATTCGGATCGCCGACAATCACCTTGTCAACCATGTTGAGGAACAGACCGTGCTCAACCACACCAACCGTAGTGATCAGGTCTTCGGCCAAATCCTGCGGGTGATCGATACGCTCAAGGTGCAGGTCAACCACGTAGTTGTTCTCATCGGTGCGCACCGGCTTGCCGTCAGCGTCGAGACGCAGCGTCGGCTTGTAACCGCGGTCTTCGAAACGCTTAATCACATGGCCAGCGCCGAACGGAATCACTTCAACCGGCAGCGGGAACTTGCCGATCGTGTCCACAACCTTGGACTCGTCAACAATCCACACGATCTTGTCGGAGTTGGTGGCCACAATCTTCTCCCACAGCAGAGCCGCGCCGCCACCTTTAATACCGTTGAAGTTCTTGTCGACCTCGTCCGCGCCGTCAATCGTGATGTCAATGTGGTCAACGTCGTCAATGTCGACGATCTTGATACCGTAGCCTTCAGCCTGCTCCTGCGTGCGACGCGACGTAGTCACGCCAGTGAACTGCAGACCCTCTTCCTTGACGCGACGGCCGAGCTCATCCACGAGGAATCGCACGGTTGAACCGGTGCCGAGACCTGCGATCATGCCATTAGTAATCAGCTTGGCGGCTTCGATACCTGCCGCCTTCTTCAGCGCATCCTGCTGTGCCTTATCCATGTGTTCTCCTTCGATGGACGACGGAAATCGTGCCTCGCGCGAGTTGCGTTCGGCCTACCTCTCAGTGTATCCGATATGTTGCTTGTTGTGATCTTGTGTCCGGTTTATGGTGCGATTTGTGGTCGTATGTTGGCCTGTTCGTTACCCGCAGAGCAGTCGCGTTCAGCTTTGGCGGATGATAAACGGTGCGCTGTCGATCGTGATCGTACCGTCGCCGTTCACGTAACCGTCAACGAGCACATATCCGCTGATCATGCGCGGCTTGCCGTCGTACGTTGGACTCGACGACGGTGGGGGAGTGAACTGCAACGTGCCGGATACTGCGAGTCCAGATGGGCGGGACTGCTGAGGATCCTGTACTGCGAACGATCTCACTGCCTGGTTCGATGCGGATCGTTCGGTATCGGATGACGATCGGGTTGGTTGGTTGGGTTGGCTGGATGCCGATTGTTCGGATGTCGGCTGGGTCGCTCGGTCGAGTATTGACTGTGCGGATGCAGTTTGTGTGCGATCGGGTGACGTGGAAACTGACTGTATGGGCTGCGATGCGGTTCGTTCGAACGATCCCGTCTGATCCGTATGCGTTGCCTCCGTCTGAGACGACGCATACGGATTGTCGATATCGAAAACGGAAGAATCAGTGGAATCGGTGGAATCGTCAGCGGATAACGCGCCGGAATCACGCAAGTCATCGACGTCGGCAGGTGCCGCGTCTTCAGAATCCTCGCCGCGTCCTAAATGATAATCTTTCTCAGAAATCAGACCATCCATCAGCATTTGCGCGTCTGCGGGCACATCCGTGCCTTTCGCATACTCGGATGCTAGCAGCGACTGCCAGCCTTCCTTTGGCAGATAGCCGTCGCGCACCCCCGAACGGCAGTCGCCAGCGTACGTACGAGCCAACTCGTCGACTTTTTCGTTGCCGGCGTTGCCCGCGTGACCCTTCACCCACACGAACTTCACTGACCCTGCGCGGCGCGATAATTCCACGTCGATCGCCTTAATCAGCGCTGCGTTCTTGACTGGTTTTTTCTGCGCGTTCTTCCAACCGTTGCGCTTCCAGCCGTGCACCCACTTCGTCGAACAGTTAATCGCATACTGAGAATCAGTTTCGATAATCAGCGGCTCACTGCCGGGATGCGCGCGCAATACTTCGAGCACCGCGCACAACTCGCCGATCTGATTCGTGCCATTCGTCGCGCCGCCGGCATCGCAATCGCCAGGATGCTCGTGACCGGGCGTGCCGCCAGCGTGCGCATCGTGATCGGCCCACGCCCAGCCCATTGGTCCGTTAGGATTGCCCAGCGCCGAACCGTCAGTAGATACAGTGATTGTCATGATTGGCTCGCTTTCTGGGCAATCCTAACGGACCCTTCGCGGGCAGGCCTGCTCACCTCGCCTACAGACAGTCCGCTGGACTGTCTGTTATACGGCTCGACATTAGGATTGCCCAGTGCTGGCCCGTCAGTAGATACAGTAATCGTCATAGCCCTGAGTATAAGGTGCCCACGGCATCATCGCCGCGAGCCTGCCGTACGCTGTGCCCTGTCTGCCGTACGCTGTGCCCGCCGCGTCCGCTGTGTCTGCCGCGTCCGCTGCGTGCAGCGATACCGCGTGGCAGAAAACGCTCGCTAACACCCCTCTCAGCGAGCGTTTTCCGCCACGCAAAGTGGGGGTGTGGCAGAAAAGTCTCACTGAGAGAGGCTTAAGCAAGCGTTTTCCGCCACGCAGAGTGGTGAGTGGCAGAAATGTCTCGCTGACAGCCTGCTCAGTGAGCATTTTCCGCCAGTGGGGGTGTCAAAGGGGTGGCAGGGGGGCAAGGGATATCAGGGGGAGCGTGTGTGGCAGAAAAACGCTCGCTAACACCCCTCTCAGTGAGCGTTTTCCGCCACGCAGAGTGGTGAGTGGCAGAAAAGTCTCACTAACACCCCTCTCAGCGAGCATTTTCTGCCACGAGGGGACTGTCTTGTCGCGGAGTGAACCCGGTGCGCTCGCCGATCACACGAATCGCATGCGCATCACGCTCGGCAAACGTGCGATCATCGAGCATGACCACGCGGTCGGCGTACGGTGACTCGCGAATCACTCGCATGAGCGTCTCATGGAACTTGTATCGGTCGGACGCCCACTGCATCGCGCGGAATCCGTCGTCCACATACTCAGTAACCGGCGGAATCACCAGCACGAGATCAGGCCGTTCCTGCCGAATCACCATGTCGAACGTCGAGTCGAGACGCGCGGCTTCCTCGACCGGCAGATACCGCTCAACGTATGTTTTCGTAACCATTGCGTCGGTGTCGAGAAACACAATGCCGTGATTCGCGTCGGATGCGAGTGCCTGCTCGTTCTGCGCGAACTTGCTCAAGATGAGCCGCTGATAGTCGAACGCGGTGAGTTCGTCGTCGTCAACGTTGCGATTTTCCTCGAACTCGCGCGCGTATTCGACGGCGATCGGTGCGTCGAACAGTTTCGACAGTCGCGTAACCATCGTCGTTTTGCCGACGGACGCACTGCCGACGACGAGTACGACGGTGGTGAATTCGCGGCGGAACGTGTGATTAATGGTTGACCAGTATGCGCGATCGTGCGGATGCGCACAGATCGTGCGTTGTAGTTCGTCGGAACCGTCGATGAACGTGCCGACGTTCCAGCGTGTGCGTTCGGGTGACGTCTCCTTAGGCTGGTCAGCTAGCTGTTTTGTTGATGCCTGGTCAGCAGTAGTCTGTTCAGACGTAGTCTGTTTCACAGTCTGTTTCACAGACTCAGAAGCCACCGTCGGCCATGTGTTACGCAACGTGCGATTAAGCGGCACAATATCCGTGACAACAGTGATCTCGCTGGCTTGAGTCGGTTGCGCGAGCGCAGATAACACTACATCCTGCAGCTGTTTTATCCAGTCTGGTGCGTCGACACTCGACGTCGATACAGCGCAGATGAGCTTCTTCGGACTGATTGCCGGATCGTCGTTAAACGCTTCACGCAAATACCGGAACCGGTTACGCACGCTCATGCCGGTGAGACTGTCGAGTCCGATACCATCGTTCGGGTCTGGCCTCGACGCAAGAACCAGCACAACACCGTCATAGCGCGACGCAAGATCGTAAATACGCTGCTCCAGCCCGGCGTGCAGCGGACTGAATCGGCTGACGACAACCGCGAAACGCGAGCCGGTCAGTGGGGCAGTAGTGAGATTACAACGTGGCATCGTGATATCACGCCTTCGCTGGAGCTGGATCGGCAGTGCGTGCGGCCGCTTCGGAGATGACGTTCTCCTTGTGGAACCACACCCATGTACCGTAGAAACCGTTGACGAGCATCACGAGCTGCAGTACGAACATCGACATTGCGCCAGGGCCGCCCGCAGCAAGCTGATTCCACCAAATGACGACCTTGATCACGTCGAGCAGCAGCCATGCGATCCATTGTGAACGGTAACCGTACGTCATCAGGACCTGACCGATAATACCGAGCGGCAGCAGCGTGCCGTCAAGCCAAATCTGTACGCCGCCGGTCGCGTGCGATGTGAACACGACGATCAGATAGACAGCGACAGTGAGCACGATCGCGAGCAGACCTTGCCACCACGTGATGTTGCGCGCCTTGACTTCCTCGGACTGATCGGACTGCTTGACTTGTGCGTCGGCAGTTACTTTTTTCTGTCGATCGAGTTGACGCTGCCAGACGTACACGCCGACGAACTGCATGATCACGTAGAAGATTTGCGAGAAGATGTCACCGACGAGATGATTCATGACGGCGACCCACAGCCATGTCGCGCAGCCGAGGAAGCCCCACAGATAGTTGGTCAGGCGGCCGCGGTCTACGAGGATGAGGTTGAAGACGATGCAGATGCCGGAGATCAGGCCGATCCAGTCGGCGGCGGTGTAGGAGCCGGTGAAGATGAACGAGATGATCTGCGCGAGCAGCATTGCTGCGATGAGGACGAATTCGCCGGTTTGGAAATCGAGCAGTTCCTGCACGACTCGCTTGGGATTGATAGCGTTTGTGACGCCGTTGATGAGATCGTTCATGACTTCCTTCTTCTGGTTGCGTTTTTCTGCGAGGTGCGCGGTTGGTTGGTCGGTGCTCTCGCTTGTGGGATCGCGGTTGGCTGCATGTGGTCAGTCGTTCGCGAATTAGCGAACGGCTGACTTTCTGGTTATTTGGCAGTCCAATCAGTTGACTGGATTGTCTGTCTGCATGTGTGTTCCGCGATACAGTTCGCAACGCTACATCTAGATATAGTCATATTGACTATTAGTAGTCCGATCTGTGAAACGCGATGCTGTTGTGCTGCTCTGTCGTGCGGTTGCTGTCGCTATTGCTGCTGTCGTGCTGTCGCTGCTGCTATTGATGTCGCAAGCTCCTTGTGCACCGTTCCCTGTGTCCGTGTCGTGATATCGCGTGGCGGAAAACGCTCACTGAGTGGCCCGTAAGCGAGCGTTTTCTGCCAGTGGGAATTCCGCGTGGCGGAAAACGCTCGCTTACACTGGTGCTAGCGTGAGATTTCTGCCACTAAGGAGTGTTAGTGGCAGAAAATGCTCGCTGAGAGGTCACTCAGCGAGCATTTTCCGCCACGAGGAATGGGTATCACGGAGGCACATTACCACTGCATCAACTGCGATGCAGTTCGTGAAACGTGGCGTGAAACATGCTGTGAAACGGTATGTGAATAACAAAAAAGTGGGTGTCTGTTCTGCGAATCACAGAACAGACACCCACTTAAGCAATCGCTAACAAATCAATCGTCAACGCATCAGGCGAGCGCCTTGTCAACGACCTCTTCAGCTTCCTTGAGCACCTTGTCGAGAGCCTCCGGAGACTCGAACGACTCAGCGTACACCTTGTAGATATTCTCGGTGCCGGACGGACGAGCGGCAAACCAGTTATCTTTGGTCGTGACCTTCAGGCCGCCGATCTTGGCGTGGTTGCCAGGAGCTTCAGTCAGCTTGGCTGTGATGTCTTCGCCTGCAAGCTGAGTTGCGGTCACATCGTCGCCGGTCAGCTTAGCGAACTTCTGCTTCTGCTCGAACGTGGTCGGCGTATCAACGCGCTTGTACCAGCTCTCGCCGAAACGCTCAACCTGCGACTGATGCAGCTGAGCTGGGTTTTTGCCGGTCTTCGCGGTGATCTCAGCAGCCAGCAGATCAGGGATCAGACCATCCTTATCGGTGGTCCAGATACGACCGTCCTTGCGCAGGAAGCTCATGCCGGAGCTCTCCTCGCCGCCGAACGCGACCTCACCACTGAACAGCGGGTCCACGAACCACTTGAAGCCAACCGGCACCTCGATAACCTTCGCGTTAATCGACGCGGCCACGCGGTCAATCAGCGACGAAGATACGAGCGTCTTGCCAACGGCTGCGCCCTTCGGCCAGCCCGGACGGTTACCGCCGAACAGGTACTCCACGCACACAGCGATGTAGTGGTTCGGATTCATCACACCCCAGTCAGGGCAGACGATGCCGTGACGGTCGGCATCCGGGTCGGTGCCGCCGACGAGATCGTACTTGCTCCACGCGCCGGCGTTGAGCTCGTCCACGAGGCCCTTCATCGCGTACGGCGAGCTCGGGTCCATACGAATCTTGCCGTCGTGGTCGATGGTCATGAAACGCCACGTCGGATCAACTTCCGGACGCACCACGCCGATGTTCAGATCATACTTTTCGTTGATCAGCGGCCAGTAGTTCACGGATGCGCCGCCGAGCGGATCGATGCCGAGACGCACACCGGAAGAACGGATCGCATCGAAGTCGATCACGTTGCCGAGGTCGGACACGTAGTGATCGCGGAAGTCGAAGCCCTCAACGAACTCAGACTTGATGGCTTCCTCGTACGGTACGCGTTTGACGTTCTTGTAATCGCCGAGCAGTTCGTTGGCGCGCGCAGCGATCGCGTTGGTGACGTCGGCTGGAGCCGGGCCGCCGGTGACCGGGTCGTACTTGAAACCACCGTCGGTTGGCGGGTTGTGAGACGGGGTGACGACGATGCCGTCAGCCAGACCGTCGCCAGTGAAACGCTGGGTGCCGTCGGCTGCGCGGTTGTGCGTCAGGATTGCTTGCGAGACGACCGGGGTTGGCACGAAGTCGTCGCGTGAGTCGATGCGCACGTGCACGCCGTTGGCGACGAGGACCTCGATAGCGGTCTTCTTAGCTGGAGCGGACAGTGCGTGCGTGTCGGCGCCGAGGTACAGCGGACCGGTAACGCCGGCCTTCTTGCGGTATTCAGCGATGGCCTGAGAAATCGCGACGATATGAGCCTCGTTGAAGGAAGTCTTGAGGGAAGAACCGCGGTGACCGGAGGTGCCGAACACGACACGCTGCTCGGGAACGGACGGATCAGGGACGAGGTCGTAGTACTTACTGATGACCTCATCGACGTTAATCAGATCAGCTGGGGTGGCGGGAAGACCCGCATTTTTTGCTACCATACGTCCTATTGTGCCACGGTAGGGCGAAGATTATGGACGAGTTCTGTTAATTTTTGTCATATTCTGTGCGAATGATTCCGGCTGCTGCTGTGCATGGAAATCAATACGTGCTCCGTATTTATCATACCAAGCCTTGAGTATCGCGTGGCGGAAAATGCTCGCTGAGGTGGTGGTCAGTGAGCGAAAACCGCCACGCACTAAGGGGAGTGGCGGAAAATGCTCGCTGAGGTGGTGGTTAGCGAGCGAAAACCGCCACGCACTGGGAGGAGTGGCGGAAAATGCTCTCTTGCTATGTTTCTGGCTCCCTTGCTAGGGGAGCCAGGGAGCCGCTATTGGCATTAGATAAAAAATAGGGTTATAGGCCAAAATGTGTGTCTGTTTTGGCTCGCTTTCCTTTGTGGCAGTGGGCGTTTCCCCTGTTCGAGTTGTATGGGCGGGGAACTTGAAGTCGGCCAGAATGTGTGTCCGGAACAGGCTGTGAGGCCTTTCGGGACAACGGTTGAGCGGCTTTCGAGTTGGCGTGGCAGATTGGGTGGATGAACACACCCAGTTGCGCCGTGTGCGGCGAGCCGATGAAACGGAACGGAAGAACAAGCTCGGGGCGGGTCAGGTGGCGGTGCCGGGACGCCGGCTGCGGGAGCTCGCGCACCCAGTCGCGCGACAACAGGGCCCGTGACCTGCGGTGCGGACTGGACTGGCTGTTTTCCAAACGGTCGCAGGCCGAGCACGACCTGCCCTCCCGCACGCTGCGCCGCCGGTGCGAGCTGATGTGGGGCCTGTGGCCGCCGGTGCCCCTGGTGGACGAGGTGCATCACGTGGTGCATGTGGACGGCATTCACCTGCACCGCGACGCCGTGGTGCTGATCGCCATCGCCGACGGGCACGTGATCGGCTGGCACATCGCCAAAAGCGAACGGTCGGCGGCGTGGCAGAGCCTGATGGCGCGCATCGCGCCACCGGACGTGCTCGTGTGCGACGGCGGGGGCGGCATCATGAAGGCCG